>CAIMZI010000090.1 GCA_903845935.1 uncultured beta proteobacterium | reverse complement strand
TGAATAAGATGTTATTAACGAATGCTAATAATGTCACCAACTTGTACTCTGGTTTGAAAGTCTAACTTATCTATTGACTCAAGTATGCTGTATTCCGAATTAATTGATTTAATAACCAAATTAAGTGTGGTTTTTTTCTCTTCAATAATGTTTTTAGCATTTTTTATGGAAGTTGAAGTTGAATTGTAAAAAACCGCATCTACAGTATCTCCTTCCGACATGCCGGAGTCAAGACCAGCATTTATTGTAATTTGTTTTGATTCTAATTTTAAAATGCTGGATATCGTAGGGAGACAGTTGCTCTGTTCAACTACCCAACTTGCTATATCATCCAAAGATTTTCTCCAAAGTGATCCAAATTTAGTTTCGTAAAATTCGGGACTTCCTACGGCGTAGATACTCGATATTTTTTCTCCATTTTGTGAAATTGCTATGAAATTTTTGCTGTAGATCAGCTTTCCGCTATAGCCTTCGTGTAAATAGACGTCGATTTGAATATTTCGCTGGGAATGGTTGCTCGCACCTCTAACTCCGATATCTCTGTATACCCCTGATAGAATGTACTGTACCCCGTAGTTGTTCGAAATCTTGTTAAACGTGGAACTCACCAAAGTTTTGTCAAAATATGGAATTGGAGCCTTTGCTGCGGAAACGTATGGATAATCCATATCTGCCGATCGTGCAATTAAAGTTTTATGGCTATTTATAAGTTTGGCAATCTCGGAAGCGCTTTTGTATTTAAGGATATTTAACTCATCAACAGACAATTGATCTGGATATTCAAATGCAAAGTCGGTTATGGCTATTTTATTTATATGCTTTCGAGTGCATGAAAATTCGCAACCATGGGGCAAAACATCAACGTTTGCTGTTACTGATATTTCATCACCTTGAATGCTTTGCGATAGTATGTGAACTTCCCCAGTGCATGACGTACTTCTAATTTGCGTTGTATCACTTACTGAATCCGCAGTTACAAATGTTTGCGAATTTACTATTGCACTTTTTGACTCAACGGCTCGTGCAAGAGCTCTTCTAATTGCAACCTCTCTGGCACGACCAATGTCGCCGTCGATTATTTGTGCACTTGTGGATACGACAACATCCTCCGCATAAACTGCAACTGCATGCAGTATCAAAACTGCTGCAGTTGCCAAAACTCTACTGAGTTTCATTTTCTTTGATTTTCAATACGCTACGCCGACCGTCTCGCAACTACCAACTCCACACTCTCTAGATATGTTTCGTGAGTTGCAATCAGCAGCGCCAACAACGCAATCGGCGAAACGGTCGCTCATGTCCAATTCGACGGTTGCTTGAAAGTTTCCGTCTGCTATCGCTGTCATGTTTGTTATCCGAGCACCACGAATATAGGCCTCAACGTATGTGCGTAAAGAGTCGTTTTGCACCGCAAACGCCGACACAGTTGTATTGCCAGAAATACGTAGACCGTTAACCTGCTCCGCTAACTTTCTGTAAGCATCCACTTCCGCAGCACGCATAGCCATCAGACGCTTTTGGCCCATTGTATATTGAGCATAGTTACCTTCAGACCCATAACCAATAGCATAGAATTTGGGTGGAATTGTATAGGTGTGTCTAACAGGTTGCACACAACTAGGTGCGCAATTTGTGGATGTCGTAACTACAGATGCATGTCTATTGTCAGGACATAGGTTTGAACAACCAGAAAGTAGTCCTCCAAGTAATACGCTTAAAGCAATAAATCTGTTTGATATTTGAGCCATTTTTCCTCCTAATGTGTTTCGATAGTGTTCATTAATGATATCGACAGGAGTATCCAAAAATTAACAAAATTGATAAAAATAAAATATATAAATAAATGTAAGTAATCTGTAACCATCTGTCATGAAAAAATCCAACATGAGTCACAACACACCTCATCAGTTCGATTAAGTTTGATACTTGGTGCACGTAAGTAAAGTGCTGTCAAGCCCGTTTGACAGGTAAGCTCCACATAGTTCACCTGCACCATTCCTCAAGGCATTGCTGCCCGCAGCGGCGCATCACCTTGGAAGTCTTGCTAAAATCCACACCAGCGCCAATTTGCTCCAGCTTGCGGGCGCTTTACAAATGCAGCTAAAGACGGACCGATCCAAACTCCCGGCCTCGTTGAACGCGATGCCGGGTTTTTTTGTTTAAGGGGTTTGCTTGGGAACACACTTGTCAACACTGGACGAGCCACTGATTGCTACCGCGCGAAGCATGCACTTCGACGCGCCACTGCCGCTGCAGAGCGGTGCCGTCTTGGGCGACTACGCGCTCTCCTTTGAGACCTATGGCACTCTCAACGCCCACAAATCCAACGCCGTGCTGGTTTGCCATGCCTTAAATGCTTCCCACCATGTGGCCGGCGTCTATGCGGATCAGGCGAATTCCGAAGGCTGGTGGGACAACATGATCGGGCCGGGCAAGGCGCTCGACACGAATCGGTTCTTTGTCATCGGCATAAACAATCTGGGCTCCTGCTTTGGCTCCACCGGCCCCATGCATACCAACCCCGATACGGGCAAGGCCTACGGCGCTGACTTTCCGGTGGTGACGGTGGAAGACTGGGTCGATGCACAGGCCCGCCTGCTGGACGCGCTGGGCATTCACAAATTGGCCGCCGTTATGGGTGGCTCGCTGGGCGGCATGCAGGCGCTGAGCTGGACGCTGCGCTACCCCGAGCGCGTCGGCCACGCCCTGGTGATTGCCAGCGCGCCCAACCTGAACGCCGAGAACATTGCCTTCAATGAGGTGGCCCGCCGCGCCATCGTCACCGACCCGGACTTTCACGGCGGCCATTTTTACGAGCATGGCGTGGTGCCCAAGCGCGGCCTGCGCATCGCCCGCATGATCGGCCACATCACCTATTTGAGCGATGACGTGATGAACGAGAAGTTCGGCCGTCAGCTGCGCGCCGCCGCCCAGGCTGCCAAGGATGGCAAGCCCGAGCAATTGACTAGCTATCTGTACAGCACCCAGGAGGCGGAGTTCCAGATCGAGAGCTATCTGCGCTACCAGGGCGACAAGTTTGCCGAGTACTTTGACGCCAACACCTATTTGCTGATCACGCGTGCGCTGGATTACTTTGACCCGGCACGCAACTTTGGCGGCGACCTGGACCGGGCGCTGGCCGCAGCCAGCTGCAAGTTCCTGATCGTCAGCTTCACCACCGACTGGCGCTTTGCGCCCAAGCGCAGCCGCGAGATCGTCAAGGCGCTGCTACACAACCAGCGATCGGTGAGTTATGCCGAGATCGACGCGCCGCACGGCCACGACGCCTTCTTGCTCAACGACCCGCGCTACAAAAATGTGGTGCGCAGTTACTTTGATGGCGTTGCCAAGGAGCTAACGGTATGAGCGACGCCACCATCCAACGCGCCATTGCCGAGCTGGTGCCCAAGGGTTCCCGCGTGCTTGACCTGGGCTGCGGCGACGGCGCCATGCTCGACTACCTGCAGCGCGAACGCGGTTGCACCGGCTATGGCATCGAGATAGCAGACGCCAATGTGCTGGCCTGCATCGCACGCGGCGTCAACGTCATCCAGCTCAACCTCGACGAAGGCCTGGCGATTTTTGAAGACGAATCCTTTGATGTGGTGCTGCAGATCGACACCCTGCAGCATCTGCGCAATGCCGAGGTGATGCTGCGCGAGACCGCCCGCGTGGGCCGCGTCGGCATCGTCGCCTTCCCCAATTTTGCCCATTGGCCGAACCGCCTGAGTGTGTTGCAGGGCCGCATGCCTGTCACCAAGCGCCTGCCCTACCAGTGGTACGACACGCCCAATATCCGCGTCGGCACCCATGCCGATCTGGCCGACTTGGCAGCGCGCAACAGCCTGCGCGTGCTCGACAGCTTTGGCCTGCAGGAGGGCCGCATCGTGCGCTTTGCGCCCAATTGGTTTGCCGGGACGTCGGTGTATAAGCTGGCGAGATAGAAATCCGTGGGGCCAGCGACAAGCCACTCCCATCTTCTTTTGCAATAGTATTGAGTGGACCCTGTAAACCGTTACCCGAGGCAGTCCAATGAAAAGAATACTCGCGGCTGTCAACACACCCCGCCAGGATTGGGATGAGTTGGCTATTAGAAAAGCGTTCAATGACGTTGTCCAAGAACGCTACAAGAACATTAAAAATTTTGAGGAAAAACGCAGCCGTGAAGAGTCGCGCTTCCAACTGCGTGTCAACGCAGATAGCAAAGACAAGGCAGTTCCCTACGCTGCTCTGATCGCGCCGGAACAAGACACCTCAGGCGCGTACGGTGGCATGAGTTTCGTGGTGTTTCCTGCTGACGAAAGTGGCCCTGCGCTGATCGGCATGGTGATTGGTACCCAGTCCATAGCACCAGATGACAGGGTGCTAGGCAAGCCAGGCCATGCACGGCGTTGCAACGCCATCTCCCGATGGGTTGCGACTTTGCCCGAAGGGGGATTTGCGTGGAGCAAACGCGACCCGGTGCGCACGGATTTGGAGATGCCCAAAGTCGTCCGGTCGCAACTTGGGCGGTGGGAGCATACCCTGCAGAAGTATGGTTCCGTCCTTTATGCCTGCCATGCTCCAACCGGTTCAGGTACCGAGACGGACCAGGCCGCGCAAATCGCTTCGATTACCGCATTCATTGACCTGTTCATGGATGAGCGGGGCATTGACCGCAAACAGGCAACTGAGAAGGAGGCGCAGTTGGTTCGGTTGCAATGGCTGGCGCATTTACTGCCATCCATTTCAGAAACGGACACCGCCAACCTTCTGTCGTATCGGCGTTTTGTGGTGCTGGAGGGGCCACCGGGAACCGGTAAAACGCATTTGGCAAAGCAGTTGCTGGCAAACCAATACCAAGGCCACGGCCACCTGATTCAATTCCATGCGGGCACAACCTACGAGTCATTTATTGGTGGTTTGCGCCCTGTCAAAGATGCCGACAGCCAAGGCTTTCATTTCGCGGCAATTGGTGGTCAGTTGATGCGGGCAATTCAGCAGGCCGCTGCCGATGTAGGCCAACCCTATCTTTTGGTCATCGATGAAATCAATCGCGCGGATCTGGCCAAGGTGTTGGGCGAAGCGATGCATTTGTTTGAGCCAGGCGACCCCAACCGCCAGGTTGAACTGGATTACGATTTTGATGAAATTGGCGGTCGCACGTTACGACTGCCGCCCAACCTGCACGTTCTGGGAACCATGAACACAGCAGACCGAAGCATTGCGCTGCTGGACGTGGCCGTGCGGCGGCGCTTTGCCTTTTCGCCCGTTTGGCCTAGCCTGCAAGTTCTCGCCAGTGAGCAACAGTCGTGCGCCGCAATGCGGGACAAATTTGCGCAACTGCTTGACGTCTTTATTTCTCATGCAGGCGACGATGCCTTTAATTTGCTGCCGGGGCATGCCTATTTCATGGAGCCCGATGCGATCAGGGCAAAAGTAAAGCTGCAGACGGAATTAAGACCCTTGCTGCTGGAGTACCTTGCCCAAGGCCATGTGAGTGGGTTTGGCGATGAGATTCATGCCTTCATTGACAGCCTTGACTCCTGAGCGTGGTGCAGGTTCTCTCAAACAATCCCGTTCGGCGCATCCAGGATAGCGCCAGGGTCTTTGTGTCCGCCACAGACTGGCTGCTGGAGCCCGGTGTTGATAAACGCAAGGCGCCCGAGTTGGCGCAACGCCGCAGCGAGAATTTTCTAGATATGAATCGCGGAATTCTGAGTGACTTCGGTGTGCGGGGTCAGTTGGGTGGTGTGCGTGGTGAAATCGGGTTGTGGCTGGAGTCCGACACGCGAATCGGTGCTCTTCCCTTGTTGTCACCGTCTTCCGCCAAACCAGAACTTGGTCTGGTGGTTGAGCCGCGCTTCTCCTGGAGCAGCGCAGGCGATATGTTGGTTGGCACAGGCTTTCGGATTACCCCTGAAATCTTGCCATTGCCACGCATGGTCCCTAGCTCCGACCGACAGATTCCGTCGTGGGTTCTTAGTGCGACGGTATTGATGCGTATCGAGGCACTGCTCAAGCAAAGTTCTCTCCGTTTTGAAATGAACGAAGCGCTGTTGAGTGCACCCAAGGGCCAAGTGAATTGGGGTCGTTATGCCACAAACTATTGGGCAAAAGGGCAATGCCTGACGATTCCCTGCCGCTTCCCTGATTTATTGGCCGATACCAAGTTACACGGCGCCATGCATTGGACGGTGTTGCGGCACCAGGACGCACTGCGGACCCAGCGTGGCAGACATATCGCAGTGTTGCACCTCTTGCAACGCTGTGAGGCGCTGCTCGTGCAGTTGCGTTCATATGCGCCTACCCAGCCCAAAACTGGATGGCAGCCAGCCAACAGCCATGCATCAAGCGATGTTTTTCGGAAGGGCCTCGAAGCCATTCATTGGACCGTAGACGAACGGGGGCTGGGTGGCACCAGCGACTTGGCGGGTTTGCCTTGGCGCATGGATATGGCGACTTTTTTTGAGGCGTGGATCGAGTCCATTGCAGAAGCCACAGCCAAACGCTTCCAGGCAAGACTCACAACATGTCGGCTGCACGAAACCGCGGTGCGCTTGCACTGGCAGCCACAACGATTGGGCACGCAGCGCGCCCTGATTCCCGACGTGGTGCTGCACCGCCCGGATGTCACGTTGGTGATCGATGCCAAATACAAGCGCCACGCCCAACTGGTTGGCTACGGCGGATATGGCAAAGGTGAACACGATTGGCAAACGCAGCATCGTGAAGATTTGCTGCAAGTGCTGGCCTACAGCAGTTTGTTCGATACACCCCGCGTGGTGGCGTGCCTTGCCTATCCAACACCCCATGACCAGTGGCAAACGCTTAAGGATCATGGACGTGTTTTGTCACGCGCGACCATTCGGCAGGGTTTGAGGCAGGTAGAAATTGCGCTTATTGCGGTGCCTATGTCGGGCCAGACTGCTGAAATATCGGTGCTATTGGGGCAATTGCTTTCGCCGATGCAGACCACAGACTAAATAAAGCCATGAAGTCCTGCGAGCGGGCTGAAAACGAAGTTCAAATCGCACCACCCGAAGTGGCCCGGCCGCGTGGCATCATTCCCCAATTCTCCGCCCGCCCTTGAGACAGGAATCCCCATGAACGCCCGTATCCCCACCCAAGCCCTGAACGCGCCGCAAGTCTTGAGCGAAGTCAGCAGCACCTGGGACGACAGCATCGTCTCCGAGCTGACCGATTACATCGCCATCCCCGCCAAGTCGCCCATGTTCGACGCCGACTGGGTGGCCAACGGTTTTATCGACACCGTGGTGCGCAACACGGCGACCTGGATTGAGGCGCAAAAGGTGCCGGGCCTGACGCTGGAAATCGTTCGCCTGCCCGGCCAGACGCCGGTGCTGTTTTTTGAGGTGGCGGCCACCCGCAGCAATGCCCTGCAGACGGTGCTGATGTACGGCCATCTGGACAAGCAGCCCGAGTTTTCCGGCTGGCGCTCCGACCTGGGGCCGTGGACGCCCAAGTACCAGGACGGCAAGCTCTATGGCCGTGGCGGTGCGGACGACGGTTATGCCGCCTATGCCGCGATTGCCGCCATTCAGGCGCTCAAAAGCCAGAAGGTCGAACACCCGCGCATCGTCGGCCTGATCGAAACCTGCGAGGAAAGCGGCTCGCCCAATCTGCTGCAGTACATCGACTTGCTGGGCAGCCGCCTGGGCGATGTGGGGCTGGTGATCTGCCTGGACTCGGGGGCGGGAAACTACGACCAGCTCTGGCTGACCAACAGCCTGCGCGGCGTGGCCGGTGGCGTGCTCAAGGTGCAAATCCTGAGCGAAGGCGTGCATTCGGGCGATGCCAGCGGCCTGGTGCCGTCGAGCTTTCGCATCCTGCGCCAGGTGCTGGACCGGCTGGAAGACAGCGCCACCGGGCGCCTGCTGCCCGCCGCCTTCCATTGCGAAGTGCCGGCCGAGCGACTGGCGCAGGCCCAAGCCACCGCCGCGATTCTGGGCGATGCGGTGCACCAGAACTTTCCCTGGGCGCATTACGACTGCGGTGGTGACCAGCGCTTTTCCCTGCCCACCACCACCGACCCGCTGCAGGGCCTGCTCAACCGCACCTGGGCGCCGACCTTGAGCGTGGTGGGCGTGGATGGCTTCCCGGACATGAAGGACGCCGGCAATGTGCTGCGGCCGTATACGGCCTTCAAGCTCTCGCTGCGCCTGCCGCCGCTGGTCGATGCCGGAATGGCCGTGCAGCAACTCAAAACCCTGCTGGAAGACAACGCGCCCTACCAGGCCCAGGTCACCTTTGCCCCGGGCGGCCATGCCACCGGCTGGAATGCGCCCGACACTGCGCCCTGGTTTGAAAAGGCGCTGGACGATGCGTCCAACACCTATTTCGGCGCACCCTGCGGCTATGTCGGCCAGGGCGGCACCATTCCGCTGATGAACATGCTGTCCAAGGGCTTCCCCAAGGCGCAGATGATGGTCTGTGGCGTGCTAGGCCCCAAGAGCAACGCCCACGGGCCCAATGAATTTCTGCATGTGCCCTATGCCAAAAAACTCACGGCGGCCGTGGCCCAGGTGATTGCGCAGTGCCCCTGAGCCGCTTGCCGCAGCACTAAGCCAGCAAGGCCAGAGCGGTCAGCGCTGCGGTCTCCGAGCGCAACACGCGTGGCCCCAGCGTTACCGGCGCAAATCCGGCGTTGACAGCGGCAGATTCTTCGCTGGCACTCAGGCCACCTTCCGGGCCTGACAGAAACAGGGCGCCGGAGCCGGACACATCCACAGACCGCAGCGCCTGCGTGCCCTCGCGCAGCGACAGCAGCAGGGCCTTGGGTGCACTGGCGTCGCTTAGGTTCAGTCCGGCCAGCCACTGCGCCAGCGTCTTGACAGCATGGACGACGGGCACCCGGTTGCCGCCGCATTGCTCGCAGGCGGCAATCGCCACGCTTTGCCAGTGATCCACCTTTTTGGTGGCGCGTTCGGCCGCCAGGCGCAACACGCTGCGCTCTGTCATCAGGGGCTGGATGCTGGCCACGCCAAGTTCTGCAGCTTTTTCCACCAGCCAGTCCATGCGCTCATTGGCCGGCATGCCGACTGCCAGATGCACGGCGCGCTGCGCCTCGCGCTCGACGCCCAAGTGCGCGCCAATTTCCACCTGCACCTGGCTTCGCCCCATCAGGGTGACGCGGGCGTCAAACTCGCCGCCGGGGTTAGCGCCCTCCCAGCCCGGGCCGTGGTTGAACAGGGTGATGGCATCGCCGGGTTGCAGGCGCAGCACCTGCACATGGCGCGCTGCACCTGCGGGCAGATCCAGCACATCACCGGTGCGCAGTGGCGCGGGACAGAAAAAACGCGGCATGGTCAGGCAGTCAAAAAGGTGGCCGGGGGCTAGAACTTGCCAAAAACAAAGGCGGTCGGCACCTCAATGCCTTCTACCGCCTCCACCAGACGCAGCAAGGGCTTGAGCGCCATGTAGCGGCTGCAGGTGGAGCGTATGTAGTGGATAAAGCGGGGAGTGTCTGCGAGGTACTGCGGTTTGCCGTCGCGTAAGCTCAGGCGCGCAAAGATGCCGGCGATCTTGAGGTGCCGCTGCAGGCCCATCCACTCCACGCCTTGGTAGAAGGTGCCAAAGTCATCGCCCACCGGCAGGCCAGACTTGCGCGCCTTTTGCCAGTAGCGAATGGTCACGTCCAGGCAGAACTCTTCGTCCCAGCTCAGGAAGGCATCGCGCATCAGGCTGGCAATGTCGTAGGTGATGGGGCCATAGACCGCATCCTGAAAGTCCAGCACGCCCATGCCCTGGGGCGAGACCATCAGGTTGCGCGGCATGAAGTCGCGGTGCACATAAACACTGGGCCAGCTCAGGTTGTTTTCGATGATGCGGGCAAAGGCTTCTTCCAGTACCTTGGATTGCTTGTCATCCAGCGTCACCTGGCGGTGCTGGGCGATGTACCACTGGGGAAACAGATCCAGTTCGCGGCGCAGCAGAGCGGCGTCATAGGGCGGCAGAACATCCGGCTTGGAGGCCAGCTGCCATTGAATCAGCATGTCGGTTGCTTCTTGGTACTGTGCCAGCGGCGGCTCACCGCCCAGGTCCATGCTTTGCAGCAGGGTCTTGGCACCCAGATCGCTGAGCAGCAAAAAGCCCTGGGCCTGCTCCCAGGCCAGTATCTCGGGCACGCGCAGGCCGGCCTGTTGCAGTAACTGGTCCACTTTTACGAAGGGCTTGCAATCTTCCTTGTCGGGCGGCGCGTCCATGATCACCAGACTGCCTTGCGCGCTGTCGATACGCAGATAGCGTCTAAAGCTGGCATCGGCCGAGGCCAGGCATACGCTGTTCGCTTGCAGGTCCAGATCGGCTGGCAGCCCGGCCAGCCATCGCGCAAACTGCGCCTGGCGCTGCGGGTCGGGCCAGTTCAAGTTGCCGGGCGATAGGTGCGACGAAGGGGAAGGGGCGGGGGTGTGAAGGCTCATGGATAATCCATTCTACAAAGGCCCAAGCTCCGCCCAAGCCAACACACTTCAGCCAAACCCACCGCGCCTCCTGCCTTCATGCCGTCCTTTCCTCGCGAGTCCCCGTCCGCACCACCGGGCCTGCTCCGTGTCATGCAATGCCTGGCACTGTGCGGCAGTCTGGGTGCGGGCTTGGCCTGGGGCCAGGCGGCGGTGCCGGACGACGGCTTGCAGTTGCAGGAGACGCCGCTTCTCGGAGAGCCCCTTGGTGCCGGGCAAAGGCGATCGGCGCCGGTATTTTTGCAGGGCGACCGCATCTCGGGCCGGGCCGACCTGGAAACCGTGGTGCAGGGCGACGCCGTGATGCGCAAGGCCGACACCACCATTCACGCCGACCGGCTGGAGTATGACCAGCCCACTGATCTGGCGCGGGCCACCGGCCATGTGCGGATTAACCGTTCCGGCAACCTGTATGAAGGCCCGTTGCTGGAGCTCAAGGTAGAAAGCTTTGAAGGCTTTTTTCAGCAGCCCACATTCCATTTCGGCCAGAACGATGCCCATGGCGAAGCCTCCCGCGCCGATTTTCTGGACGCCAGCCATGTGGTGGTGCATGACGCCAGCTACACCACCTGCCGACGCCTTCCGGGCCCGAGTTGGATGCCCGACTGGGTGCTGCGCGCGGCCACGATTTCACTCGACAACGACGAAGAGGTCGGAGTCGCCGATGATGCCTACCTGTACTTCAAGGGCGTGCCGATATTGCCGGTGCCTGCCATCAGTTTTCCGTTGACGGAAAAGCGCAAGTCCGGCCTGCTGCCGCTGACCGCCGGTTTCGACAACCTCAGCGGTACCACCCTGGCCCTGCCGTACTACTGGAATATCGCGCCCAACCGCGATGCCACCATCACTCCCACGCTGATGACGTCGCGTGGCGTGGATGTGGGCCTGAACTATCGCTACCTGGAGCAGGGCTACAGCGGCAAGGTTTTTCTGGACAGCATGCCGGGTGACAAGCTGCGCAATGCCGACCGCTGGGGGCTGGCCTTTGCGCACAATGACAGCATTCAAACCGGGCTGCCGAATGTAGGTCCGGTGGCGCTAGCGCTGAATATCAACCGGGTCAGTGACGACAATTACTGGCAGGATTTCAGCAGCGCCGACACGGTCCTGGCCCAGCGCCTGCTGCCGGGGGATTTGCTGGCGAGTTGGGGCAGCGGCGACTTCAGCGGCACGCTGCATGTGTTGAAGTGGCAGGTGCTGCAGGACCCGGGTTCGCCCATCATTCCCCCTTATGACCGGGTTCCGCAGATCACCGGCCACTATGAACAGGTCAATGTGCAGGGCTTGGATTGGTCTCTAGATGGCGACTTCACCCAGTTCGAGGCCGACCGGCAGCTGACCGGTCAGCCCAACGCGCAGCGCAGCGTTGCACTGGCGCAAATCAGCAGGCCCTGGCTGCTGCCTGGGGGCTTTGTCACCCCGAAGTTGCAACTGCATGCAGCGTCCTACCAGTTTGACGCCATGCTGAGCGATGGCAGCCAGTCCGCCTCCAGCGTGGTGCCCAGTTTCAGCCTGGACAGTGGCTTGGTATTTGAGCGCAGCAGTTCACTGTGGGGCAGGAGCTTTGTGCAGACCCTGGAGCCGCGCGCCTTTTACGTCTACACACCCTACCGTAACCAGAGCCTGCTGCCCAATTACGATACCGGCGTGGCCGACTTCAACTTTGCCAGCATCTATGCGGAAAATGCCTTTGTCGGCAACGACAAGATCTCGGATAACAACCTGCTGACCATGGGCGTGAGCACGCGCTTTCTGGACCCCGACAGCGGCAATCAGTACGCGCGCTTTGGCATGGCCCAGCGCCTGCGCTTCGAGCAGCAGCAGGTCACACTCAACAGCGCCGCCAGCCCGGCTGCGGCGGGTCTGAGCGACCTGCTGCTGGGCACGGAAGTCAATCTCAATGAGCGCTGGACCTTGGACTCCAACACCCAGTACAACCCCTTGACCCAACAGTCGGACAGTTCGACCGTCAGCGCACGCTACAACCCCGGCGAATACCGCGTCGTCAATGCAGCCTACCGCTTTCAGCGCGACGTCAGTGAACAGGTGGATATCAGCTGGCAGTGGCCCGTCAATGACCTCTGGGGTGACCATGGCCGCGACCTCGGCTCGGGCGGTGGCCAGGGCGAGGGCCGCTACTACGCGCTGGGTCGCCTGAATTACAGCCTGGACCAGAGCGCCCTGGTCGACACCTTGCTGGGTGTCGAGTACGATGCGGGCTGTTGGTTGGGGCGCGTGGTGTTTTCCCGCACCCAGACCAGCACCTCCACTGCCGTGGAACGCTGGATTTTCCAGCTGGAGTTTGTTGGATTTACCCGGATCGGCACGGCAGACCCCCGCGCAACATTGACACAAAATATCTCGCGTTATCAAAATTTGCGTGGTGTCGGCTCGACCAGCACCAGTCGCTTCAGCAACTACGAATAAATGCCTATGAAATCCCGTCTATGGGCCCTGGCCGCCTCGGCCGCCCTGCTTGCAATCCTGGCCCTGCCAGCGCAAGCGCAGAAATCCCAATCCGCCGACTATGTGGTGGCGGTGGTCAACTCCGAACCGATTACCAATAGCGAAGTGACTGCAGCCGTGCGGCGCGTCAGCGAGCAGCTCAAGGCGAGCGGCCAGCAGCTCCCTGGCCTCGAAGAAATGCGATCGGGCGTGCTGGAGCGCCTGATCAGTGACCGCGCCCAACTGCAACTGGCGGCAGAAAACGGCATCCGCGTGGACGATGCCGCAGTGGATCTGGCCGAGCAGAACCTGGCACGCCAAGGCCAGGTGGACCTGGAAACCCTGCACCAGCGCATGGCCAAGGATGGCATGGATGTGGCCGCCCTGCGCACGCAACTGCGCGACCAGCTCACGCTCACCAAGCTGCGCGAACGCGACGTGGAGTCTCGCGTGCGCATCAGCGATCAGGATGTGGACCGTG
Organism: uncultured beta proteobacterium; assembly: GCA_903845935.1. Lineage (GTDB taxonomy): Bacteria > Pseudomonadota > Gammaproteobacteria > Burkholderiales > Burkholderiaceae_C > Allorhodoferax. Next base: position 62,618 of record CAIMZI010000090.1, on the reverse strand, counting down.
CCCTGGCAGAGCAGCGGGTCGCCAACTCCGACCCCTTGTCTCAGGAAATTAATCTGGCGCAGCTGCTGGTGGCCGTGCCCGAGAGGGCCGACGCCACACAGATTGCGCAGTTGCAGGCCAAGGCGCAAGGCTTGCTGGAGCGCATACGCGCCGGCGAGGACTTTGCCGACCTGGTGAAGCAGGCGTCGGATGCCGATCGCAGCAAGGGCGGCGAGTTCGGTCTGCGCCGTGCGGACCGCTATCCCACAGCCTTTGTGCAAGCCACGCAAAACGTGGCGGTCGGTGCGGTGTCCGATGTGCTGCGTTCGGGTGCCGGTTTCCACATTCTGAAGGTGTTGGACCGCCGCGCGCCCTCAACCCTGGTCAAGAGCGTGCTGCAGACCCACGCCCGCCATATTCTGTTGCGCACCGGCCCCGAGCTGTCGGCCTTTGCCGCCAGCGCGAAGCTGGGGGAAGTCCGCCAGCGCATTCTGTCGGGCAAGACTGATTTTGCAGCGGCAGCCCGCGAACTGTCGCAGGACGGCAGTGCCGCCCAAGGCGGGGATCTGGGTTGGGCTAGCCCGGGCATGTTTGTGCCCGAGTTTGAAGAAGTGATGAACCGCCTCAAAGATGGCGAAATCAGCCAGCCCACGGTGTCGCGTTTTGGCGTACACCTGATCCAGCTGACAGAGCGCCGCCGCACCGAATTGAGCCCGCGCGAGGTGCGCGATCTGGTTCGCAACCAGTTGCGCGAGGCCAAGCTGGATGAGGCCTATGTCGCCTGGACCCGCGATGTGCGTGAACGCGCCTACGTGGAGCTGCGCGAGCCGCCCCAATAAGCCCATGAAACATATCGCGCGTAAGCGCTTTGGTCAGCACTTTCTGCGTGATGGCGGCATCATAGACGCCATCGTGCAAGCCATTGCCCCCCAGCCCGGCCAGCGCATGGTCGAAATCGGCCCTGGCCTGGCAGCTCTGACCCAGCCGCTGGTGGAACGCCTGGGCCACCTGACCGTGATCGAACTGGACCGCGACCTGGCCCAGCGCCTGCGCAGCCACGGTCAGCTCACGGTGATCGAGTCCGATGTGTTGAAGGTGGACTTCGGCACTATTTTGGCCCACCCGTCGCAGGCGCCGGGCAAGTGGCGCGTGGTGGGCAATCTGCCTTACAACATTTCCACCCCCATCTTGTTTCACCTGCTGGGCCATGTGGACTGCATTGAAGACCAGCACTTCATGTTACAAAAGGAAGTCATTGATCGCATGGTGGCCGCGCCCAGCACCGCCGCCTATGGCCGCCTGAGCGTGATGCTGCAGTGGCGCTATGCGATGGAGGATGTGCTGTTTGTGCCGCCCGAAAGCTTCGATCCGCCGCCCCGCGTGGACAGCGCCGTGGTGCGCATGCTGCCGCGCAGCGATCCGGCACAAGTGGATGTGGCGCTCTTGAGCGAGTTGGTGCAAGTGGCCTTCAGCCAGCGCCGCAAGCTGATGCGCCACACGTTGGGACGCTGGCTGGAGGCGCGCAACTTTTCTGGAGAGTTTGATGTGCAGCGCCGGGCCGAAGAGGTTCCGGTGACGCAATACACGCAACTGGCCCTGCAGCTCGCCTGATTGCGCTAAAGCTGTTTTATGATGTCGCAAAGCGGCATAACGCATCAAATATTCAATGTTGGAAAGGGGTATCCCATGAAGAAGTGGCTTCTCGCACTGGTTGGCGGAGTGAGTCTATTTTTTCTGGGAAGCGCTTTGCAGCTGGCCCAGGCACAAGCGCCGGTTTACAGCTTTTCGCCCGTTAACCAGCATGACATCAATCTCACGGCGGCCTATTGGAACCCGATCATTGCCTATGTGTCGGAAAAAAGCGGTATCAAGCTGAATCTGAAAATCGGCCGTACCTCGGCCGACACTACCAGCTATGTGCTGGCCAAGGAGGTCGAGTTTGTCTTCACCAACCATTTGTTCAGCCCGGAACGCGAGCAACTGGGCTGGACGGTGTTTGGCCGGCGCAATACGCCATCGGTGCAGGGCCAGATCGTGGTTCCGGCAGACTCCAGCATCACGGATGTGTCCCAGCTCAAGGGCCAGGAAGTGGCCTTTGCCGGGCCCGAGGCGTTTGTGATTTACAAGGTGCCCTATGCGCATTTGCTGTCCAAGAACATCGATGTCAAGGTGGTGTTTGCCGGTAACCAGAATGCCGCATTTGCCCAATTGTTTGCCGGCAAGGTGGCGGCTGCGGGAGGCAATTCGCAGCTGGTGGAAAGCTATACCCGGCGCGAGGGAAAAAAGTTTCGGGTATTGTGGAGCTCCGAAAATTTTCACGACCTGGCGCTGATGGCCTCGGGCAAGGTGCCTGAAGCCGATGTGCGCAAGGTGGCTTCGGCCTTCATCGACATGTACAAGGATCCGCGGGGGCGCGAGATCCTGCATCAGGCCTCCAAGGAGGTTGGCCTGCCCAGCGACGCCTATTTTGTGACGTCCACCGGCGCTGATTACGCCGCATACAAGCGCTTTTTCCAAAGCGCGCCCACCTCCCTGCACTGAAGCAGTCGCCCATGCTCTTGTTGCAACGCCTGCTTCCACGCTCCCTGGTGGGACGGGTGTTTGCCTTGTACGTGGTCACGCTGCTGCTGTTTGTGGGCACCGGGCTGGCGCTGTTTTATCGCTACCAGTTCACGCAACAGATTGACGGCGAACTCTTGGCTGGCGAGATGATGGTCAACGTGGCTGCTCAGACCGTGGGTGACAGCGCGGTCATTGGCGACTACGACACCATTGCCAAGACCCTGGAGCGGCTGATTTCGCAGTCCAACTTTTCCAAAAGCCAGTTTATCGATACCCATGGTGGGGTGCTCAGCGCCAACAACCCGGTCACGCCCGACATGATGCCCCCGGGCTGGTTGCTAGTCCGCGTTCAAGCAAAGCTCTTTGATATCAACCACAACATCCAGGTGGGCGGCAAGGACTATGGCGTGCTCAGGCTGGTTTTTGATGCGCAAAGCATTGCCGGGGAGCTGTGGCGAGTGTCGGTTTTTGCGCTGATGGGCTCCGTTGTGGCGCTGCTGGCGGGGGTGTTGCTGATCCGCATTCCACTGCGCCGCTGGCTTGGAAATTTTGACCGGGTGCGTGCGCGCGAGGCCGAAATTCTGGCTGGAACGGTGGACATCAACGCGCTGCTCGACGCCGACGCACCGGTTGAAATCCGCCACACCTTTGACATCATTAGCCGGGCAGCGGGCAGTCTGTCAGTGCAGCGCGAAGAGGCCGCCGTCACGCTCAATGCCATTACCGACGGCGTGCTGCGAACCGATGCCGATTTCAGGCTGGTGTATTGCAATCCGGCTGTCGAGCATCTGCTGGGTCTTGGCGCCGAGCAGTTGTTGGGCCAGGACGCTCGTGCCTTGTTGCCCACGGTGTTCGGTCAATCACTTGAAAGCCTGGACTGGAAGGTGCGCAGGCTCAAGGTGGCCGGGCCGGGTGGCAGCAGCAGCACCTTGGATACGACCGTGTCTGTCATCAGTTCTGCCAACCATGTCACCATCGGCCATGTGCTGACCTTTCGCGACGTCACGCGCCAGCATGCGCTGGACCAGCAACTGCGCAGCGAGTTGCAAATGCGTCAGCGCGCACTGGAGTCGCTGCGCCGCGTGCTGGGTACACTGGAAATAGAGCCTGGCGTCACTGTGCTTGATGTGGACGATCTGGACGCGTTGATCAAGCGGGTGGTGGCCCTGATCAGCGAGCGCGAACTCGGGCGTCGCGCATTGAATAATCAGAAGTTCGCACTCGACCAGCATGCCATCGTCAGCATGACCGACCTGCAGGGAAACATCAGCTACGCCAATGGCAAGTTCACCGAAATCAGCGGCTACACGCGGGCTGAACTGCTGGGACAAAACCACCGCATCGTGCAGTCGGGGCAGCACAGCAAAGCCTTTTTTGCGGGTATGTGGCACGCCATCTCAAAGGGTCAGGTCTGGCACGGCGAAATTTGCAACCGCAGCAAGAGCGGCGCGCTGTACTGGGTTGACGCCACCATCGTGCCGCTCTTAGGTGCAGACGGATTGCCCGAGCAGTACATCGCCATCCGCACCGACATTTCGGTGCGCAAGGCCATGGAAGCCACGCTGGCCGAGCAGTTGCGCTTTGTCGAGGTGCTGCTGGAGGCCACGCCCACCGCCATCTACCTCAAGGATCTGCAGGGACGCTATCTGCGCTTCAACAAGGCGTTTGAGACGCTGGTGGGCGTTGAGCGCTCGGACTGGATAGGCAAGACGGTGTTTGAACTGGTGTCCGGCGCTACCGCGTCCATGATGGACGGCAAGGACCAGGAGCTATTTGCGCAGGGTGGGGTGCAAACCTATGAGGCTGAGTTCCATAATCGCCAAAGCGGAGAGGTGCGCGCCGGCCTGTACTGGAAGGCGCCTCTGACCGATGCCCAGGGCCGCATCACCGGGCTGGTGGGAACCATACTGGACATCACGGAGAAGAACCGCATCGAACAGGAGCTGCGCGACGCCAAGCGCAACGCCGAGGCCGCCAACCGGGCCAAGAGCGACTTTCTAGCCAATATGAGCCACGAAATTCGCACCCCGATGAATGGCGTCCTGGGCATGACCGAGCTGGCGCTGGACCTGGAGCAAAACCCCACGCAGCGCGAATACCTGCGCATTGTCAAAAGCTCGGCCCAATCTCTGATGGTGATCCTCAATGACGTGCTGGATTTTTCCAAGATCGAGGCTGGCAAGCTCAGCATCGAGGCCGTGCGTTTCCCGCTGATGGCAAGCCTGGACGACACGCTGCTGAGCCTGCGCAGCCGTGCCAGCCAGAAGGGCCTGGTCCTTGAAAGCACGGTGCAGCCGGACCTGCCCGTCGAAGTCATAGGCGACCCGCTGCGACTGCGCCAGATTGTCAGCAACCTGTGCGATAACGCCATCAAGTTCACGGCCCAGGGCGGTGTTTATGTGAGCCTGGGAGCGGCTGCAACGGCCTCCGGATACGAGTTGACGGTGACGGTGCGCGACACCGGCATGGGCATTGCGGCGGACAAGCAAATCGGTGTGTTTGAGGCCTTTAGCCAGGCCGATAGCTCGACCACGCGCCGCTTTGGCGGCACCGGACTGGGCTTGAGCATTTGTGCGCGTCTGGTGAGCTTGATGGGTGGACGGATCTGGCTGGACAGTGCCGAAGGCGTGGGTAGCAGCTTCCACTTCACCATCCAGGTGCAAAGAGTCGGTCAGGCCGAGGCTGCTACGCGGACTCAAACGCCCGCCGCGCCACAGGCGCGTTCAGCGCTGCAGGTGCTGCTGGTAGAAGACCATCCGATCAATCAACTGTTGGCGACCACCCTGCTGAAAAAATGGGGCCATACCGTGGTGCTGGCAAAGAACGGGCAGCAGGCGGTGGACCTGTTTGGCAAGCAAGCCTGGGACATAGTCCTGATGGATATGCAAATGCCGGTCATGGGCGGCCTGGAAGCCACGCGTTTGATTCGTGCTGCGGAACCCCATGGTCAGCGCACTCCAATTGTGGCGATGACGGCCAACGCCATGGAATCAGATCGCCAGGCCTGTTTGGAGGCCGGCATGGATGAGCACCTCGCAAAGCCGTTTAATGCCAGCGGCCTGCAAGCCATGCTGGAGCGGTTTACGGCACCGCGCGAATCGACTTCCACATAGGCAACAAAAAACCCGCACAAGGCGGGTTTTTTAAGCGGGCTTGCGCCCCTATCTTCCCAGTTGACTCAGGCTGCTGCCAACCAGTAGCCGGCATTAAAGGGGCTGCTCATGCGCAGCGCCAGCGGAGAAACATCCAACAGCTTGTCAGTTGGCATCTTTTCACCGCTTTCCGTCATCAAGGGATCGGCAACCCCCACGGCGTTCGTGTTGCTACCGGCTTTTGCCTCATTCGCCCGTTCTGCTTGGCTGGTGTGTGCAGAACGGGCTACAGAAAAGAATAGAAGCATCGGAAGGGTATCTTCCGGTCTCCCCAGTAATCGGCCGTATCGCGGAAGATGTCGAGCAATTGCTCGCGCGCTTCCTTGTCAAACTTGGCGTTGGCAGGAATGTGTTCCAGCACCGCAATAAAGCCGGGCTGCGGGCCTGATTTGTGCACAGGATCGGTCATACTGTCGTACAGGGCGTCAAAGTTTTTGTTGACCGGTGTAGACAGAATGAATTGCTGGCCTATCAGGTCCAACACATCCTGCTTGGACTGTGCATTGGCCAAGTTGGCGTACAGAAAGTGGTGGCCCAAGGCTTGGGCCGCTTCCTGCAAATCCGGCACCCTGAAGGCGCGTATCGATTGAACGATATTGGTTCTAACGGTTCGAAGTGGCGTATCCATCCCCGATTCACTTTCTCAAAGTACAAAATAAAAAATCAAGGCACGATCTGGCGAAAGCTCGCGTAGTGATCGGCCGAGTAATAACAGGCATCCGGCATGGTGGCCGCACCACCGCATACAATTCTTCTGGCTCCCCGGTCCCGGGAACCTGGGTTCTTAACGGTGTACTCCCGGTAATAGCCGCGCTTGTGCATTGGCAACAAACGCTCCCGGTTTCCAAAAACGACCCCGTCCTTATCAAACGGGAACGGGCCACCCTGTCGTATTAGGCTCAAGGTTTCCTGACCCTGCGGTGGCAGTGCAACTAGTGCAATGCTGCCGATGTCGGACCAACCGGCTGCCGTCTTCGCTGAAGCGCTAACGCAACACAGTGAAGTGATCAGCAAAAAGCCAGTGAGTGCTAACTTGAATCTGTTGCTAATCACCAAATTCCTTGTTACTGACTTCGGGTAAACCCGAAAGCTCAAGCTACGTAGTGTGGCCGATGCAGCCCAAAAAAGCAAGGCCTCGCCCGGGTGAAGGGCAAGGCCTTTGTAAGAAAAACGTAAAGAAGTATGTACTAACTTGTCTTTAAGGCCTTAGCGGTTGGCATTTGCGTCGGCAACGGTAACGGCTGTCATATTTACAATTCTTCGAACAGTGGTGCTGGCGGTCAGAATGTGCACAGGTTTTGCAGCTCCCAGCAGAACCGGGCCGATGGCGATGTTGCCGCCGGCCGCTGTTTTGAGCAGGTTATAGGCAATATTGGCGGCATCGATATTGGGCAGAACCAGCAGATTGGCGTCGCCATGCAGCGTGCTGTTGGGCATCAGCGCATTGCGGGCCTCGCCGTCCAGCGCCACGTCGCCGTGCATTTCGCCGTCCACCTCCAGCCAGGGTGCCTGCTTTTGCAGCAGCGCCAGGGTGTCGCGCATCTTGATGGCGCTGGGCTCATTGCTGCTGCCAAAGTTGGAGTGGCTCAGCAAAGCCACCTTAGGCTTAAAGCCAAAGCGCATCATTTCCTCGGCCGCCATCACGGTGATGCGGGCCAGCTCCTGCGCTGTGGGGTCGTAGTTAACATGGGTGTCCACCAGAAACACCTGGCGTCCGGGGAGCATCAGACCGTTCATGCAGGCGTAGATTTGGCAGTCGGTACCCGCTTTGGGGTCCTGGCGCTTGCCAATTACCTGGTCCACGTATTCCAGGTGCAGTGCGGTGCGGCCCCAGGTGCCGCAGATCAGGCCGTCCACATCGCCCTTTTGCAGCAGCATGGCCCCGATCAGGCTCAGGCGGCGGCGCATTTCGATCTTGGCCACCTGCACCGTCATGCCCTTGCGCTCGGTCATGCGGTGGTAGGTTTGCCAGAAATCGCGGTAACGGTGGTCTTGCTCCACATTGACGACCTGGTAGTCCACGCCCTCGGTCAGGCGCAGACCGAATTTTTCGATGCGCTCGGCGATCACCGCCGGGCGTCCAATCAAGGTCGGCAGGGCCAGACCCTCGTCCACCACGATCTGGGCAGCACGCAGTACACGCTCTTCCTCGCCCTCGGCATAGGCCACGCGCTTTTTGAGCGCCTTGCGCGCTGCCGTGAAGATCGGCTTCATGGTGGTGCCCGAGGCATAGACAAAGCTTTGCAGGCGCTCGCGGTAGGCGTCCATGTCGCCAATCGGACGCAGCGCCACGCCGCTGTCTGCGGCAGCCTGGGCCACGGCCGGGGCGATCTTCATCATCAGGCGCGGGTCGAAGGGCTTGGGGATCAGGTACTCGGGGCCAAAGGCCAGTTGCTCACCGGAATAGGCAGCAGCCACCACATCGCTTTGCTCCGCCTGGGCCAGGTCGGCAATGGCATGCACCGCAGCGATTTCCATCTCCAGCGTGATGGTGGAGGCACCGGCATCCAGCGCACCGCGGAAGATGTAGGGGAAACACAGGACGTTATTGACCTGGTTGGGGTAGTCGGTGCGGCCGGTGGCCATGATGGCGTCGTCGCGCACCGCCTTGACTTCTTCCGGCAGGATTTCCGGTGTCGGGTTGGCCAGGGCAAAGATGATTGGATTCGGGCCCATGGTCTTCACCATGTCGGCCTTCAAGACGCCACCGGCCGACAGGCCCAGGAACACGTCGGCACCGACGATCATTTCGCGCAGCGTGCGGCAATCGGTCTTCTGGGCAAAGAAGGCCTTGTCCTCATCCATCAGCTCGACCCGGCCCTCATAGACCACACCCGCCAGATCGGTGACAAAAATGTTTTCGCGTGGAATGCCCAGCTTGACCAAGAGACCAAGGCAGGCCAGGGCCGCAGCACCGGCGCCGGAGGTCACCAGCTTGATCTTCTTGGGGTCCTTGCCCACTACTTTCAGGCCATTCAAAATGCCCGCACCCACCACAATCGCGGTGCCGTGCTGGTCGTCGTGGAACACCGGAATTTTCATGCGTTCGCGCAGCTTGCGTTCCACATAAAAGCAGTCCGGCGCCTTGATGTCTTCCAGGTTGATGCCGCCAAAGGTCGGCTCCAGCGAGGCAATGATGTCCACCAGTTTGTCGAGGTCGTGCTTCTCGTTGATTTCGATGTCAAACACGTCAATGCCGGCAAACTTCTTGAACAGTACCGCCTTGCCCTCCATCACCGGCTTGGCCGCCAGCGGGCCGATATCGCCCAGACCTAGCACGGCCGTGCCGTTGGTGATCACCGCCACCAGATTGCCGCGGCTGGTGTACTTGAAGGCGTTGTTGGGGTCCTTGACGATTTCTTCGCAGGGAGCGGCCACGCCGGGCGAATAAGCCAGTGCCAGATCGTGCTGATTCACCAGTTGCTTGGTGGCCGCAATGGCAATCTTGCCTGGGGTGGGGAACTCGTGGTATTCGAGCGCGGCGCGGCGCAGTTCGGCGCGTTTCTCGGGGGTATTGGAGGAGCTGGGAGTGAGGGAGCCGGTGGAAGAATCCTGGGTCATTGTGCGTCCTGGTGCGTCGGAGCCGATGCGAAGGCGCAAGCTCCTGGTAAGGAAGGAGATTGTAGACCCGCCCCTCGCGCGCAGAGCGTGCTGCGGTATGGCGGAAACCCCGACTTGACAGGCCAGGGTCACTTGCAGCTAAACCTGGGGCAACAAAAAGCGCCGCTCCCAGGCACTGATCTCACGCAGGTAACTCTGGTATTCCACCGCCTTGACGGCGCAATAGCCGGTGACAAAGGATTCGCCCAGCAGGGCGCGTGCAGCCTTGCTTTTTGCCATGCGCGCGTGTGCCTGCAAAAAGCTGCGTTCCAGCGCGTGTGACTGTTCGTAGGCGTTGGCACCGGGCTCCAGCGGCGCGGAGGGGCTTAGCCTTTCATCCATGCCTGCCAACCCGGCGGCCAGCGAGGCGGCAATCGCCAGATAGGGGTTGGCATCGGCACCGGCAATGCGGTTTTCGACGCGCCGCGCCGCCGCTCCGCTCTTGGGAATACGCAGACCGGCGGTGCGGTTGTCGTGGCCCCATTCCAGGTTGATAGGGGCCTGGCTGCCGGCCACAAAGCGGCGGTAGGAATTCACAAACGGCGCAAAAATGAGCATCAGGTCCGGCCCATAGGTCTGAATCCCGGCGATGAAATGGCCGAAGGCTGCGCTCTCTTCGCCCTCTTCGGTGCTGAAGATATTGCGCCCGGCGCTGTCCACCACGCTCTGGTGCAGGTGCATCGAGCTGCCCTGCGCACCGGCAATCGGCTTGGCCATAAACACGGCGTTGAGCCCGTGCTGGATGGCGATTTCCTTGGCCGCGTACTTGAATAAAAAGGCCTGGTCGGCCACCGCAACCGGGTCGCCATGCATCAGGTTGATCTCAAACTGGGTGGCGCCGACCTCGTGAATCCAGGTGTCGGACTGCACGCCCAGACCATCCAGCGCGCCTCGAAACGCATCCCAGAAAGCGGCGTGCTCGTTGAGCATATTCATGCTAAAGGCCGATTGCCCAGCCTCGGCGCGGCCATTGCGCGCCACCGGGGCGGTGAGCGGGATGGCGGGGTCGACGCAGGGAGCAGTCAGGTAGAACTCGATCTCCGGCGCCACCACCGGGGTCAGGCCCTGCGCGGTGTAGCGCGCCACCACCGTCTCCAGCAGCGAGCGCGCCGAAAAGGCACAGGGCTCACCGTTCAGTTCTACGCAATCGTGGATGGCAAAGGCGCGCGGCACGCTGGACCAGGGCGAAAGCTTCAGCGTGGCGTAGTCGGGCACCAGCCGCACATCGGGGTCGGCATCCGGAAAAATCGGGTCATAGGAATAATCGCCGGTCACGCACTGCATGGGAATGGCCTGGGCGATGCGCAACTCGTTGCCAGCGGCAAAGCTGGCGGCCGGCATCAGCTTGCCGCGCGGGTAGCCCGACACATCCGGAAAAATGCATTCCACGTCGCGTACGCCGTGCTGGTCAAAAAACGCCTGGAGTGCGGCTGGGGTGGGCTCAGTCATGGTGATTTATCCCCGCATCAGCGCTTCGATTTCGCCCGGGTCCACCGGCACACCACGGCTGATCAGCTCGCAGCCGGTGTCGGTGACGATGGCATCGTCCTCGATGCGGATGCCGATGTGGTGGAAAGCCTCCGGAACCCCTTCGGCCGGGCGCACATAGATGCCGGGCTCAATCGTCAACACCATGCCGGGCCGCAGTATGCGCGCCGGGCGGCTGATCAGGGTCTCGCCGGTCAGCGCGTCTTTGCGTTCGGTCTTGTTGCCGAGCTCGGAAGGTTCCGTATAGGCGCCGCAGTCGTGCACATCCATGCCCAGCCAGTGGCCGGTGCGGTGCATGTAGAACGGGAAGTAGGCGCGCTTTTCGATAACGTCCTCCAGGCCGCCGACCTTGTTCTTGTCCAACAGCCCCAGGTCCAGCATGCCCTGGGCCAGCACCTGGACAGTGGCCTCGTGTGGATCGGTGAAGCGCGCACCGGCCTTGGTGGCGTCCACTGCGGCGACCTGTGATGCCAGCACCAGCTCATAAAGCGTGCGCTGTGGCCCGGAAAACTTGCCATTGGCCGGGAAGCTACGGGTGATGTCGGACGCATAGCCGTCGAGCTCGCAACCGGCATCGATTAGCACCAGCTCGCCGTCGCGCACCAAACCGGCGTCCGCCCGGTAATGCAGCACGCAGGCATTGGCACCGGCCGCGACAATGGAGCCATAGGCCGGGTACTGCGAGCCATGGCGGCGAAACTCGTGCAAGAGCTCGGCGTCCAGATGGTATTCACGCAGCTCCTTGCCCTCGCGCAGCATCTGTGCGCTCAACTGCATGGCGCGGATATGGGCACCGGCGCTGATCTGCGCGGCGCGGCGCATGGTGGCCTGCTCGTGGGCGTCCTTCACCAGCCGCATCTCGTCCAAAGGGCCGCACAGATCGCGCTGTATTTCGGGCGTCAGCGCGCCATAGCGCACCCGCCCACGCAGCGTGCCAAGCCAACCATCGACACGCGTTTCCAGGCCCTTGTGTGTGGCAAACGGGAACCAGACCGCATCGCAGCCGTCCAGCAGAGCGGGCATCTGCGCGTCTATTTCCTTGATGGAAAAGGCCGCCTCCACACCCAGTGTGCCGGGCGCAGCCTCTGGCCCCAAACGGATGCCGTCCCAGATCTCGCGCTCCAGGTCCTTAGGCGGGCAAAACAGGGTGGTATGGCCGTCACCCTTGATCACCAGCCAGGCCTGGGGCTCGGTGAAGCCGCTTAGGTAATAAAAATAGCTGTCGTGGCGGAATAGAAAGTCGGCATCGCGGTTGCGCTGTTGCTCGGGCGCGGTCGGCAGAATCGCGATGTCATTTGGGCCTATGCGGCGGGCCAGCTCGGTGCGGCGGGCCTGGAAATCAGAGAGTGTCATTCGGGAGTTCCTGCAAAAGCGGATCAGTGGCTGTCAGGCATTCAGCCTGGCCAGGCGTTCGGGCGTGCCCACATCGGTCCATGCGCCAGTGTATAGCCGGGCCGATACCCTTTGCTGGTCCATCGCGGCGCGCAGCAGGGGTGCCAGTGCCAGGCTGATGCCCTGCGGGTTGCCGGGTGGCAGCGCGCACCAGGGCGGCAAAAACAGTTCGCGGCGATACAGGCCGATCGTGGAGAAGGTGAAGCGCGTCTGCTCCGAACCCTTGGGTGGGTTCAAGGCCAGCCCGTTTGCCGAGTCCAGGCCAAAATCACCGGCCGGGTTGTGCTCTGGGTTGGGCACCAGCCAGAGATGGGCCAGCATGTCGCTGTCCAGAAAGCGTTGCACGTCGCCTTTGGAAAACACAAAGTCTGGAGTGAACACATCTCCCGCCATCACCCAGAAGGCCTCGCCCAGCAGCGGCAGGGCGCGGCAAATGCCACCGGCGGTTTCCAGCGCACGGCCAAAGTCCGTCCCTTCGCGGGAATAGCTCAGCTGCAGGGGGCGTTTGGATAAGGCCGGTGCGGCAAAGGCCGAACCAAACTGCGCCTCGATTTGTTCGCCTAGCCAGGCGGTGTTGATCACGGCCTGGTGAAAGCCGCCCTGCAGCAAGGCCTCCATGCGCCATTGCAGCAGCGGTTTGCCGCGCACGCTCAGCAGCGGTTTGGGCGTGGCGTCGGTGAGCGGGCGCATGCGTTCGCCGCGCCCGGCGGCCAACAACAAAACGGGAATGGGGCTTTCAAGGTCGTTGTTCATGGCTTGCTGGCAATTTGGAAGTGTGAAGTGGGAACATGTCGGCGATCGTAAGCCCGTGCAGGCATTGATAAGCGCTGTCCTTGATCTGACGCAGGTGAACGCATTGTGCAAACCCGGCCGCCGTTCTATGCTGCGGGCTCACCCCGGAGATAAGCTATGAAAAACGATACCAGCCCTATTTCACCCGCCGAAATTGCCATCCGCGACGCCGCCCGTGACTACCACCGCTACCCGACCCGCGGCAAGATTTCGGTCAACGCCACCAAGCCGCTGTCCAACCAGCGCGATCTGTCCCTGGCCTACAGCCCCGGCGTGGCCTATCCCTGCCTAGACATCCAGGCCGACCCCAGCCTGGCCTATGAATACACCAGCCGCGGCAATCTGGTGGCGGTGATCACCAACGGCACTGCGGTGCTGGGCCTGGGCGATATTGGCCCGCTGGCCGGAAAGCCCGTCATGGAGGGCAAGGGCTGCCTGTTCAAGAAGTTCGCCGGCATCGACGTGTTTGACATCGAACTCGATGAGCGCGACCCCGACAAGCTGGTGGACATCATCGCCGCCATGGAGCCCACCCTGGGCGGCGTCAACCTAGAAGACATCAAGGCGCCGGAATGCTTTTATATCGAGAAGAAACTACGCGAGCGCATGAACATCCCGGTGTTCCACGACGACCAGCACGGCACGGCCATCATCTCCAGCGCGGCGCTCTTGAACGGTCTGGAACTGGTGGGCAAGGACATTGCCAGCGTCAAGGTGGCGGTGTCGGGCGCCGGTGCCGCCGCCCTGGCCTGTCTGGATGTGATGGTGGGCCTGGGCATCCAGCGCAAGAACGTCTATGTCTGCGACTCCAAGGGCGTGATCTACCATGGCCGCCCCGGTGGCTACGACGAATCCAAGGAGCGCGTGGCCCAAGACACCGAATGCCGCACACTGGCCGACGTGGTCAATGGCGCCGACGTGTTTCTGGGCTGCTCCACCGCCGGTGTGCTGACGCAGGACATGGTCAAGACCATGGCCGATAAGCCCATCATCCTGGCCCTGGCCAACCCCGAGCCCGAGATCCGCCCCGAACTGGCCAAGGCTGTGCGACCCGACTGCATCATCGCCACCGGCCGCTCGGATTACCCCAACCAGGTCAACAACGTCCTGTGCTTTCCCTACATCTTCCGCGGCGCGCTGGACTGCGGCGCTACCAAGATCACCGAGGCCATGAAGCTGGCCTGCGTGCGCCAGATTGCCGATCTGGCCAAGGCCGATATCAGCGAGGAAGTGGCCACCGCCTATGCCGGCAAGGAACTGGTGTTCGGCCCGGAGTATTTGATCCCGACACCCTTCGACTCGCGCCTGATCCTGCGCATTGCCCCGGCCGTGGCGGCAGCTGCGGCCGAGTCGGGTGTGGCGGTGCGGCCGATTGCCGACATGGAGGCCTACCGCCAGCAACTCTCGCGCTTTGTCTACCAGACCGGCATGTTTATGCAGCCGGTATTCACCGCCGCCAAGGGCGTGGCCATGGACGTCAAGCGCGTGGCCTATGCCGAGGGCGAAGACGAGCGCGTGCTGCGCGCCGTACAGGTGGTGGTGGACGAGGGCCTGGCACAGCCGATTTTGGTGGGCCGTCCGGCCGTCATCGAGGCGCGCGTCAAAAAGGCCGGTCTGCGCATCCGCTTAGGAGCCGACTACACGGTGGTCAACCCCGAGGACGATCCGCGCTTCAAGCAGTACTGGGAGGCCTACCACGCCATCATGGGGCGCGACGGCGTCTCCATTGAGGCCGCCAAGGCCGCCGTTCGGCGCTCCAGCACCACCATCGCCTCGCTGATGGTCAAGCTCGGAGACGCCGACGCCATGCTGTGTGGCCTGGTCGGTCGCTTTGACACCCACCTGGACCATGTGCGCGACATCATTGGTGTGCGAGCCGATGCCACCGGCCTGGCCACGCTCAATGCGCTGATGATGGAGCACCGCACCCTGTTCATTGCCGACACCTTTGTCAACGAAGATCCGGACGCACAACAGCTAGCCGAAATTGCCCTGATGGCGGTAGAAGAGGTGCAGCGCTTTGGCTTGCCGCCCAAGGTGGCGTTTTTGTCGCACTCCATGTACGGCAGCTCGCATCGCAAGTCGGCGGTGAAGATGCGCCAGGCCTATGGGCTGTTTCGCAAGCTGGCACCCGATGTGGAATGCGACGGCGAATTACATGGGGATGCGGCCCTCAGCGAAGACATGCGCAACAACATTTTGATGGGCGGCGGTCTCAAGGGCGAGGCCAATATCCTGATCTGCCCGAACCTGGACGCCGCCAACATCTTGTTCAATGTGCTCAAGATGGTCAGCGGCCACGGCGTCACGGTGGGTCCGATTCTGCTGGGTGCTGCGGCCACGGCCCATGTGCTGACACCCTCGGCTACGGTGCGCCGTGTGGTGAACATGACGGCGCTTGCCGCCGCGCACTCGTCACTGCCAGCGGGGCGCCGAAGCCTGGCCTAGAGCGGTGCTGGCCTAATGCGCGCCCAGCAGTTCCTTGAGCCGGTCCAGCAGGTCCAGGTCTATGCTTCGGGTGGCGCTGTTGTCGGCAAACTCGTCGTAGACCCAGTCGCCCTGGGCCTGCGACACACCGGCAGGCTGCGGCATGGGGTAATTGGGTTTGCCCCTGAGCGCAACGCTCATGAAGTCGGTCCAGATCGGCAGCGCCAGGGTGGCGCCAAACTCGCGTCCGCCCAAGGACTGCGGCTCGTCGTAGCCCATCCAGGCCACGCCGGTAACGGGTCCGGCAAAGCCAGCAAACCAGCCGTCCACCGCATCGCTGCTGGTGCCGGTCTTGCCGGCCAGATCGGAGCGCCCCAGTTTTTGCGCGGCGGCGGCCGTGCCACTGACCGTCACCTCGTGCAGCAGGCTGCTGGTGACAAAGGCGTTGCGGGCGTCGAGCACGCGGTCCGCCTCCTGCGCCACGGCCACCGGTTTGGCGGCAAACAACACGGCGCCGCGCGCGTCCACCACCTTCTGGATCAGGTAGGGCGTGACCGCAAAGCCGCCATTGGCAAACACCGAATAGGCTCCGGCCATTTGCAGCGGTGTCACCGAGCCGGTGCCCAGTGCCAGCGTGTAGTTCACCGGCTGCTTGGCCGGGTCAAGGCCGAAGCGCGGCAAAAAGTCGTGCGCATATTGCGGCGTGATGGCGCGCAGCAGGCGCACCGCCGCCACGTTCTTGGACTGTGCCAGGGCGCGGCGCAATGTGATCGCGCCCTCATACACATCGTCATCGTTTTGCGGAGTCCAGGGCTGACCACCGGTTTCTGCCGAGCTAAGGGTCAGGGGCGCGTCATTGACCTGGGTGGCTGGCGAATAGCCCTTGTCTAGTGCCGCGGAATAAATAAACGGTTTCATGGCCGAGCCGGGTTGGCGCCAGGCTTGCGTCACGTGATTGAAGGGACTGGCGCTGAAATCAAAGCCGCCCACCAACGCGCGGTAGGCGCCGGTCTGGTTGTTCAGCGCCACAAAGGCGGCGCCCACATTCGGCATTTGCGCAATGGTCCAGTGGCCCTTGCCGTCCTGCTGCACGCGTATCACCGAGCCTTGCTTGATTTTCAATTCATCCGCCGCCTTCTGAGCAAGCGCCGTAGCGGCAAAGCGCAGGCCGTCTCCGCTCAGCACGATCTCATCGCTATTGGCCAGCACCGCGTGCACCGCCTGTGGCGCCACCGACACCACCACGGCCGAGACCATTTTGTCGCTGGCCGGGTGCTGTTGCAGCGTCGCCTCGATCAGCTTTTGGCGCTCCACCGGATTGGCGGGCAGTGCCACTACCGCCTCGGGACCGCGGTAGCCATGGCGCTGGTCGTAGGCCAGCACGTTGCGGCGCAGCGCCTCATAGGCGGCCTCCTGCTCGGCGTTGACCAGGGTGGTGGTGACGCTGATGCCGCGGGTGTAGGCCTCGTCCTTGAACTGCGCCACCATGGCCAGGCGCACCATCTCGGCCACGTACTGGGCGTGGGCGCTGTAGCTCTGGCCCTCCATGCGCACATGCAGGTCTTCGGCCTGCGCGGTCTTAAGCTGGGCGTCGTTGATATAGCCCAGGTCGCGCATGCGCTTCAAGACCAGACGCTGGCGTGCCTGCGCCCGCTTGGGGTTGGCCACCGGGTTGACGGTGCTGGGTGCCTGCGGCAGACCGGCCAGCATGGCGGCCTGGGCCAGGCTCAGGTCCTTGAGCGGCTTGCCAAAGTAAATGCGCGCCGCACTGCTAAAGCCATAGGCGCGCTGACCCAGATAGACCTGGTTCATGTAGAGCTCCAGGATCTGGTCCTTGGTCAGGGCGCGTTCGATCTTGTAGGCCAACATCACCTCGGTGATCTTGCGCGAAAACACCTTTTCCTTGGTCAGAAAAAAGTCGCGCGCCACCTGCATGGTGATGGTGGAGGCACCCTGCTTGAAGCCGCCGGTGAGGTCGGCAATCACGGCGCGCGCCACGCCCTTGAAGTCGACGCCGCCATGCTCGTAAAAGCGCGAATCTTCGATCGACAGCAGCGCCTGCTTCTGAATCAGCGGAATATCCTTGATGGCAACAAACTCGCGCCGCTCCTGGCCAAATTCGCCAATTAGCACGCCCTCGCTGCTGTACACGCGAAGCGGGATTTTGGGCCGGTAGTCCACCAGCGCGTCCAGGTTGGGCAGGTCCAGCGGTGTGGCAGCCTGGGCGGCGGGCAGCAGCATGCTGCACAGTAGCAGCAGGCGGATGAAATGCAAAGAGGGAAATATTTTCAAGATGGCAGAGTCTAAGTCAGCCGGAACATGAGCGCGCAGGCCGCGCGTTCCTAGGGTTCAAAGTCTTCCAGGGGATTCGCATCGGTTTTGGGCTGTTCGCGGGCGCGTTTGATCAGCAGCGCCAGCAGCGCCGCCGCGGCCATCGAGCCCTGCAGTACCGGCGACGTGCTCAGCACCTGGGCCAGTCCGGTCACGGCCTGGACGCTGACCTGTTGCACATAGTCGGTCAGCGCCATCACCTGGTCGGCATCCACAGACTGCACCAGTTCCGGGCGAATGCCGCGCTTGAACCAGTCGCTGTTGAAAGCCAGATTGGCAAAGGCGCCGTCACACACCGTGGCCAGCGACAGCAGGCCCAGGGGCTTGAGCAATTGCTCCAGCAATCGCCTCTTCAGGGAGATGGGCGACTCTGCATACACCTGCCCCAACAGGGCTGGCACTGGATCGTGCGCCGCCTGTTCAATCTGGGGCAATGTTGGTTTGTGCATATTGGGCTTGAAGTAGGTCCCATCATGGCTTGCACCGGTGTCAAGCCCGTGTCAAGCAGGTGTCTGTCGGGTAAACCTTTGTAAGCAGTGAAGTTGTTTGGCATGCAGGGCTGCTGGCGCTGGGCTGTATTTGCGTCGCATACTTGGACCATGAATACAACGGGTTTTCAGGACAAATATGGCGCCTGGCCGGATGTGGTGGCCGGTCTTTGCGTGGCCGGGCTGCTGCTGCCAGAGGCCGTGGCCTATGCCGGCCTGGCGCACCTGCCGGTAGGCCATGCGCTGACGGCCGTGGTGGTCGGCTTGGTGGTGTATGCCTTGTTCGGCGGTAGCCGCTTTGCCATCGTGGCGCCCACATCAAGCACCGCTGCTCTGGCGGCTGCCGCCGCGGTATCGATGACCGGTGCCTGGAGCGCGGCCAATGCTGCGGCCTACACCCAGGTGCTGATGGCCCTGGTGATCCTCAGCGGACTCATGTTGATGCTGCTCGCGGCGGCGCGCCAGGGCCAGCTCTCCTCCTATGTGTCGCGCCCGGTGCTCAAGGGATTTGCCTTTGCGCTGGCGCTGACGATTGTGATCAAGCAGCTGCCCGATGCGCTGGGGCTGGGGCTGGAGCTGCCATCTGCCAGCTCTGCCGATCCGCTGCATTTGTTGCTGTTTGCGTTGGCGCATATGCCGCAATGGCATCTGCCCAGCATGCTGCTGGCCCTGGTGGCGGGCGCCATGATGCTGTGGCTGCGGCGCTGGCCGCGTCTGCCGGCCTCCTTGCTGGTGATGCTGCTGTCCATCGCGTTGACGCGCTTGCCGATTTGGCAAACCCTGGCGGTGCGTCAGATAGGCGCGGTGGCGATTCCAGCCTTTGCCGTGGGCCTGCCGCAGTTGCCCCTCAATGACTGGTTGCGCGCCGGTGAGCTGGCCTTTGGCTTGGTGATGCTGGTGTTTGCCGAGTCCTGGGGCAGCATGCGCAGCCAGGCAATGATCCATGGCGACGCGCTGGATGCCAACCGCGAGCTGCTGGTGCTGGGTGCCTGCAATGTGGGCGCGGGCCTGTTGCAAGGCATGGCGGTGGGGGCCGGGTTTTCTGCCACCAGCGCCAATGCGGGTGCCGGTGCGGTGTCGCGCAAGGCCGGTGCGGTGGCGCTCTTGGCGGTAGTCCTTGCCATTGGGTTTGCCTTACCGGCCCTGCAGTTGTTGCCACGACCGGTGCTGGCGGTGGCGGTGATCAGCGCGCTTTGGCATGCCTTGTCGCTGCGCCCGCTCATAGTCGTCTGGCACATGAACCGCGACCGTGGTTTGTTGCTGGCTGCCGTGCTGGCTGTGCTCTTGCTGGGCGTACTGGACGGCATGCTCGTGGCCATAGGCCTGTCGGTGCTGGGTGCGCTGCACCGCTTCAGCCAGCCGGTGGTGCATGAGCTGGGTGAGCTGCTTGAGAGCCGCAACTATGTGGATGTGCAGGTGCAGCAGGGTGCACATGCACATGCCCAGGCTGGACTGCTGATTCTGCGGCCGGAAGAGCCTTTGTTTTTCGGCAGCGCCGAGCGCGTCATGGGCGAGGTGCTGCGCCTGGCCCGTGGCCGCTCCGGTTTGCACACCGTGATCCTGAGCCTGGAAGAAAGCGCCGACCTCGACAGCACCGCCGTGGACTGTTTGATGGAGTTGCGCCACAGCCTGCAGTCGGCCGACAAGAGGCTGCTGCTGGCGCGCGTCAAGACCACCGTGCGCGAGCTCTTGTTGCGGGTGGACCCGCAGGGCGTGGGCCATGATGCGCAGCTGTTCTGGAGCGTGGCCGATGCGGCCGCTGCGGCGTTGGTGATCAGCCAGCCTGAGGCACAAAACCGGCAGCCTGCGGCATGAGGGCATTGGCGGTCAGCGGTGAGAGCCGGTCCGGCCACAGCGGCTGGCGCAAGCCGGTTCTCTGGACGCTGTATGCCCTGCTGGCACTGGCGCAGGCCTGGTGGGCGGGCGAGTGGGCGGCGCAGCGCGAAAAGCGGCTGCAGGTGGATGCCATTCACCGCACGCTCGAGGTGCAGGCACTGGGCCTTCGCGGCACGGTGGCGCGCTACAAGCACATCCCTTTTGTCACCGCGCAGCACCCCGACATTCAGGCCCTGTTGAAGGCGCCGCGGGACTTGGCCTTGGTCGCCAAGGTCAACCGCTATTTGCAGCAAACCAGCCAGCGCGTAGGCTCCAACGCGCTGTATTTGATGGACGCGAACGGCCAGACCCTGGCCGCTAGCAACTGGCAACAGGCGGACAGCTTTGTTGGCCAGAACTATGGCTTTCGGCCCTACTTCAAGGACGCCCTGGCCGGGCGCGATGGCTTCTTTTACGCCATTGGCAACAACACGCAGGTGCCCGGCATGTTTATCTCGGCACCGGTGCGCGTGGGCAAGTCCCCCACCGGTGCCAGGCCGCTGGGCGTGCTGGTCATCAAGGTCAGCCTGGGCGACATCGAGGACGCCTGGCGCCGCACCCAGGACCCGGTCTATTTGGCCGATGCCTGGGGCGTGATTTTTCTGGGCTCCATCACGGACTGGCAATACAAGGCCACTCAGCCCTTGTCGGCGACCGCGCTGGCCTGGATACGCGGCAACCGCCAGTACGGCGACCGCCTGGATTTTGAGCCCCCGGCCTGGCAGCAGCTGCGCGTGCAGGGCGAGGCCAGTTACGAGACCCGCGCCCTGTTGGACGGGCGAGCGCAGCAATTTCTGTCGCTGGAAGAGGAACTGCCCGAATTCCGGTGGAAGCTGGTGGTGATGACCGACCTGGCACCGGTGCATTGGGCGCGTTGGATAGGCCAGGCGCTGACCCTTTTGTTGGCTCTGGTACTGTGGCTGGTCTTAAAGCTGGCCCAGCAGCGCGAGCGCCGATTCGGCGAGTTGCGCCGCCACCGTGAAGAGCTGGAACAGCGGGTGCTGGCGCGCACTGCCGAGCTGCAGGAGGCGCATGCGTTTCGCAAGGCCATGGGCGACTCCCTGGTGGTGGGCATGCGCGCCCGCGATCTGCAGGGCCGCATCATCTACGCCAATCCGGCGCTGTGCGAGATCACCGGCTATAGCGCAGCCGAATTGGTCGGCCAGTTGCCGCCGTATCCCTATTGGCATCCGGACGACATGGAAAAGCACTGGCAAGACAACGCCGCCGTGCTCAGTGGTGCGCCCATGCGAGGCTTTGAGTCGCGCATACGCCACCGCGATGGCCATGACGTGACCACCATGATTTACTCGGCGGCGCTGATCGACGGCAGCGGCCAACACAGCGGCTGGATGAGCTCGGTGCTGGACATCAGCGAGCAAAAACGCGCCGAGGAACAACAGCGCCTGCAGGCCGCCAGCATGCAGCGCACCAGCCGCCTGGCCACCCTGGGCGAACTGGCCTCCACCCTGGCCCATGAGCTTGGTCAGCCGCTGATGGCCCTGGTCAGCTTTGCCGGTTCTGCCCGTGCCTTTGCCGAGCGCGACCAGCGCGAAGCCCTGCTGGAAACCCTGGGCGACATCCGCACGCAGGCGCAACGCGCCGCCGATATCGTGGGCCGCATACGCGGTTTCGTGCGTCTGCAAACCAGTGGTTTTGAGGCCTGCACCGTCAACGCCGTGGTGGCCAATGTGCTGGCCCTGCTGCGCCCCGAAATCGGCCAGCAGCAGGCCCGCGTGGTCACGCAGCTGGACGAGCATCTGCCGGTGATCCAGGCCGACCGCTTGCTGCTGGAGCAGGTGCTGCTGAATCTGCTGCTAAACGCCTTGCAGGCCATGCAGGGCCAGCCAGCGGCGAGCAAGCTGGTGCAGCTGGACACCGGCATGCAGGACGGCATGGTTTTTATCCGGGTGACCGACAGCGGTCCCGGCATTGCAACCGAGGCGCTGGCGCAATTGTTTGAGCCCTTCTTCACCACCAAGGCGGAGGGCCTGGGGCTGGGCCTGAACATTTGCCGTACCACGGTGGAGGCACACCGCGGCCGCTTGAGCGCCGAAAATGGTGAGCCAGTCGGCGCCGTGTTTACCGTCTTTCTTCCCCCTGCCTCATGAATCCGAAGCACCTCAACTTGTACATCGTCGATGACGATGAGGCCGTGCGCCGCTCCCTAGCCAGCCTGTTGCGCGCACGCCTGTGCGACTGTGCCATCCAGGCCTATGACAGTGGCGAGTCTTTTTTGCAAGCTGCCCAACTCGACGCCAGCGGCGTGCTGGTGCTGGACCTGCGCATGCAGGGCATCAGCGGTCTCGACGTTTTTCAACAGTTGCAAGAGCGTGGCAGCCCGCTGGTGGTGGTTTTTTTGTCCGGTCATGGAGACATCCCGGTGGCCGTGCGCGCCATGCAGCAGGGCGCGGTCAGCTGGCTGGAAAAGCCCTGCAGTGACGACAAACTAATGGAGGCCGTGAACCGTGCCAAGGCACTGGCCGCCGACATTGCCCGAGCACGGCAGGGACGCCAGCGCGCACTGCAACTTTGGGCCAAGGTGACGGCGCGCGAGAAGCAGGTGGCGCCGTTGGTGGCCCAGGGTCTGTCCAGCAAGGAGGCGGCACAGTTGCTCAGCAAGCAAGACCCGGAAAACCCGATTGATTACCGCACCGTGGAGAACCACCGCGCCAAAATATTTTCCAAACTCGAAGTCGCCCACAGCAACGCGCTGCTGGTGTTTTTGCGCGACAACGGACTTTAAATTAGCGCCCGCCTATAGACACCTTGCCAAATGCGGCTTGGGCCTCGCGTGGCAGGCAGCGCCAGTAGACCGGGTTGGCTTCTACCGTGGCGCCCAGGGCGGCCGCGGCCTGCCAGCCCCAGCGCGGCTGGTACAAAAAGGCGCGGGCCAGGGCGATCAGGTCGGCGTCACCGGCCAGCAAAGCGTCTTCTGCCTGCTGCGGCTCGGTAATCAGGCCGACGGCGGTGGTGACCATGCCGGTGGCTGCCCGGATCTGTTTGGCAAAGTGCAGCTGGTAGCCCGGGCCAATGGCAATCTTTTGCTGCGGCGACAGGCCACCGCTGGAGACATGGATGAAGTCGCAGCCCAGGGCCTTGAGGCACTTGGCGAATTCCGTCACTTCGTCGGCGCTCAGGCCGCCTTCCACCCAGTCGCTGGCCGACACGCGAATGCCCAGCACGCCTTGGTAGGCTGCGCGCACGGCGGCAAACACTTCCAGCGGATAGCGCATGCGGTTCTCCAGGCTGCCACCATATTCGTCGGCGCGCTGGTTGGACAAGGGTGACAAAAATTCATGCAACAAGTAGCCATGGGCGCCGTGTAACTCAATCGCGTCTATGCCCATCTTGTCGGCACGCAAAGCGGCTGTCACAAAGGCATCGCGCACACGGGCCAGTTCAGCCGCATCCATGGCCGTCGGCGGCGCCTCATTGGGCAGCTGCGGCAGGGCCGATGGGCCTACGGTTTGCCAGCCGCCTTGGTCTGCGCTTAGCAGCTGGCCGCCCTGCCAGGGCACGGCGCTGGATGCCTTGCGCCCGGCGTGCGCGAGCTGAATGCACACAGCAACATGCGGCGCCAGCTTGCGGGCGCGCTGCAAGTTGTCGGCCAGCTTGACCTCGGTGCGCTCGTCCCACAGCCCCAGGCAGCTGGGAGTGATACGGCCCTCGGGCAGCACGGCCGTGGCTTCGATGGTGAACATGGCCGCGCCGCCGTTGAGCAGATTGCCCCAGTGCATCAGATGCCAGTCGGTGGCCTCACCGTTGATGGCGGAATACTGGCACATGGGTGCGACCACAATGCGGTTCGCCAGGGTGATGCCGCCGCGTGGTGAAGGCAGGTTCAGGGGGGTAAAAAGTGTGCTCATCCAGCAAGCATATCGCGTGGTGGCGTGGGCTGCGTTGTGGCGCTGCAAAAGCCTTGCACGGTGGCACCGGTAAAATGGCGGGTTAAGTATTCGCTTCTTCGCACTCACTACCACCTGGAGCCGCCAACCATGGCCAACACCCAACAAATGGCAAGCGCAATCCGCGCACTTGCCATGGACGCAGTTCAACTTGCCAACTCCGGTCACCCCGGCGCCCCCATGGGCATGGCCGATATGGCAGTGGCCCTGTGGGGCGAGCATCTGCGCCACAACCCGGCCAAGCCCAATTGGATGAACCGCGACCGCTTTGTGCTGTCCAATGGCCACGGCTCGATGCTGATTTATGCGCTCTTGCACCTGACCGGCTACAAGTTGCCGATGGAAGAGCTCAAAAACTTCCGCACCCTGCACAGCAAAACCGCGGGTCATCCCGAGTACGGCATCACCCCCGGCGTGGAAACCACCACCGGCCCGCTGGGCCAGGGCCTGACCAATGCCGTGGGCATGGCGCTGGCCGAGAAACTGCTGGCCAAGGAATTCAATCGCGAAGGCCATGCCATCGTTGATCACCACACCTATGTGTTCATGGGTGACGGCTGCCTGATGGAGGGCATCAGCCACGAGGCCGCCTCCCTGGCCGGTGCCTGGAAGCTGGGCAAGCTGATTGCGCTGTACGACGACAACGGTATCTCCATTGACGGCCAGGTCGCGCCCTGGTTTGCCGACAACACCGCGCTGCGCTTTGTGAGCTACGGCTGGAATGTGCTGGGTCCGATCGACGGCCACGACGTCGAGCTGGTGTCCAAGACCATTGCCGAGGCCAAGAAATCCACCGACAGACCGACGCTGATCATTTGCAAGACGCATATCGGTTTTGGTTCACCGAACCGCGCCAACACCTCCAAGGCGCACGGCGAGCCGCTGGGCGCCGAAGAAATCAAGCTGACCCGCGCAGCCATTGGCTGGGAGCATGCGCCCTTTGTGATTCCCAAGGAGGTGTACTCCGACTGGGACGCCAAGGCCAAAGGGGCTGCCGCGCAAAAAGAATGGACCGAAGGCTTCGACGCCTACAAGGCCGCCTACCCGGCCCAGGCCAAGGAGCTGGTACGCCGCATGAAGGGCGAGTTGCCCAAGAAGTTTGTGCAGACCGCCGTGGACACCATCATTGCCGCGCACCAAAAGGGCGAGACGGTTGCCAGCCGCAAGGCCTCGCAACTGGCACTCGAATCCTTCACTGCAGCCGTGCCCGAACTGCTGGGCGGCTCGGCCGACCTGACCGGCTCCAACCTGACCAACACCAAGAGCACGCCCAATCTGCGCTTCACGATGCAGGGCGATGTGGTGCAGACGCCGGACGCAAATGGCAATTTGATCGGCGGGCGCCACATCAACTACGGCGTGCGCGAATTCGGCATGGCCGCCATCATGAACGGCATTGCCTTGCATGGCGGCTTCATTCCCTATGGCGGCACCTTCCTGACCTTCAGCGACTACAGCCGCAATGCCATCCGCATGGCCGCATTGATGAAGATCCGCGTGATCCATGTGTTCACCCATGACTCCATCGGTCTGGGTGAGGACGGCCCCACCCACCAGTCGATTGAACACGCCGCCTCGCTGCGCCTGATCCCCAATCTGGATGTGTGGCGTCCGGGCGATACGGCCGAGACCGCAGTGGCCTGGACCGTGGCGCTGCAGAATGACAAGCGCCCCACCGCCCTGTTGCTGTCGCGCCAGAACATCAGCTACGCAGTCAAGGGCGACTCCGAACTGGCAGCAGATGCCAGCGGCATTGACGCCATCGGCAAGGGCGCCTATGTGCTGTCCGAGCCCAAGGATGTGGGCATGAAGAAGAAGGCGCAGGCCGTCATCATCGCCACCGGTTCCGAGGTGCAGTTGGCGCTCAAGGCCCAGTTGCTGCTGGCGGAACGCAAGATTGCGGTGCGCGTGGTTTCCATGCCCAGTACCACTACCTTTGACCGCCAGAGCGTGGAATACAAGAGCCTGGTGCTGCCCGCCGGTGTGCCGCGCGTGGCTGTGGAAATGGGCTCTACGGATGGCTGGTGGAAGTACGGCGTGGGGGCCGTGGTCGGCATCGACACCTTTGGCGAATCCGCTCCGGCCCCGGTGCTGTTCAAGCATTTCGGCTTTACCGACGCGAACGTGGCAGACACCGTACAAAGCTTGCTGCAGCGCAAGTAGACTGAGACAGTTTTTTTCGACAATCGATTTTTAACGCAAGAAAGTGAAGCAAATGACAATCAAGATTGGTATCAATGGTTTCGGGCGTATTGGTCGCAACGTGCTGCGCTCTGCGTTGCAGAACTTCAGCGACATCGAAGTGGTCGGCATCAACGACCTGCTCGAACCCCATTACCTGGCCTACATGCTGCAATACGACTCGGTGCATGGCCGCTTCAAGGGCGAAGTGTCCGTCGAAGGAAACACCCTGGTGGTCAATGGCAAGAAGATCCGCCTGACGCAAGAGCGTGACCCGGCGAATTTGAAGTGGAATGAAGTCGGCGCCACCGTCGTCATCGAATCCACCGGCCTGTTCCTGGACAAGGTGACGGCGCAAAAGCACATCGATGCCGGCGCCACCAAGGTCATCCTGTCGGCGCCCAGCAAGGACGACACGCCCATGTTCGTGTTCGGCGTGAACGAGAAGACCTACAAGGGCGAAGCGATTGTGTCCAACGCTTCTTGCACTACCAACTGCCTGGCTCCTTTGGCAAAGGTGATCAACGACAAGTTCGGTATCAAGCGCGGCCTGATGACCACGGTGCATGCTGCCACTGCCACGCAAAAGACCGTGGACGGTCCGTCCAACAAAGACTGGCGTGGCGGGCGCGGCATACTGGAAAACATCATTCCGAGCAGCACCGGTGCAGCCAAGGCGGTGGGCGTGGTGATTCCTGAGCTGAACAAAAAGCTCACCGGCATGTCCTTCCGTGTGCCCACCAGCGACGTGTCGGTAGTCGACCTGACGGTGGAGTTGAACACCAGCGCCACCCTGGCTGAAATCTGCGCTGAAATCAAGCTGCAAAGCGAGGGCGCCCTGAAGGGCGTTCTGGGTTACACCGAAGACAAGGTGGTTGCCACCGACTTCCGTGGTGACACCCGTACCTCCATCTTTGATGCCGATGCCAGCATTGCCCTGGACGGCACGTTTGTGAAGCTCATCAGCTGGTACGACAACGAATGGGGCTACTCCAACAAGTGCCTGGAAATGGTCCGCGTGGTCAGCAAGTAAGCCTTGCACCACCCCTGAAAAAAGCGCCTTCGGGCGCTTTTTTTTATGGCGGCGACAATAGCGCCATGCTTGCTTGTCTGTTCCCATGAATCCTGGTGTTCTCTACGCAACCCTGGCCTATATCGCCTGGGGCCTGTTCCCTCTGTACTTCCATCAACTGGCCAGCGTGGCGCCGCTGGAGGTGGTGATGCACCGCACGCTCTGGTCGGCGCTGTTCCTGCTGTGCGTGCTGACCTTTCTGCGGCGCTGGAGCTGGTTGCGCGCAGTGGCCGGTCAGCCGCGCGTGCTGGCTGCCTTTGCGCTGTCGGCGGCCCTGCTGACGCTGAACTGGCTGACCTATGTCTGGGCGGTGCACAACCAGCATTTGCTGGACGCCAGTCTGGGCTATTTCATCCTGCCGCTGGTGAATGTGGCGATCGGCTTTTTTGTGCTGCATGAGCGGCCCCGGCGCGGTCAGTGGCTGGCCGTGGCGGTGGCGACTTCGGGCGTGTTGTGGCTGGCGGTGCAGGCTGGCCACCCGCCCTGGATCGCGCTGATTCTCGCCTTCAGCTTTGGCGGCTACGGCCTGTTGCGCAAGGTGGGTTCCCTGGGTGCGCTGGAAGGCTTGTCGCTGGAGACCCTGTTGCTGGCGCCTTTCGCCGTCGGCGTGCTGGCCTATTTAAGCTGGCAGGGCCACAGCGCCTTTGTTCAGTTTGACCCCGTCACTTTTGCCTGGCTGCTGTTTGGTGGGCCGATGACCGCCATTCCCTTGCTGCTGTTTGCCGCAGGTGCCAGGCGCATCACGCTGACCACTATGGGAATTTTGCAATACATTTCGCCCAGCCTGCAATTTGCGATCGGCGTCTGGCTGTTTCATGAGCCTTTTGCCAGCGCGCGCTTTGTCGGCTTTTTGCTGATCTGGTTGGCGCTGGTGATTTACAGCGCCGAGGGCTGGCTGGTCGGCCGGTTGAAACGCTAAGCAGCGACGCTGAACAATTGCTCAAATTCCTGCAGCGGGCAGGGTCGGCCAAACAAATAGCCCTGGTAGGCGTGGCAGCCGATGTCGCTCAGGAAGTCGCGCTGGGCCTGGGTTTCCACGCCCTCGGCAATCACGCTCAAGCCCAGGTTTTGCGCCAGGTTGACCACGGTCTGGGCAATGGCTGCGTCCTTGCTGTCTTGCAGCAGGTCGCGCACAAAGCTCTGGTCGATCTTGAGCTGGTCTAGTGGCAGGCGCTGCAGATAGGACAGCGACGAATAACCGGTGCCAAAGTCATCCAGCGAAAACGCAATGCCATAGTCATGCAGGGCCTCCATTTTGCCCACCGTCTCCTGCACGCTATTGACCATCAGGCTTTCGGTCAGCTCCAGCTTGAGCAGTCGCGGGTTGGCGCCCGAGGCCTGCACAATGGTCTGGACCTGTTGCACAAAATCGCTTTGGCGGAACTGGCGTGCGCTGACATTGACCGAAATCGTCAGGTGGCTGAATGCACTTTGCTGGGCCCAGCGCGTGAGTTGCGCGCAGGCGTTCTCCAGCACCCAGGCACCCAAGGCCAAAATTACGCCGGTTTCCTCGGCCAGCGGGATGAAGTGGCCGGGCATGACCAGGCCGCGTTCCGGGTGCAGCCAGCGCAGAAGGACTTCGGCCCCCATGATGCGGTCCTGGTCGTCCACCTGCGGCTGGTAGTAGAGCTGCAACTGGTCTTGCTCCAGGGCGTGACGCAGGTCGTGTTCCAGCGCAGCGCGGGCGTCCACGCTGCTCTGCATGTCCGGATCAAAAAAACGCACCGTGTTGCGGCCCGAGGCCTTGGCCTGGTACATGGCGGTGTCGGAGCGCATCAGCAGTTCGTCGGTGGACAGCGACTGGTCGTTGAACATGGCAATGCCAATGCTGGAGGTGCACAGATGGTTGCGCAGCGGCAGGTCCTGCGCGCCCGCAGCCAGGTCCAGCAAAAAAGGCTGGCGTAGGTGGGCCATGATCTTTTCTGCCACCGCTTCGGCCTGACTGGCAGCCATACCGCCGCCGTCCAAGCCTTCCAGGATCACCACAAACTCGTCACCTCCCATGCGGGCCGCGGTGTCGCCCTGGCGTAGGCAGGTTTGCAAGCGCCTGGCCATTTCCACCAGCAGTTGGTCGCCCACCGCATGGCCCAGGGTGTCGTTGAGGACCTTGAAGTTGTCAATGTCGATCAACAACAGCGCGCAATGGCTTGGGTGGCGCGCACAGCCCAGCAGTGCGCGGTTCAGGCGCTCCAGCATGAGGCGGCGGTTGGGAAGTCGGGTCAGCGGATCAAAAAAAGCCAGCAGTTCGATCTTCTCGGCGTGTGCCTTGCGTTCGCCAATGTCGCGTATCGAGGCATGCAGGTGCAAGCGGTCGGACCAGTAAAAGTGGCTGGAACGCACCTCCACATCCAGCAGGCTGCCGTCCTTGCGGCGCAGCGTGGTCTCCAGGGACTGCGGCTCGCCCGAGCCCTGGGCCTGTTCGCGCAGGCTGTCACGGGCCTGTGCATCGGGCCAGCATTGCGGCCATAGCTGCGCGCCCATGGACTGCAGTTCGCTGCGGCTATAGCCCAGCAGGCTGCACAAACGGTCGTTGGCCTCCAGCAACTGGCCGCTGGCATCGGTGATCTGTATGCCGTCGCTGGCATTGCGCAAATACACCTGGTTGCGCAGGGCCTCCAGCGCGGTGGTGTTTAGCAGTCGCCACAGCATGGCGCCCAGCACCAGCGTCACCAGCATAAAGAGGCCGGTGCTGGCAATGGTCTTGTCGCGCTCGCCATACCAGCCGCTCAGGTAATCCGCGCTGGCCGAGCCGGCAATGATCAGCATGGGCGCATTGCTGACGTGCTCAAAGGCAATGATGCGCTCCACACTGTCCGAGCCCTGCGGGGTGAAGAAGATGGCGCTAGCGCTGCCGCTGTCATACAGCGTGCGGAACTCAGCCGACACCGCGCGGTTGCCGACCTGGCCGACGGGCAGGTCGGCGATCGGTGGGCTGCGCACGATCAGTCCCAGATCCAGGTCGCGCAGCACCAGCGTACCCTGCGCGCCCAGGTCAAAGCGTGCCAGTAGGTGCTGGAAATAGTCCAGCGCGATGGTGGCAAACACCACGCCTGCAAATTGGCCCTGGGCGTCGTCATAGCGCCGCGCAAACACGATGATGGGGTGTTTCACCAGCCGCCCCATCATCGGCTTGCTGATCCACAGCGTGTGGTCTTGGCCTGCGCGCAGCGCCTGATAGTAGTCGCGGTCGGCAATGCTGACGGGCTTGCTCAGGTCCATGCCACTGCCCAGAAAAACGTGACCATCCTTGTCGGCCACGCGCAGGCCTTCAATCTCTGGCAGGCGCTTGTGCATGTTGGAAAAGGCAGCGTTCAGGTTGCTGGAGTCAATGGATTTACTGCTGCTGGTCAATCGCTGCACATCGTCCACCATGTGCATCAAGGCAAAGTCGACCTTGTCGACGCTGGACGACAGGTTGCGCTCCACCGCGCTGGCAATGTTGCGCGTACGGATTTCGGCACTTTCCACAAACTGGTGCTTGCTCTGGTACAGCCAATAAGCAGATGCCACTAGGGCCAGCAGATTGACGCCCAGCAGAACGGCAATCAGCAGTGTCTGGACGGAGCGCGCGCGCGACATGAAAATTAAGGTCCTGAAACGCGAGATAACGACAGTATTTTTGGCATAGTTGCTGCACACCACGGTGGTGCTTGCTTTCGATGGATTCTTGCACATCCGTCGCCCCGCAAAGGGCTTCGCCGGGATTAATTCCGGCTTATGCCTATGACTCCGCTAGGCCCGCTCCATGGTGGTCGCGGTCGGGGCGCTGCGACGGGTCCACATGGGTCATCAGGTCCAGCACGCGGTGGCGCTGCATGACGGCCTGGCGCGCTGCCACGGCAATATTGTGGCCGGCCTCCACGGTGATCGTGGCGTCCACTTCCAGGTGGGCATCCACCACCACCATGTCACCCATCTTTCGGGTGCGCACATCGTGAACGCCCAGCACGCCGGGCGACGATTGCAGGGTGTCGCGTATGGCCTGCACCTCGGCCTCATCCAGGCCACGGTCCATCAAATCGTGCAGCGCGTCCCAGCCAAAGCTCCAGCCCATCTTGCCGACCATGAAGCCCACGATCAGGGCGGCAATCGGGTCCAAGAGCGGATAACCCAGCAGATTGCCGATCAGGCCTATGCTGACCACCAGGGACGACGCCGCATCCGAGCGCGCATGCCAGGCGTTGGCCACCAGCATGCTGGACTTGACCGCCTTGGCCACGCGCAGCATGTAGCGAAACAGCAGTTCCTTGGAGGCAATGGCCACCAGTGCCACCCACAGGGCCGTCACGTGGACGGTGGGGATGGAGCTGGGGGACTCCAGCTTTTGCAGCGCCGACCAGACCATGCCCACGCCCACGCCCAGCAGCAACAGGCCCAGGGCCAGCGAGGCCGCGGTTTCGAAACGATGGTGGCCGTAAGGGTGATCTTCGTCGGCATCTTTCTTGGCGTGGTGGCCGGCAAACAGCACCACAAAATCAGCCACCAGGTCCGACAGCGAATGGACGCCGTCGGCAATCAGGCCCTGCGATTTGGCCAGCGTGCCCACCACGATCTGGGTGATGGATAGGACCAAGTTTACGGCCACGCTAACCCAGGTGCTGCGACTGGCGGCGGCCGCGCGTTCGGTCGGCGTGTGCGTGGCGTGCTCGGAGCTGTCGTCGATGTCGGTAAAGTTCATGGGGCGTTCTTTTGGCTTACTGGTAAACCCGCAGCATAGCGCGCCAGGGTTAAGCTTTGCTGAGGGCCTACAGGATGACCAGATGCTGGGCCTTGGCTCCCTGAACGGCGCTGAGCGGAATGCGTTGGTCGAAGCTGACCAGTCGCCCGGAATGTTTGACCGCCAACGCCAGCAGATACAGATCGGTGAGCTGATGGGGGCTGTGCATGTGCTGGTGATGGAACGCCGCTGCGTCCAGCAGACTGATGTCGTCCGGCCATAGGCGGTGGTGCGGTGCCGCAACCGAGCCTTGCAACATGGCAATCAGCACGGCGAGGGGTTGTGGGCTGCTGTAAGCGCTTTGGCTCATGATGCGCAGGCAGCCGTTTTGGGTCAGAGGGCAGCTGGCCCAGCCGGAGGCGATGTTTTTCTCCAGCCAAAGTGCGGCGCGCTCATGGTGCACATGGTCACGGTCATGCAGGGCAATCAGTACGTTGACGTCCAGTAGCGCGCGCATCAAACACCCTCCGCGTCACGCAGGCGGTCTATCAGCTCGTTGCTGACAATGCCGCCGCGTTGGGGCAAGGGGCGAATACCAAACCCTGCCAGCCGCTCGGATACATTGGGCTTCTGGCTGCCTGGCGAGGCGGGTTCCACCAGCCCCCGATTCTGAAAGGCGCGCCTGGCCAGCTCGCTGATGACATGGCCCAGGGTTTTTTTTTCGCGCTGCGCTATCTCCTTGGCGGCAAACAAAACGTCGTCGGCAATGTCAAGGGTGGTGCGCATAATCAAACTCCAGAAGTGATGATTGATGCGTTAGCATCACGCATCACTTTAACAGAAGCCCCTAGTGAGCGCTGCCACCACAACCACTTAACGGCTCAGTCCGGCGTAGCGGCAGGCTCGCCCAGCGCACGCAGGCGCAGATGCGCGGCGTCTTCCCAGTCCACCTTCACGCTGTTCTTGGCATTCAGGTAATGGTTGGTGAACACATCCAGATAGGCGCTCAGCGTGTCGGCGGCGTGCGGTTCACCGGCAAGCTCCAGGCACAGCGCCGCCACCTCCGAGGTGCATAAGTGGTCATCGCGTTTGGAGCGGCGTAGCCGGTAGTTGGACAACTGCTCTGGCTGCAGGCTGAGCACCGGCAGGTGGTCGAGATACGGGCTCTTGCGAAACATCTTGCGCGCCTCCGACCAGGTGGCGTCCAGCAAAATGAACAGCGGGCGCTTGCCGGCCACTGGCCTCACTTCCGTCACCACCCGCTCGGCGGCCTCCACATATTCGCCGGGGAACACCACAAAGGGCTGCCACTGCGGGTCGGCCAGCATCTCCAGCAGGGTCGGGTCCACCGCCGTGCGCGCCCAGCCAAAGGCTGCCGTGTCGGCCACCATGTCGGCAATCAGCCAGCCAGTGTTGCTGGGCTTGAGCGGCTCGATGTCGCACATGATCAGGCACACCCCGGCTGTAGTCGGCACGCTGGGGCGCAGCGCGCACAGGCAGTGGCTGTGCATCACGCGGCAACCGGTGCAGCGCTCCTTGCGCGAACCGCGCGCGATAAAGGGCTTGAGGCTGCGCTCCAGGCGGGTGGCGCGCAGGCGTGCCACCGCATGCAGGCTCAGGCGGGCGACGGCGTTGGAGGCAGAGTGCCCTGGTGAAGCAGCCAGATCAAGCGGCTGGGCTGTGGCGGGTTGGATGGGCATGGGCGATTGTGCGCGATGCCAACGGCGTGGGTCGGCCTGCGCCGGCACAACTGCCATAAGCTATAGAAAACCGTAACCCTAGATAGCACCACCCACCATGCGCATCCTTCACACTTCCGACTGGCACCTGGGCCAGCACTTCATGGGCAAGAGCCGTCAGGCCGAGCACCAGGCGCTGATAGCCTGGCTGTTGCTCCAGGTCGAGGCGCATGCGGTGGACGCAGTGCTGATTGCCGGCGATGTGTTCGACACCGGCGCGCCGCCCAGCTATGCGCGCGAGCTCTACAGTCAGCTGGTGGTGCGCCTGCACAGCGCCGGTGTGGCCTTGCTGCTGCTGGGCGGCAACCACGATTCCGTCGCCACCCTGGGCGAGAGCAGCGCGCTGCTGGCCCGTTTGAACGCCACCGTGGTGGCCGCCGTGGCTGACCCTGCCGACCAGTTGGTGGTCCTGCCCTTGCGTGGCGGCGAGGCCGGTTGCATCGTCTGCGCCGTGCCTTTCATACGAGCGCGCGACGTGCTGCAAAGCCAGGCCGGGCAGAGCGCCGAGGAAAAGCAGCAGTCCATGCAGGCCGCGATCCAGGCCCATTACCTGTCCGTGCATGCAGCAGCGCTGGTGCGCCAGGAAGAGTTGTCGCAAGCGTTGGGCAGAAGGCTGCCCCTGTTGGCCACTGGCCACCTCACCACCGTGGGCGCCAGCAGCAACGAGTCGGTGCGCGAGATTTATGTCGGCTCGCTGGAGGCCTTTCCCACCGCCGCCTTCCCGCCCGTGGATTACGTGGCGCTGGGCCACATCCACAAGCCGCAGAAGGTGGGCGGGTTGGAGCACATTCGCTACTGCGGCTCGCCGATTGCGCTGGGCTTTGATGAAGAAAAGCAGCAAAAAGAGGTGCTGCTGGTGGACCTGAACGCGGATGGCCTAAGCGCCGTCACCGCCCTGCCGGTACCGCGCTTTCAGCCGCTGGTGTCGGTCAGCGGGAACCTGTTGGAGCTGGCTGCGGCCATAGTCGAAGCAGGCGCAGAAGGGACTAGCGAAAAACCCGTCTGGCTGGAAGTCACGGTGGAACAGGACGACTACCTGGCCGACCTGCCGGCGCGCATCGAGGCCATGACCCAGGGCCTGCCGGTGGAGGTGTTGCGGGTGCGGCGTCTGCGTGGCAATGCGGCGGCCAGCTTGATCGGCGAGCTGAGCGAAACGCTGGATGAACTCAGCCCCGATGAGGTGTTCGCGCGCCGCCTGGCACAGGAAGATCTGGTGCCGGAACTGCAGCTGGCCCTGCACCAGCGTTACCGCGCGGTGGTTGCCAGCCTGAGCGAGGACGCGCAATGAAAATTCTCAGTCTGCGCCTGAAAAACCTCAACTCGCTCAAGGGCGAGTGGTTTATCGACTTCCGCAAGGCGCCGTTTGCCGACAACTGCCTGTTTGCCATCACCGGCCCCACGGGCGCCGGAAAATCCACGCTGCTCGACGCCATCTGCCTGGCGCTGTACCACGAGACCCCGCGTCTGAAAAGCATCTCCGCGTCGGCCAACGACATCATGACGCGCCACACGGTGGACTGTCTGGCCGAGGTGGAGTTTGAAGTCAAGGGCGTCCTGTATCGCGCCTTCTGGAGCCAGCGCCGCGCCCACAATAAAGTGGACGGCGCGCTCCAGGCGCCCAAGGTGGAACTGGCTTCCGGTGACGGCACGATTCTCAGCAGCCAAAGCAATGACAAGCTCAAACGCATTGCCGAGATCACCGGCCTGGACTTTCCCCGCTTCACCAAATCCATGCTCTTGGCCCAGGGTGGCTTTGCCGCCTTTCTGAACGCCAGCGCCAACGACCGGGCCGAGTTGCTGGAGGAACTGACCGGCACCGAGATCTACGGCGAAATTTCCAAGTGCGTGTTCGAGCAAGCGCGCGAGGCCAAACAGCAGCTAGCTCAACTCAAGGCCCATGCCGAAGGCGTGGAACTGTTGAGCGCAGAGGCGCGCGACGTCATGCAGACCGATGGGGACCGCTGGGGCATCGAACTGCTTGCCGTGCAAGTCGCTCACCAAGCGACGCTGGCGCAACGCCAGTGGCAGCTGGATCTGGCAGCTAGCGAACGGGAGCTGTCGGACACGCGGGCCGCCTGCGACGAGGCTGCGGCCGACTTGGAAGCCGTTAGCCCGGAACTGCGCCGCCTGGCCGACAGCGAACCCGCGCAAGCGCTGGCGCCGCTGCACCAGAGTTGGAAGCAGGCGCAGGCCGCGTGCACCGACAGCAAGGCCGTGCTGGCGCAGTTTCGGCTGGAGAGGCAACGCGAAACCACGGCGCACTTCCAGCAACAGCACCTGGCCCAAGCCCTGTCCAGCCGCCTTGCAGAAAATGCGCAGAGCGCTTTGGCGCGCACCAGCAGCGAACACCAGCAGCACCTTGACTTCTGCAGCGCCCACCCGCAGCACGCCACCCTGGGCGAGCGCCTGGGCAGCTGGCGCCAGCAGTTTGAACAGCGCCACAAGCTGCAACAAGGCATAGCCCAGCAGCAACAGGCCTTGCAGGAGCTGCAAACCGAGCAGGCCGCGCGCAGCCGCAAGCACGGCGACCAGAGCGCCCTGGTGCAAACCGCAACGCTGGCCCAAACCGAGGCAGCCTGCGCACTACAGCTGGCACAGGCCGAACAGAATCAGCGCCTGGCCGGCCAAACGCCTGCCGCCCTGCGTCAGCAATGGCAGGCCGAGCAGGGCCATGTCCACCGCTGGCAGCAACTCCTTGCCCAGGCCCAGCAGCGCCGCACACTCGCAGTGCAGCAAGCCACGTTAAACGAAGACATGCAGCAAGGCGAGACGACGATTGCGCAACAAAACGTTGTCGTGCTGGCCTTGCGCGAACAGTTCCTTGCGCTCAAGGAGCAGGTGGCCGACAAGCAAAAATTGCTCGATCAGGAGCGCCGCATTCAGAGTCTGGACGCGCACCGCCAAGCGCTGCAGCCGGGTGATGCTTGTCCCCTGTGTGGGGCAGTGGAACACCCCGCCATTGATGCCTACCAAGCCCTCGATGTGTCCGCCACCGCCGCCGCCTTGCAGAGCAAGCAGGTCGAACTTGAGAAGCTCGTCAGCCTAGGCCAAGCCGCTGCGGCTAACTCGGCGGCTAGCCAGGCCAAGCAGGGCGAGCGGCTGCTTCAACAGGAGAAAGTGAGCCAGCAGATCGGCCAGTGGCAGGCCGACTGGGCCGCATCCATCGGCCAGGTGCGCGCCGCGCCGCTGCTTTCGCAAGACGATTGGAAAAGCGCCGAGACCCTGGCCGCTGGCCAGCAGGCAGCGG
Source organism: uncultured beta proteobacterium (assembly GCA_903845935.1). Taxonomy (GTDB): domain Bacteria; phylum Pseudomonadota; class Gammaproteobacteria; order Burkholderiales; family Burkholderiaceae_C; genus Allorhodoferax. The sequence continues at coordinate 25,728 of CAIMZI010000090.1, read as the reverse complement.
CACTTGCACTGGCCCAACTCGCCAACGATCTGCAGGCCGCAGATGCGGGTGAGCAGGCGATTCAGCGCGCGCAAGCCATTGCCAACCAAGGCGCTCAAAATTTGCAGTCGGCGCAAGGTCAGCTGGCGCTGTTGCAGCAGGCCGCGCAGGAGGCGTTGGCACGTCACGCTACTCTGGTGCAAAGCGGTCAGACCCATCAGAAAGAACTCTCCACCCTGGAAGCCAGCCTGCAAACCACTCTGCAAGCGGCGGGCTACAGCTTGCCGGATCAGCACGAGCCGTGGTTGCAAGCGCGTGACGGTGAATGGCAGCATTGGCAGCAAACCCAAACCCAGTTGCAAACCCTGGCGCAGGCCATCACGCGCCAGCAAGCCGAATGCGAGGCCGCGCAAACACAGGCCAGCCTGTGGGCACAGCGCTGGGCCGACCTGCGGGCCAGCCTGGGCGACCAAGAGATTGCACTGCCCGCACAGCCGGAGCTGACAGACCAGGCCTTACCCGCGGCGCTCAAGGCCTGCAGCGAAACCATCACCCGTCTGAGTCAGGTCATCGCCGCCCTGAACGGTCGACGTGAACAAGTCGAGGCCGCCCTTGAGCAGCAAGGCGCAGCCCTGGCCACCGCCGAGGCCGCCTGGAACAGCGCCCTGCACGCCAGCCCCTTTGCCGACGCCGCAGCGTTTGAAGAAGCACTGTTGCCCGAACCCGAACGCCAGCGCCTGACGCAGTTGAAGGAAGTGCTGCGCGCTGCCCAACTAAGTGCCAGCGTCCTGCTGCAGGCCGCACAGGCCAAACAGGAGCAGCTGCAAGCCCAAGCGCTCACGCTGCTGACACCCGAAGAAATAGCCACGCAACTGGCAGGGCTGGAAGCGCAACGTAGCGGCTTGAGCGAGCAGATCGGCGCCCAGCGCGCCCTGCTCTCCAGCGACGCGCAAAGCCGCAGCAACCAGCAGGCGTTGTTTGAACAGATCGGCGCGCAAACCGCCGAGGCCGACATCTGGCAGCGGCTGGACGGCCTGATCGGCTCGGCCAAGGGCGACAAGTTCCGCAAGTTTGCCCAGGGCCTCACGCTCGACCATTTGCTGTTTCTCGCCAACCGGCATCTGGCGCGCCTGCATGGCCGCTACCTGCTGCGCCGAAAAATCACGGGCGAACTGGAGCTCGACATCGTCGACGCCTGGCAAGGCGACACCACGCGCGACACGCGCACCCTGTCGGGCGGCGAAGGCTTTCTGGTCAGCCTGGCGCTGGCCTTGGCGCTGTCGGACCTGGTGAGCAACAAAACGTCGATTGACTCGCTGTTCCTTGACGAGGGCTTTGGCTCACTAGACGGCGACACCCTGGAGATCGCGCTCAACGCGCTCGATTCGCTCAACGCCAGCGGAAAGATGATAGGCATCATCAGCCACGTCGAGGCACTGAAGGAACGCATCCCCGCCCAGATCCGCGTCGAGAAGGGCGGCGGCATCGGGCATTCGCGGCTGCTGCTGTAGCGGGGCGGGACTGGACTGGACGCTTGAATCCTTTTGGCTATAGTGTGTGTGCACTGAATCGCTCATGATCTGTTTCAATGCACGTCAATGGATTGACTTGACGAAGGCGATGGAAGGTGGCGTCGGCGTTGATGCTGCGCTTGTCCTTGGCGTCCTGCAGGCCGTGCTCCTTGATGTAGTCCCACAGCTTCTTGATGACCTGGGTGCGCGCCACCGCCTCGCTGCCGATCACGGCGGCCAGCTCGGGGCTGCGGCAGTTGGCGCAGGCGGTGGAGGTCAGACGGGTGGCGGCCGCGTAGAGGCTTGTTGCATAAACCCCGTACTGGTGAAAACACCCGCTACATCGGGCAGTTGCCCGACTGGCCAGCGTTTCGTTATGACGCCAACGCACTGGCCGGCCCACTGGCGCAGGTTCACCGGGCGCAGGGCCAATTGATGGGGCGCATGGCGGCGCTGGGCCTGGCCCAGCGCGAGCAGGCCACCTTGCAGGTGCTGACCCAAGAAGTCCTCAAGACCAGCGAAATTGAAGGCGAGCTGCTCAACCTGGACGCCGTGCGTTCCTCCGTCGCACGCAGGCTGGGCCTGGACATTGGCGCACTTGCCGCCAGCGACCGCCATGTGGACGGCGTGGTGGACGTGGTGCTGGACGCCACCCGCAACTTTGACCAAGCGCTGAGCCGCGAGCGCGTACATTTTCAGGCGCCACCGGCGGGCAGCTTGCTTGCGCAGACCGATGCGTTTGTGCAATGGTTTAACGCCGCCCCTGTGGGTGACGCAATCGTCAAAGCCGGGCTGGCGCATCTGTGGCTGGTGACCCTGCATCCCTTCGATGATGGCAATGGCCGCATCAGCCGCGCCGTGGGTGACATGGCGCTGGCCCGCGCGGAAGAAACCAGCGCTGACGGCCCCCGTGGGGGCAACATGCTTTCCAGCGCTTCTACAGCTTTAGCGCGCAGATACAGCGCGAACGCAAAGCCTATTACGACCAACTGGAAGTCACGCAAAAAGGCACGCTGGACGTGACACCCTGGCTCAGCTGGTTCTTGGCCTGCCTGCTGCGCGCCATGCAAGGCGCAGACGTCACGCTGGCCGGCGTGCTGGACAAGGCGCAGTTCTGGCAGCGCTGGGCAAGTGCTCATCCGACACCGCGCTGCGTGACATCAACGACCTGCTGGCGCGCGGTGTTCTGCGCCAGTTGGAAGGTGGCGGGCGCAGTGCAGGGTATGCGCTGGAATTAGGGACTAATCTGCACGCTGTCGCCCCTATCCAGTGAGTCCGACGGCTTATTGGGTAACCCTCAGGGTTTAATGAGTAACCCCATGGAGCTGGTGTTTGACGAAGCACGCCGCCGCGAGCTATTTAACGGATTGCCATGCGAACTGACTGCCAATGTGGGCGCCATCCGACAGCATTACCTGCGCCCATTGATGCATGGCGTTGATCTGGTGCAGGTGCACACCAACTTCGAGAAGACGGCCTGGTGATCTACAAGGCACCAAAAAAAGGTGAGCAAGAGGAACGCATGGACAGCACCCGCTGTGCCGACCTGATGCCGGTGACGCGGATTTGATCGGAGAACTGCCGCAGCTTGAGCAGGCTGGTGTTCGGGTCTTCCGCAAAGTAGCGCTCGGCCAGCGCGCCCAGGCGCCAAAGCTGCGCCTCGTAGGCGCGCAGCATGTCAAAGTTCGAGCGGATGTTGTTTTCCATTGCGCTACCGTCCCTGGTTTCTGTGCAAATGCATCTTGGTTTGCACAGAGTATGGGGCAATGCGGGCGCTTACAGGAGCCGCCCGAACGCGGCTGGCCCGCCCACCGACCGTTGTTACGCGCTGAGGTGCTTGCCCGCAATCCCCGCCAGTTCAAACATCGTCACCTGCGGCTTGCCGAACACGGCCAGGAGCTTGGCGTCGGCGTTGATGCTGCGCTTGTCCTTGGCGTCCTGCAGACCGTGTTCCTTGATGTAGTCCCACAGCTTTTTGATGACCTGGGTGCGGGCCACCGGCTCGCTGCCGATGACGGCTGCCAGTGCCGGGCTGGGGTTCATGCCGGAGGCGGCCGTGGTTTTGCGCGGGGCCTTGGGTTTGGCGGTGGCTGATTTGGCTGCTGCCGTCTTCTTGGCCGGTGCCTTCTTTGCCGTAGCACCTGTGGTCTTGGCGGCGGTCTTGCCAGCGGCCGCAGGCCTTGCCGCTGCCGTCTTGCGCGGTGGGAACTTCGATGGCGCAAATTCAAAATTCACCTTGCCCTCCTCGGCGTCCCAGGCCAGCATGGCCTTGAAGGCGCGCCGGGTGCGCATGGAGACAAACTTGTCCAGCAGATCGGTCTTGCCCGTCGCCAGCAACTTTTGCATCTGGGCGCGTTCAATCGGCTGCTGCAGGATGACCTGGCCGGTCTTGAAGTCGCAGCTGGGTGTGGGGTGCGCCATGGTCGGCACCGAGCGATCGCAGACGTAATTCTTGCCGTGCTCGAACACCGAGCCGCCATTGGAGTCGCCGGCACCGGCGCCGCACTTGGGGCATGGGCCTAAGGTTTCCTGGGCCGAGAAGTCGATCAGCTCGCCGCTTTCTTCGCCCGCTTTGTCGTCGCCAAAGTCAAACTCCAACTTATAGTTTTTGGTCTCGTCGTCGAACTTGATGATCATCTCGGCGGTGAAGGGCCAGCCGGCCTTGGAGCGAAAGCCGTCCAGCGGGCCGATATGTTTGTCGCGCAGGAATTGCTCCACTTCCACCGGCTCGAAGGTGCGCCCGGCGGGGGACTTGCCGAACGAGAAACCGCAGCCGTCTTCATTGCCGGTCTTGCCCATGCAGGTGTAGCGGCGGTAGTTTTCGCGGACGATGCCGCCGCAGTTGGGGCAGGGTGCGGCCAGCGTGGCGTAGTCGCCAGGGATGGTGTCGCGGTCGTATTCCTTGGCCTTCTTGACCATGCGCTCGGTCATGGCGGCAATCTCGGCCATGAAGGTTTCGCGCTTGAGCTTGCCTTGCTCCATCTGCGCCAGCTTGTATTCCCACTCGCCGGTGAGTTCGGCCTTGGAAAGTTCTTCCACGCCCAGGCCGCGCAACAGCGTCATCAGCTGGAAGGCCTTGGCCGTGGGGATGAGCTCGCGGCCTTCGCGCAGCATGTATTTTTCGGCCACCAGGCCTTCAATGATGCTGGAGCGGGTGGCTGGTGTGCCCAGGCCTTTTTCCTGCATGGCTTCGCGCAGCTCGTCGTCCTCCACCGTCTTGCCCGCGCCTTCCATGGCGCCTAAGAGCGTGGCTTCTGAATAGCGTGCGGGCGGCTTGGTCTTGAGGCCCTTGGGGTCCACCGGATTGCCGTGTACCTTTTCATTCGGCTGCACTGGCACCAGGTTCTGGCCCTTGTCGCCGTCTTTGGCGTCGGCTACTTCTTCGGCGGCTTCCTTGCCGTAAATGGCCAGCCAGCCCGGCTTGACCAGGACCTTGCCCTCGGTCTTGAAGTTGTGGCTGGCGGCAGGCGTGGCCACCGTGGTGATGCGCGTGGTGACCTGGTATTCGGCGCTGGGAAAAAAGACGGCCAGGAAGCGCTTCACCACCAGGTCATAAATCTTCTGCTCGGCCTCGCTCAGGCCGCTGGGGGCTTGCAACGTCGGGATGATGGCAAAGTGATCCGAGACCTTGGCGTTGTCGAACACGCGCTTCGTCGGCTTGATGTAGTTGTTGTTCAGCGCAGTGAGCGCGTGCGGTGCCAGATGCCGCATGCCGCTATCGGCCAGCATCTCGAATGTGCTCTTGACCACCGGCACATAGTCTTCGGGCAGGTTGCGCGAATCGGTACGCGGGTAGGTCAGGGCCTTGTGTCGCTCGTACAGAGACTGGGCAATCGACAGCGTGGTCTTTGCGGTGTAGCCGAATTTGCCATTGGCCTCGCGCTGCAGGCTGGTCAGGTCAAACAGCAAGGGCGAGGCCTGGCTGGTGGGCTTGCTTTCCTCCGTGACGGTGGCGGGCATGCCGCGCACCAGGTCGGCAATCTCCTGCGCTTCACGCGCGTTCCAGACACGGTCGGCCTTGAGTTCGGCGTCGTCCGGGTTTTTCTTCCAGGCCGGGTTGAACCACTTGGCCGGGTAGGCACCGGCCTGGGCGTTGAAGGTGGCGTGGATTTCCCAGTAGTTGCGGCTGATGAACTTGCGGATTTGCTCCTCGCGCTCCACCACCACGCTCAAGGTGGGCGTCTGCACCCGGCCCACGGTGGTCAGAAAGAAGCCGCCGTCGCGTGAGTTGAAGGCGGTCATGGCGCGGGTGCCGTTGATGCCCACCAGCCAGTCGGCTTCCGACCTGCAACGCGCCGCATCGGCCAGCGGCTGCATCTGGGCGTTGGTGCGCAGGTTTCCAAAGCCATCGCGAATCGCCTGCGGCGTCATGCTCTGCAGCCACAGGCGCGAGACCGGCTTGCCCAGGGGCTTGGCGCCACCCGCGTATTGCTCAATCAGCCGGAAGATCAGCTCGCCCTCGCGGCCCGCATCGCAGGCGTTGATGATCTTGTCCACATCGCGGCGCTTGGCCAGTTTGACCACCGCGTTCAGGCGGGTCTTGGTCTTGTCCACGGGCTTCAGGTCAAAGTGCGGCGGGATCACCGGCAGATTGGCAAAGCTCCACTTGCCGCGTTTGACATCAAACTCCTCGGGCGCCTGGATTTCCACCAGATGGCCGACGGCGCTGGAGACCACATAAGCGTCGCTCTCAAAATATTCGTCGTGCTTTTCAAACTTGCCCGCGGTCGCGGTAAGTGCCCGGACGATGTCCTGGGCTACGGATGGCTTCTCGGCAATGACTAAAGTTTTCATGTCTGACTACAATCCAGTTTCTCGCGCGGGTGCGCGCTCACACAGGCACGCACACACGCGCCCATACGATTCACCATACCAAATTTTTGCGACGTGGCCAAAAACACAGTGAAACCCTCGGCGACTTCCGATAGCCGTCGCATCCAGACCCGCCGCTCCGGCGTGCATGGCAAGGGCGTGTTTGCCCTGGTGGACATTGCCGAAGGCGAAACCCTCATCGAATACGTGGGTGAGGTCATCAGCTGGCCCGAGGCGCAGCGGCGCCATCCCCACAATCCCGAAGATCCGAACCACACCTTCTACTTTCACATCGACGAAGACCATGTGATCGACGCCTTGTTCGGCGGCAATTCCTCGCGCTGGATCAACCACTCTTGCGACGCCAACTGCGAGGCCGACGAGCAGGAAGGCCGCATCTTCATCAAGGCGCGGCGCAACATCCTGGCCGGTGAAGAGCTGAACTACGACTACGGCCTGATCATCGACGAGCGCTATACCAAGAAGCTCAAGGCCGAGTACCCCTGCTGGTGCGGCGCCAAGAAGTGCCGTGGCACGCTGCTCGCACCGAAGAAGAAGAAATGACCATCCGTTGGTCGGCCGAGGCCATTTGGGAAGCGGTCGCGCCCTTGCTGCCGGGCTTTACCGTCGAGATCCTGCCGGAGATCGATTCCACCAACAGCGAGCTGATGCGCCGTGCACGCGCTGGCCAGATGGAACCGACTCTGCTGGTGGCCGAGCGCCAGACCGCGGGGCGCGGGCGCCTGGGGCGCGACTGGCAAAGCGATACCGATGCCGGCCTTGCCACGCTGACCTTCTCGCTGGGCTTGCCGCTGGCGCCCAAGGACTGGTCCGGCCTGTCGCTGGCCGTGGGGCTGGTGGTGGTGCAAAGCCTGCACCCGGCGCTCAGGCTCAAGTGGCCCAACGATGTCTGGCTGGATGAGCGCAAGCTGGCCGGTATCTTGATTGAAACCACCAGCGTCGGCGAGCTGCGTTACGCGGTGATCGGCATAGGTATCAACCTGCTGCCGCGCGCCGCCGACGGCCTGCGTACGCCGCCTGCCGCCTTGGCCGAGGTCTTGCCTGGAGCCAATGCGCCGTCCACGCTGGAAGCGATCGCCTTGCCCCTGGTGCGCGCGGTGCTGGACTTTGAGACCCAAGGCTTTGGTGATCTGCGAACCGCCTTCCATGCACGCGATCTGCTCTATGGCCGCGAGGTGAGCTGCACCGACGGCAGCACCGGATCTGCGCGCGGCGTGGACGCCAGCGGCGCCCTGCTGCTGCATACGGCCAGCGGACTGCAAAAAATCAGCAGCGCCGAGGTCAGTGTGCGACCCGCTGCTGCACCGACACCCACCTAGCCAACCCATGTTGCGACTGCTTGCTCTGGTTCTGCTGCTTGCCAATGGCCTGTACTTTGCCTGGGGCAATGGCCTGCTGCTGGCCTATGGCTTGGGCCCGGCGCAGCAAGGCGAGCCGCAGCACATGGCCCAGCAAATTGCGCCTGCTTCCATCAAACTGCTCAAGCCAGAGGAGTTCAAACAGCTCGAGGAACAGGTGAAGGCCGAGCGCGAACCCAAGGAATGCATGGAGGCCGGACCTTTTGACGCTGCTCAGGCGGCGGTGCTGCGTCAATCGCTGGCCGATGCCTTGCCGGCTGCAGTCTGGGCGCTGGAGGAGGTGCACATCGTTCCCCGCTGGATTGTGTACCTGGGCAAATACGCCAACGCCGAGGCCTTGGCAAAAAAGCGCGTCGAGATCGCGGCGATGAACCTGTCGCTGGAGCCGCTGGAGAACCCGGCGCTGGAGCCCGGCCTGTCGCTGGGTGGCTACGGCACCAAGGCTGAGGCCGATGCCGCCCTTGTGCGGTTGAGCGCACGGGGTCTGCACACGGCGCATGTGCTGCAGGAGCGCGCTGAAAGCACGGGTTTTCAGTTGAAATTGCCGGTGGTGGGCGTTGCACTCAAGCCCAAGCTAGACGAGATCCGAGCAATGCTGGGCGGCAAGCCACTGGCCCCCTGCGCGAAGTAGCCCCCAGCTAGCCCCACGGATTAGCCGAATTGCGCTTGGCTGGCGTCGGCGGGGAAGCGCACGGTAAAGCAGCAGCCCGGCGGAACCTGTCCCGGGCGCGCGTCGTCCACGGTGACCTCGGCGCGGTGCTGGCGTGCAATTTCCAACACGATGGGCAGGCCCAGACCGGAGCCATCGGCCTCGTTGCCTAAAGCGCGGTAAAAGGGCTGAAACACCAGTTCACGCTCGGCCGGTGCGATGCCCGGGCCGGAGTCTTCCACCTGGATCACCAGCACCTTGCTGAACGGGTCTATTAGCACCCGCGCCGTGATGATGCCCGGCCTGCCCAGGCGCGAAGGCGTGTAGTTGATGGCGTTATCCACCAGGTTGCGCACCATCTCGGTCAGCAGGGTCAGGTTGCCCTGAATCATGACCCCCTCGGATGCCGGTTGTGCGCCCTCGTAGCCCACGTCAATGTGCTTGTCCATGGCGCGCGGCACGCAGTCTCGGATCACGTCCATGGTCAGGCGCGCCACATCGCAGGGCCGGTGGCCCAGCACCGTGCTGCTGCTTTCGGCGCGCGCCAAGGCCAAGAGCTGGTTGACGGTATGCGTGGCGCGTATGCTGGAGCGGCCAATCTGGCGCAGCGATAGCTTCAGGTCTTCGGCGCTGGCGCCTTCACGCTGGGCCAGATCGGCCTGCATGCGAAGGCCCGCCAGTGGCGTTTTGAGCTGGTGCGCGGCATCGGCCAGAAAGCGCTTTTGCGTGGCAATCGAGTCCTTCAGCCGCATCAGCAAATCGTTCACGGAAGATACCAGCGGCGCCACCTCCATCGGAACGGCCTCCACCTCCAGCGGGCTCAGGTCGTCCGGGTTGCGGGCGCGTATGCGCTCTTCAAGGCGGTTCAGTGGCTTGATGGCTTGCACCAGCGCCAGCCACACCAGCAGCACGGCCAGCGGCAGCACCACAAACTGCGGCAGCATCACGCCCTTGACGATTTCGGTGGCCAGCACCGAGCGCTTGTCCATGGTCTCGGCCACCTGTACTAGGGCCGGCTTGGCGTTGGGTATGTCGAGTTTGACCCACATGTAGGCAACCTTGAGTGCATTGCCCTTGTACTCGTCGTCGCGCATATGCACCTCGCCCGAGGCGGCCTTGTCGTCCTCGCCAGGAGGGGGCAGGTTTTTCTCGCCGCTTAAAAATTCGCCATGCGGGCCCAGCACCTGGTAATAGACCGTGTCCGTTTCATCGGCACGCAGCAGCTCGCGTGCTGGCAGCGGCAGCACAAACTGGGCGTGGTTGCTTTTGATGGTGATGAGCTGGGCCAGCGCGCTGACGTTGTATTCCAGCGCCCGGTCAAACGGCTTGCCCGCAATGCCCTGCGCCACCAGCCAGGTCAGCACCAGGCTGATGGGCCACAGGAACAGCAGCGGAGTGAGCATCCAGTCCAGGATTTCCCCGAACAGGGAGCGCTGCTCACGCTGGAAGATCTTCATGCGTTAGGGATTTTTTCCAGGCAATAGCCCAGGCCGCGCACCGTGGCAATGCGGATCGGGCCCTTCTCGATCTTCTTGCGCAGCCGGTGGATATAGACCTCGATGGCGTTGTTGCTGACCTCTTCGCCCCATTCGCACAGTCGCTCCACCAACTGGTCCTTGCTGACCAGACGACCGGCGCGCTGCAGCAGCACCTCCAGCAGGCCGAGTTCGCGTGCCGATAGTTCCACCATCTTGCCGTCTATGGTGGCCACGCGTCCGGCCTGGTCATAGGTCAGCGGGCCGTGTTTGATGCTGCTGGTGGAGGCGCCCATGCCACGGCGTCCTAGGGCACGTACGCGGGCTTCGAGTTCCTGCAGGCTGAAGGGCTTGGCCATGTAATCGTCGGCGCCATAGTCCAGGCCCTTGACGCGCTCTTCCACGCTGTCGGCGGCGGTGAGTATCAGCACCGGCAGCGAGGAGCCGCGAGCGCGTAATTTTTTTAGTACCTCCAGGCCATGCATTTTTGGCAGGCCCAGGTCCAGAATCAGCAGGTCAAATTCGGTATTGGTCATGAGCGCCGCGTCGGCCTCCGAGCCGCTGGCTACATGGTCCACCGCCGCCCCCGCGCCGCGCAGTGCGCGCAGCAAACCGTCAGCCAGCACTTGGTCGTCTTCTGCAATCAAAATCCGCATGGAGGTCTCCGTATTGTTCTGACATTCTAGGCCTGCATTCCAACTGTCACTCGCCGCTATAGGCCTCCAGACCCAGTGCCATGACGGTGGCAACGGCATCCCCCACGGCGCCGCGCAGCTCGGCCTCGGCCTGCGTCACCGCCTGCTTGTAGGCTGCCAGCCAGGCCATGCCAGTTTCGGTGAACACCACCCGCTTGACCCGGCCATCGGCGCTGTCGCCAACGCGCCGCACCATGCCCCAGGCCTCGCACTGGGTGACCAGCGTGCCCATGGCCTGTTTGCTCATGCTCGCAAATCGCGCCAGATCGGTCAGGCGCGCGCCTTCCACCGGCAGATGGCGCGTGATGTGGATGTGGGCGGCGCTGACCTGGCCGCGCGCTGCCAGATTCGATAGACCCAGCGGCACGCCGGGATGTTGTGCCATGCATTCCATCACCCGTGCATCGAAGCGCGCCAGCGCCAGCCGCAGCCAATGACCCAGATGCGCGTTGCGCCAGGTTTCGCTGTATGCGCAAACGGATTCAATCATTGCTAAATGATAAAGCAAACTGACTAAAAAAGGGGTATACGTATTTCAACCAGGGGCGTTAAACTACTGTTCAAGCATCCAGCCTGTGAATAAGGTCAGGTGCAAAGCAGAATTCAAACCCGTTTATTTTCAGGAGATTTTCATGGAAGCACCCGTTAAAAGCATGGCCCCCAATAGCGAAAAAGCCAAGGCACTGGCCGTGGCACTGGCCCAGATCGAAAAGCAATTCGGCAAGGGCACCATCATGCGTCTGGGCGAGGGCGAGGTGATTGAGGATATCCAGGTAGTCTCCACCGGCTCTCTGGGGCTTGACATCGCTTTAGGCGTGGGCGGCCTGCCGCGCGGCCGTGTGGTCGAAATTTATGGCCCGGAATCATCCGGCAAGACCACGCTGACGCTGCAGGTGATTGCCGAGATGCAAAAGCAGGGCGGCCAATGCGCCTTTGTCGACGCCGAGCACGCGCTGGACATCCAGTACGCGCAAAAGCTGGGCGTGAACCTGCAAGACCTCTTGATCAGCCAGCCCGACACCGGCGAGCAGGCGCTGGAAATTGTGGACAGCCTGGTGCGCTCCGGCGCGGTCGACCTGATCGTGGTCGACTCGGTGGCGGCACTCACGCCCAAGGCCGAGTTGGAGGGCGAGATGGGTGACAGCCTGCCGGGTCTGCAAGCACGCTTGATGAGCCAGGCCCTGCGCAAGCTCACCGCCCACATCAAGAAGACCAATTGCATGGTCATCTTCATCAACCAGATCCGCATGAAGATCGGTGTGATGTTTGGCAGCCCCGAAACCACCACTGGCGGCAATGCGCTCAAGTTCTACGCCTCGGTGCGCCTGGATATCCGCCGCACCGGCACCATCAAAAAGGGTGACGAGGCCATTGGCAACGAGACCAAGGTGAAGGTAGTCAAGAACAAGGTGGCTTCACCGTTCAAGACAGCAGAGTTCGACATCCTGTTTGGCGAGGGCATCAGCCGCCACGGCGAAATCATCGACATGGGTGTCAACGCCCACATCATCGAAAAGTCCGGCGCCTGGTACGCCTACCAAGGCGAAAAAATCGGCCAGGGCCGCGACAACGCACGCGAATTCCTGCGCGAGAACCCCGATCTGTCGGTGGAGATTGAAAACAAGGTGCGCGAGTCGCTGGGCATCCCGCTGGTGCCGGTGGCCGAGGTGGAAAAGGGCAAGGCCAAGAAGGCTGACAAGGTCGAGAAGCCAGAAAAAGCCGACAAGGTCGAGAAGATCGACAAAGCGGACAAAATCGACAAGGCTGAATAAGCCGCTTCGACACCATGGCCGCCTCGCCCATTTCTTTGACCGGGCGCGCCCTGCGTCTGCTCTCCACCCGCGAGCATTCGCGTGCCGAGCTGGAACGCAAGCTGGCCAAGTTCGAGGAAGAGCCGGGTGCGCTGGCCAAGGTGCTGGACAGCTTGACCACCAAGGACTTCATCAACGAAGGACGGGTGGTCGAGTCGGTGTTGTATCGCCGCTCCGCCAAGCTGGGCGCTCAGCGCATCAAGCAGGAGTTGAAAGCCAAGGGTCTGGAGCCCGAAGCCGTGGCCGAGGCAGTGACTCTTCTGCGTGCCAGCGAGCTGGAGCGAGCGCGCGAAGTCTGGCGCAAGAAGTTTGGCACGCCACCTGCGGATGCTGCGGAACGCGGCAAGCAGATGCGCTTTTTGGCGAGTCGCGGCTTTGGTGGCGACACCATTCATAAGGTGGTGTCTGGTGGAGATGAGGACTGAAGACCGCTCTTAAATCCCCAGCATCAGTTGCAGGTTCTGCACCGCCGCACCACTGGCGCCCTTGCCCAGATTGTCCAAACGCGCCACCAGCACCGCGTGGGCAAAACCATCGGCTTGCGCGTCATTGCTGAACACCCGCAGCTCCATCTTGTTGGTGTTGGCCAGCGCCACCGCATCCAGCTTCAGATCAGCAGTCACAGGTTCCACCGTCACCCAGGTGCTGCCGGCGTAATGCTTGGCCAAGGCTTCATGCAAATCTGCCGCCGTGGGCTTGCCCGGCAGCGTATCCAGATGCAGCGGCAACTGCACCAACATGCCCTGCACAAAATTCCCGACTGAAGGTACAAACAAAGGCCGACGCGTCAGGCCGGTGTAGCACATGATTTCAGGGATGTGCTTGTGCTTCAGGCCCAGCGCATACAGCTCCATCGCAGGCGCATGACCCGCTTCATAGGCTTCCATCATGCTGCGCCCACCACCGGAGTAGCCGCTGATCGAGGGCAGGCAAACCGGATAGTCCACAGGCAACAGTCCGGCATCAATCAGCGGGCGAATCAGCGCGATCGCGCCGGTGGCGTAACAGCCTGGATTGCCGACGCGCTGGGCACCGATGACGGCCTCGCGCTGTCCTGCAGCCAGCTCAGGAAATCCGTAGATCCAGCCCTTTGCCGTGCGGTGCGCGGTGGAGGCGTCGATGATCTTGGGGCCAGGCTTGCCAGTTTCCGCCGCGATCGAGTCGATCATGGCCACCGATTCCACGGCGGCATCGTCATGCAGGCACAGCACCACCAGATCGGCCTGGGCCATCAGGGCGCGCTTGGCCAGTGGGTCTTTGCGCAGGGCGGGGGCAATGCTCAAAACCTCCACGCTAGACATGTTGTGCAGGCGTTCGCGGATTTGCAGACCGGTGGTACCGGCTTCGCCGTCGATAAAAATTTTTTTCATGGAGTGCGTGAAGTAAGAACCTAGAAACTTTTAAGCGGTAACCTTGATGTAACACGGGGTTGTGGAGTGCCGCGCTGTAAGACAGCTACAAGTTTTGCGCGCTGCAGCATGATACAGTCCCGCCCTGATGTGCCCAGTGCCATGTGTGCGAGTTCACGCTTGCGCACCGTGGTGAACATTGTCCAGCCTCTAGAGAGATGTTATGAAGATTCATGAGTATCAAGGCAAGGAAATCTTGCGCCAATTCGGTGTGCCGGTGCCTCGCGGCATCCCCGCCTTCACCGTGCAGGAGGCTGTGGAAGCCGCACAAAAACTTGGCGGCCCGGTGTGGGTGGTCAAGGCCCAGATCCACGCAGGTGGTCGCGGCAAGGGTGGCGGAGTGAAGGTTGCCAAGACCATTGAAGACGTCAAGCGCATCGCTGGCGAAATCCTGGGCATGCAGCTCAAGACCCACCAGACCGGCCCCGAAGGCCAAAAAGTGCGTCGCCTCTACATCGAAGACGGCGCCGACATCCAGAAGGAATACTACGTTTCCGTGGTGACCGACCGTGCCACGCAAAAGGTGGCATTTATCGCCTCCAGCGAAGGCGGCATGGACATCGAGGAAGTGGCGCATTCCACTCCTGAAAAAATCATCACCGAGTTCATCGACCCCCTGACCGGTCTGGGCGATGAACAGGCCAAGAAGATTGCAGACGCCATCGGCATGCCTGCTGGTTCCACCGCACAAGCCGTGGACATCTTCCAAAAGCTCTACCAGTGCTACATGGACACCGACGCGTCGTTGGTTGAAATCAACCCGCTGAACCGCGACGGCAAGGGCAATGTGATTGCCCTGGACGCCAAGTTCAACTTTGACGCCAACGCGCTGTACCGCCACCCCGAAATCGTGGCTTACCGCGATCTGGACGAAGAAGATCCTGCCGAAGTGGAAGCTTCCAAGTTCGACCTGGCTTACATCAGCCTGGACGGCAACATCGGCTGCCTGGTGAACGGCGCCGGTCTGGCAATGGCCACCATGGACACCATCAAGTTGTACGGCGCAGAGCCCGCCAACTTCTTGGACGTGGGCGGCGGTGCTACCCCCGAGAAGGTCACCGAAGCCTTCAAGATCATGTTGAAGAACCCCAAGGTCAAGGCCATCATGGTCAACATCTTTGGCGGCATCATGAAGTGCGACACCATCGCCACCGGCGTGATCACGGCCTGCAAGGCCGTGAACCTGTCCGTACCTCTGGTGGTGCGCATGAAGGGCACCAACGAAGATCTCGGCAAGAAGATGCTGGCCGAAAGCGGCCTGCCCATCATCAGCGCCGACACCATGGCCGAAGCGGCCCAAAAAATTGTGGCAGCGGTCAAGTAAGGCGGAACACGAATATGTCTATCTTCATCAATAAAGACACCAAGGTCATCACCCAAGGCATTACCGGCAAGACCGGTCAGTTTCACACTGAAAAATGCCAGGAATACGCGAACGGCAAGAACTGCTTCGTCGCGGGCGTGAACCCCAAGAAGGCTGGCGAGTCCATCTTCAACATCCCGATTTACGCCTCCGTGAAGGAAGCGGCATCTGAAACCGGTGCCACCGTTTCCGTGATCTACGTGCCACCAGCCGGTGCTGCGGCTGCCATCTGGGAAGCCGTAGAAGCCGATCTGGACCTGGCCATCTGTATTACCGAAGGCATCCCGGTCAAGGACATGCTGATGGTGCGCAACCGCATGAAGGCCAAAGTGGCTGCCGGTGGCAAGGAAACTTTGTTGCTGGGCCCGAACTGCCCAGGCCTGATCACCCCCGATGAAATCAAGATCGGCATCATGCCCGGTCACATTCACCGCAAGGGTCGTATCGGCGTGGTTTCGCGCTCCGGTACCCTGACGTACGAAGCCGTGGCTCAGCTGACCGAAATCGGTCTGGGTCAGTCGTCTGCTGTCGGTATTGGTGGCGACCCCATCAATGGCCTGAAGCACATCGACGTGATGCGCGCCTTCAATGACGATCCAGATACCGACGCGGTCATCATGATCGGCGAAATCGGCGGACCGGACGAAGCCGAAGCCGCCCGCTGGTGCAAGCTCAACATGAAGAAGCCTATCGTCGGCTTCATCGCTGGTGTAACAGCACCTGCCGGCAAGCGCATGGGCCACGCAGGTGCCCTGATCTCCGGTGGTGCCGATACGGCCGATGCCAAGCTGGAAGTAATGGAAGCGTGCGGCTTCACCGTCACACGCAATCCGTCTGAAATGGCCAAGCTGCTCAAGGCCTTGCTCAAGTAAGCAGACCTTGTATTGCACGCTGCGGGGCTAGTAAGCACGCAAAAAAGAGCCCAAGTTTCAGCTTGGGCTTTTTTTGTTTGTCAAAATTGCGACTGGCACGCAAGGGCGGGCTCTTGTCGGCGGAGTGGACGTCTGCTAATGTGCGCCCTCAAACGCTGGGCAGACACTGAAACATAAAGAAGCGAATGCAATACAAATTTTGCTCCGTCACGGATGTGGGGCGCAGCCGCAGCAACAATGAAGATTCGGTCGCCGTGGACGAAGCCATGCGCCTGGCGGTGTTGGCCGATGGCATGGGCGGATACAAGGCTGGCGAGATTGCCAGCGCCATGGCCACCTCTCATATCAAGTCGGAGATGGGGCGCTGGTTGACCGAGGCCGGTGATGCGGCACGTTACCGCGAGGTGCGCCGGGCCATGGAGCTGTGCGTGGACGGCGCCAATGTGTCGATACTGAACGCAGCCAACTCCAACTCCCATTATTCGGGCATGGGCACCACCCTGGTGATGGGGGTTTTTCGGGATGACGGTCTGGTGATTGGCCATATCGGCGACTCACGCTGCTACTGTTACCGTGCGGGGAAGCTGCGGCCCATCACCAAGGACCATTCGCTGTTGCAGGAGCAGCTCGATGCCGGTCTGATCAGCCCGGAGCAGGCAGAGAATTCCAATATCCGCAACCTAGTTACCCGCGCACTCGGCGTGGAAGCGATGGTGCTGCTGGAGGTCAACGAGCACGGTGTGGAAGCGGGCGATGTCTACCTTATGTGCTCCGATGGACTCACCGACATGATGAATGATGCTGCCATCGAACAGCTGTTGGCGGAGCAAGCCGAGCTCGAGCACAAGGCGCAGTCCCTGGTCGACGCCGCCAATGAGCGGGGCGGACGGGACAATATTTCCGTTCTGATGGTGGAAGTCACTGAGGCAGCTGAAAAGCGGGGTTTAATCGCCAGATTGCTGGGAAAATAATGCGTGTGCCATATGCCAGTGTCCAACCATAGGAAAAGGAGCCGGTCATGCCGAAAATGATCGTGTCGATCGACGATGTTGTTATCAAGGAAGTGCAATTCACCAAGGACAGAACCACCTTGGGACGCCGGCCATACAACGATGTTGTGATCGACAACCTTGCCGTCAGTGGTGAGCATGCGGTTATTTTGATGAGTGGCTCCGAGGTCACCCTGGAAGATTTGGGCAGCACCAACGGCAGCTACGTCAACGGACGGGCCATCAAAAAGCAGGTTCTGAAAAACGGCGACGCCATCGAAATCGGCAAATACAAGATCAAGTATGTCGATGAAAAGGCCGCCGATCCGGCGGACAAGACCGCTGGAGTGCAGGCTCGTCCCGCAGCCACTGTGGTCCCCGCGGCTCCGGCAATGCCGATGGCCCCCGCATACGCGGCGACCGAGGTCGGCAATGCGTCGCCCGCAAGCATCAAGGTGCTTAGCGGCGCTGCGGCCGGGCGCGAAGTGCCGCTGACCAAGGTGGTGACGACGATCGGCAAGCCTGCAGTGGCGGTGGCGGCCATCACCAAGCGCCACCACGGCTATGTGGTGCACCATGTGGAGGGTGGCGGCAACCCCACATTGAATGGAACACCGATTACGGCCGACCCCGTGGCCCTGAAAAATGGCGACTTGATTGAGTTGGCCGGTACTCAGATGCAGTTCGTCCAGGTCTGAGCGCAGTGGCTGACGCCAACGGGGTATTTGAATCCAAGGGTGGCTCGACATGAAATCCATAATGAAACACTGGCCGCGGGTTGCGGTGTCCCTGCTGCCGCTGATCTTTGCCTTGTTGCACGCCACGGGAATCATGCGTCTGGATATGCTGCAGCGTCTGGATGACATGATTTATGACTTCCGGCTCAACGCTACCGCACCCAGAACGCTGGACCCGCGAATTGTCATCGTCGATATTGACGAGAAAAGCCTGAGTGAAGTGGGGCGTTGGCCCTGGAGCCGCAAATATCTGGCGAGCATGGTGGACGAACTGTTTGACCAGCAGAAAATCGCCGTACTCGGATTTGACGTGGTATTTGCCGAGGCGGACAGCAGTTCGGGCCTGTCTCAGCTGAATGCACTGGCGAAAAATGAACTAAAAGACCAGGCCGGCTTCAAGGAGAGCCTGCGCGGGCTGCAAACCAGTCTGGACTATGACGCGCTGTTTGCCAAGTCTCTTAAAAATCGGCCTGTGGTCATGGGCTACTTCCTCAATGACAGCGAAGGCAGTCCTAGTGGTGTGTTGCCCTCGCCCGTGCTCAACAAGGGGTCTTTGGAGGGGCGAACCATTCAGGCTTATCGTTGGAATAGCTACGGCTCCAATATCGCTGAGTTGGCCAAAGCGGCACCCACAGCGGGCTATTTCAACCCCGTCATTGACCATGACGGCGTGGTGCGCTCCCTGCCCATGCTGGCGCAATACCAAGGTCAGTACTACGAATCCCTGTCGCTGGCCATGGTACGCATGTTGATGGGATCGCCGCCAGTCGTGCCAGGCTACAGCTTTGATGGCGCCGCGTCCGGCCAGTCTTCCAATATAGACCTGCTGAGGCTTCGCTTGGATGGCAAACACTTAGACATCCCGGTGGATGAAAAGGTTGCCGCGCTGGTGCCGTACAGGGGGCACGGAAACGTCGCAGGCGGTTCCTTTCAGTACATCCCGGCTTCAGACATTTTGAACCACCGCCTGCCGCCCGGCAGCCTGAAGGACAAGATCGTGTTGGTGGGAACCACCGCCCAAGGCCTACTGGATCTGCGGGTCACTCCCATGGATGAAACCTATCCTGGTGTGGAAATCCATGCCAATCTGATCTCTGCGCTGCTGGACGGCAAAACCTTGCTTCGGCCCGATGTCGCGCAGAGCTATGAGGTGGGCTCGCTGATTCTGGCCGGTCTGGTGCTGGCTATAGCCCTGCCGTTTTTGTCGGCATTGCAAGGGGTTGCGTTGAACTTGGTCGTGGTGGCGACGCTGGCAGGGCTCAATTTTTGGTTGTACCAGGTAGATGGCTGGGTTTTGCCGCTGGCCGCCTCATTGTCCATGGCGCCGCTGGCGTTTGCACTCAACATGAGCTATGGCTACTTTGTGGAGAGCCGCACCAAACGCGAATTGGCCAATCTGTTTGGCACTTACGTGCCGCCCGAGCTGGTTGACGAAATGCTCAAGGACCCCGATGCCTACACCATGAAGGCCAGCAACCGCGAACTCACCGTCATGTTCAGCGACATGCGCGGCTTTACTGCGATGTCGGAAAAGATGGAGCCCACGCAGTTGCAGGAGCTTCTGACCGGCGTGTTCAGCAATCTCACCGCATTGATTCGTGCAAATCGGGGCACCATAGACAAATACATGGGTGACTGCGTGATGGCCTTCTGGGGTGCGCCGGTGGAGACGCCGGACCATGCGCAACTGTCGGTGAAGTCCGCCATAGCCATGGCACACGCGGTGCGAGGCATCAATGACGAACACCGCGCTCGCGGCTTGCCAGAGATCGGCATTGGCATCGGCCTGAATACCGGCACCATGTGCGTGGGCGACATGGGCTCCAATATCCGGCGTGCCTACACCGTGATTGGGGACTCGGTGAATTTGGGGGCGCGCCTTGAAGGCCTGTCCAAGGCCTATGGTGTAGACATCGTGGTCAGCGAATCCACCCGCAACTTGGCGCCGGATTTTAGCTGGCAGGAATTGGACCGCGTGCGCGTCAAGGGTAAGGCCGTGGCAGTGGCGATTTTCTATCCCTTTGCCCCTGCCGAACAGCTCAGCGCGGAGCTCGCGCAGGAGCTTGAGACTTGGGGTCATTGCCTCAAGGCCTACCGGGCCCAGGACTGGGAACAGGCCGACAGGCTGCTGGTCCAGTTGATGGCCATGAACCCGACGAAATACCTGTACCAGCTCTATGCCGATCGGGTCAGCACCATGCGCCAGCTGCCATTTGACCCCGACTGGGATGGCGCCACCAATTTCGAAACCAAGTGAGGCGAGCCCGGACCGGGCAGATTCTGGCGTTCGGCCATGCGCCGGGGTTATCCTCTGCACTTCACGCACACCACAGCAACCGAAATGACCATGCCCGCGATCCAACTCTTGGATCCAACCCAGCCCTTAGGCCAAGACCAGGTCCCCGGCGCAGCGCAATGCGTCCATCGGAGCCCTGCCCGTGGCTGACGCTGTGTCGCCCTTAGGCGAGCCTGGCTCCGCCGAGCAAGCATTTTTTGACTCGCAAAAGCTGCCCTCGCAAAAGCGCGGCATGACCTTTGAGGGACTGTTTTATCGCCAGTTGCACCAGGTCACGGCGCGCATCCATAACACCGAAAACATCGAGCAGATCATGCTGGAGACCAGCCAGGATATCTGCAAGCTGCTCAATGCGGACCGGCTGACCCTGTATGCGGTCAATGCCGATCGCACGGCCATTGTGTCGAAGATTAAGACCGGCCTGAACAGCAGCCGCGACCTCAAGCTGCCGATCTCGCCGCAAAGCCTGGCCGGCTATGTGGCCTTTAGCAAAAAGGCCTTGAACCTGCCCGACGTGTATGACCAGGAAGCTCTCAGACGCATTCATCCGGCGCTCAGCTTTTTGAAGGAAGTGGACCGCCGCTCAGGCTACCGCACGCGCCAGATGCTGGTGGCGCCCATACTCGAAGGCGAACTGCTGCATGGCGTGTTGCAGGTGATCAACAACAAGAGCGATGAGCCCTTTGGCGCATTGGAGCTGGAGGGAGTCTCCGAGGTCTGCAAGACGCTTGCCACCGCCATCCGACAGCGGGCCATCAAGGCCGAAGACGGCGTGCGCCGCAAGGCCACCAAATACGATGGCCTGGTATCAGACGGCTTGCTCACCCATGAGGAGCTGGTCCAGTGTGTGCAGGACGCGCGCCACCAGCAGGTCCCGGTGGAGCAGCAGCTGCTGGTCGGCTTCAAGCTCAGGCTGGAACAAATTGGCGCGTCCCTTTCCCAATTCTTCAGCGTGCCCTACGAGGCCTTCAACCCCGGGCGCATCCGCATCGAATCCATGCATGGCCTGCTGAAACGCGAATTTGTGGAACAGCAGGGCTGGATACCGCTGGAAGAGTCGCACGAGGGCCTGCTGGTGATGTGTCTGGACCCGGAGGCCGCGCGCGGTGCCCGCGTCGTGCCCCAGGTGTTTCCGCGCATCGCCAAGTTCGCCTACCGTGTCAGCACCCAGCTGGATTTTGATCAAACCCTGGCGCAGTTGTTTGGCGCGCCAGCCGATACCGGCACCATTGACGACCTGCTGGCCGGCATGGACGGCGGCCCGCTGGACGATGGCGGCGCCGAAGACGCGCTTGAATCGGCCGCGGCCGACAACGAACTGGTCAAGTTTGTCAACAAGGTCATCATCGACGCCTACAACCAGAAGGCTTCGGACATCCACATCGAGCCGATGCCGGGCAAGTTCAAGACTGGCATCCGTTTTCGCATCGACGGCAGCCTGCAGCCCTATGTGGAGGTGCCGGCCCATTTCCGCCAGGCCATGGTGACGCGCCTGAAGATCATGTGCGATCTGGACATCTCCGAGCGCCGCAGGCCGCAGGACGGCAAGATCAAGTTCAAGAAATATGGCCCGCTGGATATCGAGCTGCGCGTGGCCACCATTCCTTCGGCCGGAGGCTTGGAAGATGTGGTGATGCGAATTCTCGCGGCGGGTGAGCCGATTCCGCTGGATAAACTGGGTCTGACTCCGCACAACCAGGCGCGCCTGGAAGCCGCCATCAGCAAACCGTACGGTCTGTTTTATGTCTGCGGCCCTACCGGCTCCGGCAAGACCACCACGCTGCATAGTATCCTGAAGTTTCTGAATACGCCGGACACCAAGATCTGGACCGCCGAAGACCCGGTGGAAATCACGCAAAAGGGTTTGCGCCAGGTGCAGATCAACAAAAAGGCCGGCATAGACTTTGCCCTGATCATGCGTGCCTTTCTGCGCGCCGACCCCGACATCATCATGGTGGGCGAGTCGCGCGACAAGGAAACGGTATCCATGGGCGTGGAGGCCTCGCTCACCGGCCACCTGGTGTTTTCGACCCTGCACACCAACTCGGCGCCCGAATCCATCACCCGCCTGATCGACATGGGCATGGACCCGTTCAATTTTGCCGACGCGCTCTTGGGCATCCTGGCACAGCGTCTGGCCAAGCGCCTGTGCGACTGCAAGCAAGCCTATGTACCCGAAGCCGAAGAGCTGCGCCTGTTTGTCGCCGAATATGCCGAGGAACTGCGCCACTCCAGGGTCTGGAAACTCGACTATGCCGGTGAAAGCCGGAAATTGCTGGACCAATGGATGCAAACCTATGGCGAAGCGGGCCAACTCAGGCTTTACCGTGCGGTGGGTTGCGACAAATGCAACAAGACCGGCTACAAGGGGCGTCTGGGCCTGCACGAACTGCTGGTGGCCAATGACGAGGTCAAGCGGCTGATCCAGGAGCGTGCCCGCGTGGCCGAACTTTTTGCCGCTTCGGTGGAGGGCGGTATGCGCACCCTGAAGATGGACGGCATGGAAAAGATCATGCTGGGACTGACGGATTTGAAGATGGTGCGGCAGGTCTGCATTAAGTGATAAAAAGTCCATGACGAAAATGTCAGCAAGAGCATATTTCGTCGGAGTCAAGGGCAAATTCTGACGGAAATGGTCCTGGTTGTTTGCCTCACGGCACAAGGTAGACGCTAGAATCCGTGGCACGGAATCTGCTGATATGTTCAGGTCCGTACTTTTTAACCAAGGAGCTGAATATGAAACGTTCTATGCAAAAGGGTATCACCCTGATCGAATTGATGATCGTGGTGGCCATCATCGGTATTTTGGCCGCCGTCGCGCTGCCGGCATACTCAAACTACATTATCAAGGCTAAGGTCGGTGCTGCGCTCGCGGCTGGTGACTCCTTGAAGACTGCGGTTGCGGTTTGCGCACAGGAAAATGGCGCCGTATTGACAACTTGCAATACCACAGGCACTACCCCTACAACCATCCCAGTATTCACGGCAACCAAGGAAGTTGCCAGTGCGACTGTGGCGTTGGGTGTGATCAAGTTGACCTTGGCCTCTGGTATCGGTACCGGTGTGGATGGCGGTGTAATTACCATTACACCTAGTACCGTGGCGGATCAAACCACAATTACTTGGACCACCTCTGTGGATTCGGCTATTACTAACACCACGGCTAAAGACTTGATTTTGAAGAACAACGTCTGAGGTTCATAGCTGCATAGGCTAAAAGCACCACTTCATCGTTGTGCCAAATGAAAAACCCCGTCAGTTACATGGCGGGGTTTTTTTATATTGATTGGCTGAAACTCCTGTTTTCTACGGTTTCTATTGAAGGCAAGTTTTTGTTGGAAGAATGAATAAGGCAGATAAACCATTCGCAGTTGACGCTGTGTGGGCCGTGTTATTGCTGGCCCTGCCCTGGCTCAATCCATTCACCTATGGGCCCACGCCCGCCGTGGCGCAGGGTTTGGTGGCCTGGCTGGCCGCGGCAGTGTGCTGGTTGCTCTGTGAATGGTCGGGCGTGAACTTTTCGGCCAGAGTCCGTTTGCTTGCCACAGCTTGGTTGCTGGCCGCCGCTTTGAGTGCGGCCATGGGCCTGCTGCAGTATCTGGGTCTGTCCGGACCATTCGGTCCGTGGGTGGATTTTGTCGACGCGGGCCAGGCCTATGCCAATCTGCGCCAGCGCAACCAGCTCGCCACCTTGCTCGGTATCGGCGTTTCGGCCTTGCTGTGGTGGCAGCAGACAACCGCCCAGTCAACAGGCGGACGGCGACTGGTGTGGCTTGGTGGCTTGGCCCTGTTGCTGGCCGCAGCCGACGCTGCCAGCGCTTCCAGAACAGGCTTTGTGCAACTGCTGCTCTTGTTCGGCTTGAGTCTGGTCTGGCGGCGCGGGCGTGGCACGATGCTGTGGGCGCTGATTGCCTATAGCCTCGCTGGGCTTGTGTTGCCATTTTTGATGCCGCATGCGCCTATGTCAGCGCAGGCAACGCTGCAAAGCGGCATCCTGGGTCGGGTGGGCGAGGCCTCGGGTCGGGGCATCCTGTGGCACAACGTGTTGCAGCTGATTGCGCTCAAGCCCTGGCTGGGTTGGGGCTGGGGCGAGTTGCGCTATGCGCACTTCATCACCCTGTATCCCGGCGAGCGCTTCGACCAAATACTGGGCAACGCCCACAACCTGCCGCTGCAACTGGCGGTGGAGTTGGGCCTGCCTGTTGCCATCGCCTTGTGTGCTGGGCTGCTGTGGCTGGTGTTGCGTGCCAAGCCCTGGCGCGAACAGGACGTCACGCGGCAAATGGCCTGGAGCGTGCTTGCTGTGATTTTTGTGCACAGCATGCTCGAATATCCGCTATGGTACGGTCCGTTCCAGTTGGCCGCAGTAGCTGCCGCCTGGATGCTGTGGCAGAGCAGAGCGGGGACGGCGCTAGCCCCGGCAGCGCATGGCGTCGCCAAACTGTCCCTGGTCTTGGCCGTATGCACCTTGCTGGCCAGCAGCTACTCCGTCTGGGACTATTGGCGCATCAGCCAAATCTATCTGCCGGTGCCAGAGCGCGCGCCAGCCTATCGAGACGACACCTTGGACAAAATCCAAGCCTCCTGGCTGTTTCAGGGACAAGTGAAATTTGCTGAGCTAGGGGTGACGCCGCTCACTGCAGACAACGCGCAGCACATCTACACCCTGGCAAAAGAGATGTTGCACTTTTCGCCCGAGGCCAGCGTGGTGCAAAAACTCATAGTCAGCGCAAGGATGTTGGGCCAGCGCGAAGAAGCGGCCTATTACGAGAAGCGCTTTCAGGCCGCCTATTCCCCGGAATACGCGGCCTGGCTGGCTGCCGAGTCAAGCGCCCGTCACAAAACTCCCTGATCCGGGTTTTTACGCCGTTTTTACCGGGAAATAGTCCGATCGGACTATGCCTTAGTACCTGTAAAAGTCCATTCGGACTATTTCCCCAAAGCACTCCAAAACCTAAACTTCCTACACCGTTTCAACAAAGTGAGTGCCCCATGAAAACCCTTATCCTCTCCATCGCTCTGGGTGCTTGCCTACTGGCCCCAGCGTTTGCTAGCGGTTCGGGTGACGACCACCAGAGCAGCAAGCCCGTTGTTGTGAATAAGGTCTTTTCATTTGCGCAAAATTCGGACAGCGCGTCGGTGCAGTTCACCGTGAAGGCCAGCAACCTGGGTAAGGACGTGCTGGTGGATGCATCCTGGTCCGATATGCTGGTCAATAACTCCAGTTATAACGGCACGCTGGGCTGGACACTTTCCGGCATCACATCGCGCACCGGCAGCCTGCTGGACGGCGCTGGTCAAGAGAGCAGCAGCTTTATCAGCCTGTCCGGTCTGGCAGTGGGCAAATACAAGCTGACCTTCACCGGCAGCTGGGATGCAGTTTCCATCACCGCACCCAAGAGTAGCAAGTTTGAATTTAGCAAAGGCAGCGTGAGTCTTGAGGATGTGCAGTTTGTCAACCACATCGCGGTAGCTGCGGTTCCGGAACCCGAAACCTATGCCATGCTGTTGGCCGGTCTGGGCCTGATCGGTGCCGCAGTCAAACGCCGCAAGCAAGTTTGATTGCAGAAACCCAGCGGCATGCTGTCGGTATCAACAATTTAGGCGCCGGCCACAAAGCTCCCTGACTTGCCGCCGTGCTTTTCCAGCAGCTTGACGTCGGTGATGGTCATGCCGCGGTCCACCGCCTTGCACATGTCATAAATCGTCAGCAGCGCCACCTGTACCGCGGTCAGCGCCTCCATTTCGACG
>CAIMZI010000089.1 GCA_903845935.1 uncultured beta proteobacterium | reverse complement strand
GAAGGTGTAGCCCAGAGCCAACAGGCCAATGACCAGGGGACCCAACACCAGCAGCCGCAGGTTTTCCACCACGACCTGCAAGAGGTCCAGCAGGCTGATCTCGTCTTCGTCTTGCTCGATCGTGTTTGCTTCGTTCATTGCCATTGCTAAACACCCAGGGACTTGAAGGCCGCCATGCCCAAGCCGAAGTTGGAGAGAATCTGCGTCCAGTCCTTGAGCGCACGCACCGTGAAGTTGTATTTGCTTTCGCGGTCAATCTGGGCCGGCACCACCACCGTGTCACCGGGCATCAAGGCCAGGCTCTCGAAGTTTCCACCAAACACACCCGAGCGGTCACGCCGTGCGACGATGCTGCCATCGGCACGCAACACAAAGGCCTGGTCGGGCTCAGCGTCTTCGGTCAAGCCGGCAGACTTGATGACGTCTGCCACCGTTTTACCGGGCTTGTACAGAAACACGTTTTCGTTATTGACGGAACCAAAGGCCGCCACAAAGCTGGGCACGGAGGGGATCAGAATGCGGTCGCCATCTTCTAAGGGAAGGTCTGGCAGCGAGGCCAAGGCCTTGCCTGCAGGGTCGAGCTCCAAGGCCATACGGCCATTGCTGCGCATGGCGCGCAGACGTTCAATTTGGCTTTTCAGTTGGGCCTGTTGCTGTTGCAATATGGCTTGTGCCTGGGCCTGGTTATCTGCCTTGATATTGGAGGCCACGGACGTGCTTTGCGCCTGTGACTGCGATTCAAGACGGCGGATCAGTGAATCCAGGTTTTCTTGTTGACGCGCACGTACTGACTCTCGGCTGAACTCGGTACCAAACACATAGGCTTGAGCGGTGAGCCCACCCAGGCGCCGCAGCAGTTGGGGCAATGTCTCGCCGGCCTGCACCTGGTAGACGCCGGGGGCAGCCACTTCACCTTCCACCCGCACCTGACGGCTTTGGCGCTCTTGCGGCAAGCGCAAATCGTTCTGGCTCATGATGGTGACCACGTCACCACTCTGGAGCGGCAGGTTGCTGGCAGGGTTGTGCTCGAGCACTGCCTTGCCCAGGTTGAAGGGAATGAGTTCGACCACCAGGGTCTTGCGGTTCAGCCGCTCGATGACTGCGTATTCCCAGTTGATCTGATCGACCGAACTGCGCACCCGGTTATCCAGTTTGGCGCCTGCAACCTTGGCCACGCCCGTGCTTTGAACCAGCAGGTTTTTGCGTGCGTAATAGTCACCCGTGACCAGTGCATCCACTTCGGGAATGAGGTCGAGAATTTTCATACCCTCAAACCACTTGTAGCGCAACGGTGCCGCCACATTGCCTTGCAGCGTGACCGCATTGGAGAAGGCGGCACTGATGCCCAGCAGGCTGACCACATCGCCATCGGTCAACAGCGTCTTGAGTCCAGCGGCATCCAGGGACAAGTCTTGCACCTGGCGCGGAATGGCCTTGGTGGTGTCAATGCGCTCAATCAGTGCCTTGTGCGTGCTGGCCAAGGCCGGTACGCCACCGCTCAAGGCCAGAATGTCGCCCAGGCTGGTCTGATTGCCCTTGAGTTCATAAATGGCGGCCTGATCAAAGGCGCCGGTGACGGCAACGCGTGGGCCCACCGGCGGGATGACGATGACGTCACCACTTTGCAGTGGCAGGTCGCGGCCCTTGTCGCCACGGGCGATAAAGTCGTACAGGTCCAACGTGGTGAGCACCTTGCCGGCACGTGTAAGCTGAATCGCACGCATGGAGCCATTGGTGGTGGGGCCGCCGCTGGCAAACAAGGCATTGACCATGGTGCCCAGGCTGGACAGCTTGTAGGTGCCGGGCTGGCGGGCCTGGCCCACCACATAGACCTGGATGCTGCGCACACGCCCGAGGTTGGCGTTCACATTGAAATTGGTGAACACCTTGGACAGCTGGCTGCGCAACACGCCTTCCAGATCGCGCACGGCCACACCGGCCAGCGAGAAAGTGCCGACCTTGGGCAGGCTGATCTGGCCATTGCGGTCCAAGGTGTGGGTGCCGCTGTAATCCACTGCGCCCCAGACCTGAACGCGCACCTCGTCGCCCACGCCCAGAATGTATTCGGCCGGTGCCGGCAAGCTGGTGTCGGG
>CAIMZI010000088.1 GCA_903845935.1 uncultured beta proteobacterium | reverse complement strand
GGGGTCGACACCGGCGGTCGGCTCATCAAGCAGCAAGAGGCGCGGCTCGTGAATCAGGCAGGCGGCCAGCGCCAGGCGCTGCTTCCAGCCGCCCGAGAGGGATCCGGCCAGTTGGCTGGCGCGCGCCGTCAGGCCCAGCCGCTCCAGGGATTGATCCACCGCCCGGCGCCGATTCGGCAGTTCAAACAGGCGCGCCACAAAGTCAAGGTTCTGGCGAATCGACAGGTCGTCATACAGGCCAAACTTCTGCGTCATGTAGCCGACCTGGCGTTTGATCGCGGCGGCGTCCTTGAAGATATCCAGCCCCAGGCAGGTCCCGCTGCCGCCGTCCGGCGTGAGCAGTCCGCAGAGCATGCGAATGGTGGTGGTCTTGCCGCTGCCGTTGGGCCCGAGAAAGCCACAGATACGCCCGGCCTGCACCTGGAGGTCAATCCGATCCACCACGGCGCGACCGTCGTAATGCTTACTCAAAGCCTTGACGTCGATCGCCAAGGTGCTCATTGCGCAGCGCCCGCCGCTACCGCGACCACATCCAGCGGTTGGCCGGGTTTGAGCTGCAGGGCGTGAGCGGCGTCCGGCTTGGCTTCCACCATGAACACCAGCTTGCTGCGCTGGGTGTTGGAATAAATGATGGGCGGTGTGAATTCGGGCTGGGTGGCGATGCGCGATATGCGGGCTGGTATCGGGGCACCGCAGCCGTCGCAGCGAATCTGCACCGCCTGGCCCAGACGCAAGGGCGCCAGATCGGGCTCGGGCACAAAGAAGCGCGCCTTGGTATTGGCCGGCGGCAGCAGCGACACCACGGGCTGTCCGGCCTGCACAAATTCACCCACCTGAAACAGCACATCGGCCACCAGGGCGGCGCTTGGCGCAGCCTGTTGTTTCTGCGCGCTGCGCCACTCGCTTTGCCGCAGCACCTGTTTGGCGGCCACCGCGCTGGCGAGCGTGGCGTCGCGTTGGTCGCTGCGGGCCGGCAGGCCAGCCACCTTGAGCGCATCGGAAAGCTCTGCCACGCGCGCCTGGGCCTGCTTGAGGGCGGTGGCTGCGTCATCGACGCTGGCCTGGGCGACAAATCCTTGGGTCACCAACTGCTGCTGGCGCTCCAGCGCATGGCGCGCCAGCAGCGCCTGGGCCTGCGCCTGGTTAAGCTGCGCGCTGGCAACTGCGATTTCATCGGCGCGTTTGCCCTTGGCCAGATCGGCCACCTGGGCCTGCGCGCTGTCCAGACGGGCTGCGGCCTCGTCGCGGGCGGCGATTTCACTTTCGGACTCCAGCGCAAACAGCTTGGCGCCCTGCTGCACGTTTTGGCCGGTGCTGACAAAAACGGCTTCTACGCGCCCGGCTATGGGCGCTGATACATAGACGTAGTCGCCCTCGGCATAGCCCGACCAGCCAGGGGTTTGCTGCTTGCCGCAGCCGCCGCCCACCAGGGCAAGGGCTACTAGGCAGGTCCAGCCTGCGGCGGTTTTCAGTTGCATAAACGGCTCACAAAGGTTTTCTCAAACAGGGGCTGACCTCCATTCTGCCCCCACCGGGTGCAAGCGGCGTGCTGGTTTCAGACCTTGGAAAAGTCGGGCTTGCGCTTTTCCATAAAGGCGCCGAAGGCTTCGCGGGCAGCGGGCTCGCCCATCATGCGGCCAAAGCTTTGCGCTTCTTCGTCGATCACGTCCAGCACCTGCTGCAGCTGGCCTTTTTTCATCAATCGTTTGGTTTCGATCAAGGAGCTCAAGGGCTTGGCGGCCAGCTTGCGCGCCTGGGCCTGGGCCAGGCCATTGGCCTCGGTGGGCGGCACGATGCGGTTGATCAGGCCCACTTCCAGCGCTGCCTCGGCCATAAAGGGCTCGCCCAGCAGCAAGGCCTCGGCGGCGCGGTGGTAACCCATCAGCTGCGCCGCCAGAATGCTGGAGGCCGCCTCGGGGCAAACACCTAGGTTCACAAAGGGCATGACGAAGGCGGCGTTGTCACCGGCGTAAACCAGATCGCAATGGAACAACATGGTGGTGCCAATGCCCACTGCTGGGCCACAGACGGCAGCGACCAGAGGCTTGGGAAAGGTCACCAGATTGCGCAGAAAGCGCAGCACCGGCGCACCCAGGCCAGGCGTTGGGGTATCCAGAAAGTCGGCAATGTCGTTACCGGCGCTGAAGACGGTGATGTCGCCCTGAATCACCACCACGCGCACGCTGGCGTCGCCACTGGCCTGCTCCAGCGCATCGGCGCAGGCGCTGTACATGGCGTTGGTGAAGGAGTTCTTTTTTGCCACCCGGTTGATGGTCAGGGTCATCACGCCATCGGTACGGTCTATCAATATGTCTTGCATGTGCTTGTTCCAGAATAAATGTGGGGGCAGGCCCAAATTGGATCACTTTTTGCGATGGCCTGCCCAGAGGCAGGGTTCAGACCCGCTCGAAGATACCGGCTGCGCCCTGGCCCATGCCCACGCACATGGTGACCATGGCGTAGCGCAGCTGCTTGCGATGCAGGGCATGGATCGCGGTGGCGGCGCGCATGGCGCCGGTGGCGCCCAGCGGGTGGCCTAAGGCGATGGCGCCGCCCATAGGATTGACCTTGTCGGTGTTCAGTCCCAGGGTGTTGATGACCGCCAGCGACTGCGCGGCAAAGGCTTCGTTGAGTTCGAACCAGTCAATATCGTCCTGCTTCAAACCGGCATAGCGCAAGGCGGCCGGAATCGCCTCGATAGGACCAATGCCCATGATGTGCGGCGGCACGCCCTTGGCGGCGAATGACACGAAACGCGCCAGCGGCTTGAGGCCGTAAAGTTTCACGGCCTTTTCGCTGGCCAGAATCAGCGCACCGGCGCCATCCGAGGTCTGCGAACTGTTGCCGGCCGTGACCGAGCCGCGTGCCGCAAACACGGTCTTGAGTTTGGCCAGGCCTTCGAGCGTAGTGTCGGCGCGTGCGCCCTCGTCCATGCTGACGATACGGCGCTTCTCAATCACCTCACCGGTTCCCAGATTGGCGCTGCGGTCCACCACTTCCACCGGCGTGATTTCGGCGGCAAAGTCGCCGCGTGCCTGAGCCGCCAGCGCCTTGGCGTGGGAGGCCACGGCAAAGGCGTCCTGCATATCGCGCGTCACTTTCCACTGGTTGGCCACCTTCTCGGCGGTCAGGCCCATACCGTAGGCAATGCCGATGTTCTCGTCATTGGCAAACATCAACGTTGAAAAGCTTGGTGCGTTGCCTGTCATGGGCACCATGCTCATGCTCTCCACACCGGCGGCGATCATCACATCGGCCTCGCCCACGCGGATGCGGTCGGCCGCCATCTGGATGGCCGACAAACCAGATGCGCAAAAGCGATTGACGGTGATGCCTCCCACGCTGGTCGGCAGCCCCGCCAGCACGGCGCCGACGCGTGCAATATTCAGGCCCTGCTGACCTTCGGGCATGGCGCAGCCGCAGATCAGGTCTTCAATGGAATGCGGGTCCAGCGTCGGCACCTGGGCCAGCGCAGCCTGCAGAGCCTTGACCAGCAGATCGTCCGGGCGGGTGTTGCGGAAAAAGCCGCGGTGCGAGCGGCCGATGGGCGTGCGCGTGGCGGCAACGATGTAGGCGTCCTGTACTTGTTTCATGGTGTTCCTTTTCGATCACATAGGTGCATATTCGCGGTTGAGAAAGCGTAGCGAGCAGGCCTCAGGCAAGGCGGACGGAGCGCAGGGACCGGAACGTACTCCCGTACGTGAGGATCCCGAGCACCGCCCAACGCCGCATGAGGGCTGCGCAGTAGCTTTATCAATTGCGAACCGGCTTGCCGGTCGACATCATTCCCATGATCCGTTCCTGGGTCTTGGGGTTGTTGAGCAGCGAGCCGAAGGCCTTGCGCTCCAGCGTCATCAGATAGTCTTCGTTGACGAGAGTGCCCGCATCGACATCGCCGCCGCAGACCACTTCGGCAATCAGCGAGGCAATATGGAAGTCGTGGGCGCTGATAAAGCCGCCGTCGCGCATGTTGACCAGCGAGCCCTTGATGGTGGCAATACCACTGCGACCGGCCACCTGGAACTGCCGCTTGTGCGGCGCGCGGTAGCCCGATGCCGACATGGCGCGGGCTTCAACGATGGCGATAAACAGCAGCTCGTCTTTGTGCGGCACGATGATGTCACCCTCCAGCAGGTAGCCCAGCTTGCGCGACTCCAGCGCGCTGGTGCCCACCTTGGCCATGGCAGCGGCGGTAAAGCCCTCGGTCAGAAAGGGCAGCAGGTCCTTGCCGGTGGAGGCCGCCGCATTTTCTGCAGCGCGGCGCGCGATATAGGTCAGGCCTCCGGCGCCAGGCACCAGGCCCACGCCCACTTCGACCAGACCGATATAGCTTTCCATGGCCGCAACACGCTTGCTGGAATAGACCGCCAGTTCGCAACCACCACCCAGTGCCAGACCGCGCACGGCGGACACCACGGGAACATTGGAATAACGCAGCCTGAGCATCGTCTGCTGCATTTCCGCCTCTGCCCCTTCTATGGCGCGGGCGCCGCCGAGCATGAACGCGGGCAGCATGGCCTGCAGGTCGGCGCCAGCGGAGAACATCTCGTCGGGCGACCAGATCACCAGGCCTGCATATTCCTTCTCGGCCAACTCTTGCGCCTGCAGCAGACCTTCGACTACCCCCGGGCCAATGGCGTGCATCTTGGTTTTGATGCTGGCAATCAGCACGTCGCTGTCAGCCGCGCCGGGAGCGCCAAGAGTCCACATGCGGATGTGTTCATCTTCTTGCACGGTGCTGCCCGCAGTCTTGGCATTGGGGGCATTGGCACCCAGCACGCTCTCGGGGAAATACTGGCGCGCATAGACGGGCAGCTGGCGCACCGGCACAAACTGCTGCGTGGTCGGGTTCCAGGAGCCCTGCGGTGTATGCACGCCACCGGCGTCGGCCACCGGGCCCTTGAACACCCAATCCGGCAGCGGCGCGTTGCATAGGGCATCGCCCGCGTCGATATCGGCCTGCACCATGTGGGCCACTTCCAGCCAACCGGCCTCCTGCCACAGCTCGAACGGGCCCTGCGTCATGCCAAAGCCCCAGCGCATGCACAAATCCACATCGCGGGCGTTGTCAGCAATCGCAGCCAGGTGAATGGCGGCGTAGTGAAAACTGTTGCGCAGAATCGCCCACAAAAACTGGCCCTGCGCGCCTTCGGCATTGCGCAAGAGTTTGAGTCGTTCACCCGCAGGTTTTTTCAACATGCGGGCGTAAACCTCGTCGGCCTTCTCGTTTGCGGGCACATAGTCCTTGCTCGCCAGATCGAAGCGCAAGATGTCGCGGCCCACCTTTTTAAAAAAACCGGCCTTGCTCTTTTGGCCCAGATTGCCCAACTCCAGCAGGGTTTTCAAAACCTCGGGGGTGGCGAAGCTGGCATAGAACGGGTCGAACTTTCCAGCCCCTGCGCTAGCGTCGCCGCTCAGCGTGTCCTGCAGCGTCTTGATCACATGGGCCATGGTGTCCAGGCCCACCACATCGGCGGTGCGGAAGGTGCCTGAGCTGGCGCGGCCCAACTTCTTACCGGTGAGGTCATCCACCACATCGAAGGTGAGTCCGTACTTCTGCACCTCGGCCATGGTGGCCAGCATGCCGGCAATGCCGACACGGTTGGCAATGAAGTTGGGCGAGTCCTTGGCCCGCACCACGCCCTTGCCCAGGGTGCGGGTGACAAAGGTTTCCAGATCATCCAGCACCGCAGGCTGCGTGGTTGGCGTGCTGATCAGTTCCACCAGCGCCATGTAGCGCGGCGGGTTGAAGAAATGGATGCCGCAAAAGCGCGGCTTGATGGCTTCGGGCAGCGCCTCGCTCAGCTGGGTGATCGACAGGCCAGAGGTGTTGCTGGCTACGATTGCGTGGGGTGCGATGAAGGGCGCTATTCTTTTGTAGAGATCGAGCTTCCAGTCCATGCGCTCGGCAATCGCCTCGATGACCAAGTCGCAGCCCAAGAGCAGCTCCATGTGCTCTTCGTAATTCGCCTGCTGAATCAGCACCACGTCTTCCGGCACGCCCAACGGGGCGGGCTTCTGCTTCTTGAGCGCCTCCACGGCGCGGCTGACGATGCCGTTCTTGGGGCCGGTTTCGCCGCCGGGCCGCCCCAAGGCGGAACCCGCCCCCTCGGGGGGCAGCGAACCAGGCGAAGCGGGGAGCGTGGGGGCCTTGTTATCGGGAAGGTCAAACAGCACCACCGGCACCTTGACATTGACCAGGTGCGCTGCTATTTGCGCGCCCATGACACCGGCGCCCAAAACGGCGACTTTGCGAACTTGAAAGCTACTCACACATTACTCCTTGAGGATTTTTCTAAAGTGGCGCCGCAGCACCACCACTTCCACTGCGGCGCCAACTCGGCCGTAAACGCGAAGGCTCGCCGCAGACCGTGCGTGACGCACGCCAAGGCGGACCGACAAAGTGCAGGGTCGATCTGGCGTCGCAGTCATTCGATACGTTGCCAGACCTGGGTGCGGCCAAACAGGGGCGCGCCGATATAGCCACGGACTTCCAGCTTTTTACCGCCATCTGCCGGCTTGAGTCGCGTCTTGTAAACCTTGCCATCCTTGGGGTCGAGAATGTCGCCGCCGTCCCACATTGCCTTGTCATCGCCATCCTGGCGCACATTGCGGATGATGGTCAGGCCCTGCACCGGCTTGTCACGGCGCTCGTCGCTGCACTTGTCGCATTTGGAGTCCTGCTTGGCAGGATCCAGAATTTTCTCGATGGTGCCGGTCAATACGCCGCCGCTCTCGGCAATGCGCACCCAAGACTTCTCGGTCTTGCCGTCGTCGTCAATCGTCTTCCACAGGCCGACAGGCGTCATCTGCGCCAGGGCACAGACGCTTGAGAGGGCCAGGGCACAGGCTGCTGCTAAACGCTTCATGTTGTTCTCCTCGTCGTTATTGATAGACCTCCACCGGTCACCCTAGGCAAACACCGCATCGGTGTCCATCAGTACGCGGGCACCGGTGCGTGCGGTACGCATGGCGGTGGCCGTTTCCGGGAACAGCTTGGCAAAGTAGAAGCGCGCGGTCTGCAGCTTGGCCACATAGAACATGTCCTGATTGCCCGCGCCGCCTGCGGCGCTTTGTTTCTCGATTTCACGCAGCGCAACCTGCGCCATGCGCGCCCAGAAATAGCCAAATACCATATGACCCGCCACGCGCAGATAGTCCACGGCAGCGGCACCCACCTCGTCCGGGTTCTGGAAGGCCTTGAAACCAATCTCGGTGGTGAACTTGCTCATCTGCTCGCCCAGAATCGCGATGGGCGTAATGAACTCGGCCATCTTTTCGTTGACGCCTTCTTCGGCCACCAACTGGCCAATCAGCTTGCCGAATTTCTTGAGCGTGGCGCCGTTGTTGGACAACACTTTGCGGCCCAGCAAATCCAGCGACTGGATGGTGTTGGTGCCCTCGTAAATCATGTTGATGCGGGCATCACGCACAAACTGCTCCATGCCGCTTTGCTTGATATAGCCGTGGCCGCCGAACACCTGCATGCAGCCCGAAGTGGCGGTCCAGCCGTTGTCGGTGATAAAGGCCTTGACGATGGGCGTGAGCAGAGCCAGCATTTCACCGCTGTCCTTGCGCACTTTTTCATCCGGGTGGTAATGCTCTTTTTCCAGCAACATGGAGCAATAGGTCATCAGTGCGCGGCCACCTTCGGCATAGGCTTTTGCCGTCAGCAGTGCCCGGCGCACATCAGGGTGGACGATGATCGGGTCAGCGGGCAACTCCTTGGCCTTGGGGCCGGAGAGCGCGCGCATCTGGATGCGTTCCTTGGCATAGACCAACGCGTTTTGATAGGCCACTTCGGTCAGACCCAGCGACTGGTTGCCAACGCCCAGGCGCGCCGCGTTCATCATCACGAACATGCCTTGCATGCCCTTGTTGGGCTGACCGACCAAGGTGCCAATGGCGCCGTCCAGCATCAT
This sequence comes from uncultured beta proteobacterium, assembly GCA_903845935.1. Taxonomy (GTDB): domain Bacteria; phylum Pseudomonadota; class Gammaproteobacteria; order Burkholderiales; family Burkholderiaceae_C; genus Allorhodoferax. The sequence continues at coordinate 1,478 of CAIMZI010000088.1, read as the reverse complement.
CTGGCAGGTGGCGCTGCCGTTGATGCCCATTTTGTGTTCCAGACCGCCGCAGAAAATGGCGTTGCGTTCGCCCAAGCTGCCGTCGGCGTTGACGTGAAATTTGGGCACGATGAACAGGCTCACACCCTTGATGCCGGGAGGCGCATCGGTGAGGCGCGCCAACACCAGATGCACGATGTTCTCGGTCAGGTCGTGCTCACCGGCGCTGATGAAAATTTTGGTGCCGGTAATCTTGTACGTGCCATCCAGCTGGGGCTCGGCCTTGCTGCGCATCAGGCCCAGATCGGTGCCGCAATGCGGTTCGGTAAGGCACATGGAGCCGGTCCATTCGCCGCTGGTCATCTTGTGCAGATAGGTCTGCTTTTGTGCCTCGGTGCCATGCGTGTGCAGTGCGGCGTAGGCGCCATGGGTCAGGCCGGGGTACATGGTCCAGGCCTGGTTGGCGCTGTTCATCATTTCATAAAACATCTGGTTCACCACCAGTGGCAGGTCCTGTCCGCCAAAGTTGGCGTCACAGGCCAGTGCCGCCCAACCGCCTTCAATGTACTGTTGGTACGCCGCCTTGAAACCCTTGGGCGTGGTGACCTGGTGGCTGGTCTGGTCCAGGCTGCAGCCCTCGGCATCGCCGCTGATATTGAGCGGAAAGATCACTTCGGCGGCAAACTTGCCGCCTTCTTCCAGCACCGCATTGACGGTGTCGGCATCAAGCTCGGCATGCTTGGGAATTTGCTGCAAATCGTCCATCACATGGAGCAGCTCGTGCATCACAAACTGCATGTCGCGCAGGGGTGGGGTGTAGCTGGGCATAGGAGGCTCCTGTAAAAACTAGGCTGGTGAAGAAACAGGCGCGCCGTTGCGCGCCAGAATGTTGGCGAAGGCTTTGTTGGTACGTTCCAGCGAGCCCGGGTTCTTTAGAAAGCGAGCCTCGTAATGCAAGGCCAGAATCAGGCCGTGGATTTCAAAGCCCATTTGCTGCGGGTCGGCGTCGGGGTTCAACTGCCCGCACTCCTGGGCCTGGACGATGGCCCGGTACAGCGCCTGCAGCCAGGTTTGCACCGAGCTGGCCAGGGCATCGCGCACCGGGCCGGGCCGGTCATCAAACTCGACGGCGCCGCTGATGAAGATGCAGCCGGACTGAATTTCCACCGCCACGCGCTGCATCCAGTTGCCAAACAGCGCCTGCACCCGTGGCAGACCGCGCTCGGCTTGCAGGGCTGGGTAAAAAATTTCCTGCTCGAAGCGGCTGAAATATTCGCGGATGACCGAGATCTGCAGCTCTTCGCGTGAACCGAAATGGGCAAACACGCCGGACTTGCTCATGTGCGTGACCTCGGCAATCGCGCCTATGCTCAGTCCTTCCAGACCGATCTGGGTGGCCAGGCCAAGAGCCGCCTCAATGATCGCGGCCTTGGTCTGCTGGCCTTTTTGCATGGCACGGACTACGGGCTGACTGGCTGACGTGACGCTGCGCAAGGCGC
>CAIMZI010000087.1 GCA_903845935.1 uncultured beta proteobacterium | reverse complement strand
TATGCACCATGCGCAGCGAATGGCTCCGAATGCGATGGGCAAGGTCTTGCGTCGTGGCCATTGCGGTTTTCATGAGGGCCTCTGGACCTGAGTCAGGTACTGGTTTATTTGGGCCAGCGTGCAGGCGCGCATGTCGGCGCCCATTCGGCGCTGTTGCGCCCATTCGATGATGAGTTGCAGGGCATCCTGCAGCCGCAAGGCCGGGTGCCAGTCCAGGCGGCTGCGCGCCTTGGAGATGTCCAGTTTCAGATAGTGCGCCTCATGCGGGTGCTCGCCGCTGTCGGTGTGCCATTGCGCGTCCGCTCCCCAAAGGGCAACCATCTGGTCTGCGATCCAGCCCACTGGTTTGGCGTCTTCGTCATTGGGGCCAAAATTCCAGGCCTCGGCAAAGGCCGGGCCCTGTTCAAACAGGCGCTCGGCCACAGTCAGATAGCCACGCAAGGGTTCCAGCACATGTTGCCAGGGGCGTATGGCGTGGGGGTTGCGAATGGTGGCGGGCAAGCCCTGTTCGAATGCGGCCAGGATGTCGGGCAGCAGACGGTCTGCGGCCCAGTCGCCTCCGCCAATCACGTTGCCGGCGCGCACCGTGGCCAGCGCCACACCGTGCTGACCATAGTTGTCGGGATTAAAGAACGAGGATCGGTAGGCCGCGCTCACCAACTCCGCGCAGCCCTTGCTGTTGCTGTAGGGGTCGTAGCCACCCATGGGCTCGTTCTCGCGATAGCCCCAGGCCCATTCGCGGTTTTCATAGCATTTGTCGGTGGTGATGTTGACCACGGCCTTGACACCCGGCGTCTGGCGCACGGCCTCCAACAAGTGCACAGTGCCCATGACATTGGTGGAGTAAGTCTCCACCGGGTTTTGGTAGGAGTAGCGCACCAGAGGCTGAGCCGCCATGTGGATGACGATTTCCGGCCGGTGCTCGGCAAATACAGATTGCAGCGCTGCCAAGTCGCGGATGTCGCCGATGACGCTGACCATGCCTTTGGCCACATCGGCGATCTCGAACAGACTCGGTTTGGTGGGTGCTGCCAGCGCACAGCCGATAACTTGTGCGCCCAGCGATTGAAGCCACAGCGCCATCCAGCTGCCCTTGAAGCCGGTGTGACCGGTCAGCAGGACTCGCTTGCCCGCCCAGAAGGCCGGATTCACGCCCAGACCTTCCAGGGTGCCTTGCCGGAATCCCACAACTGGTCCAGGAACATCTTGTCGCGCAAGGTGTCCATGGGTTGCCAAAAGCCCGGGTGTTCATAGGCCGCCAGTTCACCGGCTTCCGCCAAGGTTTCCAGGGGGCCACGCTCCCAGATGGTCTGGTCATCGTCTATCAAGTTGAGCACGTCGGGCGAGAGCACGAAGAAGCCCCCATTGATCAAGCCGCCATCGCCCCTGGGCTTTTCCTTGAAGGTGGTGACCAGATGGTCCGTAATCTCCAGGGCGCCAAAACGTCCGGCAGGAAAGGCCGCAGTCAGCGTGGCACGTTTGCCCTGCGCCTTGTGAAAGGCAATCGACTCGGTGATGTTGATGTCGGCCACACCATCGCCGTAGGTCAGGCAAAACGGTTCGTGCTCGTCAATATAGGGCGCAACCCGTTTGAGGCGGCCGCCGGTCAGTGTTTCCACGCCGGTATCAATCAAGGTCACCTTCCAGGGCTCGGCATGGAGCTGGTGGACCTTCATGCTGTTGGTGCGCATATCAAAGGTCACATCCGACATGTGCAGGAAGTAGTTGGCAAAGTACTCCTTGATCAGGTAACCCTTGTAGCCGCAGCAAATGATGAAGTCATTGATGCCGTGATGCGAGTAAATCTTCATGATGTGCCACAGAATCGGCATGCCACCAATTTCTATCATCGGTTTGGGCTTGAGGTGGGTCTCCTCAGAAATCCGCGTCCCCAAACCCCCGGCCAGGATGACTGCTTTCATATTTAGACCTGCATATTCATGATGTCAGTGTAAGCCTGAACCATACGATTTCTCACGTTCAGGGTGG
>CAIMZI010000086.1 GCA_903845935.1 uncultured beta proteobacterium | reverse complement strand
GCCCGCAAGATGCCCTACTTCTCCAGCGCATTGATGGGGCTGGTGGGTGCGCTGATGGGCATCCAGGCCTTGCTGCAGATTGCCTCACACTAACTGCGCCAGACCGCCCATGAGTGCCTTAAAACAGACCGGACGCGATGTTGATGGTCAAGGCGACTAGCGTCGTGTTGAAGAAGAAGGCCAGCACGCAGTGCACGGTGCCGGTGCGGCGCATCTTGCGGCTGCTGAAGCTGACATCGGCGGTCTGGCCCGAGGTGCCTATGACGCTGGCGAAATATAAAAAGTCACCATAGTCGGGCGGGTGGCCACCGGGAAAGTCCAGCCCGCCATGCTCACCGTGGATGGCGCTGACATAGTAGTCATGGGCGTAGTGCAGCGCAAACATGGTTTGGGTGAAGGCCCAAGAGCTGGCGATGGTCAGCGCGGCCAAGGCGATATGGGCATAGCGTATGGTTCCCTTGAGATCCTTGACGACGGCCAGCTCGGCCACGATGGCACCAATGCACATCAGGGCGGCGGTAATCACCAGCAGCAGAACGACGGTGCTGCCCTCGTCATGCTGCAGCGCCCTTGTGCGCATGCGCTCATGGCTGGACCAAAACATCATCTTCATGGCCAGCACCAAGTACAGGACAGCACACACATTCCAACCGATGATGGCCCGGGTGACGGCCTGTTGGGCAACCGATTCGGGCAGCAGCAAGGCACTGGCAACGCCTATGGCGATGCTGGAAAAAAGCCTGGGTCTGGCCAGCAGAAGCCTGATGGCGAAGGGCCTGGAAAAATGCGCATCGGAAGCTTGGTCTGTCATGGCCACAGTATGCCTGCCAATGCGGTCTAATTTGTCAGAAGCCGTTCATGGTGGACTGGTAGGCCGCAACGCCGGTGCTGGATTGCGTGGAAGTGGAGCTCGCGGCAGCGCTCGCCGCCATGGCCTGGTTCAGGGCCTGCAGCGCTGTTTGTTGGGCCGTCAGGCTGGTGTTTTTGGCATTGAGCGTGGCAAGTGCTGCCCCCACCGTCCCGCCGGTGGCGAGTTCCTTGCTGCTGACCGAATCCACCTTGCTGCCGATTTTTGCCATGGCGGCGAGCGTGCCGCTGGGGTCGGACGCCAAGGAGGCGGCAAATTTCTTGGCGTCCTGCACCAGGCTGCCGTTGGTCTGAATCGTCAGGCCCAGCTTTTTCAGCGCGGCCGAGCTGGCTGGATCAGCGCTCAGGGCAGACTTGAGGTCGCGCACCAAAAGCGTGGCACGCGCCGATTGGGAGCTGGAACCGGTGGCAGTGGCTGCCGAGTTGGCGGCACTGACCGAGGCATTGAAGGTGTTGAAGAAGTTGCCCAGCGCCGTGGTGACATCTGCTGGCTTGGTGGCGCTGGTGAGCGAGGTCATGGCCTTGGCCGCGAGCTGGCCGCTTGATAGGGCCGACTTGAGCAGGCCAAATTTGGAAATCTGTGCCGTGGTGACGGCCGCATCGGACTGTATGCGTTGCTCCGCCTGGGCCAGAAAGGGCGAGACCGTGCTGGCAGCCGTGCTGGTAGTGCTAAAAGTGCTGGCCTGGGATGCGGTGCTGCTGCTACTACCAAGAAGGCTGGAGCTGGTGCCACTGAGAAGTGAACTGATAGTCATGAAGATGTGCCCTGGGTTCGACGCTCAAGCCTAGCCCTGCGTTACGCAAACCAAGGCTTGAAAAGCGGTCAGTATGTGGGCTTTTTAGGAACATCAACAGGGCCCTTTCAATGCTGCCCCTCCACCACTTCGATTGTTCTGACCAGCAGTTGCTTTGAGCAAAGAAGAACGAACACAACGGATTCAAATGACCTATGATGTAGGTATCAATTGATACCCAATAGAGAACGCCATGATCCTTGTTTCACCCGAACGAATTGCTTCCGTTATGTCGCTTGACACGGCTCCACATTCTTTTGCGGAATTGGATGAACTGGTCTCACATGGACTACCCAAGGATGCGTTGAGATCAAGCGTCGAGCGCTTTTTCTCCAGTGCTGAAGATCGCAAAAAGCTGATTTATCGAATCATTCCTGAAGCAACGTACAAGCGTCGCAAGGTGAATTTAAACCCGGATGAGTCCGAAAAGACGGAGCGCCTTGCACGGATTTTTGCCACTGCGCAATATGTTTGGGACAGTGAAGACGATGCTCGCGTGTTCATGAATACGCCACACCCGATGCTCAAGGGAAGCACGCCCCTGGATGTATCCATGACCGAGCTGGGCGCCCGGCGTGTGGAAGAGTTGCTATGGAAGCTCTTCTACGGAATTTCCGCCTGATGCAGATCTTCCGGATTGGGGACAGCCGCCATGCACTGTGGGACGGTACGGGTGCTGCAATGGTTGGTGGGCGCTGGAACAGCCCGGGCAAGCCAGCCATTTACGGCTCGTTGAGCTACGCTTGCTGCATGCTGGAAATATTGGTGCACGCCAATATTGGGCGCGTACCTTCTACACACTGCTATGTCGTTGCCGATGTACCGGCCGATGTGGCATTAGAACGCCAAGACACAAGCTCACTGCCTGCAGGTTGGGATACCGAGGACGTCTCCATTGCCCGCAACTTCGGCGACCGGTGGCTGAAAGAGGCCAGGAGCGCGGTCTTGCTGGTGCCATCTGTTGTCGCCAAGCTCGAATGGAGTGCCATAGTGAACCCCGTACATCCAGATGCCACCAGGATTTTGGTTGCTAAAAACCAGCAGGTAATTTGGGACCAACGACTGTTTGTTAGCGCCGACACGAACTTGACCCAGGCTGCCGATTACCAGTGAACCACCCCCTCGGTCAGAGAACCTGTGTTGCGCCGCGATTTCAACTGATTTGCACAGGGTCAGTCTAAGTCGGCCGCAACACCCCAGCTTTTGGAACCCCGCGTAGGTGACAATAACCGTATTTTTTGGGGAATGGAATAATGAGCATCTTGGTCACTGGCGGAGCCGGCTTTATCGGCAGCAATTTTGTTCTGGACTGGCTGGCGCAATCGGACGAGCCCGTCATCAACCTGGACAAGCTGACCTACGCTGGCAATCTGCAGAACCTGGCCTCGCTCAACGGTGACGCTCGCCACATTTTTGTGCAGGGCGACATCGGTGATGCGGCCCTGGTCGCGTCGCTCCTGGCCCAGCACCAACCCCGCGCCGTGCTGAACTTCGCCGCCGAGAGCCATGTGGACCGCAGCATCTCCGGGCCCGGTGAATTCATCCAGACGAATATCGTCGGCACCTTCAATCTGCTCGAAGCCGTGCGCGCTTATTGGGGCGGCCTGGAGTCGGGTGCAAAGACCGCCTTCCGCTTTCTGCATGTTTCCACCGACGAGGTCTATGGCTCGCTGTCCAAGACCGACCCGGCCTTTTCCGAGACCAACCGCTACGAGCCCAACAGCCCGTATTCGGCGTCCAAGGCGGCCAGCGACCACCTGGTACGCGCCTACCACCACACCTACGGTCTGCCGGTGCTGACCACCAACTGCTCCAACAACTACGGCCCGTTCCACTTCCCCGAAAAGCTGATCCCGCTGATCATCGTCAACGCCCAGGCCGGCAAGAACCTGCCGGTCTATGGCGACGGCCAGCAGATCCGGGACTGGCTGTATGTGAAGGACCACTGCAGCGCCATCCGCCGCGTGCTGGAGGCGGGTGCCTTGGGTGAGACCTATAACGTGGGCGGCTGGAATGAGAAACCCAATCTGGAAATCGTGCACACCGTGTGCGCCCTGCTCGATGAGTTGAAGCCCCGCGCCGACGGCAAGCCTTATGTGGACCAGATCACCTATGTGACGGACCGCCCCGGCCACGACCGGCGCTATGCCATCGACGCATCAAAAATTGAAAAGGAACTGGGCTGGAAGCCG
>CAIMZI010000085.1 GCA_903845935.1 uncultured beta proteobacterium | reverse complement strand
AACTCGGTGGTGATGGCCTGGCACAGCAGGCCCAGGCGCTCCAGCCCCACCGGATCGGTGTAGCTGGTTTGGATATGGTGGTGGCTAACGCGCCCGGCCGGGCTCAGTGGATCCGGGTCCAGCACAGCGGTGAAAAAGCCCATGCGCTGGGCCGCGTGCACAAACATGCGGCCCAACTGGCCGCCGCCCATGACGCCCAGCGTCATCTCTTTTGATCCGCCCAGCGTCATTTCTTTTGATCCGCCCAAGGCATTCAACTCAGCCATCACGCGACACTGCCGGTGATGGGCAGCACCATATCGGTGGCAGCCTGGGTCTGGTCGCGCCTAAAGGCCTCGAGCTCCAGGCGCAGATCGCTATTCTCATTGGCCAGCAGCGCAATCGCAAACAGGGCGGCATTGGCGGCACCGGCGTTGCCGATGGCAAAGGTGGCCACCGGAATGCCCTTGGGCATTTGCACGATGCTGTGCAGGGAATCCACGCCCTGCAAATGCTTGCTGGCCACCGGCACGCCCAGCACCGGCACCGTGGTCTTGGCGGCAAGCATGCCCGGCAAATGGGCGGCACCGCCGGCGCCCGCAATGATGGCCTTCAGGCCGCGGCCCGCAGCGGCTTCGGCGTAGGCGAACATGGCATCGGGCATGCGGTGGGCCGAAACCACCTTCGCTTCAAAGCCTATGCCAAACTGTTGGAGAATCTGCACTGCATGTTGCATGGTGTCCCAATCGGAACTGGAACCCATGACGACGCCTACTTGGATGGTTTTCATCCCCGAATTTTACGTTTTACCCAGAGCCTGTATCCATGATCAACGTCACCATTGAAAACTTCGACGCCGAAGTCGTCGCCGCCTCGCACCAGATCCCCGTATTGCTGGACTTCTGGGCGCCCTGGTGCGGCCCCTGCAAGGTGATTGGCCCGCTGCTGGAAAAGGTCGAGGAGGAATACGCCGGGCGCTTCAAGCTGGTGAAGATCGACTCCGACCAGCAGCAGGAACTCAGCCAGGCCTTTGGCATCCGCAGCATCCCGACCTGCGTGCTGATGATGGACGGCAAGCCAGTAGACGGCTTTATGGGCGCCGTGCCCGAGAGCCAGCTCAAGACCTTTCTGGACAAACACCTGCCCGCAGCAGCGGAACTTGAAGCCATAGAGGAGGTGGACGAGGCCCAGGCCCTGCTGGAGGCAGGCGACCCGCAGGCGGCGCTGAACAAGCTGCACTCGGCCCTCAGCGCCGACCCCAGCAACGACGATGCGCGCTATGACTATGTGCGCCTGCTGATCGAAAACAACCTGCTCGAAGATGCCGAAGCGGCACTGGAGCCAGCCCTCAAGGCCATTCCGCGCCAGCTCCGCTTTGAGGCGCTGGAGCAGTTTCTCCATGCCATCCAGTTTGTGGACAGCGACCAGCGCGGCACCTGGACACCGGAGCAATTTGACACCCTGATCGCCACCAACAAGCGCGACTTCGACACCCGCCTGGCCAAGGCCCGCGTGTTAATGGTGGGCGGCGACTGGACCGGCGCCATGGACGAGTTGCTGGAGATTGTGATGCGCGACAAGGCCTGGAACAACGCCGTGCCGCGCAAGACCTTTGTGGCGATTCTGGAACTGCTGACCCCACCCAAGCCCAAGGTCGATCCGGCCGCTGCGGGCAAGAGCGCCGGTGGCATCGAACTGATGGGCAAGGTCGTAGCCGAGCAGGACCCGCAGGCGCAACTGGTGGCGGCCTACCGGCGCAAGCTCAGCATGGCGCTGAACTGATATTGTTTTTAATCAACGCATAGGATTTTTCGTCGCCGCTTTGGTGTTTACCCTCTCTCTGAAAACGAGAGAGCATAGGATGATTGGTTTTTAAATAGCACGGTCGTTCTATTTTCAGAACAGTCATCAGGAGACGTCGAATGAAATTCACACAATCAAGCTGGGCCGCGGTTGCGGCGGCGCTTATGGTCGCCGCCTGCGGCGGTGGGGGCAACGGTAACCAGTCGCCCAAATTGGCTATCACTTCGATGGTCACCTTTGGCGACAGCCTATCGGATGTCGGCAACGCGAATGTTGGAACAGTGAAGGCACTTGGTGGAGGGCTATGGGCGGTGAACTCAGCCACTGCAAAAAACTGGACTGCCTATGTGGCTGCTCAGTATGGACTGTCCGCCCCCTGTGCGGCACAGACCGGATTGACGCCATCATCGGCTCTGACGTCGAAAGGCTTCGTTGGCGAGGCAATTACCAACAACACTAGCTGCCTGAACTATGCCCAAGGCAGTTCGAGAGTGACTAGCACCTACGGGCCGCATAGCGTTGCCTTACGCGATTTCATCAATGTGGCGACAAGCTCTACCGTTGGTGACACCACGGAACCTTTGGGGTTAACTGCGCTACCCATCACTAAACAGATTGACCTTCACCTCGCCTCGCACAAATTTACTGGCAATGAACTTGTCACGGTGTTGGCAGGTGCCAATGACATTTTCATGAACCTTAACGGCGTCAGCAGCGCAGCCGCCGGTGGCGCTACTGCCGGCGGTGCAGCAGTCTTGGCTGGATGGCCAATCTCGGTACAGGCGGCGGTGGCGGCCGGTGGAGCGGCAGCAACGACAGCAGCAAGTGCCGCAGCATTGGCAGCGCTCAACACCTCGGCGGATGAACTCGCTGGATACATCAAGGACAAAATCATCTCTAACGGGGCCAAATATGTCGTTGTACTAAATGTCCCGGACGTCAGCACTTCGCCTTACGCATTGTCGATGCCAACTGCCATCCCGCTCATCAGTCTGATGGTTACAACGTTCAATTCGCGCCTGCAATCCGATTTAGCAGGGTTATCTGGAGTGCACATGGTTGATGCCTATACCAACGGAAGAGACGAAGTAGCCAATCCAGCGCAATACGGCCTAACTAACGTAACGACTCCGGCGTGCAGTACCACCAGCACGGCAAACCCCTTAGCAGGCACATCGCTGACGTGTACCACGCTTTCAACGGTTCCTGGAGACACAAGCCATTACCTGTTTTCGGACAGTGTTCACTTCACTCCTTTTGAATATCAATTTATTGGCGAGTTGGTCAATAAAGAATTGCTGCTGGCTGGCTGGCTGTAAAGAACCAAAGGAAGAACTATCATGAAACATCAATTGAAGTTTGCTTTCGCAGCCACACTGGTTGTGTTGGCGCACACCGCTTGCGCACAATCTGCGGGCGACTGGATGGTACGAGGTGGCTACAGTACGATTGCGCCGCAGGTCAGCAGCGGAAATTTGACTGCTCCAAGCCTGAGCGGGACAAAGGGCGGTGTCGACTCGGCCAGCCAGGTTGGCGGAGGCCTGACGTACATGTACACAGACAACCTGTCCGTTGACTTGCCTGTTTTCTTGCCCTTCAAGCACAATTTGAACGGTGCAGGTGCGATTGCCGGCGTAGGCAAGATTGGCGAAGTGTCCGCTTTGCCGGCAACCATTTTCCTGCAATATCGTTTCCTTGAGCCACACAGCACCTTCCGACCATACGTTGGCATAGGCCCAACGTATGCTTACTTTTTCAACGAAACGGGTAGTGGTGCACTGACCGCAATGACCAACCCCGGCGGCACACCCACTACCTTGAAGGTAGATAGTCAGTGGACCTACACAGTACAGATCGGCGCAACATTCGCATTTAACGAGCATTGGTTTGCTGATGTGTTCTATGCAAACACGCCGCTAAAAACCAAGGAAAGTCTTTCCACTGGGCAGACGTTGGACATCACCTTAGACCCCACAACATATGGCATTGCTATAGGTTACAAGTTCTAAAGAACCCAATCAAAGCGAAGGCCACGACCGCCAAGGGTAGTGGCCTTTTTTGGCCTTTACGCTGTCAGTCGCTGCAGCGCTTCCTGGTATTTGGCTGCCGTCTTGGCAATCACCGCGTCGGGCACGCGGGGAGCGGGCGGGGTCTTGCTCCAGGGCTTGCCGTCCACCTGGGCCTGCTCCAGCCAGTCGCGCACAAACTGCTTGTCGTAGCTGGGCGGGTTGGTACCTTCCTGATAGCTTTCCTGCGGCCAGAAGCGCGAGGAATCTGGCGTCAGAACCTCGTCCATGAGGGTCAGCGTGCCGTCCTGGTCCAGGCCGAACTCGAACTTGGTGTCGGCGATGATGATGCCCTTGGTGAGCGCGAACGCGGCCGCAGTCTGGTAGATGCGGATGCTCAAATCTCGGATTTGTGTGGCCAGTTCCAGGCCGATCATCTCCACGGTTTGCTCGAAGGTGATGTTCTCGTCGTGGTCGCCCACAGCGGCCTTGGCCGCCGGCGTGTAGATCGGCTCGGGCAGCTTGGAGGCGTTCTTTAAACCGGGCGGCAATTGCACGCCACAGACGGCGCTGTTTTCCTGGTATTCCTTCCAGCCGCTGCCGGCCAGATAGCCGCGCACCACGGCCTCTACCGGCAGGGGTTTGAGGCGCTTGACCAGCATGGAGCGGCCGGTGACCTGCGCCACTTCGGAGGGCAGCACCACGCTCTCGGGCGCATCGCCGGTCAGGTGATTGGGGCAGATGTTGGCGCCGTTGGGGCCGAGTTTCTCAAACCAGAACAGCGCCATTTGCGTCAGCAGCGCGCCCTTCCCCGGAATCGGCTCGCCCATGATGACGTCGAAGGCGGACAAGCGGTCGCTGGCCACCATCAGGATGCGGTCGTCGCCCACCGCGTAGTTGTCGCGCACCTTGCCGCGGGCGAGCAGGGGCAGGGAAAGGGAAGAGGTATGTACTACAGCGTTCATGGCATCCTGAAAGTAAAAAGCCCACCGCAACCCCAATGGGTCACGGCGAGCTTAGGATTATCGCAAAGCGCGAGGCGCTGCTTTGTTATTGGACAACCTGGGCCAGTTCACCCTTGGCGTAGCGCGCTGCAACCACCGACAGGCTGTCGCCCTTGATCTTGCTGCCCTGGCCTTCGCAGCCGAACTCGACGTAGCGCTGTTTGCAAATGCCCATAGCGGCTTCTCGGGCCGGCTTGAGCCAGTCGCGGGCGTCGAACTTTTCGGGGTTCTCGGCCATGAACTTGCGCACGGCGGCGGTCATGGCCAGACGGATGTCGGTGTCGATGTTGATCTTGCGCACGCCGTATTGAATGGCCTTCTGGATTTCTTCCACCGGCACGCCGTAGGTTTCCTTCATCTTGCCACCGTACTGGTTGATGATGGCCAGCAGGTCTTGCGGCACGCTGGAAGAACCGTGCATCACCAGGTGGGTGTTGGGCAGACGTTTGTGGATTTCCATCACGCGGTCGATCGCCAGGATGTCGCCCGTGGGCTTGCGCGTGAACTTGTAGGCGCCGTGGCTGGTGCCGATGGCAATCGCCAGCGCATCGAGCTGGGTGCGTTGCACGAATTCGGCGGCCTGCTCGGGGTTGGTGAGCATCTGCTCGCGCGTCATGGTGGCGTCGGTGCCGTGCCCGTCTTCCTTGTCGCCCTTCATGGTTTCCAGGCTGCCCAGGCAACCGAGTTCGCCTTCGACGGTGACGCCGCTGGCGTGGGCCATTTCGACCACCTTGCGGGTGACTTCGACGTTGTACTCAAAGCTGGCAATGGTCTTGCCGTCGCCTTCCAGGCTGCCGTCCATCATCACCGAGCTAAAGCCCAGACCGATGGCGCCCTTGCAGATGTCGGGGCTCTGGCCATGGTCCTGGTGCATCACCAAAGGAATATGCGGATAGGCTTCGATCGCGGCCAGAATCAGGTGCTTGATAAAGGCTTCACCGGCGTACTTGCGGGCACCCGCGCTGGCTTGCAGAATGACGGGCGCGCCCACCGAGTCGGCGGCGGCCATCACGGCCTGCACCTGCTCCAGATTGTTGACGTTGAAAGCCGGAATGCCGTAGCCGTTGACTGCTGCATGGTCCAGCAATTCGCGCATGGAAACGAGTGCCATTGTTAACCCCAGGAAGTTGAATAGTGAGCGCGGCCACGCTTGGTAACCACTTGGTAACTTTTACCCAAAGCGATTCTAACGCTGCACCCTTGCAATCAGGCAAGGCCTCATCTCGCCACCCTGCCCCAACTCAACAAACCAGGCTTCGATCAGCCCACGCGGCAGATCTTGAGCATATTGGTTCCGCCCGGCGCGCCCATGGGTTCGCCACAGGTAATCGCATAGACGTCTCCGCTTTGCACAATGCCGCGCGCCTTGAGATGGGCCTCGGCTTGCTGCAGCGCGGTGTCGCGGTCGGCGCTGGTGTCAATGAAGAGCGGGCGCACATTGCGGTACAGCGCCATCTTGCGCTGCGAGGCCACCTTGGAGGTCAGCGCATAAATCGGCACGCGGATCAGGTGGCGGCTCATCCACAAGGCGGTGGAGCCGCTGTCGGTCATGGCCACAATCGCCTTGGCACCCAGGTGGTGGGCGGTAAACAGGGCGCCCATGGCAATGGTCTGGTCGATGCGGTCAAAGGTCTTGCCGCTGAAATCGGCTTCAAGCTCGAAGTTTTCCTCAGCCTCGGCGGCATGGCAGATCTTGGCCATTTCCACAATCGTTTCCAGCGGGTACTTGCCGGCTGCAGTTTCGGCCGAAAGCATCACCGCGTCGGTGCCGTCCAGCACGGCATTGGCCACATCGCTGACCTCGGCGCGGGTGGGCACCGGGTTGGTGATCATCGACTCCATCATTTGCGTGGCGGTGATCACCACGCGGTCGTGTTCGCGTGCCAGCTTGATCATGCGTTTTTGCAGACCGGGCACCAGTGCATTGCCGACTTCCACCGCCAGGTCGCCACGCGCGACCATGATGCCGTCGCTGGCCAGCAGAATTTCCAGCAGCTTCGGAATCGCCTCGGCACGTTCGATCTTGGCGATCAGGGCGGGCTTGTGGCCGTATTCGTGGGCCGCCACATTGCACAGTTGGCGCGCCATTTCCATGTCGGTGGCGTTCTTGGGAAAGCTCACCGCCACATAGTCGGCCTGAAAGCTCATCGCCGTGCGGATGTCGTCCATGTCCTTGGCGGTCAGAGCCGGGGCGGTGAGGCCACCACCCTGCTTGTTGATGCCCTTGTTATTGGACAGTTCGCCGCCTAGCTTGACGGTGGTGTGCACCTGCTCGCCCTTGACCGCGTCGACCGTAATGACGATCAGGCCGTCGTTGAGCAGCAGCACATCGCCGGCCTTCACTTCGCGCGGCAGTTCCTTGTAATCCAGGCCGACGGCGTCAATGTCGCCGAGCTCGACGCGTTGCCCATCCAGAATGAATTTCTGGCCCGGCTCCAGAAACACCCGGCCCTCGGCAAACTTGCCGACGCGGATCTTGGGGCCTTGCAGGTCGGCCATGATGGCCACTTCGCGCCCGGCGCGTTTGGCGGCCTCGCGCACCAAGCGGGCGCGGTCTATATGGTCCTGCGCCTTGCCGTGGCTGAAGTTCAGGCGCACCACGTTGACGCCCGCTCGGATCATCTGCTCCAGCAGAGCCGGATCGCTGGAGGCTGGGCCCAGGGTGGCAACAATTTTGGTGGCGCGACGTGGCATGGAACTGTCTCCTTGAAATAATCGTTAGATTTTCACACGGATAGGGCCTGTGTGCGGTTACATCGCTGCATCATTCAGGCGGTAGGCGTGCGACAATATATTTAACCTATTTAAGCGCGCAATGCCACTTTCAGCCATACCGTCACCCGTTGATGGCAAGCCATTGCCTGACGATGCGTCTGCGCCGCTCACTCTGGACGCCGCCAGCGCGATTGCGCTGATGGACGACAGCACCGAGCTGTACCAGGAAATCGCCCAGGCCTATTTGCAGGAAATTGCAGAGCTATGGTCTACCCTGGAGCGCATGCTGGAGCACTCCCAACTGGGCGACGCCACGCGGACCCTCCACACCTTCAAGGGCCTGTCGCTGACGGTGGGCGCAAACTACTTGTCCGAGATCTGTAAGCAGTGCGAATCGAAAATGAAGTCTCTGCCCGGCCAGACGCTGGACGCCAGCGTGCGTGTGTCCATGAAGGAGGCTTTGGAAACTGCGGTGGCACAAACCCAGGTGGCATTGCTTGCCGTTCTGGCAGCCCTGGATTGCGGCGCCACACCGAATCAACAAGCGCCCGTCACGCCAGCACCGGATCTGCTGGCAGATATGTACCGCTTGCGGGCCCTGCTGGCAGACTCCGACATGCAGGCGCTGGATCTGCACGCCAGCCTTTGTCTGCGCTATCCTGCCCGCCAGGACGCATTGCTCAAGCTGAGTCAAGCTATCAAAATTTTCGATTTTGCGCGAGCTGTGGTTCAATGTGACGAACTGATTCACAACATCAACCACACAAGCAGATGATTGACCTTGGGACACCGGTAGCAGACATGCTCAACAGCGCGCAAGGCAGGCCTAAGCTGCTGCTGGTGGACGACCAGCCCATCAACATCCAGGTGATGTACCGCTGCTTCGCCGGCGACTTCCAGGTCTTCATGGCCACCAACGGCGAGCAAGCGCTGGGTCTGTGCAAAAGCAACCCGCCCGATCTGATCCTGCTGGACGTGGTGATGCCGGGAATGGACGGCTTTGAGGTCTGCAAGCGACTCAAGGCCGACGAGAGCACCCGCCATATTCCGGTTATTTTTGTCACGGCGCATACCGATCCAGCCCAGGAGACCCATGGACTGAGCCTCGGCGCGGTGGACTTTATTGCCAAGCCCATCAATCCTGACGTGGTGCGGGCCAGGGTAAAAACCCATTTAACGCTGAAGTTCCAGTCTGATCTGCTGCGCAAGCTGGTGTTTCTGGATGGCCTGACCGGGGTCTTCAACCGGCGCTACTTTGACCAGCAGATTTCCACCGAATGGGCCCGCTCGTCGCGCAACAACACACCCTTGTCGCTGATCCTGCTCGATGTCGATCATTTCAAACTGTTTAACGACCGCTACGGCCACCAGGCCGGGGACGATGCCCTGCGGGTGATCTCGGATGCGCTCAAGTCCTGCCTGCGCCGCCCGGCCGATCTGGTGGCCCGCTACGGTGGCGAAGAGTTCGCCTGCATCCTGCCTGAGACGTCGTTTGAGGACGCCTTGGTGATTGCCCACGAGCTGGAGACCAGGGTCCGCAATCTGGCCATTCCCCATGCAGACTCCGATGCCAGCACTATCGTCACCATCAGCCTGGGCCTGGCCACCCGTGTCGCCAATACCAGCAGCGATGTCAGCGAGCTGATCGGCCTGGCCGACAGACTGCTGTACGAGGCCAAGCACTCCGGCCGGGCCCGCGTCTGCAGCGGCTTGCTGACCGGCTAGGCTCTAGAATCAAATTGCAGAATCGCGCGGGCGATCTGCTCCAGCGGCAGAATGTCGTCCACCGCTTGCAGCTTGATGGCCTCCTTGGGCATGCCAAACACCACGCAGGTCTCCTCATTTTGGGCAATGGTGCGGGCCCCAAGGTCGTGCATGGCCTTCATGCCGCGTGCGCCGTCATCGCCCATACCGGTCATGATGATGCCCAGGGCGTCGCGCCCCGCTACCTCGGCCGCTGACTTGAACAGCACGTCCACCGAGGGCTTGTGGCGGTTGACCGGCGGACCATCCATCACATGCACGTAATACTGGCCGGCGGCCTTGCGCAGCTGCATATGCAGACCACCGGGGGCAATCAATGCCAGGCCACGCTCGAGCCGGTCGCCATCCTTGGCCTCGCGCACCTGCATGGCACACAGGCCGTTGAGGCGCTGGGCATACATGGCGGTGAATTTCTCGGGCATGTGCTGGGTGATGGCAATGCCCGGGGCGTCACCAGGCAAGCTGGTCAGCACCAGTTCCAGGGCCTGCGTGCCGCCGGTGGAACTGCCAATCACCACCGGCTTGTTCATGGCAAAGGCATGAACCGATGACAGCACCGGTGCGCGTGCCACGGCCACTTTGCCGACGGCCGTATCGGGCAGACTGCCACGGGCCCGTGGGCGGGCGCGGGCGGCGGTCTTGAGCGCCAGAATCATGTCGCGACGCGAGTCGTCCAGATATTGCTTGAGCCCCAGCTTGGGCTTGGCCATCACCGAGATCGCTCCGGCCGACAAGGCCTCCAGAGCCACCCTGCTGCCCTCGGTGGACAGGGTGGAACAGATCACCGTGGGAATCGGGTGGGTGGACATGATCTGGCGCAAAAAGGTCAGGCCATCCATGCCCGGCATTTCAATGTCCAGCAACAGCACATCGGGCGCGGTCCGTCGAATCGCCTCCATTGCCAGCAATGGATTGGGCGCGCTGCCCACCAGTTCGATATCCGGGCTGTCGGCCAGCATATGAGCCAACGCCTGTCGCACGATGGCCGAGTCATCGACCACAAAAACCTTAACGACCATGGGCTGTGCCTTGTTCTGGAAATACTGTTTCTACCACGGGGTCCTGCGGACCCACGGTCCAACTCAGCTTGCGGTAGCCATTGCCACCCAGACAGTGGTCCGAAACCGACACGCCGTGCTCTTCAAGATAATGCAGGACCCACTCCACATTGCTGGCACCCACGTGTTTTTCGCGAAACAAGTGCGGAAACATATTGCCCCCGCCAAACACATAGGCTTCGCACATGCGCGGGTTAATGCCCTTGGCCCGCAATTGGGTGAACATTTCGTGCATGGCGGCCACGCCATAGGCGGTGTTGTGGCGGTTCTCGGCGTTGGGCATGCCCACGTGCACGATGTGGCACATGGCGCCCACGGTGCGCCTGGGATCGGTCAGCACCACCGACACGCAGGAGCCCAGCAGGGTCTTGAACTGGTCGCCCGCCTGGCCAAGCGCCACATCACCGGGCATCAGTTCGAGGGGCCCGGCGACCGGCTTGGTCAGGGGTTTTTTAATCAGGGTAGCCATTAGTTCAGTTTACGGAAGGCGCCCGGAATAACGGTCTGCAGCGGCGTCTTGCAAGGCACGCGCCCCTCGGCTGTACCCAGAAAAAACAGGCCACCGGGTTTGAGCAGGGCCAGCACCCGGTCCACCACGTCGACCTTGGTGGCGGGGTCAAAATAGATCAGCACATTGCGCAAAAAGATCACGTCAAACGGCCCCAGGCCGCTGAACGGTTTGCACAGATTGAGTTGGCCAAATTGCACGCGCTGGCGAATCTTGTCCTGCATCAGCACCTGCCCCTCGGATTCCCCCTCACCGCGCAGGCAGTAGCGGCGCAAGCGCTCGGGGGGCACGGCGCGCAAGCGGTCCTGCGGATACACCGCCTCCTTGGCGCTGAGCAGCACCCGGTGGCTGATGTCGGTGGCCAGAATCGACCAGTCCGGCCCGATGCGGCCCGACACCTGCAAGTCGTTCATCAGCATGGCGGTGCTATAGGCCTCGTCGCCAAAAGAGCTGGCAGCACTCCAGACCGAGAGCGCCGCCTTGTTGGCAAAGTTGGGCAGCTCCTGCTGCAACAGGTCGTAGTGCTTGGGTTCGCGGAAAAAATAGGTTTCGTTGGTGGTCAACAGATCCACCGCCATCTGAAACTCGGCCGCCTGCGATTCGTCCGCCAGAATCGCAATGTAGTCCTCAAACCCGGTCAGCCCAAGCTTCTGGATGCGCGGTGCCAGGCGCGAATGAATGAGCGACTTTTTGGACGCGTTATACGACAGGCCAACCGCCTCGTACATGAGGTCCGCAATGTGCTGAAACTCCCGGTCACTGAATGCTAGATTGGCCAATGCTTGCCTTGTGTGAATACCTTCAATAGGGGCGGAAGCTGCCAGCGCCGCGCACCGGCGCCGCACTCAGCTTGGACGTCAGACGCGGGGCGCTGGCACGGCGTTCTGTGGAGAGTGCGCGCGTGGCAGGCAAGACGGCCTTTGCCGCACCGGTCTTGAAGAAGCCAATGCTTTCTTGCAACTGCTCGGCCTGGCCGCTGAGCTCTTCGCTGGTGGCAGCCAGCTGTTCCGAGGCCGACGCGTTTTGCTGCGTGGCCTTGCTGAGTTGCCCCATGGCGCCACCAATCTGCAGCACCGATTCGCTTT
>CAIMZI010000084.1 GCA_903845935.1 uncultured beta proteobacterium | reverse complement strand
GGGCGGCTGTTTTCGCCGCTGGCCTATACCAAGACCTTCTCCATGGCCGGTGCGGCCATCCTGTCGGTGACCCTGGTGCCGGTGCTGATGATGTTATTTATCCGCGGCCCGGTCATGCCCGAGGCCAGGAACCCGGTGAACCGCTTTTTGATCTGGGTCTACCGGCCCATCATCGCCTGGGTGATGCGCTGGAAGAAAGTGACGATCGCGCTGGCGCTGCTTTCTATTGCCGTGTCCTTCTACCCCGCCTCACAACTCGGCTCCGAGTTCATGCCCACGCTCAACGAAGGCACGCTGCTCTACATGCCGTCCTCGCTGCCGGCCATGTCCATCACCAAGGCGGCGGAGCTGCTGCAGACGCAGGACAAGATCATCAAGAGCTTCCCGGAAGTGGCGTCGGTCTACGGCAAGGCGGGCAGGGCGAACACCGCCACCGACCCGGCGCCCACCGAGATGTTCGAGACGGTGATCAACCTGAAACCCGAGTCCGAATGGCGCGCGGGCCTCACCACCGACAAGCTGATTGCCGAACTCGACCAGGCCTTGCAATTCCCCGGTGTGTCCAACGCCTGGACCATGCCGATCAAGGCGCGCATCGACATGCTGTCCACCGGCATCCGCACTCCTATCGGCATCAAGGTATTTGGCAAGGATCTGAGCGAGATGGAGCGACTGGCCAAGGAGATCGAGGCGGTGGTGAAGACCGTGCCGGGAACCAGTTCGGCCTTTGCCGAGCGCATCACCGGCGGCTTCTACATCAACATCGAGCCGGACCGTCAGGCCCTGGCGCGCTACGGCCTGGCCGTGGGCGAGCTGCAGGACGTGATCGGCACGGCCTTAGGGGGCGAGATGGTCACCACCACGGTGGAAGGGCGCGAGCGCTTTGGCGTCACCGTGCGCTACCCGCGTGAACTGCGCGCCAACCCGCAGCAGATTGCCAGCGAAATCCTGGTGCCCACCATGGGCGGCGCCATGATCCCGCTGGGGCAGGTGGCCAAGGTGGAAATAGCCAAGGGCGCACCCAGCATTCGCACCGAGAACGCGCTGCTGTCCACCTACATCTATGTGGACATCCGCGACCGCGACATCGGCAGCTTTGTGAAGGAAGCGCGCGCCGCCGTCAACGCCCAGGTGAAGTTCCCGAGCGGCTATTACGCCACCTGGAGCGGGCAGTTCGAGTCCATGGAGCGGGCCATTGAAAAGATGAAGATCGTGGTGCCGGTCACCCTGCTGATCATCTTTTTGCTGCTGTACCTGAACTTCCGCCGCCTGACCGAGACGCTGATTGTCATGCTCTCAGTCCCCTTTGCCCTGGTGGGCGGGGTCTGGCTGATGTGGCTGCTCGGCTACAACCTGTCGGTCGCCGTGGCGGTGGGCTTTATCGCCCTGGCCGGGGTGGCGGCGGAGACCGGCGTGGTGATGCTGATCTACTTGGACCACGCCTGGGAGGCGGTGCAGGCGCAGTGCCGCGCACAGTGCAGGGAGGCTGGCATGGAGGAACTCTATGCCGCCGTGATGGAAGGCGCTGTCGAGCGGGTGCGGCCCAAGATGATGACCGTGGTGGCCATCATGGCGGGACTCCTGCCCATCCTGTGGGGCACGGGCACCGGCTCGGAAGTGATGAGCCGCATTGCCGCACCCATGGTTGGCGGCATGGTGTCGTCCACCGTGCTGACGCTAGCCGTGATTCCTGCGATTTACGCGCTGGTCAAGCAGTGGCGCATGCCTTAGCGGCTGCTTCGATTTCGTGGCGGTCGGCTGCGGCAAACAGGTCTTGCGCGAAATCGGGGTCTTGCGCCTGAAGGTCAGCGGCGTAGGTGCGCAGCGCTTCGGCTTCTTCAAAGGCAGTCAGGGTGTGGCTG
>CAIMZI010000083.1 GCA_903845935.1 uncultured beta proteobacterium | reverse complement strand
CGACAGCCAACTGTTTGCCTCGGGCGATGGCCCCCACTGCATCCCAAACGGGAATCTGCGATGCCTCGTCAAAAACGACCAAGTCGAATGGTGCGTAACTGGCATCCAAATACTGCGCTACAGATAGTGGCGACATCAATAGACAAGGCTTGAGTTTGGGTAGCAGGGTGGGTAGCCCCTGAACCAACTGACGCACGGGCATGTGCTTGCGCTGCTTCTGTAGCTCACGTCGCAGTCGGCCGAGCTCGCTGTCGGCGCCAACCATCGCACCCGTTGCCGTAGGCACCTTGCCTGCCAGGGTGGCGACAATGTATTGCTGCGTGAGCTTTTGGAATTTGGTGTCGGCTTGCCTGAATTCCCGAATTTTGCGCTCATGGTCTGCACTGGAGAATGTTCGCAGTACCGGGTCCCTATCCATAATTTTATTGACCCACCAGTTGCAATAGCTGAACTCAAAATGGGTTTCGACCTGTTTCAAATCAATGGCACCGGTCTCCAGACTCAATACGAGACCTTGCATCCCTTGGGAAATCGTCTTGTCTCGCACGCTTCGCCACAGGCACCAGGCCCGCAATTGATGCCTAGCCAACGTCCACCCAGACAGCACCCCTTGAATTCGGGTCATTGCTCCGCTGGCACTAGGTGGGCCGGGCAGTGGCGCCACCGGCTTGGTCAAAGCATCCACAGCATTCAGTTGTTGGCGTAAATCCCGCCACGCGTCGCGAAATGCAAGTAACGCACCTCCGACTGGACCGGCTGGTGCCAGATGGACGCGGTTGTCGCACACCAGCATTTGAAGCTCTAACTGAAGAGCGCTCAGTGCTTGGTGGTCGGTACCAGCTACTTGTGCCACAGCGGCGGTGAACTTTTGCGCCCAGCGTTCATGCACTGTAAGCGCGGCCCAATCGGTCTCGATGCCGCTGTAGGCGCCCTGCAGCAGGCTCTCGGCTGCGGAATGCATGGTTAACAGCGCTTTGTCATCCTCATTGACGTCAGCCAACGGCAGAAGCATTGTTTCAATTTGGCTTCGCAGCGGGCGGGCTGTGTCATCTCTGAATGCAGCGAGTCGGCCTGCTAGGCTTCGTTTTGCGAGAATGGACTTGGGCCACCAAGTGAGCTTGGCCTTAGACCATTGGGCAGTCAGTTCTGTGGCGTTCAGCTTTGCCAGTTGCGGTGTCCAACCTGGGCCGATGCGCTCCCAGCTAGCTTTCCTGGCACTGCCGTGTTTTGCCAGTGAGTGCACCATAGCCCGGACCTGGCTGTCGTGCGCCTGCCGTGCTAGGTTCGCAGGCACTGTAGGTGCCATCAATAGTACGTCGGCCAACTGGTCGAGCGCCGCATAGCTCTCCAAGCTGAGTCCCTGTGCTGGGACTTTAAGGAGCGTGCCTAGGTTTAGCGCTGTGTCATTGAGCGCAATGGCTGCAAGGTTCAATTGTTCGGATGCAGCGGTCAGGTCGGCGCTCCAACTCGGTGACCAGTCGGTGGCGCCAATTGAAGCCAGTTGATGTCCGCTGAGGGGGCCCAGGTCGGTTGCCATTGCGGCAATCCGCCGGGACGTCTCTCGCAGTTCATCCAGTTGCTCTCGGTCATGTGTCATGGCGTCGGGCCACGGCATCTGTGAGGGTTTTTCGGCGGCGCCGATTATGCAGGTCCCGATAGCGCCGAATGGCGTGAGGCCGTTCGGGTATTCAAGGTGCAGGGCACCGACCAATCCATTGAGTTCTTGCCTG
>CAIMZI010000082.1 GCA_903845935.1 uncultured beta proteobacterium | reverse complement strand
TGCTTGGGTCATGCCCAAGGGTGGAGCCAAAGATGAGAAAAGCACCAAGGCCGCGCTGGCATTTTTAAAGTTTTTGTGGGACCGCAATTTTGAATGGACACGCAGTGGACTCTTGCCAGCCAATAAAATAACATTGGCAAGCAGCGATTTTCAAAAACTGCCTATGCGAAAAAACTTTGTGGAAATTGGACGTATTGCGGTGCACATTCCTGGCACCACAAGAAATCAACGTGCCGTGCAACGGATTCTCGGAGAGGAGTTAGTTAACATGCTCACCTCTGCAAAGTCCATAGAAGCAGTGCAAAAGGACGCGGAAAATCGCGTGAACAAAATGCTGGAAAGCAAACGATAAGCACCATGAGGTGAAATTGTCGACAGGTATTAATGAAAAAATCAAAAAAAGGGGCAGTGCCATCCATAAATCTAGTTCGCTCATTGCGCACCAGATTTATTGTTTTTTTGGTTTTGTTGGTTACATTAATAATGTCCATCTCAGGTATTCGTACCTATCAAAGAACCAAGTCTGATCTTTACATTGATTTAAAGAACAAAGTTACCCAAACCCGTGAAAGGTTGGAGGCGAATCTTCAGCAATCGCTTTGGCAATACGATGAAGGACAAATTAGAAGTGCAGTAGAAGCGGAGCGCAATAATGAAATATTAATTGGGATTCAAGTATTGAGCCCCAAAGGCATGCATCGCTACAGTTTAAGCAGGATCGATGAGCAATGGTTTACCGGCAAATCAATACCCACTGCCGACCAAGTGCACAAAATAGATCTTGTATACAACCATGACGACTCTTCCAGCAAGGTTGGAATACTGATCCTCCACGTAACCGAACGCCGTATCAAAGAGAAATTGAATACAGAAGTTGAAAACATATTAATTCAGCTATTTGCCATCAACTTCTCCATTATTGTCGCGATTTATTTTTTAATGTATTCGGTGGTGCTCAAACCATTGAAAAATGTAACCCAGGCATTGACTGTTTTAAATTCTGGTGACGCAGATTTGTCCATGCGAATTCCCCCTAGTGGTGTTTCAGAGTTTGACAACTTGGTGAGTAGCTTCAATCAATTTATTGTCAAGCTTGGCAACGTCATGGGGGGGTCCATCAATGGCGTGCAGGCCACCATTGCCAAGGTGGCCCAGGGCGACCTGGAATCCAGTCTGGACACCGGCGCCTACAGCCCAGACAGCGTGATGGGACGCTTGGCCGTAATGCAGACCAATCTGCGTAACTACCAGCACAACGAGCAAAAACAAGCCCAAGAACTCAAAGACGCCCTGCACGCCGCAGAGGCTGCGTCGCAAGCCAAGGGCGACTTTCTGGCCAATATGAGCCACGAAATCCGTACCCCCATGAACGCCATCATTGGCCTGTCGGGCCTGGCCCTCAAACACGAGATGCCCCCGCGCACCTACGACTACCTCAGCAAGATCCGCCAAAGCGGCGAGCACCTGCTGGGCATCATCAACGACATCCTGGACTTCTCCAAAATTGAATCCGGCAAGCTCGAAATCGAGTCCAGTACTTTCGAGCTTGAGAGCGTGATCGAAAACCTGGTCACCCTCATGAGCGAGAAGGTGGAGGCCAAAAATCTTGAACTGCTGTGCAGCATCAGCCCCGAGGTGCCCAAGACGCTGATTGGCGACTCCCTGCGTATTGGCCAGGTGCTCATCAACCTCACCAACAACGCCATCAAATTCACCCACCAGGGCATGATTCGCCTGAACATCACCGTTCAAGAAGCGGATGAGAAAGAAGCCGTCTTGCGCTTCGAGGTGATAGACACCGGCATTGGTCTGAGTGCGGAGCAAATGGGCCGCCTGTTCCAAAGTTTCTCGCAGGCGGACTCCTCCACCACACGCCAATATGGCGGCACCGGCTTGGGTCTGGCTATCAGCAAAAGCCTGGCGGAGTCTATGGGTGGATCGGTCGGCGTCTCCAGTGAAGTGGGGCGGGGTTCTACGTTTTGGTTCAGCGCGCGCGTAGGCATTGGGTCCGCAGACAAGTACGTTCCCACGCCCGAGGTACAGCTGCTGGGTAGCAGGGTTCTGGTGGTGGATGACAACCCCGCGTCACTGGAGATATTGGCGCAAACCCTGTCTGGAATGGGCTTTGATGTGGAGCGTGCGCTCTCTGGCTTGCAGTGCGTTGAGCGTGTGCTTGCCGCAGACCAGAGCGCAAGGGCGTTTGACTTCGTCATCATCGATTGGTTGATGCCGGGCATGGACGGGCTGGAAACCATAGAACGTATCCAGGCATCCAAGACCCAACGCGCACCGATGGTTTTGATGGTCACTGCCCACAGAAGGCAGGAACTGGTTGACCGTGCGCAGCCCCTCGGAGTGGGGCATGTATTGGCCAAGCCCGTAAGTGCGTCCACCCTGGTAGACACCATGATGCACATCATGGGCCTTGCCCAGTCAGAGAGAGCCCATGCACCGGTCCCTGGCGCCGCACAAGACAAAGAAGCGGCGCTGCGTCCGATTGCCGGTGCACGCATCCTGCTGGTGGAAGACAACGAAATCAACCAGTTGGTGGCCTGCGAAATGCTCCGGGGTGCTGGGTTTGAGGTGGATGTGGCAGAGAACGGCCAGGTTGCAGTTCACCGTGTGGCGGCGCGGTTCACGCAGCGGCAGCCTTATGACTTGGTGCTGATGGACATGCAGATGCCAGTCATGGACGGAGTCACCGCGTCGCGACTGATTCGCGAGAGCCACCGGGCAGAGCAACTGCCCATTGTGGCCATGACGGCCAATGCCATGAAGGCCGACCGGGATCGGTGCATTGCCGCTGGCATGAATGGTTTTGTGACCAAGCCCATCAACCCGGCAGATTTGTGGCAGGCGATTGTGGCGGCGGTAAAGCCACGCGCAGGTCTGGGTGCGCCGGCAGCTTTGCCTGCACCGGCAGCAGACGCCCGAGCCCCTGCCATGGACGACACACTGCATGCACTGCAGGCCGTGCCTGACCTCGATGTCCGGCAAGGGCTTTTGCGCACCAACAACAACCCGTCGTTTTACGCCACACTTCTGCGCAAGTTTGTCGCCGCGCAAGCCGATGCCACGCAGCGGATTCAAGAGGTTTTGCAGCAGGGAGACCATGCCACAGCGGAGCGCTTGGCCCACACCCTCAAAGGGGTGGCGGGCAACTTGGGTGCCACAGCGCTTCAAGCCAGTGCTGCGCAGCTAGAAGCTCTCGTGCGCAACGCAGAGGAACCAGCACAAACGCAGGAATCCCTGGCACGCACGGCCCATAATCTGGCCCAACTGGTGCAGGCCCTGCAAGCAGTCCCGGGCTTGGCTCCCGAGAACGACAGCAGCCCCATCACGCTGAGCGATGCCGAACGCGAAGCCGCACTCGCGCTGTTGCAGGAACTGAAAACCCTGTTGGCCAACGATGATGCAGGCGCCATTGAGCTGTGGGAAACCCATGCCCCGATGCTGCGTGCCGTGTTGCCCAATGCCGCCGCCGTTGAAGCAGCCATCGGTGCGTATGAATTTGATTCTGCATTCGCCCAATTGGATCAACCGCACTGAACAGCCGAAGCCGCTTCACTGGAAGTGGGAATGGCTGCCATGAAGCGCACAGCGTGCTTTGCCCGGAAATTCGGCCTTATGCGATGGGCTTTCCAGTCTTGCGGATTTCATAGATGACTTCTCCTCGGTCGGCTCCAGGTATGGCAGGGGCAGGGTTGGGGAAAACCGTCTCGGTATGGCGAAAGCCGGCTTTCTCCATCACGCGGCGCGAGGCCCGGTTTGCCGCCATTGTCTCGGCTCGAACCCGGTCAAAGCCCAAGGGGTCAAAGGCCGCCTCGACCAGGGCACAGACCCCTTCAGTGGCGTAGCCCTGACCCCAGGCCGATCGACACAGGCGATAGCCGATCTCTGCGGTGCGAAGTCCGTCAACCACCCCATCGTCGAACAGGGCAAACCAGCCTATGAAGGCTCCGTTTTCGCGGTGGTGGGCGGTCAGAACCTCAGGCTCTTCACCACGTGGAGTCAGAAAATTTGAGTCGGTAAGGCCTGCGTCCGGAACGGGCTGGCCACCGTTCAGATAACGCATCACCTCTGCGTCCGCTTCAAGCTTAATCAGATCAGCGCGGTCAGCGGGGGTGACCGGTCGCAGGGCCAGGCGCTTGGTGTTGAGGCGAAAGCCGAGCGGAATGGGTCGAACTTGCATACCTGCCCCAAAAAGGCCAAATTATTTGCCGTTGATTCCCAGCAATTCCACCTCAAATAGCAGCGTGGCATTGGGTGGAATCACACCGCCCGCACCGCGTGCGCCATAGGCGATGGCCGAAGGACAGGTGAGCTTGGCCTTGCCGCCCACCTTCATGCGTTGCACGCCTTCGGTCCAGCAGGCAATCACGCCGTTCAAGGGGAATTCGATGGGTTCGCCGCGCTTGTAGGAGCTGTCGAATTCCTTGCCGTCCGGGAAGGTGCCACGGTAGTGCACCTTGACCTTGTCGCTGGCCGAGGGGCTGGCACCCGTGCCGTCCTTGAGTGTGCGGTACACCAGTCCGCTGGAGGTGACCACGGCACCGGCTTCTTTGGCTGCCGCTGTGGTCACCGCGTCTTGGGCCCACAGGCTGGATGTGGAAAAGGACAGCGTCGCCAGGGCGGCGCTGAGGGTAGCAATGCGAAAATTTTTATTCATGGCTTGGTGTACTGGTCTGGTTCAGTGTTGCTGTCTGGCGGCCAGCGCGCGGAGCTTGTCTTTTTTGCTGGGGCGCTTGCCCTTGATGCCGCCGTTGTGGTCCGGGGCAGCGTGCGAAGAGGAATGGGTCGCCTCGCCCTCGGTGCCCAGTTCGGGCTCGGGTGGCTCAAAGCCGGTGATGACTTCCAGCGGGACCTGCAGCCCATGGCGCTTTTCAATCAGCCGGAAATGGGCCTCGGTGTCATGGCTGACAAAGCTCACTGCCAGCCCGGCCTCACCGGCACGACCGGTGCGGCCAATGCGGTGCGTGTAGTCGTCGGCCGAGCGCGGCAAATCAAAGTTGACGACTACCGGCAACTGGGAAATGTCGAGGCCGCGCGAGGCCATGTCGGTGGCAATCACCACCTTCAGGCGTGAGGCCTTGAAGTCGGACAACACCTGGCTGCGTTTGCCCTGACTGAGCTCGCCGTGGAACGGTTCTGCATAAATGCGCGCCTTGCGCAGCTTGTCAGCCACCATTTCAGCGGCATGCTTAGTGGCCACAAACACCAGCACACGCTTCCATTTCTGCTCGATGATCAGATGGCGCAGCAACTGGGTACGCCGGGGCGCATCCACCAAAATGGCCTGCTGCGTGATGTCCGGCTTTTCCTGGTCGGTGCCGCCAATATCGATTTGCACCGGATCGCGCAGCATGGACTGCGCCAGTGCCGCCACTGTGGGCGCAAAGGTGGCGGAGAAAAACAGGCTTTGTCTTTGTGCCGGCAGCAGGGCCAGCAGGCGCTTGAGTTCGGCTTCAAAGCCGAGTTCCAGCAGGCGGTCGGCCTCGTCCAGTACCAGGATTTGCGTCGATGACAAGGTCAGGGCGTTGTGGTGCACTAGATCCAGCAAGCGTCCGGGAGTGGCGACCACCACATCGGTGCCGCCGCGCATGGCCAGCATCTGCGGGTTGATGGACACACCGCCAAACACCACGCTGATACGGATGGCCTGGGGCAACTGGTTGGCCAGGTCGCGCAATGTCGCTCCCACCTGTATCGCTAGTTCGCGTGTGGGCACCAGCACCAGAGCGCGCACCTGGCGCGGACTTTGGGCGGCTTCATTGGCCAGTTTGTGCAGCAGGGGCAGGCCGAAGGCCAGCGTTTTGCCCGAACCGGTCTGCGCCCTGGCCATGGCGTCATTGCCCGTCAGAATCGCCGGAATGGCCTGGGACTGAACCGCAGTGGGGGTGTTGAGGTTCTGGCGCTCAAGGGCGCGCAGCAGTGCGGGCGACAAGCCCAGCGAAGAAAAATGCATAGTGGAGTTTAGCCCAGTGCCGGGCCGCTGGGCCTACTGCGGCTTGGGATCTGCGACGCTGGTATCCAGTAGCACACGGCGTGCGCCATCAAAGCGCTTGGCCCAATACGAGGCGCCCAGGTCTTCCACACGCACCTCGCCGCCGGGCTTGGGCGCATGGATAAATTTGCCATTGCCCACGTAAATTCCGACATGGCTAAAGGCGCGGCGCATGGTGTTGAAGAACACCAGATCGCCGGGCTTGAGTTCGTTCTTGTCGATTTTTTCGGTGGCGGCGGCCTGTTGGGAGGCGCTGCGGGGCAGCAGCAGGCCAGCGGTTTGTTGGTAAATGGCGCGCACAAATCCGCTGCAGTCAAAGCCGCGCTCGGCGTCGGTGCCGCCGCGGCGGTAGGGAACGCCCAAAAACCCCAGGGCGCCGACCACCAGCTGCGTGGCCTTGGCTTCCACCTGGTTGCTGACATCGCCAATGCGGCTCAGCAAATTGCCATCGGACAGCAGACGGCCGACCTCATCGGTCGACTCCAACGGAGCGGCATGGGAAGCGGCCACAAAAAACAATGACCAAAGAAAAACCACTAGTGTCATAAAACGCATGGTGGGAGCATACCCTTGACCGGGCGCCCTCGTCAAACCAGGTAAGACATGAGAAATGTCATGTAAGCCCATGAAATACTTGGGAAATATTTGCATATCATCATGCGATATGTAAAGTTTCATGGTTTACGGCGGCTTCCAGGCCGTGTCTGGCCAGTTCTAGCGCCGACAAGCTGGTTATGCTCGGGGCTCCCCACGATGGAAGCCTTGTCCCATGCTGTTAGAACTTGAATCCTCCCAACTGGTGCTGGTCGATTACCAGCTCCGCCTGATGCCGGCCCTGCATGATTTTGAGACCGTGCTGTTGAACGCGACGCGTCTGGCCCAAATGGCAGCGGCCCTGGCCGTGCCGGTTTTTTATACCGAACAAAATCCCTCCAAACTGGGCGAGACCATGCCAGGGCTGCTCGATGTCCTAAAGGCAGCGCGGGCGCGCCCCTTGGCAAAAATGCAATTCAGCGCGGTGGAGGAGGGCCTGAGCGACATGCTGCGCCCACCCCCCAAACCGGTGCAGGGCAATGCCCGCAGCCTACCCAAGCATTTGCAAAAGGCGTCAGCCGGTGAAGAGCGCGACACCATTGTGCTGGCCGGATGCGAGGCCCATGTCTGCCTGCTGCAAACCGCGCTCGACCTGCTGGAAGACGAGTTCGAAGTCTGGGTGGTGACCGACGCCTGCAGTTCACGCACCGAGCGCAACCGCGACGCCGCCTTTGATCGACTGGCGGGCGCCGGTGTGGAACTCGTGACAACCGAGATGGTGGCGTTTGAGTGGCTGCGTAGTGCGGAGCATCCGGCCTTCAAGCAGGTGCAGGGCTTGATCAAATAGGGACTCGGGTTGAGGCACGCCTTAGCGAGAAAATTTAGGCCACCACCAGGCGTCCACCGACCAATTGCCGGGTCCCCACAAAACAAGGCCCAGCAGCAGGCTGCCCCAAAATTGATGTTGTTGCAATGCTGCCGGCGCAATCTCGGCCAAGCTCAACACCGCCACGATATTGACGAAGGAAAGGCTGAGGGCCGAGAAGCGCCCAAAAAGGCCAGTGATCAGCAGCACCGGGAAAAACAGCTCCCCAAAGGTCCCTGCCACCGCCGCCACATGGGTAGGCAAAAGCGGCACATGGTACTCATCGGCAAACAGGGCCAAGGTGGTATCCCAATCTGCGATTTTTGTCAGGCCCGAGCGAAAGAAGGCCATGCCTACAAATACGCGGGCTGCCAAAGTGGCGGGCGCCTGCAAGAAGTGGAGGCCGGATTGAATGGTGTTCAGCAAGGGCGTCGCTTTGGCAAACACGCGGGTTAGAGCTTTGGACATAGTTTAAGTAGTGAGGGTTTTAGGGGGTGGCGAGCTCGCAGATGGCACCGTTCGCTAGCAGTTCACGCAGAACCGAGACGGCACTCGCTGCGGCCTGTTCTTCGCCGACATGTTCTGCAAGCAGGGCACACAGGTGACTGAAATCGCAGTGGGCTAGCAGGCCTTTTACAAAATCAATTTCAACCGGTGCCAGCGACTTCCACTGGGCGGTCATGCCAAGGCGCCACACCAGCACACAGTGCTCCAGGGCATCGGGCGGATTCACGTCTTCTGGTGTGGCCTTCAGCGCATGCCATAGGGGGCCGACGGCCCAATGCAGATCCAGCAGTTGCACCGAAGGGTGCAGCCTGAAGCGCAACTCTGCCCATTCGGCAGCGGGTACGGCGGTCAGCGCTTCGAAGCTCAGCAGCGCGGCAGGAGCCGCGTCAAACGCATGGCGCAGGGCCCACTCCATACGCGCCAAGTCCAGCAAGGCCGGGTGCTCCACCAGCGCCAGGTTGGCGGCCATAAAGTCGCACAGTTGATGGCCAAACCAACGCAAGGAGTAGTGCTGAGAAGGGTGGGCATTCAAGTAGGCATTGGCCAGCGCGTCAAACGACTCGTCCCCCATCACCCGGGGCAGCACTTCAAAGTTGTCGCGTAACGCTGAACGCAGTCGGGCCCGGTAGGCGATTCGGTACACGCCAAACTGTGCGATGCCTCTGGCACCGAGCAATTGTGGCGCCATGGGCTGGTCCTGCAGCAGCGCCTGCTGAAACTGGGCTTGCAAGGTTTGCAAGGTTTGCAGCTGCGTCATGCAATGCACTCCGCTGCCGCTTTTGAGGGCCTTGCAAGCAGAATGTTTGCATGGACCCAGCGCGCCTGGTCCAGCTCGTCGAGCAAGGTGTGCAGCGCGGGAATGTGGTCGTCGCGCTCTATCATGGTCGGCACCGTGCCGCAGTGCTGCAAGGTGTAGCCATAGAGTTGCCAGACGGCCTCGCAAACTGGGTGGTCATGCGTGTCAATCAGGTAGCCATCCTGGGTCTCATGACCGGCCAGGTGGATTTGGCGCACGCGTGCTGGCGCAATCGCATCGATGTAGTGCCTCGGGTCGAAGCCGTGGTTGACGCTGCTCACATAGACGTTGTTGACGTCCAGCAACAGTTCGCAGTCCGCGCGTTGCAGCAGTTCGCCGACAAACTCCCACTCGGGCATCTGGTCGGCTGAAAACGAAACATAGGTGGAAGGGTTTTCTATCACCAGACGCCGCCCCAGAAAGTCTTGCACCCGCTGCACGCGTTCGCTGACGTGCAGCAAGGTTTCCTGCGTATAGGGCAGGGGCAGCAAGTCGTGCATATTCATTCCCTGGGTGCCCGTCCAGCACAGGTGATCCGAGACCCAGCCGGGTTGCACTCTTTGCACCAGTGCCTTCAAGTCCCGCAGATAGTCTGGGTTCAGGGGATCGGTGCCACCGATATTGAGCGAGACGCCATGCATGAGCATGGGATAGTCGCGGCGGATGCGGTCCAGGTGCCACAGCGGCGCACCACCGGGAACCATGTAATTTTCGGAAAGGATTTCCAACCAGTCCACGCGCTTTGGCGCTTCAGCCTCGAACGTTGCATAGTGTTCGCTGCGCAGCCCCAAGCCAAAGCCTTGAATGGAGTTCATGGAATTCATGGAGTTCACAGTTAAATTGGGGAAGCAGGCCCGGTGTTGCACGGGCCTTTGCAAGATCAGCAGGGCAATTACTTGGCGACGTTTCCGCCCGCGCCCATGCATTCCTTGGCCGAGGCCTTGACGTTCCAGCCCATGCCCTTGCAGCTGTTCATGCCCTTGCAGTCGTTCTTTGCGGTCTTGCAATCCGAGGTGCCCTTGCAGCTGTTAATGCCGGCGCAATGGACAGACATGTCGTCCGCATGGGCCACGGTGAGGGGGGCGCTGATGGCGAACAAAGCGGCGGCTGCGCTGGCAATAGCGACGGCGGACTTGAATGTAGTTGACATGGTATTTCCTTGAGTAAATAAAACGGTTGATGAGGTGCATTCAGCGCGCCGGCCTTGGCGGCCTTTTGCGTCTGCTTGCTTCGATTGGTCGGAGCAGCATGCTGGAACTTACAGCTTCGCTCGAAGAATTCGGTGCGCTGCTGCGATTGCATGGCTGCCCCTGGTAAGTTTCATTGCGCTGTGCTCCGCAGCCCTGGGTATGCCCGTTCAATCACAAGTGGCCGTCTTGGGCGACATGAGCCTTGGTGGCACAGTGGTGCAAGTTCGCAATCTGGCAGAAAGCATGCAAGTGGCCTTTGATGCCGACGCTAAACGCATCCTTCTGCCTATGTCCAGTGTGGCGGATATTCCGACGGTGCCGGGCGAACTGTTTGCCAAGTTACAGATGGGGTTTTACTCGGATCCGGTGGACTCCGGCATAACCTGTCATTCCCGCCAAGCGATGCTGGAATCCACAAAGAAGTCGGGAAGTCAGCCTGCTGCAAGTTGCTTGATTCCTAATTATGAATTCAGTTTGACGCAGCCATAAAAAAGATTCCGGAGACTTGCAGAATGACTTCCTACGCAGACTTTCATCGACGTTCCATCGAAGACCGCGACGGCTTCTGGACCGAGCAGGCGCAGTTGATCGACTGGCACAAACCCTTTGATCAAGTCTGCGACTACAGCAAGCCGCCGTTTGCCGACTGGTTTGCCGGTGGTGAGACCAATCTTTGCTTTAACGCAGTGGACCGTCACCTGGCAACACGCCCGGACCAGAATGCGCTGATCTTTGTCTCCACCGAAACCGATATCGAGAAGGTCTACAGCTTTCGTGAATTGCACGCCGAGGTGCAGCGCATGGCGGCCATCCTTAAGGTGCTGGGTGTGGTCAAGGGCGACCGTGTCCTGATTTACATGCCCATGGTGGCCGAGGCCTGCTTTGCCATGCTGGCCTGCGCCCGCATCGGTGCCATCCATTCGGTGGTGTTTGGTGGCTTTGCCAGCCACAGCCTGGCCAGCCGCATTGAAGACGCAAAGCCCGCCGCCATCATCAGTTCCGACGCCGGCATGCGCGGCGGCAAGGTGGTGCCCTACAAGCATTTGCTGGACGAGGCGATTTCTTTGAGCGCGCACAAGCCGGCCAAGGTGCTGATGGTGAACCGCGGTCTGGCAGAATTCCCCAAGACCGCCGGTCGCGACGAGGACTACGCCACGCTGCGCGCTGCGTACATGGATACGGTGGTGCCCTGCGAATGGGTCGCCTCCAACCACCCCAGCTACATCCTGTACACCAGCGGCACCACCGGCAAGCCCAAGGGGGTGCAGCGTGACACCGCCGGTTATGCGGTGGCCCTGGCAGCTTCCATGAAGCACATTTACATGGGCAATCCGGGCGAGACCTATTTCTCCACCTCCGACATCGGCTGGGTGGTGGGTCATAGTTACATCATTTACGGCCCGCTGATCGCCGGCATGGCCACCATCATGTACGAAGGCCTGCCGATCCGCCCAGATGCCGGTATCTGGTGGAAGCTGGTCGAAAAATACCAGGTGAGCGTGATGTTCAGCGCCCCTACGGCGGCACGTGTGCTAAAAAAGCAGGACGAGTCCTATCTGACGAAATACGACCTGTCCAGCCTGAAGGCCCTGTTTCTGGCTGGTGAACCACTGGACGAGCCGACCGCCAGTTGGATTTCGGGTGCCATCCACAAACCTATCATCGACAACTACTGGCAGACCGAGACCGGCTGGCCGATCATGGCCATCTGCAACGGCGTGGAGCCGGCTCCCACCAAGTTCGGCTCACCCGGCAAGGCGGTCTACGGCTTTGACGTGCGCCTGATCGACGAGGTCACCGGCGAAGAAATCAATGAGGCCCACAAGAAGGGCGTGATTGCCGTGGAAGGTCCGCTGCCCCCCGGCTGCCTGCAGACCATCTGGGGCGATGACGAGCGCTTTGTCAAGACCTACTGGTCCGGCATCCACAAGCGCGTGATGTACAGCACCTTTGATTGGGGCGTGAAGGACGAAGACGGTTACTTCTTCATTCTGGGTCGTACCGATGATGTGATCAATGTCGCCGGTCACCGCCTGGGCACGCGCGAAATTGAAGAGAGCATCAGCAGCCACGCCAATGTCGCCGAAGTGGCCGTGGTCGGCGTGGCCGACCAGCTCAAGGGCCAGGTCGCCGTGGCCTTCGTCGTGCTGAAGGACCCCAGCGTGGCATCCACCCCGGCCACTGCCAAGGTGACCGAGACCGCCATCATGAAGGTGGTGGATGACCAGCTTGGTGCCGTGGCCAGGCCAGCGCGTGTGCGCTTTGTCCATGTGCTGCCCAAGACGCGCAGCGGCAAGCTGCTGCGCCGTGCCATTCAGGCCGTGTGCGAAGGCCGCGACCCGGGTGATCTGACCACCATGGAGGACCCCGCAGCCTTGCAACAGATCAAGGACTCGGTGGTCAGCTAGCCGTCAGACGATTGTCTAAAACCGGATTAGTGCCAATGAGAGCCCCAATTCAGTGGCACAATCCAGTCCGCAACCAAGGTCCTTCCCATGCCACAGTCGCATCCGCTAACCGGTTCAGCCGTGTCGCGGAAGGTTAATCAACTAGCTTTAACCAGCTAATGTTCCCCCAAGGGGAACGGAGGTCAGCGCAATATGAGTGATTCCCAGTCGTCTGTTTACCAGGCGTACCAAGGCAATACCCACCTTTTTGGTGGCAATGCTCCCTACGTCGAAGAGATGTATGAAAACTACCTGGCTAATCCCGGTAGCGTCCCCGATTCCTGGCGCGAATATTTCGACGCCCTGAGCCATGTGCCCGCAGTCGACGGCTCGAACGCCAAAGACGTGGCGCACTTGCCCGTCATCAATGCCTTTGCCGAGCGCGCC
The DNA here is from genome assembly GCA_903845935.1 of uncultured beta proteobacterium. Taxonomy (GTDB): domain Bacteria; phylum Pseudomonadota; class Gammaproteobacteria; order Burkholderiales; family Burkholderiaceae_C; genus Allorhodoferax. Next base: position 3,464 of record CAIMZI010000082.1, on the reverse strand, counting down.
AAGTCCGGCGTCACCAAGGTCGTCATGGCCAGTGCCGATGTCGAAATGGGCCGCAAGCGCACCGCCGCACAGCAGCTGATTGCCGCTTACCGCAATGTCGGTCAGCGTTGGGCCGATCTCGATCCGCTCAAGCGCACCGAGCGCCCGGTCATCGTCGATCTGGACCCGGCCTACTACGGTTTCACCGACGCCGATCAGGAAACCGTATTCAACACCAGCAACACCTTTTTCGGCAAGCAGACCATGTCGCTGCGCGAGTTGCTGAACGCCCTGCGTGAAACCTACTGCGGCACCCTGGGCGCCGAGTACATGTACACCACCGACCAGACCGAGAAGCGTTGGTGGCAGCAAAAGCTGGAATCGATACGCAGCAAGCCTAATTTCACTTCCGAAAAGAAGAAGGCCATTCTGGAACGCCTGACCGCGTCCGAAGGCCTGGAGCGTTTCCTCCACACCAAGTTTGTGGGCCAGAAGCGCTTCTCGCTCGAAGGTGGCGAAAGCTTTATCGCCGCCATGGACGAACTGATCCAGCAAGCCGGCGCCAAGGGCGTGCAGGAAGTCGTGATCGGTATGGCCCACCGCGGCCGCCTCAACGTGCTGGTCAACACCATGGGCAAGATGCCCAAGGATTTGTTTGCCGAGTTCGATCACACCGCCCCCGAAGACCTGCCTTCTGGCGACGTCAAGTACCACCAAGGTTTCAGCTCCGACCTGTCCACCCCTGGCGGCCCGGTCCATTTGTCGCTGGCATTCAACCCCTCGCACCTGGAAATCGTCAACCCCGTGGTTGAAGGTTCGGTGCGTGCGCGTATGGACCGCCGTGGCGACACCAAGGGTGCGCAAGTGCTGCCCGTGCTGGTGCACGGTGACTCCGCTTTCGGCGGCCAGGGCGTGAACCAGGAAACCCTGGCACTGGCCCAGACCCGTGGTTACACCACCGGCGGTACGGTCCACATCATCATCAATAACCAGATCGGCTTCACCACGTCGGATCCGCGCGACATGCGAAGTTCGGTGTATTGCACCGACATCGTCAAGATGGTGGAAGCGCCGGTGCTGCACGTCAACGGCGATGATCCGGAAGCCGTCGTGCTGGCCACGCAAATGGCGCTCGAATACCGCATGACCTTTAGCAAGGATGTGGTTCTGGACATCGTTTGTTACCGCAAACTCGGCCACAACGAGCAGGATACGCCCGCTCTGACCCAGCCGCTGATGTACAAGAAGATTGCCCAGCATCCCGGCACGCGCAAGCTGTACGCCGACCGCCTGAGCGCGCAAGGCCTGGGCGAAACCCTGGGTGACGACATGGTGAAGGCCTACCGCGCCGCCATGGATGCCGGCAAGCACACGGCCGATCCGGTGCTGACCAATTTCAAGAGCAAGTTTGCGGTGGACTGGGCCCCGTTCCTGGGCAAGAAGTGGACCGATGCCGGTGACACCGCCATTCCCATGTCCGAATGGAAACGCCTGGCCGAAAAAATCACCACGATTCCGGCCAGCGTGACACCGCACAACCTGGTCAAGAAGGTATTTGACGACCGCGCAGCCATGGGCCGCGGTGACGTGCCGGTGGATTGGGGCATGGGCGAGCACATGGCCTTTGCATCCCTGGTGGCCAGCGGCTATCCGGTGCGCCTGAGCGGTGAAGACTGCGGACGCGGCACCTTTACCCACCGCCATGCCGTGATCCATGACCAGAACCGTGAAAAATGGGACACCGGTACCTATGTGCCCCTGAGCAACGCGGCCGACAACCAGGCTCCGTTTGTGGTAATCGACTCCATCTTGTCCGAAGAGGCCGTGCTGGCCTTTGAGTACGGTTATGCGTCGAACGACCCCAACACCTTGGTGATCTGGGAAGCCCAGTTTGGTGACTTCGCCAACGGCGCCCAGGTGGTGATCGACCAGTTCATCGCCTCCGGCGAAGTGAAGTGGGGCCGCGTCAACGGCATCACGTTGATGCTGCCGCACGGCTACGAGGGCCAGGGCCCCGAGCACAGCTCGGCACGCCTGGAGCGCTTCATGCAGTTGGCGGCCGACACCAATATGCAGATCGTGCAACCGACGACTGCAAGCCAGATCTTCCACGTGCTGCGCCGCCAGATGGTGCGCAACCTGCGCAAGCCCCTGGTCATCATGACGCCCAAGTCGCTGCTGCGCAACAAGGATGCCACGTCTCCACTGTCCGAGTTCACCAAGGGCAGCTTCCAGACCATCATCCCTGAGCAAAAGGATATCAAGGCCGACAAGGTCAAGCGCCTGGTTGCCTGCTCCGGCAAGGTCTATTACGACCTGGTCAAGAAGCGCGAAGAAAAGGGTCTGGACGACGTCGCCATCATCCGTGTTGAGCAGCTTTATCCCTTCCCGCACAAGGCCTTCTCCACCGAGCTGAAGAAGTACCCGAATGTGACCGAAGTGGTGTGGTGCCAGGACGAGCCCCAGAACCAGGGCGCCTGGTTCTTTGTGCAGCACTATCTGCACGAAAACATGATCGAAGGACAGCGTCTGGGTTATTCCGGTCGCGCGGCTTCGGCTTCCCCCGCAGTGGGATACGCACACCTGCACCAGGAGCAACAAAAGGCTCTTGTCGAAGGCGCATTCGCAAAGCTCAAGGGCTTTGTGCTTACCAAATAAACACCGAAAGAATTGATATGGCTATCGTAGAAGTTAAGGTCCCCCAACTGTCCGAATCCGTTGCGGAAGCAACCATGTTGCAGTGGAAGAAAAAGGTCGGCGATCTGGTGACCGCCGATGAAACCCTGATCGAAATTGAGACCGACAAGGTGGTGATGGAAGTTCCTGCCCCGGCTTCCGGCGTGCTGATGGAGTTGATCGTTGGCGACGGCGCAACCGTACTGGCCGAGCAACTGATCGCTCGCATCGACACCGACGGCAAGGTTGGAGCTGCTGCTGCTGCTCCCGCCGCTGCGCCTGTCGTAGCTGCCGCATCGGTGGCTGCTGCTCCCGCAGCAGCTGCATCCAACAGCAAGGCCGGTGTGGCCATGCCCGCTGCTGCCAAGCTGCTGGCCGACAACAACCTGGCCGTAGGCGCCGTCGACGGTACTGGCAAAGACGGACGCGTCACCAAGGGTGATGTGCTGGCCGCGGTTGCCGGTGGCGTGAAATCCACCGCTGCTTTGATTCCCACCGGCGTGCCGGTCAAGGCGCTGGCACCTGTTGCCACCAAGGCCGTCGCCCTGGGCGATCGCCCGGAACAGCGCGTGCCCATGACACGTCTGCGTGCCCGTGTGGCCGAGCGTCTGCTGCAGTCGCAATCGACCAACGCGATACTTACCACCTTCAACGAAATCAACATGGCCCCGGTCATGGACATGCGCAAGCGCATGCAAGAGCGTTTCGAGAAGGAACATGGCTGCAAGCTCGGTTTCATGAGCTTCTTCGTCAAGGCGGCAGTGCACGCCCTGAAGAAATTCCCCGTGCTCAACGCCTCGGTTGATGGC
>CAIMZI010000081.1 GCA_903845935.1 uncultured beta proteobacterium | reverse complement strand
GCGGTAAAGCTGAGGTAGTTGAAGTTCTGGTACTGGTAGTCGATGGTGCTGGCACTGAACTCAAACTGCTGCAGGCTTTGCCTTGTCTTGAACGCCAAGCCCAATGTGCTAACACCAATTTGCTCGGACGCGTCACCGCGGCCCAGCAAGGCCTGGGTGTTGGCGCTGGCGGGCAGACGGTATATATTGCTATCGGTTTGCAGGCTGTAGGATGCGATCAGCGTAAGCGGGTCCTGGCTTTGCGCAGAGGCGAGTTGACTCACGGCCAACAACAGCAGGCCCAGGATGAATGGTGTGTGTTTGCGGTCCATGCTAATACGCCGTGTGATCATTGGTCACCAGCTTGGCGGTGCGCAGAATGATGTGTACATCCAGCCGCAGCGACCAGTTGCGCAGGTAGTCAAGGTCGTAGTCAATGCGGCCCTGCATTTTGTCCAGAGTGTCGGTTTCACCGCGAAAACCGTTGACCTGAGCCCAGCCGGTAATACCGGGGCGCACCTTGTGGCGCACGGCATAACCCTTGATGAGCTTGCGATACAGCTCGTTGTGCGCCACGGCGTGCGGACGGGGCCCGACGATGCTCATGCGACCCTGCAGCACATTGATAAACTGTGGCAACTCGTCCAGCGATGTCTTGCGCAAAAAGGCACCCAGTGGGGTGATGCGTTTGTCGCCCTTGGTGGCCTGGGTGACGGTGGCTCCATTCTCGGTGACGGTCATGGAGCGGAATTTGTAGACCAGGATTTCTTCGCCATCCAGGCCGTAGCGACGCTGCTTGAAAATGACCGGGCCGGGCGAGGTCCATTTGACGGCAATGGCAATACCAATCAGCAAGGGCGTGATCAGCAGCAGAATGATCATCGAAAACAGCACATCGCTACCGCGCTTTAAAAAGCCGTCCATGCCGACAAAGGGCGTCTCGCACACCGAAATGACAGGCATGCCGCACACCGTGCTGGCCTGGCCCTGAATGAGGTCGGTGACAAACATGTCGGGCACAAAGTAGATGGAGGCGGTGGTGTCTTTGAGCTCGTCCAGAATGGCCAAAATGCGCGGCTGCGAGGCCATGGGCAACGATAGGTAGATCACCTGAATGTGCTTGGTACGCACGATGTCGGCAAGTTCCGCAATGCCACCCAACAGCGACCACTCCTCATCGCCGGCCAGCCTTGACGCGTTGCGACTGTCAACAAAGCCGCACAGTTCAATGCGTGCCAGTTTGGTCTTTTGTATGCGTTCGGCCAGAGCGGTTCCCTGACCATTCATGCCGACAATGATGGCGCGCATCTTGGGGCCTTGCAGGCTCAGCAGAAAGGGTGCAGACAGGCGCAGGGCGAATGTGGTTCCGAGTTCTGCCAGAGGCGAGACCCATAACCAAGCCATGAGCGCGTGGCGGTTGAACTCGCGGTTGTAGCTGGTGGCATAGGCGGTGAGTGCCAGCAGACTGGCGACCCAGATCCAGTTCATGGCAATGTCGAGCAGCACCTTGCCACAGCTGATTTGCAGGCGCGGCTGACCCGGAAAGGTGAGCGCAAACACGATGATGGACAGGACCAGATAAGAGGGCAGCAGTTCGCCCTCGTAAAACAGCGCAAGACCCCACAGCGAGCCGACGATGGTGACCGGGCTGAGCACCAACTCCAGCAGGCTGAGCAGATTGTCTTTGCCAAGCGACACCTGACCCGATCGGTCTATACCGGTGGCCGCAGTGGGCATGGTGCCGATCCGAGCCCTATGCATGATTGACGATGGCATTGAACTTGGCCACGGCCTGGGCACGGTTGGTGACGTTGAGTTTTTTGAACATGCGCTGCATGTGATTTTTGACGGTGAAGGCGCTGATGTTCAGGATGGAGCCAATTTCGGGATTGGTCTTGCCCTTGGCCACCCAGTTGAGGATTTGCAGTTCGCGGTCGGTGAGGTCGTGCTCCTCGACCAATTGCTGGACCACGCTGGTGTCCGCCGTCAGCGTTGGAGCCGAACCCGCGCCAACTGCCGCATTCGACAGGGTGACCTGGTGCGGCAGGTGCTGAATTTGGCGCAGCGCCAGGTCAATAAAGGGCAGCACCACCGACATGGCACCGCGCATGGAGGCATCGCCTCGCACCTGGGTGCTGAAGGTGACATAGAGGCAGTCGTGACTGCCGCGGGTGTCGCAAATGCAATGAACAATGGCCGAACGCATGGTTTGCAGCGCCTTACCAAGCGCCGATTTCTCACCCAAGTCTTCCAATATGAAACCGGAATCGCCCGAATTGACGGCCAAAGGAACCTTGCCCAGGTTGGCCCAGCGCTCGAACAGATTCACCAGCAAGGGGGTCAGCGTGGCGGGGTTGGATGGGAGAGAGCGCACACCCGACATGGCGGAGATGACGTCGTGCTGCACCGCGCCGGTGCTGAAATCGCCCCAAGCCGCGATCATGATTTCGTGCGGCAGGAACTGCTGCATGTCACCTTGGAGCCAAACGAGCACATCCAAATGGCTGCGAACCAGTTCGGAATGTGATACCACTTGGTGGTAACGCATCAGCTCGTCAGGGCCTAGCGTTCGTAAAAAAGTAATCGCGCGCATTAATTTTCGTTTGTTCGACCCGTTTGCATGAGCTACCCGGCCTTCAGCCCGGAAGCGGCATATAGAAGCACCATCCCGCGGCGTCCAACCTCCTTTGCCAAGCACAAGAACGCAATTTTCAAGCCAGCGAAGCGCTTCAAAGCCACCCCGCTTTTTTGGAATGATATCTCATACCCATGCGTTTGGCATTACAGATCGATTACGCCGGATGGATTGTACGAATAAATGGTCGTTGCATACGCAGATTAGTCCGAACGGGCTATTGGCGGATGAAGGGATACAACCTAAACTGTTTGGAACCAATCATTTTTGAAAGCGGGAGCTCCTATGACACTGTTCAGCCTCAAGGCCCTTGCCGCAGCAGCGATATTGACGGTGCCACTGATGGCGAGCGCGACCGGCACGATAGCGGGTAACACGTCCTCTGCTGACATTAACTTCACCTTGGGTACGAGCTCGGGTGACCCGTCAACGGATGCGTCATTCCACTACTACAAGCTGTCCAGCGATGCAAATGCGACGTACGACGTGGTGGTTGATGTGAAGTTCACAAACATGTCTTACCAATGGTCTGGTGCTCCCGTTGTGGGCGAGCCGAGCACATCAGGCATCAATTACAACCCGATTGGGCTTTTGAATCCGCTGTTCGATGGAGCGGACTTGGCTCAAAATGTCGCGACCACGAACATCGGCAACAACGAGGTTCAGTACACCTTTTCAAGCTTGTCCAAGGGCCTGCACACATTCGCGGTCACTGGCTACTGG
>CAIMZI010000080.1 GCA_903845935.1 uncultured beta proteobacterium | reverse complement strand
TGGCCAGACGGCCCCGGTCTTTGATTCCCAGATGGTCCGCCGCGAAGGTGGATACGCGCCTGGACGCATCCGTCAAGGGCAGGCCCAGGGTCTGCACCAGATTGCGCAGCGCCTGGTCCATGGTCAATGTGGAACCGGCCAGCGTTCCATCGGCCAGGCGCACACCGCCCATGCATTTGAAGACGGCGTGGCGGCCCAGGGAGTATTCGCCGTCGGGCATGCCGGCCGCAGCTGTGGAGTCGGTCACGCAATACAGGCCGGGAATGGCCCGCAGTGCCGCGTGCATGGCACCGGGGTGCACGTGCAAAAGGTCGGGGATGATTTCCGCATAGGGCGCATGGGCCAGTGCGGCACCCACCATGCCGGGCTCGCGGTGGTGCATGGGGCTCATGGCATTGAACAGGTGGGTAAAGCCGCTGGCGCCGCAGCGCAGCGCCGCCACGCCTTGCTCGTAGCTGCCGCTGCTGTGCCCCAGCTGCACCCGAAAGCCCCGCGCGCACAGTTCGGCAATCAGCGCGTGGTTGTCTGCGACTTCCGGCGCCAGGGTGATCAGTCGGATCGGCGCCAGGGCATGGAGTTTTTCAATTTCTTGCAGATTGGCGGGTCGCGCAAAGGGCGGCTGCGCGCCCAGGCGCTTCTCGCTGATGTACGGCCCTTCCAGATGCACGCCGAGGATGCGGGCGGCGTTGGCCGGGCGCTGCGCACACAGCGGTGCGAGCGCGGCAAAGGCCGCGTCCAGATCGCTTTGCGGTGCCGTCATGGTGGTGGCCAGCAGGGAGGTGGTGCCATGCTGTGCATGCAGGCGCGTCACATGCAGCGCGGCGTCGCCACTTTCCATCATGTCGTGACCAGCCCCACCATGGACATGGGCGTCGATAAAGCCGGGCAGAATCAGCGGCAGGCCATTGGAGCGTGCCTGCGCTTCGCTAATCGCCTCGCCCTGAATTCGTTCAATGTGGCCCAGTGCATCCCAGCAAATGCCGCCTTGGATAAAGCCGCTCTGCGTCAGAATATTGCCTGCCAAGTCCGTCATGCGCGTCTCCTAAAAGATCGCGCATGCTACCAGCGAAGCGTCTTGTGGCCTTTTCCATGCCAGCCTGGCGGGGCTTCTTCGCGGCTTGCAAGCCTTCGGATCAGCCCGGTTGCCTATCCGCTGAAAGTCTGAAGATGGCGACCGTGTGCACCAGCTCCTGCGCCAGATTATTGAGGCTGCTAGCGGCGGCTGCCATCTCTTCGACCAGGGCGGCATTTTGCTGCGTCGCCTCGTCCATTTGCGTGATGGCCTGACCGACCTGCGCCACGCCATTGGCCTGCTCGTTGCTGGCGGTGGTGATCGAGGCCATGATTTCGGCCACGCGCTTGATCGAATTCACCACCTCATTCATGGTGGCGCCGGCCTTGTCCACCAGGGCCGTGCCTTGGTCCACTTTTTGCAGACTGGTCTCGATCAGTCCCTTGATCTCCTTGGCCGCTGCTGCACTGCGCCCCGCTAGTGAGCGCACCTCGGTGGCCACCACGGCAAAGCCGCGGCCCTGTTCACCGGCACGGGCCGCTTCTACCGCCGCGTTAAGTGCCAGGATATTGGTCTGAAAGGCAATGCCATCGATGACGCTGATGATGGCCGAGATCTGGTGCGAGGAGTCATTGATGCCGCGCATGGTGGACACCACCTGGCCAACCACCTCGCCGCCTTTTTCCGCCACCTGGGTAGCGTTCATTGCCAACTGGTTGGCCTCGCGTGCAGAAGCGGCGTTTTGCCGCACGGTGGCACCCAACTGCTCCATGGAGGACGCGGTTTCTTCCAGCGCTGCCGCTTGTTGCTCGGTACGTGCCGACAAATCGTTGTTGCCATCGGCAATTTCCTGGCTAGCGATGGCCACACCTTCGGAGCCGCTGCGCACGCGAGAGACAATGCCGGACAGGCTGCTTTGCATCAGTCCGAGTTGGGCCATCATGCTCACGTTGTCTCCGGGTTGGACCCGTATCGGCGTACACAGATCACCGGTCGCAACGCTTTGCGCCAGAGCCGTGGCCTGCGCCGGCTCGGCGCCCAGCGACTTGAGCTGGCGGCGCACGATAAAGCCGATGACAAAAAACAGGGCAATCTGGAGCAGCACTTGACCCAACCACAGCCATTGGTTGATGCTGCGGATGTCGTCCTTGTCGGCCTTGATGTCAGAGGTAATGCTGACCACACCCAACACAGAATTTTCATCCACGCCGTGGCATCCTAGGCACTTGGAGCCGCGGAATTCCTTCTTGGCAATAAAGGGAATGATGGCACGCAATGTGGCGTTGGCGTCGTCGATTTTGTAAAGCGTACGGCCATTGGAGAGCACTTCGCGGTCCAAATCATCGACCGGTTTCTGGTTGGGAAGGCCAGGGCCGAACTCATCAATCACGCCCTTGCCACGGACCACACGCAACTCTTTGAGTTCATCGGAGTCACCCATTTTTCGAATGAACAGTTCTCTGATCTTGGGGTCATCAATCACATCCTTGCCATCGACCTTGGCCGACATCAGGGTGTTGAGCGCATTGATCACGCCATCTGCGACCGCCGCCGTGCGGTCTTGCGCAGCATGCAGGGCCCGGTTCTCGATCTGGCCGGCGACCCAGCACTGCGTGAGCAGCAGCACGACCAGCATGAAGCCCTGAATAAGAATTTGCAACTTCACTTGCAAACCGAGCCCTGACCATTTATTTGAAAGATTGTTCATTGCGATTCAACAGGGGTCAATCGGTCGCAAACGGCATCTCCGCTTGCTATGCCGAACCAGACCACAGCCTACACAGGCCTTGGCCGCGCCGACAAGCGGATGCTAGGGCATTGGCAGGCAATGTGCTTGGGAAAATGCTCGCGTACTTGATGTGTATCAAGGGACAAGGTCCAGCTGGACTGAAGTTTGGCGACCCTGGTTTCTATAAATCCTTAGAAGCCTGGGAGTTGTTGGCTTTTTCCTGGTCCGTAGCGCCCGCAGGCTTGAGGCGGAATGGCTCCAGGGCCCGTGCTGCTAATTTTTGTGAAATGCGCTGGCCGCCCTGGTCCAGTTCAAATTGCCAGTCCTTGAGGCATAGCGACAGGGTGAGCAGCGCATCGCGCATCTGGATCAGCTCCTGGGTGAGTTGTGCAGCCAATTCCTGGCGGCTGGGACGGCTATCCGGTGTATCGGAAGGGATCATGTGCGAGGCTCCTCAAGCTGTGGTTTGTTGTTTTTGCTTCTGACTTCGCCGACATAGCGAAGTGCCGCGAATATGGGCGCTTTCGGCCGAGCTGGTAGCGTGTAATGTTCAATACAGGACACTTTGACAAACCGCACATAATGGCTTTCGACTGTTTTACGGAGCTGTGATGGCGAAGAAGGCCCTGGTATTTTTCCTCTGCATCGGTCTTGCCGCTGCCGCCTCTGCTGCATCGCTGTGCGAGAAAGGCCTGCGCCAATCTCCCATCGATATACGGGCCAGCAAAAAACAAAACCTGGCTGCGCTGGACTTTGGCTATCGCGCCGAGCCGCTGCGCCTGGCCAACGATGGTCATACCGTACGGGTGCGCTTCAAAGATGCGGGAACGCTCAGCATCGGGCAACAACACTACCGCTTGCAACAGTTCCACTTTCACACCCCCGGCGGAGACCGAATCGGCGGTGAGGAATTTCCCATGGCTGCGCACATCTTGCACAAGAGCGCGTCGGGGCAACTGCTGGCCATCGTCGTACTGTTCCGACTGGGTGCAGAAAATCCGCTGCTGACCCAAGTGTTTAGCCGCATACCTGCGCTGCAGGATGGCGACCATGTGCTGGCGTCCGAGCAGGTCAGCGCACAGGCATTGCTGCCAAAAGACCATGGCTATTTCCGCTACAGCGGCTCGCTCACCGCCAGCCCCTGCACCGAGGGGGTGGAGTGGATTGTGATGAAACAGCCGTTGGAACTCTCGGCCGCCCAATTGGCGCTTTACAAGCGCACATTTGCCGACAATATTCGCAGTCCGCGTGCGCTAAATCAACGCGTGGTCTTGGAAAGTCAATAACACTTTGCGGCTTGGCCCCGGAGCCGCAATGGCAGCGGGTATTTTGTGTTCCTCCCCCTCCGCTTCATGACTAGACCCAACCTCGTTTCGCGCTCCCTATTTGCCGCGCTGCTGCTACCCGCTTGTGTTTTCGCGCAAACCCATCTCAGCAAGAAGCCAGACCCGAACCAGGGTGTCGAAGTGACCGTGACACCCGAGATGACCGGGGCTGGCGCCGTCTCCAGCGGCGAAGTGCTGTCCGCGATTCCGCCTGTGACGGGTACGCGCGGCAAGCCTGTCGCCTCCTGGGGCAAGCCCTTGCCTTATCCGATCCTGATTGCCGACCGGCGCAATAACCGCCTGATCGAAATCGCTCCCAACAAGAAGGTGTTGTGGGAGTTTGGCTCGCCCAGTCTGAAGATGTACCGGGGCAACGAGGACGTTAATTACTCGCCCGATGGCAAATTGCTGGCGGTCAGCGAAGAGGACAATTTTGACGTGCACATCGTGGACTTCGAAGCCAAACAAATTACCTGGACCTACGGTACGCCGGACCATCGTGGCAAGGGAGCGAACCTGCTCAACTACCCGGACGATGCGCACCTGCTGGCTGATGGCCAGTTTATGACCGCCGATATCCGCAATTGCCGGGTCATCATTGTGGACCCCAAAACCAATCAGATCACCACCCAGTGGGGCACACCGGGCAAGTGCATTCACAATCCGCCGTCGCAACTGGCCCACCCCAACGGCGCCACACCCATGGAAAACGGCGATATCCTGCTGACCGAAATAAAGGACTCCCAACTCACCCGCATGACCCGCGAAGGCAAGGTGGTCTGGAGCATGAAGGTGCCGGCCGTGCATTACCCGTCGGACGCCTTTCCCACTGTGGACGGCAAGCAGGTGATCGTGGCCGACTTCTGGAAGCCCGGCAAGGTCGTCATCGTCGATCCGCAGACGCAAAAGGTCACTTGGGAGTATTTCTTCAAGGACGGCGAGCAGATGCTGGACCATTCATCGATTGCGCGTGAGCTGCCGGATACCGGCGACATCCTGATTGTGGATGACCTGCATGACCGGGTCATCGTGGTCGATCGCAAAACCAAACAAATCATTTGGCAATACGGCCAGATGGGGAAAAAGGGCTACACCGCGGGGCTGCTGAACTATCCCGACGGCGTGGACATTGACGTGTTTCGCGACTGGCGCAGCGCCAAGTAGGCAGATTCTTCACGGTCCGGTGCCAGTTCCACGGTCGCCACCGGGCCACAGGCGCAATCTTTGCGACAATCGCAGCAGTGTCCTGAGTCCGGGGCGCCTGCTTCGATTAGATGGGGTTTTTACATGCTGGGTTTTTTGCCGCCTGCCGTGCGCGGCGTTTTGTCATTCCTGGTGCTGGTGCTCAATACCCTGTTCTGGTGTGTGTTGCTGTTTGCACTGGCGCTGATCAAGTTCTGCCTGCCGTCGACAGCGGTGTTGGCCCGGCTCGATCCGCTGATCAATTCCGTGGCTTCGGCCTGGACCCGCTGCAACAGTCTCTGGATGCGCCTGGCGCACCGCAGTGATTGGAGCGTGGAGGGTGTGGAGACCCTGCGCTACCAGGACTGGTACCTGGTCAATTGCAACCACCAGTCCTGGGTCGACATCTTCGTGCTGCAGGATGCGCTGAACGGCCGCATTCCGGTGTTGAAGTTTTTCCTCAAGGCCGAGCTGATCTATGTGCCGGTGATCGGTCTGGCCTGGTGGGCCTTGGACTTTCCGTTCATGAAGCGCCATTCGCGCGCCGCCCTGCGCAAGAACCCCAATTTGCGCAACGACGACCGCGACAGTGCGCGCCGGGCCTGCGCCAAGTTCGCCAAGATTCCGACCTCGGTGATGAACTTTGTCGAGGGCACGCGCTTTACGCCCGAGAAGCAGCAGACCCAAGCCTCGCCCTTCCAACATCTGCTCAAGCCCAAGGCCGGTGCCATGGCCATGGCGCTGAATGCCATGGGTGCACAATTTCACTCGCTAGTGGATGCAACCATCGCCTACCCGGACGGCATTCCCACCTTTTGGCAATACCTGTGCGGCCAGGCGCCGCGCGTGCTCCTCAAGGTGCGTCAGGTGGAAATCCCGGTTGAGTTCTGCACCGGCGACTATGAAAACGATCGGGCCCTGCGCAAGAGCTTTCACCGCTGGTTGGATGAGATCTGGCAACGCAAGGACGCCGACATGACCGAGATGCTGGCGTGTTAGCGGTCGGTCAAGGGGCTTAGTTCGGCGCCTTCGGGTAAGTGGTTCGCCCATTGGCGGACGTAAAAAAAGGCGCCGTAGCGCCCTTTTTATGCCGCCACCACTTCCGGCAGTTCTGGTAACGCGATCTGGTTGTTCACGCTGAACTGGTAGTCGCGGAAGATGTGCTCGGCACTCAACTCCATATACGTGCCATCGGCCAGACGGCGCGTGGTGTCCTTCAAGCGATTGGTGGTGCTGCCGCAGGTCCAGCAGTTGTAGTTGCGCATATGGGTGCACAAACAGGTCTTGTCCGTCACCACGATGTTCTTGCCGTCCGGATGGATCTTGATCTGCTCGTTGTAGGCATTGATGTAGGCGCAGCCGCCCGAGCCGTCCAGCAGGTAGCCATAGGCTTCGCAATTGGGGCGAATGCCCGAACCGATGGCCGGTGTGCTCTTGAGCATGCGCATCGGGTAGCCGGTCGGCGACACAGTGTTGACAATGATGTCTTCCTCACTGGCGCGAAAATATTCCTGCTTGACCTTGGAGGGAAGGCCGCACTCGTGTGCCACGGTAAAGCGCGTGGCCACCTGCACCGCAGCCGATCCGGTTTCCAAAAAGGACACGGCGTCGCTGCCGGTAAAAATACCACCGGCTGCCACCAGCGGAATGTCCAGCTTCTCGTTGGTCAGATACTGCTTGATCTCGGCAATGATGGTGGCCAGGTCGTATTGCGCCCAGTCCATGCCAAAGCCCAGGTGACCACCGGCCAGCGGGCCTTCGATGATGATGAAGTCGGGCAGGCGGTCCAGGCGCGCGGTCTTGCGCAAAAACAGCTGCAGGGCACGAACGGAAGACACGATGATGCCCAGCTTGGCATCGCGAAAGCGCGGGTGGTCGGCCATCAGCGCAAACGAGCCCAGATGCAGACCCGCGCTGAGCGTGATCCCATCTATCCCGGCGTCCAGCGAGGAGTTCAGCCGCACCTGCAGCGTCTCTTTGGGCCCGTTCATGGTCAGCTTTTCCATGCAGTTGACAAACACCATGCCGGGGCCTTTTTTGGCCTCCATGGTTTGACCTACATGCAGCTTGGTCGCTTCGGCCAGACGGCCCAGATCGAATTGCACCTCGCTCTTGTCCGAGTTGTCGATGTTGTGCTTGTAGAGCTTGGTCTTTTCCTTGACAAAGCTGGTGTCAAAGCGGCGGTCGGACACGTCCTGCACCATGGCGTCGGAAATATGGCCTATGCCACCCAGCCGCGCTGCTTCCAGGGCCAGTTCGGCGGTGGAGATGTCCACGCCCATACCGCCAATGATGATTGGCACCAGTTCCTGTTTGCCAAAACGCAGCCGAAAATCATCAAGTCGTTTCATTGCCATCCCGTTCGGGGTCGTTAAGTGCTAAAAAATGTGCTGCCACCTGGCGGCAGCCCTCGATTATCAGGCAGGCCGTCACCGTTGTTGATGAGTCAGCGCAAGAAGTCATTTTATGAGCCAGTGCTTCACCCCTTTGGCAGCATGTTTTTTTCGCTGTGCACTGCTACAGTCTGCGCATGAGCAAGGCCTTTACTAAAGAGTCGGATGACGCGGACGATGACGAGCTGCAAGTGCCGTCCCTGCCTACTGGCGGCAAGAACTACATCACCCCACATGGCTATGCCACGCTGCGCGCCGAGTTCATGGACCTGATGGACAACCAGCGGCCCCAGGTGGTAGAAGCCGTGCATTGGGCCGCCAGCAACGGCGACCGCTCGGAAAATGGCGACTATATCTACGGCAAAAAGCGATTGCGCGAGATCGATAGGCGCATCCGTTTTTTGACCAAGCGTCTGGAAATCGCCGAGATTGCCGACCCGGCCGTGCACCATGGCAATGAGCAGATCTTCTTTGGTGCCACTGTGACCTATGTAGACGACGCCGAGGTCGAGCGAACGGTGCGAATCATCGGCATCGATGAGGCCGACAGTTCCAAGGGCGAGGTCAGCTGGATTTCACCCATCGCACGGACCCTGCTCAAGGCCAGAGTGGGCGATGAACTCAGGCTGGTGATGCCAGATCGTGTGGGCACGATTGAGGTGCTGGCGGTGCGTTACCCGGAGAGCTAAGTGCCCCCACGTTCGCCCACTCCGTGTGGCTCGCTGCCCCCTCAAGGGGCGAATCCCGCTTGGGGCGGCCCGGCGCGGGATTGGGGTGCGACTCGCACCTAAGTGCTGGCGTTGGCGCCGCTGCTGCGCTCGGCCTTGATCACGCTGGGCGTGTGGCGCAGGTTGCGCAGGGCCACCTCCAGTTGCGCCGTGTCGCGGACCGCCACTAGGAAGCGTAGCTGACGATCTTCCTGTCGGCCTTCCTGGCCCATGTCGATGTCGATGATGTCGGCTTCGGCCGCGGCCAGGGCGGTGGCCATCTTGGCCAGCATGCCCTTGCTATTGCTGCTGGTGACGGTGATGCCGGTCTTGAAGGAGCGCACTGGTTCCTCCGACCAGTCCACACCAATAAAGCGTTCGGCATCCTTGTGGCGCAGCTTGAGCGCCACCGGGCAGTCGCTCATGTGCACCACCAGGCCTTCGCCGCGGCCCAGGTAGCCCAGAATCTTGTCGCCGGGAATCGGGCGGCAGCATTGGGCAAATTGCACCGATGCGCTTTCGCTGCCGTCCAGGGTGATGGCGCCCACGCCATTGGAGTCGCTGGCGGTAAAGCGCTCGCGCGTCAGCAGCAGGGCATCGGGCTTGTGGCCGGCTTCGGTCAACAGCAGCACCAGACGCTTGGCAACGATATTGGCGATGCGCTTGCCCAGACCGATATCGGTCAGCAACTCATGGCGCGTCTTGTTGCCGCTAAAGCGCAGCAGCTTGTCCCAGATGGGAAGGTAAGCCGGGTCCACGTCGGGCAGGGACTCAAAGCCCTCTGAGCGCAGTGCCTGTTGCAGCAGGCGCTCGCCCAGGCTCTCGGATTCGGTCTGCTCCATGGTTTTGAGATGGTGGCGGATCTTGGAGCGGGCGCGTCCAGTGCGCACAAAGTCCAGCCAGTTCGGATTGGGCGATGAAATCTGGGCCGTCACCACCTCCACCACATCGCCATTCTTCAGTTCGGTGCGTAGCGGAACTTGTTCGCCGTTGATGCGCGCCGCCACCGTGTGGTCGCCCACATTGCTGTGGATGGCATAGGCAAAGTCCACCACCGTGGCGCCGCGCGGCAGCGCCATGATCTGGGTTTTTGGCGTGAACACATAGACCGCGTCGGGGAACAGGTCGACCTTGACATGGTCCCAGAATTCGGCGGCGTCATGGGTTTCGTCCTGGATATCGAGCAGTGACTGCAGCCACTGGCTACCCAGGCGGTCGCTGCCGATATCCGGATGGTTGACCTTGTATAGCCAGTGCGCGGCCACGCCGGATTCGGCCACCACATGCATGGCCTCGGTGCGCATCTGGAACTCCACATTGATGCCGGCCGGCCCCACCAGGGTGGTGTGCAGCGACTGGTAGCCGTTGAGCTTGGCAATGGCGATGTGGTCCTTGAATTTGCCGGGAACCGGCTTGTAGAGCTGGTGCAGCAAGCCCAGCGCCTTGTAACAGTCGATCACGCCGGGCACCAGAATGCGAAAGCCATAGATATCGGTGACCTGGGCAAAGCTCAGGTGCTTGAGCTGCATCTTGGTGTAGATCGAATACAGCGACTTTTCCCGCCCTGCAATGCGCACCGGCATGGCGGCGGCAACAAACACCGCGTCCACTTCCTTTTGCACCTTCTGGATCAGGTCGCGGCGGCGGCTGCGCGCCTTGGTCACGGCCTTGGTCAGGATGGCGTAGCGCCAGGGCTTGAGGTGCTTGAAGGCCAGGTCCTGCAACTCGCGGTAGGTTCCGTTAAGCCCCAGACGGTGTGCAATCGGCGCGTAAATGTCCAGGGTCTCCGACGCAATGCGGTTCCATTTGGAGCGCGGCATGTCCGACAGGGTGCGCATATTGTGCGAGCGGTCGGCCAGCTTGATCAGGATGACGCGCACATCGCGCGCCATCGCCAGCAGCATCTTGCGAAAAGATTCGGCCTGGTTTTCTTCGCGGGTGTTGAAGTGCAGCTTGTCGAGCTTGGTCAGTCCATCCACCAGCTCGGCCACCGGCGAGCCAAAGCGCTCGATCAGCTCGATCTTGGTGACACCACAATCTTCCATGGCGTCGTGTAAGAGCGCTGCCATCAGGGCCTGGGCGTCGAGCTTCCAGTCGGCGCATTGGGCCGCCACGGCAATCGGATGGGTGATGTAGGGCTCGCCGCTGTTGCGCAGCTGACCCAGATGCGCCTGGTCGGCAAAACGGTAGGCAGCGCGCACCTGCTCCACATCGCCGGCCGACAGGTAATCGAGCTTGGCCGTCAGGCCGGAATAACTGGCAGACGCAGCATTGACCACCGCAGCAAGGACGGTAGGATTGGAGGTGATAGTGGCCTTGCCCATGCTCTAAATGTAGCGCAGCAAAGACGCCGCCGCAGGCCCGCCAAATTTAGGCGAAAAAAAACACCGCAAGCGGTGCTTTCATTCAGGACTGCAGCGCTTTACAGCGGCACTTTCTTCAGCATCTCGATGCCAATTTTGCCGGCAGCGATTTCGCGCAGGGCGGTCACGCCGGGCTTGTTCTTGCTCTCGATCTTGGCGGTGTGGCCCTGGCTGAGCATGCGCGCACGGTAGGTGGCTGCCAACACGAGCTGGAAGCGATTGGGGATTTTCTCCAGGCAATCTTCAACGGTAATACGGGCCATGAATGTCTCCAATAACTTAAGGGATGTGCAGCGCTTTGAATGTCTCGGCCCGGGCACGGCGCTGTGCCGAAAACTTGAGCCGCTGGGAATGAACAATGGCCTTCAAATCGAATAGCGCACGGTCAAACAACTCGTTGATTATAACGAAGTCGAATTTATGCACCTGGGCCACCTCGATTTGCGCGTTTTTCATGCGCAAATCAATGATGTCGGGGGCGTCCTCACCACGCCGCTCCAGCCGCGCTCGCAGCTCTTCCCAGCTCGGTGGCAGGATGAAGATGCAGATGGCGTTGCTGAAGATGCTCTTGATTTGCAGCGCACCCTGGAAGTCGATTTCCAGAATCACATCGGCGCCCTGGGCCATGCGCTCCTCAATCGCCTTCTTGGAGGTGCCGTAACGCTGGCTGTGCACATGGGCCCACTCGACAAAGGCATTCGCCGCCACCATGGCATCGAACTCACCCGGGGACACAAAAAAGTACTCACGCCCGTGTTTTTCCTGGCCGCGTGGTGGTCGCGTGGTGTGTGACACCGAGGGCTGCACATGGGAGTCAAGCTCCAGCAGCGCCTTGACCAGGCTGGACTTGCCGGCCCCGCTGGGGGCTGCGACAACAAAGAGGTTACCGGGATAGTCCATGGACATGGCTGAGTGCTGCGGGTGGCTGAAGCCGCTTATTCTATGTTCTGCACCTGTTCGCGCATCTGCTCGATCAACACCTTCATGTCCACCGAGACGTGCGTGAGTTCCAGCGCCGTGGACTTGGAGCCCATGGTATTGGCCTCGCGGTGCAGTTCCTGGATCAGGAAGTCCAGGCGCTTGCCGACCTCGCCGCCTTTTTTCAGTAGGCGCTCGATTTCGTCCAGATGGGAATTGAGGCGCGTGATCTCTTCGGCCACGTCGATGCGGATGGCAAAGGCCGTGGCCTCGGTCAACGCTCTGTCCTGGGCCGCCTCGGGCAGGGTGGCGCCCTCCGTCAGGGCCATCGCTTCCGTCCAGCGGTCCAGAAAGCGCTGGCGCTGCTGTTCCACCAGTTGCGGCACCAGCGGTGTCGCCTTTTTCGCCAGGGCTCGCAGCTGCTCCAGCCTCTCTAACAGCATGGCCGACAGGCGAGCGCCTTCGCGCGCCCTGGCGCTCAGCAGTTCCTTGAGTGCCTTTTCTGCCAGCGGCAGCACCGCCTCGCTCCAGTCACGCGTGCCAGATTGCTCGGTGGCGGCAAAGCGCAGCACATCGGCCACGCTCAAGGGGGAAGCCAGCGGCAGCCAGGCCTTGATGCTGTCCTGCGCGCCATTCAGGCGCAGCAGCAGCTTGGGGCTGGGTTCGGTCACACCGCCGGCAGTGGCGCTCTCTATGGAAGCGCGCACCTCCACCTTGCCGCGCTTGAGTTTGGCGATGAGCAGTTCGCGCAGGCCCGGCTCAAACTGGCGCAGGTCTTCGGGCAGGCGAAACGACAGGTCCAGAAAGCGGCTATTGACCGAGCGGATTTCCAGCCCCAGTTGGGCTGCTGGTGGATTGCGACTATCGGTTTCTGGCTGGGTAGTGGCTGTGCTGTGCTGTGCACTGGCATAGCCAGTCATGCTGTAAACTGGCATTGCGGTTTCTCGGGTCATAGGGGTAAGCCCCAAGAATACCCTGAATTTGAATGCCGCCGTTCTTGCCACCTTCATGCCACATCCATCCACGTCCAAGGTCAAGCCTTCACCGTTGCCGCCGGACACCGTCATCGGCGGCTACCGCATCGTGCGCAAGGTGGCTGCCGGTGGCTTTGGCTTGGTCTATCTGGCGCTGGACCCTGAAGGCAAGCAGGTGGCGGTCAAGGAATACCTGCCCTCGTCTCTGGCCACGCGCGCACCGGGCGAGCTGATGCCCCAGGTGCCCACGGAAAAGCTCTCGCTCTACCGCCTGGGTCTGAAAAGCTTTTTTGAAGAAGGCCGTTCGCTGGCGCAGATCTCCCACCCCTCGGTGGTCAGCGTAATGAACTTTTTCCGCGAGAATGAGACCGTGTACATGGTGATGAACTACCTGGAGGGCGCGTCCCTACAGGACTTTATCGTCACCGCGCGCGACCTGAAGCAAAGCAAGGTGTTTCGCGAATCCACCATCCGCTCGCTGTTTGACGAAATCCTGCGCGGCTTGCGCATCGTGCATCAGCACAAGATGCTGCACCTAGACATCAAGCCGGCCAATATTTTCATCACCGACGACAACAAGTCGGTGCTGATTGATTTTGGCGCAGCGCGCGAGGTGCTGAGCAAGGAAGGCAATTTCATACGCCCCATGTACACGCCGGGCTTTGCCGCCCCCGAGATGTACAAGCGCGACGCCGCCATGGGCCCCTGGACCGATATTTACGCTATTGGCGCCTGCATGTACGCCTGCATGCAGGGCTATCCGCCCAACGAGGCGCCGCAGCGCCAAGAAAAAGACCGCATTGCCATTGCCCTGTCGCGCCTGCGCGGCGTCTATTCCGATAACCTGGTCGAGGTGGTGGAGTGGTGCATGTCGCTCGATGCCTTGTCGCGGCCGCAATCGGTGTTTGCCTTGCAAAAGGAGCTCAGCCGCGAGGGCGAGCGCCGCTACACCAAGCTCAGCGTGGCCGAAAAGGTGCGCATGCAATTTGACAATATGGTGGCCGACAACAAAAAGCCGGTGACGGTAGCTGCCACCAGAGTCCGGCCCAAATGAAATTTTCGGTATTCCAGATCAGCCGCAAGGGTGGGCGCGAAAAAAACGAAGACCGCATGGGCTATTGCTATACCAACAGCTCTGGCCTGTTTTTGCTGGCGGACGGCATGGGCGGACACCCACAGGGCGAGGTGGCGGCACAACTGGCGCTGCAAACCATTTCCGCCCTGTACCAGAAGGAAGCCAAGCCCGAACTGGCCGACGTCAGCAGCTTTCTCAATACCGCCATTCTGGCGGCACACCGGCAAATCCTGCGCTATGCGGCCGATGGCGGTTTGCTCGACACCCCGCGCACCACGCTGGTGGTGGCTGTGGTGCAAGGGGGGGTGGCGCACTGGGCACATTGCGGCGATTCGCGCCTGTACTTTGTGCGCGATGGCGAGCTGCTGGCCCGCACCCGCGACCACTCCTACCTTGAGCAGCGGCGCGGCGCGCAGCGCTCTGCCAGCCAGGCGCAAAATATCAACCGCAACGTGCTCTACACCTGCCTGGGTTCGCCCTCCAAACCGGTGTTTGACATCTCCGGTCCGCTGCCGCTGCAAATGGGCGACAAGCTGCTGCTGTGCTCCGATGGGCTGTGGAGCAGCCTGGATGATGATGATATTGTTTCTCACCTGGGGCAAAAGTCGGTGTCGGTTGCGGCCCCCGAACTGGTGGAGCGGGCCCTGCTCCGGGCCGGTTCCAGCAGCGATAACGTGACCATTGTGGCCATGGAATGGGAAACCCCGGAGGTGTTTGTGTCCACCCGCGGCAGCATTTCCACCCATCACATGGACAATGAGACCTTTGCCTCCACCGTGCAGACCGACTGGGCGGGCCTTGGCGCAGACGACCTGGACGACGAGGCCATTGAGCGCTCCATGGCTGAAGTCAACGCCGCCATTCGCCGCGCCGCCGCAGGCAAAATTTGAGCGCCACTCTGGGCGCTATCGATCCGTTTTTTGAACCAAGAGAATTCCATGACCGCATTCACTCGCACGCAAAACCGTGCCGCCAACGCACTGCGTCCCGTCAAGATCACGCGCGGCTACACCATGCATGCCGAAGGCTCGGTGTTGATTGAGTTTGGCGCGACCAAGGTTCTTTGTACCGCCTCGGTCGAGGAAAAAGTTCCTCCCCACAAACGCGGCAGCGGCGAGGGCTGGGTCACCGCCGAATACGGCATGCTGCCGCGCGCCACCCATAGCCGCAACGACCGCGAGGCCGCACGCGGCAAACAAAGCGGGCGCACCCAGGAAATCCAGCGTCTGATCGGGCGCTCGCTGCGCGCCGTGTTTGACTTGAAGCTCTTGGGCGAACGCACCCTACAGCTGGACTGCGATGTGCTGCAGGCCGATGGCGGCACCCGCACCGCGGCCATCACCGGCGCCTTTGTGGCGGCGCAGGACGCCGTCAATGGTCTGCTGGCCGCCGGCAAGATCGCGCAAAGCCCGATCATTGCAGCTGTGGCCGCGATCTCGGTCGGCATCGTTCAGGGCACGCCACTGTTAGATTTGGAATATGTGGAAGACTCGGCCTGCGACACCGACATGAATGTGGTGATGACCGGCGCCGGCCATTTTGTCGAGGTCCAGGGCACGGCCGAGGGCCTGGCATTTAGCCGCGCCGAGATGGGCGCCCTGCTGGACCTGGCAGAGCAAGGCATTGGCGAGCTGATGGCCCTGCAACAGCAGGCCTTGGCCGCTTGATCCAGACTCGCCTCATGAAAATCGTTCTCGCCTCCAATAACCAGGGCAAGCTGGCCGAGCTGCAGGCCCTGTTCGGCCCGCTGGGCTGCAGCCTGATTGCCCAGAGCGAACTCGGCGTGCCGGAAGCGCCCGAACCCTTCAAGACCTTTGTCGAAAACGCCCTTGCCAAGGCCCGCAACGCTGCAGAGTACACCGGCCTGCCTGCGCTGGCCGACGACGCCGGACTATGCGTGGACGCTTTGGGTGGTGAGCCCGGCGTGGACACCGCTTATTACGCGACGCGCTTTGGTTATGCCAAGGGCGACGACAACAACGTCAAAGCGCTGCTGGAGCAGATGCGCGGCGTCGAGAACCGCCGTGCCGCTCTGGTCAGCACCCTGGTGGCGGTGCGTTTTCCGCAAGACCCTGAGCCACTGATCGCCATGGGCCGGGCCGCCGGACTGCTAACCGAGGAGCCGATTGGCAGCAATGGTTTTGGTTTCGATCCGGTGATGTGGATTCCGGAATTTGGCCAGACGTTTGCCCAGTTGCCCACCGAGCTGAAGAACGCCAACAGCCACCGCGGTCGCGCCGCCCAGGCCATGCTGGCACTAATCCGGGAAAATTGGTTGCCTGCGCACTCTGCCTAACGCCATGTCCGTCATCCCCATTGCTCCAGTCGTTGAAGGCCAGGAGCCTGCCGTGCAACACGACATCCAGCACTACATGCGCCCGGGGAGTCTGCAGTTTGCTGCGCTGCCGCCCTTGAGCCTGTATATCCACCTGCCCTGGTGTTTGAAGAAATGCCCGTATTGCGATTTCAATTCGCACGCTGCGCCCGCAGGCAGTCTGCCAGAGCGCCAATATCTCGATGCCTTGTTGGCGGATCTGGACGCCGCCCTGCCGCTGATCTGGGGCCGCACCGTGCACAGCATCTTTATCGGTGGCGGCACGCCCAGCCTATTCTCGCCGGCGTCCATTGACCGCCTGCTGGGCGACATCCGAGCCCGCCTGCGGCTTGAGCCGGATTGCGAAATCACGCTGGAGGCCAACCCCGGGACCTTCGAGAAGGACCGCTTTCGCGCCTTCCGTCAGGCCGGTGTGACGCGGCTTTCCATTGGTGTGCAGAGCTTTAACGATGAGCATCTGCGCGCCCTGGGTCGGGTGCACGACAGTGCCCAGGCCTTGGCTGCAGTGGAGGAGGCGGCCAGCGCCTTTGACACCTTCAACCTGGACATCATGTACGCGCTGCCTGGCCAGACCATGGCGCAGCTGGAGCGGGACATGGCCACCGCGCTGCAGTTCAAGCCGCCGCATATCTCGATCTACCACCTGACCATAGAGCCCAACACGGTATTCGCCAAGTACCCGCCTATGTTGCCCGAGGACGACGACGCCTACGCCATGCTGGACCGCATCACCGAGCTGACCGAGAGCGCGGGCCTGGGTCGCTACGAGGTATCGGCCTATGCGCGCGACGGCCACCGCTGTTGGCACAACCTCAACTACTGGCAGTTTGGCGACTACCTGGGCCTGGGCGCCGGTGCCCACAGCAAGCTCACCTTCGCCCACCGCGTAATCCGCCAGGTGCGCTTTCGCGATCCGGCGCGTTACATGGCACAGGCGTTTGCCGGCGCAGCTATGTCGCAGGAAGAGGAAGTGGCACGCAGTGATCTGGCGTTTGAATACATGCTCAATGCGCTGCGCCTGCGCCACGGCTTTGGCCTGCGCGATTTCGGCGAGCGCACCGGCCTGCCCATCACCGCCATCCAGGCCGCACTCGATGCGGCCGAGAAGAAGGGTCTGATCGAGCGCGACTTTGCCCGTGTGCGGCCCACCGTGCGTGGCTTCGATTTCCTCAGTGACTTGCAGTCGCTTTTCCTGTCCAATGGTCCCTAACGCCACAGGCGGGTGAAAGACGCTTCACGAGGGGGCCAATATGTTCTCGGTATATGGCAAGTCAGGGCTGATGTTTCGCGGCTCCATGGAGGAGTTGCGCAAGATCGGGCCGACCTGCGCATTGGCGCGCACGCGCCGCGTGGCCGCTGTCGGACGTGAAGCCGCCGAAGGCTTTATGGCCCAGTTGGCCCTGGTCGGCAACGAGGGGCATGGCCGCCCAATGGCCTCCGCTGCCACACACGATCTGGCCCATAAAGAGGCCATGGCGGCCTACGCCCAGACAGCCAACAGCCAGCCACCGCGTCACCCCCTTATGCGGGTGCGCGACATCATGAATCCCGGCGCGATCTGTGTCGATCAAGAGGACAGCCTGGGCCAGGCCTGGGATCTGCTGGCCGAGCACCAGCTGGGTCAGGCGCCCGTGGTGGATGGTGCTGGTGTGCTGGTGGGACTGCTGACCCGGGCCGAACTGATGCGTTCCGACCGATTGCCTGGCCGCAATAGCCATGCATTGGTGTGGCAGGCATTTCTGGCCCAAGGCGTGGCCGAGCTGATGTGGACGCCGGTGCCCAGTGTGGCCCCCGACACCGATATCCGCCGCCTGGCGCGGGTGCTGCTTGACACTGGTTTGCCGGGCCTGCCGGTGGTGGACGATGTGGGTAAGGTCCAGGCCTTTGTGTCGCGCACCGACATTTTGCGCGCCGTCGTGGCCGATCCGCCGCTGGATTTGTGGACCTAGTTGGTAAAGGCGTAGAAGGGGCCGGGGGTGGTGCCCACGCTGTGGCCCTCGATCACGGTGTAGACCGAGCGGCCAAAGAAGAAGGGCAGGCCCCAGTCAAACGAGTTGCTGCCCATGGTCCCGCCCAGGTTGTTGAATGCGTAGTTGCCGCTGGATATACCGCCGGGTGAAAATAGGTTGTCGGCATTGGCAATGGAAAAGTTGACCGTAGCGCTGGTGCTGGCCAGCTGGATGCTGGCCGTCAAATTTTGGGTGCTGACGGGGCAGTAAAAGCCGGATGCCGCCGTGCTGCAACTGGTCGACAGGTTGGGGTCGGAAAAGTACAGGCCGTTGGATCCGCTATCCATGAAGCTGGATGTGTAGGAGCGTCCTTTGTAGACCGTGGTGAATTTGTAATTGGAATTGAGAGTCACCACATTGGCCGCACCCAGCGCGTTGTTGCTCCGCGTGCCCACGCCAAAGATCAGCGCCCCAGCAGCGCTATTGTTACCGGACGCGCTCACGGGCGGGAGTTGCACGACGACGCCATTGTTGTCGTTGGTAAACAGCCCCACCGGGTTTTGCACCTGCTGAGCCTTGGTCAAGCTAATCGGTGCGCACAAGGAATTGGACTGTGTGCAGTTGAAATAACTCTGGCCGTCATTGGAAAACAGGCTTAGCCCCAGGATGCCGTTGGCGCCCAGGGTTTGGCTGTTGGCTTTGGGCACATCGCCGGCCGTAACAAACAAGGACGCGCCTTTGCTTGGGTCCCAGCAATTGACCGCGTGGACATCGTTCGCATCCATCAGCTGAACCGGCACGTTCTGCGCACGCTCGCCTGCAATGACCACATCGGCCAGCTTGACGCTGCCCCAGGCGTTGTTGTTAAGAAAGTTGGCGCACTCCGAAATAGCAGAAATAGCCGGATTGCTGCCCACAGTTTGCGGCGTAAGTGTGAGTGCCGGTGCCGCACTCACCACGCTGGCAAACAGGCGCAAACCGGTGGAGCCGGTATCCAGCAGCACATGGTCAATATCCTTGCAGCTGCCGCTGCCGACTACGCCACCCGACGTGCAGACCGTGACGGATACGTAGGGAATATTGACGTTGTTGCCCGGGCCGGCCTCGACCGATATGGCAATCACATTGCTGCCAGTGGGCAGGATCGTGCTGACCGGCGCGTTGCCAACCACCGCGCTGGAATTGGCGGAGCCGCCGCCGCAGCCGACCAGCTGGGTCAGCAGACCAAGGGCCAACAGCGCGAACACCAGCGGTCGACGCCACGGAGTGAGGTTTATGTCCGCCACTAGCGAATATCCTGCGCCGCCAGTCCGGCTGGCAGTGCGGAAGGCAAATAAGCTCGCCCGTTAAAAGAGCGCATCATGCCACCTGACTCCATCACGATATCGCTCGTTTGCACGTTGACGCCCCGGCGTTGCTGGCGCTGGGTGGTGGTGTAGGTTTGAAAATAGCTGCCTAGCAGGCGCTCAAAATCCGGCTGCACCGGCCCTTCCCAGCCCACAGCAAATACCAGGCCCGATGCATTGACATATTGCCGCACGATGACGCCATTGGGCAGAGCCTGGGTGTAGACCGTGACTCCGGTGATCGTGGGCGAGCTGCTGCCAGCACCCCAGGCCTGCTGGTCGGCCTGCACCGAAGCCAGATCACCGCCCAGGTGCGCCCAGGCGCTGCCGGCACTCAGCAGTCCGCAGCAGAGCAAGATCTTGAAGCTACTTTGCCTGGCCACCCCCGCTGTATTTTTCGACGCTAAATGCATACTGATAGCGTACACCAAGGTATCCATGCCATAGCCGCGCTGGGTTATTTCACCCACTGGTTGAGCTGAATGATGGGCATCAGCACGGCCAGCACAATCAGCATCACCACCAGGCCCATCACCACAATCAGCAGCGGCTCCAGGATGGTGGCCAGGTGCATGGAGCGGCGCTGCACCTCGGTGCTGAGCTGGCGCGCGGCACGCTCCAGCATGGTGGGTAGCTGGCCGGTCTGCTCGCCCAGGCGGGCGAACATCGACAGCAGACCCGGAAAGCGCTTCTTTTGCGACAGGGCGGACGCCAGCGGTGCGCCCTCACGCACCATCACCAGTGCGTCCAAGGCGTCGCGCTTGAGGGCCTGGTTGCTCAGGGTCTGGGCGGCGGCCTGCAGGGCCTGAAGGATGGGCACGCCAGCCGCCGTCAGCATGGCCAGGGTGCCGGCAAAGCGCGCCGCGTTGTAGCCGCGCGCCAGCCGCCCCACCACCGGCAGGTTCAGCCAGGCCGCGTCCCAGCGCTCGCGAAAACTGGCATTCTTCAGCGCCTGCCACAGCAGGGCAGAACCGCCGACAAGCAGCAGGGCCACCAGCCAGCCATAGCCGCGCACAAAGTCGCTAATCGCCATCATGGCCACGGTCAAGAAGGGCAGGGCATGCTTGCTGCCGGCAAACACATGGGCCACCTGCGGCACCACATAGCCGACCAAAAACAGCACGATCACCACCGCCACCGCCGAAACAATGGCCGGATAAAGGGCTGCGCCCAGCAGCTTGGAGCGCAGGAGTTGGCGCTCTTCCAGGTCATCGGCCAGGCGTACCAGTACCATCGCCAGATGGCCGCTTTGCTCACCGGCGCCCACCACGGCCACGTAAATGTCGGCAAATTCGCGCGGATGCTGTTCCAGCGCCTTGGCAAAACTGGTGCCGCCGTTGACCGACGCCCGCAGCGATGCGTTCAGGTTGCGCAGCGCTTCGCTTTCAGACTCTTCCGACAGCGAACCCAGCGCCTGCTCCAGCGGCAGGCCGGAAGACACCAGCTCGGCCAGTTGGCGCGTCCAGATCGACAACGCCGTGCCGTTGAGCACCCGACTGCGCCAGAGCTGCGTGGCTTCGCCACTGGCCGCATCATCCGTGGCTCGGCCGGCCAGCACCTGCACGCTCAGGGGAATAAAGGACTGGGTGCGCAACTGGGCGCGGGCGGACTTGGCACTGTCGGCCTCCAGCGTGCCCTTGCGGGATTGCCCCTGGTCGTCCAGGGCGGTGAAGGAATAGGCGGGCATGAGCCAACCTTATCACGGAGTGGTGACGCCCGGCGCCACCGAAGTGCGTGGCAGAAGCCGGCGCTTGCCCGAACTAAGTGAAAATACGCCATGCCCGCACATCCCACTCCCCGTTTCGCTGGCGTCGACATGCTGCGCGGCCTGGCCATGGTCTGGATGACGCTGTTTCACTTCTCCTATGACCTGCAGCACTTTGGCTACCTGCACACCAATTTTTACGCCGACCCGTTTTGGACCGTGCAACGTGCTTCCATCGTCAGCCTGTTTGTTTTTTGTGCCGGGCTCGGTCAGGCCATTGCCGTGCAGCAGGGCCAGAGCTGGGGCCGTTTCTGGAAGCGCTGGCGTCTGATTGCGAGCAGCGCGCTGTTGGTGAGCGTCGGCTCCTGGTTCATGTTTGCGGACAGCTTTATCTACTTCGGCATTCTGCATGGCATGGCCTTGATGCTGATCGTGGCGCGCTTGCTGGCGGGCGCGGGCAGGCTGTTGTGGCCGCTGGGTGCGCTGGCTCTGGCCATGCCCTTGCTGGCGGCACCGGCGCACAGCTTATGGCCTGCGCTGGACTTTCTCAATGGCCGCGCCTTCAACTGGCTGGGCCTGATCAGCCACAAGCCCATCACCGAGGACTATGCGCCGCTGTTTCCATGGCTTGGTGTGATGTGTTGGGGGCTGGCCGCTGGGCAATGGCTGATGGCACGCCCGGCGCTGGAACATGCGGGCATCTGGGTGCAAGCCTGGGCACCGCTGCGTGGCCTGGCTTGGCTGGGTCGCTGGAGTCTGAGCTATTACCTGCTGCACCAGCCGCTGCTGATAGGCGCTTTGAGTCTGCTGGCGCTGTTGCGCTGAATCTGTGAAGCCCGGCTAAACGCCGGACTTGCCATCCTGCTTTTTGCGCTGCCAAAGCCTCAGCACCATGGTGGAGACGACCGCCACATTGCCTACCAGCACCAAAGCGTTGATGGCGCTGGCGTGTTGCACCAGGTGGCTGACCTCCAGCGGCAGATAGACCGTGCCGGAAAGTGTTGCCAACCACTCCGCCCAGGCGCGGTCCTTCCATAGGCCGTAGCCCTCGGTGAAACGAAGTGCTGCGTAGGCCCAGGCCAGCAGCAGCGTTTGGCGCAGGTCGACGTTGGCAAGCAGAGTGGCGTCGTCCAGCAACATGCGTGGGTAGTGCGCGTCCGGGTTCCAGTGGAAGTGGCCGATCAGCGCATAGGCCATGGCGCGCACATCATGGTGTGCCAAGCTCAGCAAACCCAGGCTGGCGGCGATGGCGGCGATGCCCTTCACGGCTTCAAACAGGGCGATGAAGTGTAGGGCGGTGTTTTTGGCCGGAGCTCCAGTCATTTAGTCCCGCGTCACCCGCAGCAGCTCTTCGGGCGAGGTGACGCCACTTTGCACCAGGCGGGCACCATCGTCGCGCATCAGCACCATGCCAGCGTCCAGGGCGGACTGGCGCAGTTCGGCGTCGGAGGCGCGCTGGTGGATCAGGGCGCGCTGCTGGTCGTTGGTGACCAGCAGCTCGAAAATACCGGTGCGGCCTTGGTAACCGGTCTGTGAACATTCGGCGCAACCGGCGCCATGGCAATGGGTGCAGAGCTTGCGCACCAGGCGCTGGGCCAGCACGCCGAGCAGGCTGGAACTCAAAAGAAAAGGCTCGACACCCATGTCGATCAGGCGCGTCACGGCACTGGCGGCGTCATTGGTGTGCAGCGTTGCCAGCACCAGATGGCCGGTGAGCGACGCCTGAATGGCGATGTGCGCGGTCTCGAAGTCGCGGATTTCACCGATCATGATCACGTCCGGGTCCTGGCGCAGGATGGCGCGCAAGGCCTTGGCAAAGGTGAGGTCGATCTTGGCGTTGACCTGGGTCTGGCCGACGCCGGTCAGCTCGTACTCGATCGGGTCTTCCACCGTCATGATGTTGCTGCTGCCAGCGTCCAGGCGGCTCAGGGCCGCATACAGCGTGGTGGTCTTGCCCGAGCCGGTCGGACCGGTCACCAGAATGATGCCGTGCGGTTGGGCAATCAGTTCTTCCATGCGCTGCAGGACCTCGCCCTGCATGCCCACCGACTCCAGATTCAGCGCGCCCTGGCTCTTGTCCAGTAAACGCAACACGGCCCGCTCGCCATGGGCGCTGGGCAATGTGGAGACGCGCACATCCATGGCACGGGTTCCAATGCGCAGCGAGATGCGCCCGTCCTGGGGCAGACGGCGCTCGGAAATATCCAGCTGGGCCATGATTTTGAGGCGCGAAATCAGCGCCGCGTGCAGTGCGCGATTCGGTTGCACCACCTCGCGCAGCGTGCCGTCCACCCGAAAGCGCACGCTGCTGTGGCGCTCAAAGGGCTCGATGTGGATGTCGCTGGCGCCGTCGCGTGCGGCCTGCGTCAGCAGCGCATTGAGCATGCGGATGATGGGCGCGTCTCCCGCCGATTCCAGCAGATCTTCCACGGCTGGCAGCTCCTGCATCATGCGCGACAGGTCGGCATCGCTCTGCACCTCGCTGACCACCGAGGCGGCACTCGATTCGCCCTGGGCATAGGCGGCGCTGATGCGCTGCTGCAGGGCCTCTGCGCTGAGCAGTTCGATCTGGTGCGTGTCAAATTTGCGCATGGTTTCGCTGATGCCGCCCGCAGGCGTTGCCGCGTGCAGCCACAGGGTCAGTGTGTCTCCGTCCTGCTCCAGCAGGATTTGCTGGTTGCGCGCAAAGGCGTAGGGGAGGGGGTAGCGTTGTGCCATGCCGAACCTATTGCGCAGCCGTCGGTGCGGAGGCAGGCGCTGGCTTGGCTTGCGCACGCACGGCCTCAGACATGACGGCGGCTTCGTTGATGGGCACGGTCGTGCTGGAAGCCGGCTGCCCCTGCATTTGCAAATTGCGCATTTGCTCGTAACGGCTATTGGCAAGGGCGTCGCCACCCGAGGCGTCGCGGATCACCAGCGGGCGCAGGAACACCATTAAATTGGTCTTGGCACGGCTGCGTGATTCGCTTTTGAACAGCCCGCCAAACAGGGGCAGGTCGGACAAACCAGGCACCCTGTCCTTGTTGCCGGAATACTTGTCATCCAGCAAACCACCCAGCACCACAATGCCGCCGTCCTGCACCAGCACATTGGATTCGATGGAGCGCTTGTTGGTGATCAGTCCAGCGGAGCTTGACGCGGCATCCACACTCGACACTTCCTGGTAGATGGTCATCTTGACCGTGCCGTTTTCGCTGATCTGCGGCTTGACCTTGAGCGTCAGGCCCACGTCCTTGCGCTCTATGGTCTGAAACGGATTGACCGAACCGGTGCTGCCGGAACTGGCATTGGTGTACTGGCCGGTGACAAAGGGCACGTTTTGCCCGACGACGATCTTGGCCTCCTCGTTGTCCATGGTCAGCAGCGAGGGGGTGGACAGAATATTGGTATCCGCATCGGATTGCAAAAAGTTGGCCAGCAGATTCAGCGTGTACACACCGTTGGTCTGGCTGCCAATGCCCAAATTCAGACCGGCCGATGGCGACACGGCGCCCGCGGCGGCGGTGGACAGGCCGATCAGGTTGGTGGTGCCGCCGGTGCTGAAGTTGGTTCCCAGCAAACCCACGGTGCCACCAATCGTGCCCATAAGCCCCTGCCATTGCACGCCAAACTGCGCAGCGCGGGTGGCGTTCACTTCGACGATGAGGCTTTCCACCAGCACCTGGGCGCGGCGCGCATCGAGCTGATCAATCACGGCGCGCAACTGGCGGTACTGCGGATCGGGCGCGGTGATGATGAGCGAATTGGTGGCCACATCGGCCTGCACCTGGCCGCCGGTGGTGGCTGCCGCTGCCGGGGCCGCACCGCCGATGGCAGAAGCAGGGGTGGGGGCGGCTGCCCGCACCTCGCCCGACATGACGGCGCGCAGCGTGGCCGCCAGTTTGGTGGCGTCGGCATTTTTCAGCATCACCACATGGATATTGCCGGTGCCGCCGTCACCCTGCACGCTGGGCTGGTCCAGCCTGGATACCAGCGATTTCACCAGGCTGACCCTGGCCAGGTTGGCGGCGCGCAATATCAGCGCATTGCTGCGCGGCTCGGCAATGATGGTGGTCTTGAAGCCACTGTCGGTCTGGCCCGGCGCGCTGCCTGCGGCGCCGCCGCTTTCAATCAGCCGCAGCAACAGGGGCGCCAGGTCGCTGGCAATGGCGTATTTGAGCGGCAGGATTTCCAGGTCGCTGCCATTGGCCACGTCGCTGGCGGCAATGATGCGCGCCATGCGCTGCAGGTTGTCGGCATAGTCGGTGATGATCAGCGAGTTGTTGCCGGGATTGACGTTGATGACGTTGTTGGGGCTGATCAGCGGGCGCAGTATGGGCAGCAAGTTGGCCGCACTCTCAAAATTGAGTTTGAAAATTTGCGTCACGATCTGGTTGCCCAAGGGGCTGCTCTTGGCACCCGCGTCGGCCGTGACCGCGCCACTTTGCAGCTTGGCGTCGGCCTCGGGAACCACCTTGTCCAGCCCGGCCGATTCCACCACGGTAAAGCCCTGCAGGCGCAGGGCGCCCAGGAACTGGTTGTAGGCCGCAGCGGGCGTTAGCGGTTTGTCGCTGCTCAGATTGAGCGTGCCCTTCACGCGCGGATCCAGCACCACCTGGCGCCCGGTCATGCTGGCCATGGCGCGGGCCACCGCCTCGATTTCGGCATTGACAAAGTTCAGCGTCACCGGTGCGCCGGGTACCGATTTGAGCTTGGCATCAGCGTCGCTTTGGCCATGGGCCAGGGCACAGGCGGCCAGGCTTGCGGCCAGGCCGGTGGCGCGGATCCAGGTGGGTAGAGAGGACGTGGAAGGTCGCATGAGGCTAGCCCAGGGTAATGACGGACCGCGCGCCGTCGCGCTGTCCCATGATGTTGAGGAGATTCGAGAGTTCGGCCTCAGACGCAGCATCGGCGCGCGCCTCGCCGACAAAATGCAGTCGACCGGCGGTCCAGCCGCCCGTGCCCTGCAGTTGCAGGTTGCCGTCCAGCGTGCGCAGCTTGAGCGTGGCGCCGCCCTGATCACTTCCCTGCAGGCTCAGCTGGTAGCTACCCAGGGGCCGCAGCGTGGACAGACTGGAACTCAGGCCCACCATGTCCAGGCTCAACGCGCCTTCCACATGGACCCGGTCCACGGCAGAAACCACATTCAGGCCTGGTGTCTTAAGCAGCAGAGGGCCTTGCAATTGCACCGTGTTCCAGGGCGTGCCCAGACCCGCCAGCACGGCGGCCGGCCAGGTGGATTCACCAGGCGCCAACTGCAGGCGCCAGCTGCGCAGGCCGGGCGTCAGCTCCAGCAACTGCGGTGCCAGCGTGCAGCAGTCCGCCCGCAGCGCGACGTGTAAGCTGCCCAGACCCAGGCGCAGATCCCATTGCACCCGGCCGGGCAGGCGCAGCCCACCGGCACTGCCCAGGCCGCCCGTTAAACCGAACTGGGCCGAGCCATGCCAAAGCGTGCCTCGGCTCTCCGATAACACCACACGGCCAGCGCTGGCGGCATAGGCGGCCTGTTGCACCCAGCTGGCGGGGGCCCATTGCAGCACGGCCCACAGGGCGCCGCAGACAGCACCGGCCATGGCCCAAGCCCAAGGGCTGGAGGCGGTACGGTTGTCGGTGGTGCGTGCCATGGCGTGCATCAGGGCGCCGCTTGGGCGCCGGCTGGCAGGTGGAACAACAACACACCGCTCCACAGAGGCTCCGCACCGCCGCTGCGCTGCAAATGCACTTCGGTGGGGCTGAGGCCGGCGGCCGATACCGGTGTGAACCAGGGTGCCAGGCTTTGCGCGCTGAGCTGCTTGACGGAGAC
This sequence comes from uncultured beta proteobacterium, assembly GCA_903845935.1. Classification (GTDB taxonomy): domain Bacteria; phylum Pseudomonadota; class Gammaproteobacteria; order Burkholderiales; family Burkholderiaceae_C; genus Allorhodoferax. The sequence continues at coordinate 49,607 of CAIMZI010000080.1, read as the reverse complement.
CGTGGCATGGTCTGCCGCCAGCTGCAGCGAAGCCCCCTTGCCGAGCAGGGCGGTAGCAGACTGCAAGGCCTTCAGGCTGTCCTGCGGCGACACCACCGGTTTGCTTTGCAGCAGCTTGGCGCGGGTCTGCAGGGCCAGCATGCGCTCCAGTTCGGAGTCCAGTTGGGCGTTTTGGCTGTCGGCGCTGCGCAGCGTGTGCAGGGCGGGCGATAGCAGCAGGCTCCAGGCCAGAGCCGCCAACAGGATAGCCGCAGCCAGAGTCAGGGCGCTTTGTTCACGCAGGGCCAGTCCCGCCCAGCGGGCCTTGATGTGCTGCCAGTTCATGGCTTGGGCTCCTTGGGTTCGACCACCAACTTGTCTTCCTGCATGCGTGAGCGCAGGCCACGCGCTTCCAGGGCGGCCGCCATTTTTTGTGCAGTGGCCGACGCCAGACCGGTGGCGCTGAGTTGCAGCTGCTTGCCGCTGAGTTCAATGGCCGAGAACGCCAGGCTGGTCGGTGCCAGTGGGCTGATGATGGAAAACACGCGGCCCAGGTCGGTATCCGATCCGACGCCCCGCTCCAGCGCCAGATCGTCCACGGCGCGCTGCATTTGCCGCGGTGCGTCTATCACCAGTTGCACCTGCGGAAAGTTTTGCTGCAGCACGGCCTGGATGGCGGCACGCTTGCCTTCCTGCAGGGCGCGTTGGCGCCACGCCAGGGCATTGAGCGCCACCAGCTGCACCAGGACCAGGGCCAGCAGTGCCCAGCGCGCCGGGCGCCAGGCCGGTCCTTGCAGCATCTCCCGCCACGCAGCGGCCAGGCGCTTGAGTAGCCGCGCTCCGGGTGCGTCGCTGAGTTCGAGCTGGGCCAGGTTCCAACTGGACATTGCGGCCAGCAGCAAGCGCTGCGCCTTGGTTTGCAGGCTGGAGCGGCTGCCAAAATGCTGCTCGGCCAGGGCCATGACCGGCGGCTCGGCCAGCACCACCAAATTGCTTTCGGCCAGGGCCATGCTCAGGCTGGCAGTCAACAGGGGCAGCAGGCTGACACCCTGGGGCGTACACAGCAGCATCTGTGCCGGTTGCAGCTCGCTGCCCAGCAGCAGCCGGGACGTGCCCGCTGGTGTGGGCGTGCATTCCGCCACGATGCGCCCAACCCTGCAGCCGGCGGCCTCCAGCGCCTGCAGGCTGGCCTGCAGCCAGGCCCGGTCACATACCGCAACCCAGGCCTGTGGCGCAGCACCAGCCTCGCCTCCCTCGGCAGCAAACACGGCGAAATGCAGGCGCTCGGCCTCGTCCAATAGTTGTTCCTCCAGCACACCGGAGAGAACTGCCCTGGCCCGCACCGGCTCCATGCGCGCCGACAACAGGCCGCGCAACACCCGCTCGGGCAGGGCTATGCGGTGCCAGGAAAGGGCGCGCGCCGGCACGACTGCAACCACCTCGGCACTGCGCCCGGCCTGTGCCGGCAACAGCGGTGCGGGGCTGCGGCCCTGCGTCAGGACCTGCTGGCCGTCGGACGTCAGCACGTAGTCGTACTCGGGCGTGCCGCTGGCGTGCAGGGGGAGGGAAATAATCAGTGTGGACATGGGCTGCTCATTGTAGGGAAGCCGCGGCAGCTTCCTGCAGTACTTCGCGCTGGCGCCAGATGACCTTGACCAGGGTGTTGCTGCGCTCTACCAGCGAAAGCTCTTGTACCGTGATGTCGCCCAGGCGCAGGCGGCCGCGCACCGCAAAGTAGTTGCTGCCTACGCTGAAGTCGTCCTTATGGGCCTGACCCGCAGCATCGTCTGTGATGCCGGCCGCTTTGAATGCTTCGTTCACGGTCTTGAAGTGGGCGCTGGCGCGTTGGGTCACCAATTGCTGAGCCCGTCCAAGATCAAAATTGGGCAGGGCCGCGCGCAGCACCTCGGCACTCGCGGTGTTCAGGTTGAGCAGAGTTTTTACCGGCAGCAATACCGCATAGGGCTTCAGCGCATGAACCGTGCTGGCTGGCAGTCCGAACCAGACCAGTTGCTCCAGACGGTAGGGCTTGAGCGGCGCATCCACTTGCGCTGCGGTTTTGGTATCGGTGCTGGTGTTGGGTGTGGCGGCTGCGGCGTCGCTGGCGATCAGCTTGTCGACCAGTAACTGCACCTGGGTGGTTGGAAGATTGAGCTTGGTGAACAACTGCTCAAAGGACTGCACGGCCGATGCGACGGGTTTTCCTTCTTGTACCAAGTTGCGCACATTGAGCAGGCCTTGCTGGTCGATGATCTGGCCAGACAGGAATGCATCCATGGCGTCATCGGTGTTGTTTTGGTCCACCGCTAGAAAGCTGGAAAGCCGGGCCTCCTGCAGAGGTTGGGCCCAGACCTCGGACAGGTGGTCCACGGTCGGATTGGCGCTGCGCGCGTGTTCCTGCAGGATCAGGCGCGACCAGTCCAGCGCCCCGTTCAACACCCACTGCATCTGCATGCGACTGCGTTCGGCACTTTCAATCTCCACGCTGCGCCATTGCTGCCACAGCGCGGCCGAGGCAAAGGTGGCGACCAAGGTGACGGTGAGCATGGCCAGCAGCAGGGCCGCCCCAGATTGAGTGGCTCGTTTCACGTTTTTGCTCCCACCGACGCGGGGCGAATCCAGTCGCGGGTGAGCTTGCCCGCCAGTGGCCCGCCATCGGGCAGGCTCAGGACCAGGCGCACGCCGTCGGGCGTGGCGGCCGCGGCATCGCTGCTGGAGCCGGGATTGGTCCAGGCATCGCCCCGGTAATAAAAAAGTTGCCAATCGTCCAGCGGCATGACGCTGACCTGCGCTGCACGGCTGGCAGCCGTCGGGCTTTGCGCCCAAGCGGCGGCCTGCAGCCAGGCCTGCTGCAGGGCAGTGCGGGTGCGCAGCTCGGGCGACTGCCAGCGCAGCCAGGTCTTGCGCCCGGCGTTGTCGCCCAGGGTCCAGGCAACCACACGCAGGGACGGACCCAAAGTGCCGTTGCTGTGGCGTGTGATGCGAAGGCTCAGGCCGTTCCAGTCCATCGCGCTGGGCAGGGTGCTGGCCGTGACGGCGACGGCGGAAGCCGCGCTGACGGGGTTGCTGAGGTCGGTGTCCATGGCGTCCAGGTCCGCCCCCCATTGCGCCAGACCACTTTGCAAGCTCAGCACAGCGTCGGCCCTGGCCTGGGTCTGCGCCTGGGCGCGGCCCATGGCGTCCAGTCCGCGCCAGCTCATCAGGCTGAGCAGGGCCATCACCATCAGCGCCACCATCAGCTCCACCAGCGTAAAGCCGTGCAGGCGGCCCATGGGTACGGTAGGCCGCGCCATCAGTTGCGTCCCATGACGGTAGTAAGTTGGTACTGAGGCTGCGCATTTTTGAACACCTTCGCATCTACCCGCAGGAAATTGGGGTTGGGCGTGGGCCGTACCGAGGTCTGCACCAAGAGGCTCTGACCGGCCTGTTCACAGCTGCTGCTGCTGTCGCCCACACCCGGCATCTGGTGTGCCAGGCGCAGCTTGATGAGCTCGTTTTCTGCGCACAGCTGGGCCAGCATGACGTCGGACTGGCGCTCGGCGTTGCGGGTCAGGGAGGCCGTGGCCTTCAGGCCGGCGGTCAGCGCGATGGCCACGATGCCCAGGGCCACCAGCACCTCAATCAGGGTAAATCCGGCCTGGACGGCGGTGTGGTTCGTGGGCTTCATGGTGCGGCGCCCGCTGGGCTGGCCGGGCCCGCCAGTTGCACGCTAAACGGGCGCAGACCATCGGTCACCACGCGCCAGGCCACCGCGCCTTGCCTGCTGCTGCCCAGGGTGACCGATTGGGCCGCCACGATCGGGTCTGGTCCCAGCTCCAATCGGGTTCCACGGGTGACGGTAGTGCTTTGGTCCAGCCAGTTGCTGGGCAGGGTACCGGGCGGCAGGCCCTCGAACAGGAAACCCCGTGCCGTGACATGCCAGACCACCGCGACACCGCGGGTGCGGGATTGGGCACGACCCGATTCCAGCAGTGCCGCCAGGCGCTGGGCCTCGCGTTCGATCTGGGTATCCGCGCTGTCGCGCATGGAAAATGCCACGCTCGCGCTGGCCATGGCGATGATGCTGACGACCACCAGCAGTTCCAGCAGCGTAAAGCCGAGCTGGCGTAGCGTGGGGAAAAGTGCCTTACTGCCAGCTGCCGATATCCGCATCTTTGCCTTCGCCACCGGGTTTGCCATCGGCCCCCAGCGACATCACGTCCACTTCGCCCTTGATGCCCGGGTTCAGATACTGGTAGGTATTGCCCCAGGGGTCGCTGGGCAGCTTGTCCAGATAAGGCTTCCAGTTGCCGGGCACCGGATCGACGCCGGGTTTGGCCACCAAGGCCTGCAGGCCCTGCTGCGCCGTCGGGTAACGCTGGTTGTCCAGCTTGTAGAGCTTGAGCGCCTGCATCAGGTTGCCGACGTCGGTCTTGGCCGCAGTGACGCGTGCGTCATCGGCGCGATCCAGCACGTTGGGAACGATCAGCGCGGCCAGCACGCCGATGATGACCAGCACCACCATCAACTCGATCAGGGTGAAGCCAGACATGCGGCGGGGACGGGAAGAAACAAAATTCATGGCGTAAACCCATTGGTGGTGTGGCGCCACGATGATAATCGCGAATATGCAAGTCACCCCCTGGAAATCCTGGACGCCCCGCCTGGCGGCATTTTTCATGGCACTGCTGTTGGCGGCCACGCTGGTGTTCTGGCTGCTGCGCTGGCCCCGGCACGATAGCGGGCCAGCGCTGCCCCTGGCCTCGGTCCCTGACGACGTGGCGCTGGCCAGCGTAAAGGATGTGGCGCAGTTGCTGGGCGCTGGTGTTGTCGCCAGCTCAGCAGTGGTCCCGGTGGAAGCCAGCAGCCGTTTCCACTTGACCGGCGTGATTGCCTCGGGCGGCGGCCAGGGCGTGGCCCTGCTGGCCATAGACGGAAAACCGACCAGGCCCTACCGCGTGGGCAGTGCGTTGGAAGAAGGCTTGATGCTGCAGTCGGTGGAGAAGCGCCGCGTCGCCCTGGCCTCCGATGCCCGGGCACCGGTCAGCTTTCATCTGGACCTACCCGCCAAACAGCCCTAAACCAGTCGGCGCCTACTGGGTGCCCATTGAACTCGCTGTGAACCCTTGTGGGGCTGGGCTCCTGCTGCACTCCCACATTCAATCCTTGAATCAGACCATGCGTCGAATTAATTGGACGTGTATGAGGCGGGCTTGCATACTTCGCCCACTCCGCATTGGCGTCTGATGAACGCTGCGAGAGCTTGACGAACAAATAAACGGAATGTTAGGAGACAACATGACAACAGCTTCCCCTGGATGGTTGGACAAGGAACGCATCATTGCCGGCCCCGGCTTTAACCGCTGGCTGGTTCCTCCGGCCGCTTTGGCCATTCACCTGTGCATCGGCATGGCCTATGGCTTTTCCGTGTTCTGGCTGCCCCTGAGCCGGGCGCTGGGTATCAAGGAGGCCATCAAGTGCGGCCCCGATGTGGGCTTTTTCGGTCAACTGTTTACCACCACCTGCGACTGGCAAATCTCCACCTTGGGCTGGATGTACACGCTGTTTTTTGTGTTGCTGGGGTCTAGTGCCGCCATTTGGGGCGGCTGGCTGGAGCGCGTTGGGCCACGCAAGGCCGGTGTGGTGTCGGCCCTGTGCTGGTGCGGCGGCATGCTGATCTCGGCGACCGGTGTTTACCTGCACCAGTTCTGGATGATGATTCTGGGCTCGGGCGTGATTGGCGGCATAGGCCTGGGGCTGGGCTATATTTCGCCGGTCTCCACGCTGATTAAATGGTTTCCGGACCGCCGCGGCATGGCCACCGGCATGGCCATCATGGGCTTTGGCGGCGGCGCCATGATCGGCTCGCCGCTGGCGGCCGATTTGATGAAATATTTCGCCAGCCCCACCGATGTGGGCGTGATGCAGACCTTTGTGGTGATGGCGCTCATTTACTTTGTCTTCATGATGGCAGGTGCCCTGGGCTACCGCGTGCCCGAGACCGGCTGGATGCCCAAGGGCTGGACGGCTCCTACCGGCATGGCCACAAACACCATGATCACCAAGCACCATGTGCATGTGAGCAAGGTCTGGGGCATCCCGCAATTTTGGCTAATCTGGATGGTGCTATGCATGAATGTGAGCGCCGGCATTGGCGTGATCGGCATGTCTTCTCCGATGCTGCAAGAAGTGTTTGGCGGTTCGCTGATCGGCGTGGCCAAGAAGTTTGGCGAGCTCGACAAGGCGCAATTGGCCTCCATTGCCACCGTGGCTGCCGGCTTTACCGCGCTCTTGAGTCTGTTCAATATCGGTGGGCGTTTCTTCTGGGCCAGCCTCTCCGACAAGCTGGGTCGCAAGCTGACTTACATCGTGTTCTTTGTGCTGGGTGGCGCCATGTATTTCAGCGTACCCGGCAGCGCTGCAGCCGGTAGCACCGTGCTGTTTGTGTCGGCCTTTTGCGTGATTCTGAGCATGTATGGCGGAGGCTTCGCCACGGTTCCGGCCTATCTGGCCGACATCTTCGGCACACAAATGGTGGGCGCCATCCACGGCCGCCTGCTTACCGCATGGGCCACGGCCGGCGTGCTGGGCCCGGTGGTGGTGAACTACATGCGCGAATACCAGCTCGGTATGGGCATCCCGCGCGAGCAGGTCTACAACCAGACCATGTACATCCTTGTCGGCATGTTGGTGATCGGTTTGATTTGCAACCTGTTGGTTCGTCCCCTGGACAGCAAGTGGTTCATGAATGCGGAGGAACTGGCGCAAGAAAAACGCCTGGCCCATGACAAGGCCGTGTCCAACGAACTGCACCGCGCCGATGGCGGTAGTGCAGACACTGTGCCCGTGTTTGTGGTGGTGCTGGCCTGGGTAGCGGTCGGTGTGCCGCTGTGCTGGGGCATTTATCGCACCACGCTCAGCGTAGCCAAGTTTTTCGTCTGATTGAACCGGATCGTTGTTGGTAAAGCGAGTGAACATGCATTCTTCTATAGCCCCTGATGTAAAGCCCGTGACCCTGGGCACGTTGGACGATATGCGCGAACGCATCCGTCGCAAAAGCAAACTAAAAGGGCGCCAGGCCGATGACGTTTCACTCTCAGAGGTGCGCGCACTGATTGGCGCAGCACCACACCGGCGCGATCTGCTGATTGAGCATCTGCACAAGCTTAACGACGCCTACCGCTGCCTTCATGACCGGCATCTGGTGGCCCTGGCCCGCGAGATGAACATCGCCATGGCCGAGGTCTATGAGGTGGCCACCTTCTATCACCACTTTGAGGTGGTGAAGGGCGATGCCGCAGCACCAGGGCTTACCGTGCGCGTCTGCGACGGCCTGAGTTGCGAGTTGGCCGGTGCGCAGGACTTGCTGAAACGGCTGCCTGAACTTTTGGGCAACGTGGATGTGCGCGTCATCCCCGCCCCTTGCCTGGGCCGCTGCGAGCAGGCGCCGGTGGCCGTGGTGCACCAGCACCCGGTGCCACATGCAACGGTTGAAAGTGTGACTGCTTTGGTGGAGTCGTCACAGGCGCATCACCCCGAGGCCGAGACGGATCAGGTGTTTGTGGCCGGTGCGCAGGCCGAGCGCAGCGTTTCACCCGAGCCGCACGAAGTCGAAGTGGCGCCCGGTTACACCGGCTATGAAGCCTATCGCGCCCACGGTGGTTACAGCCTGGCCGCAGCGCTGGTGAATGGCGAGCAGGATGTGGAGGCCGTGATCAAGGCCATGGAAGACTCGGGCCTGCGCGGCCTGGGCGGTGCCGGTTTTCCCGCAGGACGCAAGTGGCGCATCGTGCGGGACCAGCCTTCCCCGAAGCTGATGGCCGTGAATATCGACGAGGGTGAACCCGGCACCTTCAAGGACCGCACCTATCTGGAGCGCGACCCGCACCGTTTTCTCGAAGGCCTGCTGATCGCCGCACAGGTGGTCGGCATAGACCATTGCTACATCTACCTGCGCGACGAGTACCACGGCTGCCGCGCGATACTGGAAACCGAACTGGCCAAGTTGCGGGCCAATCCGCCTTGTCACTTGCCGCAGATCGAACTGCGGCGCGGCGCCGGTGCATACATCTGCGGCGAAGAGTCGGCGATGATCGAGAGCATCGAAGGCAAGCGTGGCGAGCCGCGCATGCGCCCGCCCTATATTGCACAGGTGGGCCTGTTTGGATGCCCCACTCTGGAACACAATTTCGAGACCCTGTACTGGGTGCGCGACATTGTGGAGCGTGGCCCCGGTTGGTTCAGCAACTTTGGCCGCAACGGCCGCAAGGGCCTGCGATCGTTCAGTGTGAGCGGGCGCGTCAAGCACCCGGGCGTCAAGCTGGCTCCGGCCGGTATCACGCTGCGCGAACTGATTAGCGAATACTGCGGCGGCATGCTAGACGGCCATAGCTTGTATGCCTACCTGCCCGGCGGCGCGTCGGGCGGCATCTTCCCAGAAAGCCTGGCCGATGTGCCGCTGGACTTTGACACCCTGCAGCCACACGGCGGCTTTATCGGCTCGGCCGCTGTCATCGTGTTGAGCCAGCATGACAGCGCACGCGATGCTGCGCTGAACATGATGCGGTTCTTTGCCCACGAGAGTTGCGGCCAGTGCACACCGTGTCGCGTCGGAACGGCCAAGTCGGCCACGCTGCTGGAAGCGCCGGTATGGGACATCGAGACGCTGGAAGACCTGAATATTGTGATGACCGACGCCTCGATTTGCGGCCTCGGTCAGGCAGCGCCCAACCCGGTGCGCTGCGTGGTGAAGTATTTTGCGCACGAAGTGAATGGCACAGGAGTAACAGCATGAACGCGCCCGCCAAGTTAAATGAAGTGACGCCCGTGACCGTCGAATTCAAACTCGACCAGCAGACCGTGATCGCCTTTGAAGGGGAGAGCATCCTCAAGGCCGCCAAGCGGCACGGTATCGATATCCCGCATCTTTGCTACAAGGACGGCCTGCGCGCTGATGGCAACTGCCGCGCCTGCGTGGTGGAGATCAAGGGTGAGCGCACGCTGGCGCCGAGCTGCTGCCGCAACGCGACTGCGGGCATGGAAGTGCTGTTGAAAACTCCACGCGTTGAGAAGAGCCAGAAGATGGTGTTGGAGATGCTGCTCTCCGACATGCCGGATGTGGGCTACAAGTGGAATGACGCGTCGGTTTCTTCCGCCACAGCGGCTGTGGAAGTGTCAGCACAGGACAAGATAAATGCCGGCCAGCACGGCGAGCTCAGTGACTGGGCAGACCGCATGGGCGTCACCGTGCGACCCCAACTCAAAGCGATTCGCCGCGAGCAACCCAAGAGCGACGTGTCTCACCCCGCCATGGCCGTCAATCTTGACGCCTGCATTCAATGCAACCGTTGTGTGCGTGCCTGCCGCGAAGAGCAGGTGAATGATGTGATCGGCTACGCCATGCGCGGCTCGCACAGCTCCATCGTGTTTGACCTGAACGACCCCATGGGCGACAGCACGTGTGTGGCCTGCGGAGAATGTGTGCAGGCCTGCCCGACCGGCGCACTCATGCCCAAAACGCAAATCGGCTCACAGATCGTCGACAAAAAGGTCGACTCCGTTTGCCCGTTCTGCGGCGTTGGTTGTCTGCTGACCTATAACGTCAAGGACAACAAAATCGTCAGCGTCGACGGCCGCGACGGCCCGGCCAACCACAATCGCCTGTGCGTCAAGGGTCGCTTCGGGTTTGACTATGCGGCCAGCCCGCAGCGCCTGACCGTACCGCTGATCCGCAAGGCTGGTGTGGCCAAAGATCCGGAGATGTTGCAGAACCTCAACCGTGACAGCGCTGACTGGTCCGAGGTGTTCCGCGAAGCGACCTGGGACGAGGCCCTGGCCTATTCGGCCGGTACGCTCAAAAACCTGCGCGATACCCATGGCAAAAAATCGCTGGCTGGATTTGGCTCGGCCAAGGGCAGCAACGAAGAGGCCTATTTGTTCCAGAAGCTGGTGCGCACCGGCTTTGGCAGCAACAACGTGGACCACTGCACGCGCCTGTGCCATGCGTCCAGCGTCGCAGCGCTGCTCGAAGGCGTGGGCTCGGGTGCGGTGAGCAACCAGGTTAACGACGTGCAGCATTCGGAGCTGATCTTTGTGATCGGCTCCAATCCCACGGCCAATCACCCGGTGGCAGCCACCTGGATGAAGAACGCCTCCAAGCTGGGCGCCAAAATTGTGCTGGCCGATCCCCGCATTACCGACATCGGCAAACATGCCTGGCGCACGCTGCAGTTCAAGCCCGACACCGACGTGGCCATGCTCAATGCCTTGATCCACACGGTGATCGAAGAAGGCTTGGCGGATCAGGACTTTATTGCCAAGCGGGCCAACAATTTCGAGGCGCTGCGTGAGAACGTCAAGGGTTATAGCCCCGAGGCCATGGAGCCCATTTGCGGTATTCCGGCGCAAAAGCTGCGCGAGGTGGCACGCGCCTTTGCCAAGGCCAAGAGCGCCATGATTTTGTGGGGCATGGGTGTGAGCCAGCACGTGCACGGCACCGACAACGCGCGCTGCCTGATTGCGCTTGTCACCGTCACGGGCCAGATCGGAAAACCGGGTTCGGGTCTGCATCCGCTGCGCGGCCAGAACAATGTGCAGGGCGCCTCCGACGCGGGCCTGATTCCGATGATGTTCCCCAACTACCAGCGCGTGACCAACAAGGAAGTGCATGGCTGGTTCGAGAAATTTTGGGACACCAAGCTCGACGATCAGCCCGGCTACACCGTGGTGGAAATCATGCACAAGGCGCTGGCTCCTGACAGTGACCCGCACAAGATTCGCGGCATGTACATCATGGGCGAGAACCCGGCCATGAGCGACCCGGACCTGAACCATGCGCGCCACGCGCTGGCCTCACTTGAACACATGGTGGTGCAGGACATCTTTATGACCGAGACCGCCTGGCTGGCCGATGTGGTGCTGCCCGCCACCGCTTGGCCGGAGAAGAACGGCACCGTCAGCAATACCGACCGCATGGTCCAGTTGGGCAAGCAGGCGCTGGATGCGCCGGGCCAGGCCAAACCCGACCTGTGGATCATTCAAGAGATCGCCAAACGCATGGGCTTGAACTGGGATTACCAGGGCGAGTTCGACGGCGTCGCCGCGGTCTATGAGGAAATGCGCCAGGCCATGCACACCGCCATTTCCGGCATCACCTGGGAGCGACTGCAGCGCGAATCCAGCGTCACTTATCCCTGCCTGAGTGCCGAAGACCCGGGTGCGCCTACCGTATTTATCGACCGCTTTGACACCTTGGACGGCCGCGTCAATCTGGTGCCGGCCGACATCATTCCCGCCAATGAGCGGCCCGATGCCGACTTTCCCTTTGTGCTGATCACCGGGCGCCAACTGGAACATTGGCACACCGGCAGCATGACGCGCCGGGCCGTGGTGCTGGATGCTATCGAGCCGATGGCCACTGCATCGCTCTGCGGTGAAGACTTGGCAGCCATGGGGCTGGAGGCGGGTGATGTGGTGACGGTGGCTTCGCGCCGAGGCGCGGTGGCCATCCATGTACGCCGCGATGACGGCACGCCACGTGGTGCGGTGTTCATTCCGTTTGCCTATTACGAAGCGGCGGCCAATCTGATGACCAATGCCGCGCTGGACCCGGTCGGAAAAATTCCCGAGTTCAAGTATTGCGCGGTCGCCATTCGTCGCGGTGGCACACCGACGGCCGTGCCCGGTTATGGCACGGCTGCGCTGGCCGCCTAGCGAGCCCATCATGACCAGCACATCGCTTTATCTTACGCAGGCCAGTGCGCCACTCACCCATGCGGTGGAGGTGATGAACGAGTTCGGCGAGAAATACGAGCTGGCTATTCCCTCGGAGCGCGCGCTGACCGTTTACGTGGACAAGCGTGAGCTGATCACGCTGATGACTCTGGGCGCGCGGCCCGAGTGGCTGGTGTTGGGTTATCTGTTGAACCAACGGTTGGTGTCCGGCCTTGACGATATTGAGTCCATCACCGTCGATTGGGAAGTGGGCGCCGCCGCCGTCAAGACACGCAGCGGCGTTGCCGACCTGGAGCAAAAGACGGCGCGTCGTGTGGTGACCACCGGCTGTGGTCAGGGCAGTGTGTTTGGCGACATGATGGACGGCCTGGAACAGCTCACACTTCCCGACACCCGCATCACTCAAGGCCAGCTGTATTCAATCGTCAACGCCATCCGCTTGCAGCAAAGCGTCTACAAGACGGCAGGTTCGGTGCACGGCTGCGCGCTGTTTGACGGCGAGGAGTTGCTGCTGTTTGTGGAAGACGTGGGCCGCCACAACGCCATCGACACCATCGCAGGGTGGATGGCCTTGAACGGCAAGCAAAGCGCCGGAAAAGTTCTCTACACCACTGGACGCCTGACCAGCGAGATGGTGGTGAAGGCTGCACAAATGGGCATTGCCGTGGCGGTATCGCGCAGCGGCATGACGCAGATGGGTCACGCCGTAGCGCAGCGTCTGGGCCTGTGCGCCATTGGCCGGGCGACGAACAAGCGCTTTGTCTGCTTCAGTGCCATGGACCGTTTTGAGTTGCAGCCCGAACTGGCGGGCTTGAATCTGCGCGCAGCTGCCTGACATCCATCCGCTGGCTTAACGCGCCGCGCGGATCGTTTGCGTGCCGTTCCAGGTTTGCTCGGGGCCGAGTTGCACTGGCTTGCCTATGCGGGCGGCCTCCACGCACAGAAATTGCCTGAAACCATCCTTGGGCAGGTCCGGCGGGCAGGCGGCAGCGGAGCCACCCGGATTCCATACCACCACATCGCTAAAGCCGCTTTGCTGCAGCTCCGTCTGGCCCAGCGCGGACTGCAGTTGCAAACAGTCCGGTGCGTCAAAATAAATGCGGTCTATGGCCTCGTAGGGCTGCAAGGAGCTGTGACGCTGGATGGCATTTCCACCGGCTGCAGTGCAGTCTTCAAAATCGCAATCGTCCAGACCCCTGAGCTTGATCGAGTCAATGGAGCCCACTGCCAGGTAGGTGTGCAGAGCGGCCTGAAAGCTGAAGGACTTCGGCCCGTGGTTGCTGACGCTGAGTGTCATCACCAGTCGGTCGGCTTGCAGTGCCACGGTCAAGTTGCAGCCAAAGGCATAGGGCCAAAGCGCCTTGATGACCTTGTGGCTTTGCAGCGCCAGGGTGACGCTGCAGGCGTCATCGGCCTGCGTGGCATCCTCCACCAGCGCCCAGCGGCAGGTGCGGGCAAAGCCGTGGCGCGGCAGCACACCGCGCGTGTTGAACTGGGGGAACACCACCGGTACACCGCCGCGAATCGCCTGGCCGGATTCAAAGCGGGTGTTGGGGCTTAAGTACAACTGCTCCACGCCTGCAGCACTTTTCCAGGAGACCACATGGGCGCCATGCAGGGTGATGGTGGCGGTGGCGCCATCGGCGGCACACAGGCGGACCGCGGGCAGTCCGTGGAATTGGCAGTTTTCTAGGGTGGGCATGGGCTCATTTTAGGCGCGGGCAACGCCGTTCACACGCATGCGCTAAGGTAGCGGCATGAAGCAAAACTTTTGGAGCCTGGGCTGGCGCAGCCTGTGGCGTGATCTGCGCAGCGGTGATCTGCGTCTATTGATCGTGGCAGTGACTCTGGCGGTGGCCGCCTTGAGTGCCGTAGGCTTTTTTTCCGACCGCCTCAAGGCCGGTTTGCAGCGCGATGCGCGGCAATTGCTGGGTGGCGATGCGGTGATGGCCAGCGACAACCCCACCCCTGACATTTTTGTAGCCAAGGCGCGCGCACTCGGCCTCTCGATGGTCACGACCCTGTCCTTTCCAACCATGGCGCGGGCCGAAGACGCCAAGGGTGGGGCCTCCAAACTGGTGGCGCTCAAGGTGGTGGAGCCGGGCTATCCCCTGCGCGGCAGCCTGGTGCTGGCCACCGACCAGCCCGGCGTGGAGCAGGCCACGCATGAGATCCCCCAGCCCGGTCAGGTTTGGGTCGACGCCGCCGTACTGGATTCCCTAGGCATCGCCAAGGGCGATAGCCTGCTGTTGGGCGACAGCCGTTTTGTCATCAGCGGCGTGATTGCACTAGAGCCTGACCGGGGCTCGGGCTTTATGAACTTTGCGCCGCGCGTGATGATGCACAAGAACGATGTGGCGGCCACCGGTCTGATCCAGCCCGCCAGTCGCCTGAATTACCGCATGGCCTTGGTCGGAGAGGAGCCTCAGGTCAAGGCCTTTGTCGCCTGGGCCGACAAAGTGGTGAAAGCGGGTGCCGCCGAGCGCGGGGTGCGTGGTGTGCGCGTGGAGTCGCTGCAAACCGGCAGGCCGGAAATGAGCCAAACCCTGGACCGCGCCGAAAAATTCCTCAGTCTGGTGGCGCTGCTGGCGGCTCTGCTGAGCGCCGTGGCAGTGGCGCTGGCAGCACGCGCCTTTGCCGCCAGCCATCTGGATGACTGCGCCATGCTGCGCGTGCTGGGCCTGAGCCAGCGCGCCATTGCATCAAGCTACACGCTGGAATTTGCCCTGGTCGGCCTGTTCGCAAGCGCCCTGGGTGTGCTGCTGGGTTTTGCCATCCATTACCTGTTCGTGGCCCTGATGGCCGGGCTGCTGGATACCGCCTTGCCGGCCGCCAGCCTGTGGCCGGTGGGTTTGAGCATGAGCATGGGCCTGACGCTGCTGTTGGCCTTTGGCCTGCCACCGGTGCTGCAGCTGGCCCAGGTGCCGCCGCTGCGTGTGATGCGCCGCGATGTCGGCAATCTGCGCCCGACCTCCATCGGCGTGCTGACCCTGGGGGTGAGCGGCTTTGCCGCGCTCTTGCTGGTGGTCAGCAGTGACCTCCAGTTGGGCCTGATTGCGGTCGGTGGCTTTGCCGGCGCCGTGCTGCTGTTCGCCCTCTTGAGCTGGTTGGCCGTCAAGCTGCTGCGCCGCAGTGTCAACGAGCTGACCGCGCCGCGCTGGCTGGTGTTGGCGACGCGCCAGATCGCCGCGCGTCCGGCCTTTGCCGTGGTCCAGGTCAGCGCGCTGTCGGTGGGCATGCTCGCGCTGTTGTTGCTGGTGCTGTTGCGCACCGACCTGATAGCGAGTTGGCGCCAGGCCACGCCACCGGATGCACCGAATCGTTTTGTCATCAATGTGATGCCGGAGCAGGGCGATGCCTTCCGTGCGGCCCTGGCCAAGGCCGGAGTGCAGAAGTTTGACTGGTACCCCATGATCCGTGGTCGCCTGATTGCCATCAATGGTCGCACGGTCTCGCCAGCGGACTATCTGGACGAGCGCGCCAAGCGCCTGGTGGACCGCGAGTTCAACCTCTCCAACAGCGCCACGCAACCTCCGCACAATGCCATCATCTCCGGTGCCTGGAAGCCCGAAGAGCCGGGCGCAATCAGCGTGGAGGAGGGCATCGCCAAGACCTTGAACCTGAAGCTGGGCGACCGGCTGGCGTTCGACATTGGCGGCGTGCAGACTCAGGCCCGTATCACGTCGCTGCGCAAGGTGGACTGGAGCTCAATGCGGGCCAACTTCTTCGTCATGTTTCCGGTGGCGGTGTTGGCCGATGTGCCCAGCACCTTTATGAGCGCCTTCAAGGCGCCCGCAGCCAGGGGCTTTGACGACGCGCTGGTGCGCCAGTTTCCCAACGTCACTGCGGTGGACATGAACAGCACCCTGAACCAGGTACAGCGGGTGCTGGACCAGGTGATACGCGCGGTGGAATTCCTATTCGGCTTTACGCTAGCGGCCGGCCTCGTAGTGCTGTTTGCCGCGGTGAGCGCCACGCGTGAGGAACGTGCCCAGGAATATGCTGTGATGCGCGCCGTTGGTGCGCAGGCCAGTCTGTTGCGCCAGGTGCAGCGCGCCGAGTTGGCCGGTGTCGGTCTGTTGGCCGGTTTTCTGGCCTCACTGGTAGCCAATGCGGTGGGTTGGGCGCTGGCCCACTATGTGTTTGAATTTGAATGGACGCTCAGTCTGTGGTTGCCTGTCTGGGGCTCGTTCTGTGGCGCGGCCCTGGCCCTGGCGGCAGGTTGGTGGGGTCTGCGCGACGTGTTGCGTCGCCCGGTGCTTGAAACCTTGCGCAGGGCGCCCGCCTTCAGTTGAGCTGCCGATCCGCTTGGGGCTGGAGCAGACAGCGCAGTTGCCCTTAAACGATAAAAATGATGTTGCGGTAACATCGGGAGCAATAAGACTGCCATGCGGGGACAAAATGAAGTACTTACTGATTGTGGATGACCATGCGGACATCCGCCGCCTGCTGAGCATCACCTTGGGTCGACAGTATGAAGTGCTGGAGGCAGACAACGGGACTGCCGCCTTGGAGGTGATTAGGCGCTACCACCCGATGGTGGTGTTGCTCGACGTGATGATGCCCGGCGAACTGGATGGGCTGGATGTGTTGGACGCCATCAAGGCCGATCCCGCAAGCAAAGACACGGTGGTCGGCATGGTGACCGCAAGAGGCCAGCAGTCCGATAGCGACCAGGCCAGAAAACGCGGCGCTGATGCCTATTTCATCAAGCCCTTCAGCCCCTTGCAGGTTGTCAGCTGGGTGCGTGAGCACATGCCATGAGGGTGGCTGCGGTGAAGGCAAGTGCGGCATGAACAGGGGCGGGGCGATTTGGCCCGACACCTCGAGTCGCGATGCACGTATTCTGCTGATTGTGTGGGTGACCACGGCGCTTTTGCTGTTAGTCACCCTGCTGCATGTCTATTCGCTTGAGAAAGAGGACCGGCTGCGTGTGCTCGCCGCAGCCGATCGGGATTTGTACAACCTCACGCGTGTCAGCCAGGAACACTCCAACCGGACCTTTCGCAGTGCGGACCAGGTCATTCGCTTTGTCCAGTCGCGCTATCTGGAGGTCGGGCCTAAGCTGAATTTGGCCGACCTCAGTGCCCGCGGTGTGATCGACACCCAGATCTTCAACCAGGTGGGAGTAATTGACGAGAAGGGCATCTATATCCTTTCCAATCTGCCGCTGAAGGGGAAAATGGATCTGTCCGACCGGGACCATTTCAAGGTGCATGTCGCGCGGGAAACGGGCGAGATGTTTGTGTCCAAACCGGTGCTTGGGCGGGCCAGCGGCAAGTGGTCGATCCAGTTGAGCAGACGCATCAGCCGGGCAGATGGCAGTTTTGCTGGCGTCGTGGTGGTGTCCATTGATCCGGGCTACTTCACGCGCTTTTATGCCGATCTGGACCTGGGCTCCAAGGGTATGGCCGCGCTCTACGGCTTGGATGGCGTTGCCCGAGCCCGCATGGTGGGTGAGGTGGCCGACTTTGGGGCCAACGCCGATAAGTCCCCCATCTTCAGTCTGGTTGAAGCTGGTCGCCAAGCCGGCTCCTACACGCAGACCTCGGTGGTAGATGGCGTCGAGCGCCTCTATTTTTACCGCAAGGTGCCGGGCTTTGCCCTGGTGGTGGTCGCTGGAACCGAGTTGCGCTACCTGCTGGAGGGCCATGTGGCGGCCCGGGACGCCTTGTATTTTCAGGCCTTGCTGTTGTCGGGGATGATTCTTTTTCTGGCAACGTCGCTGACCTACTATTTGCAAAAAATCCGCAAGGAAATTGCCTCGCGTCGCCTGGCACAGCTACAAAGCCACGAGCGGTCTATGCAGCTCAGCGCCATTTTTTCCATGAGTCCGGATGGCTTTGTGTCCTTCGATGAAGGTCGGCGCGTCAAGTACGTCAATCCGTCCTTTGGCCGCATGACCGACATCAGTCCGCAAAGCCTGCAAGGACTGGATGAGGCGGATTTCTCGGCCAGGCTCGCTACCCAATGTGTGAGCGCAGCCCGTTTTAAAGGCCTGGGCAGCATGAGCCGCCCTGACCTGGCGGCCGGCTCCATGGAGGTTGACATCATCGAATTGGTCGGTACGCCCAAGCGCCTACTGCAGGTGGGCCTGTTGCAAGGCGACACGGCATCGGTGCCCTTGATTTTGTATTTCCGCGACGTTACGCAGGAGATCGAGGTGGGCCGCATGAAGAGCGAGTTCCTGTCTACCGCTGCGCACGAACTGCGCACCCCCATGGCCAGCATCTACGGCTTTGTAGAAATCGTGTTGGCCGATCAAGATTTGTCGGACACCCACCGTGAATATTTGGAAATCGCTTATCGCCAGGCCCAGGTGATGACCCACATTCTGAACGATTTGCTGGATTTGGCGCGGATCGAGGAGCGCCACGGAAGCGACTTCCGCTATGCACCGGTGAATTTGCAAGAATTGCTGCGCAGTGTGGTCCATGCTCTGCCGATCCCCGTAGGTCGTGAGCGTCCGGGCCTGAATCTGTCGACCCAAGCGCTGGTGGTGGTGGCAGACGAAGGCAAGTTGCGTCAGGTCCTGGTGAATATTTTGAGCAATGCCTATAAATTTTCCCCAGATGGCGGCGCTGTGGACGTGGTGTTGGAGGTGCAACAGGTCGAGGGCATCCGCATGGCCTGCATGCAGGTGTCAGACCAAGGCATAGGCATGTCGGCCGAACAAATAGCCCAGGTCTTTACCCGCTTCTACCGCGCCGATGCCTCCGGACGCATTTCCGGCACCGGGCTGGGCATGAGCATCGTGAAGGAAATCGTCAAGTTGCACGATGGCCAGGTAACGCTTGCAAGTAACTTGGGTATGGGCACGCAGGTCAGCGTGCTTTTGCCCCTTGCAGCTGCGGGTTCGGCCAGCGGAGCTGCCGTATGAAATCCATGACACGATATTTTGAAGGTTTGCGCATCAGCACCAAACTGGTCATCAGTACCGCAACCTTGTTGCTGATCGTGCTGGTGATCGGTTTTCAATCGATCTACAGCAACCATGTGCTGGCCGACGAGACCAAGGTCATGTTCGCCCAGGAGTTGCAGGGCATTTCCCATATCAAGGAGGCCAACATCCAGCTGATGGCCGTGGGGCGTTTTATCCGCCAGATGGCCCTGTCCACCGATGCAGTGAGTCGGGCAGCGGCCGAGAGCCAGGTGCGCCAGGCCGATGCGCAAATGCAGCTTGCCTTGCAGCAAAGTGACCGCCTGTTTGTGCGACCGGAAGGCCGCAAGCTATTGCAAGAAATACGCGCACTGTCGGTCATGTACGGGCACAACGTGAACCGCGCCATCGACCTGATTGATCAAAGCAAAAATTACCGCAACGACGCGCTAACGGCATTCTTGATCAGTGCTGACAATGTGTCGGTTTTCGAAAAAATGGACCAGTTGATGGATGCGCTGGTCAGCCACAAGGAGGCCGCGGCCCTGCAGGCATCACAGGATGCCCAGGACCTGTCAAAGCTGCTGGAGAAGTGGATCTGGGTTTACTTGCTGGTTGGTGTGGTAAGCGGTGTCACTTTCGGATTATTGATCGGTGCTTCGGTGCGAAGGCCATTCGAGGGTTTGCAGCAAAGTGTGCGCAAGCTTGCCAATGGTGACCTGCACACGCCTATTCCGCACCAGGACTTCAGCAATGAAGTGGGCACCATGGCGCGGTCCGTTCAGGTTTTGCAACAGGTGGCGATTGAGGCCGATGCGCAGCGCTGGATCAAGTCCAGCCTGGATGAGCTGGGCCGTGAGATCCAGGCCATTGAAGGCGCGCAAGCTTTTGCCCACAAGCTGATGGCACGCCTGACGCCCCTAGTCGGCGCCTTGGTGGGTGCCATCTATTTATGGGATGGTGAGGCCTACCAACTGGCTGGCACCAGTGGCGTTGCCGATGGACAGGCACTGGCCAAGGGTTTTCTGCCGGGACAAGGTCTGGTCGGGCAGTGCGCGCTGAATGCTGTGGCGATGGAGCTGCGTGATGTGGAGTCAAACGCCTTGCGCGTGCAATCCGGTCTGTTCAACGGCGCACCGAAATGGCTGAGGCTGATTCCGCTGATGGGTGCGTCAGACAAGGCACTGGCGGTTATGGAATTGGTGGGCATCGCTGAGCCGCTTTCCAACCAGTCGGCGTTGCTGGCAGAGTCACTGCCCCTGCTTGCCTTGAATCTGGAAATCAACACCCGCAACAACCTGGCCGCACAATTATTACAGCAGACGCAGAGCCAGGCCACGGAACTGGAAGTGGCACGTGAGCGCGCCGACGAGGCCAACCGCGCCAAAAGCGCATTTCTGGCCAATATGAGCCACGAAATCCGAACGCCCATGAATGCAGTCATCGGGCTGTCGCATCTGGCGCTGCGCACCGACCTCAACGCCAAGCAGCGGGATTACCTGCAAAAGATCCATTCCGAAGGAAATAATCTGCTGGCCGTTATCAATGACATTCTGGACTTCTCAAAAATAGAGGCCGGCAAGGTGGAGCTGGAGCGCACGGCGTTCTGGGTCGATGAATTGTTGGATAGTGTGTCTTTCTTGCTGGCACCCAAGGCCGTCGAAAAGGAACTGGAACTGCTGATCCGCATTGCGCCCGATGTGCCGTTGGGTCTGATGGGCGACCCGTTGCGCCTGCGCCAGGTGCTGATCAACATGCTCAGCAACGCCATCAAGTTCACGCAGGCGGGCCAGGTCAAGGTGGATGTGAGTCTGGTGCGGCAGGTGGGCACCAACGTAGCCATCCACGTTGCGGTGGAAGACACCGGCATTGGAATGAGCGCGCAGCATTGTGAAAAATTGTTTACCGCGTTTTCCCAGGCGGACAGTTCCACCACGCGCAAGTTCGGCGGCACCGGCCTGGGCCTGGTGATCTCGCAAAGGTTTGTGGAGATGATGGGCGGCAGTATTCAGGCCATATCCCGGGAAGGCGTGGGAAGCACCTTCAGTTTTTCCGTCGAGTTCGGCCTGTCGACACAGCTCCGCCCCGAAAAACAGCCGCGCGCTGCCGCCAGTGGCACCCGTGTGCTGGTGGTGGACGACAACGCCACGGCCCGGCAAATTCTGTGCGAGCAACTCAGTTCCCTGGGCCTGCGTGCCGATGCGGCCGCCAGTGCCCGGGAGGGCATGACCGCGGTTGCCAACGAAGACGCCCATGACCCCTACGCCGTGGTGCTCATGGACTGGCGCATGCCGCACATGGACGGCGTGTCCGCCACACGGGCTATCGAAAACGACACGAGTCTGTCGCACCGCCCTGCGGTCATCATGGTCACCGCCTTTGGTGCCGACGAGGTGCGGGATGCCGGCACCCGCGCCGGTGCCAGCGCCTTTATCGACAAGCCGGTCAGCCAGTCGCGCCTGTGGGACGCGCTGGCCGGCGTGTTGTATCCGTCGCAGGGCCATGTACCCATTCCGGGCCCGGCAGAGCCGGTCCGCATGGGGTTTGCCGGCATGCACGTGCTGTTGGTGGAAGACAATGAAATAAACCAGCAGATTGCCACCGAGTTGCTGCAATCGCTGGAGGTGCGGGTGACGGTTGCCGGCAACGGGCAGGAGGCGCTGGACCTGCTCTGTGCCCAGGCAGACCCCCTGCCCTGGTCCATGGTGCTGATGGACCTGCAAATGCCGGTCATGGACGGACACCAGGCCACCCTGGCGCTGCGCGGCATGCCTCGCTTTGCGAAGTTGCCCATTGTGGCCATGACGGCACATGCCCTGGATGTAGAGGCGCAGCGCTGCATTGCCGAAGGCATGAATGAACACCTGTCCAAACCCATTGACGTCGATGCCCTGATCCGAAGTCTGGCGCGTTGGGGCGCAGTGGGCCAGCATGCTGACGATGCTGTTGCAGCAGTGCATTCAGCCAGCAACCCGCTGCTGCCTGACAGTGCGCCGAAACTGGAAATTGCCGGCATTGACACGCTCAAGGGCTTGCGCCATTGTGGGCGTGATGCGGTGCTGTACCGTTCCTTGCTGCTGAAGTTCAGCCTGCAATTGCTCGCGGTGTCCGGTCAGATGCGTCAGGCACTGGCCGTCAACGACCTCAGTACAGCCCTGCGCGCGGCACACACACTCAAGGGCGTGGCACTGAACCTGGGCGCAGATGATTGCAGCGCCTTGTGCGCCAAGGCCGAACTCCTGTTCAAGGCGGACGTAGTTCCCGAGCAAATAGACGCTGTGGTGGATGCGTTGGAAGTGGCCTCCCATGGATTGGCGCGACGCATCCAGGCAGCTCTTGCATTTGTACCGCCTGCAGTGCCTGAGGGTGTGCCAGTGGATATGGATGCGTTGGCGCCATTGTGCGCACAGGCGGCGCAGCTGCTCAGGCAAGGCAACACCGAAGTGCAGACCCTGTTTGCAGGCAATGCGGAGCTGCTGCGTAGGGGGCTGGGGTCTGACTACGAGTTGCTATGTGGGCTGGTCGAACAATTTGACTTTGAAGTGGCGCTGCAAATCTTGCTGCGAGCCGCGCCTGGCCTCCCACCGGATTGAGGTTTTGATATGAAGATATTTCCGGCAGTCAAGCCGACTATTCTGGTAGTAGACGACGAGGCGAGCAACCTGTCGCTGGTGTCTGGTTTGCTGCGCGACCACTATCTGATAAAGACTGCCAAGGAGGGAGTACGGGCCATTCAACTGGCACAGCAGGAACAGCCGGACCTGATCCTGCTGGACGTGATGATGCCGGGCATCAATGGCTATGAAGTTTGTCGCCTGCTCAAGGCTGATTCCCTGACTTGCAATATTCCGGTATTGTTTCTGACCAGCCAGTCGGAGATGGCCGACGAGGGGACGGGCCTGAACCTGGGCGCGGTGGACTACATCACACGCCCCATCAACCCCGGCATCCTGTCGTCCCGGGTGCATGCGCATTTGGCCGATGCCCATCGCAGCCGTTCCATGCAGATCAGCAATGAATACCTGGAGTTTGAGGTTGCCAAGCGCACACGACAGATCAGCTCCATGCAGGACATGACGATACTCGCCATGGCGTCCCTGGCCGAGACGCGCGATGTGGACACCGGCAACCACTTGCGCAGAACCCAGAATTACGTGCGCGCCCTGGCCTTGCAACTGCGGCGCAAGTCGGCCTATGTGGACGTTCTCACGGATGAAGTCATAGACTTGCTCTACAAATGTGCGCCCTTGCACGACATCGGCAAGGTGGGCATTCCGGATCGGATTCTGCATAAACCCGGGCGTTATGAGCCCGAAGAGTTCGAGGTCATGAAAAGGCACCCGGCCCTGGGTCGTGATGCCCTGGAGAGCGCTCGCCAGACTGCCGGTAATATCGGGGACTTTTTTGAAGTCGCAAAGGATGTCGTGTATTCACACCATGAGCGCTGGGACGGCACGGGCTACCCGCAGGGTCTGGCTGCGCAAGCCATTCCCTTGGTTGCGCGCATCATGGCGCTGGCAGATGTATACGATGCACTGATCAGCCCGCGTATCTACAAACCTGGTATGCCTCACGAAGAGGCCGCCGATATCATCGTTGCCGGAAGCGCCAGGCATTTCGACCCCGAGGTAGTGGATGCTTTTCTGGACCTGAGCTTTGAATTTCGCGCCATTGCAGACCGCTACGCAGATTCGGATCAGGACCTGACCGAGAAGGCGAATTTCGTCATCAGTGCGATCGGGCCCTTGTAAGTCTTGACAAGTCGCAAGGATTATCGGGGCGAGCGGCGCAATGAACGCTCCCGATCTCTTGCCCATAGTCCAGCAATTGGGTCCACGCGGCTTTCTTGGTCTGGTGCTGAATCGCTATGAATGGAATCTTCCTCCCAAACAGGCCGCTGATGGGCAGCAGCCATCGGATAAATGGATCGACGATGTCCTGCAACGCAAGGAACCGGCGCTCACGATGCCGGCTTGGCAGGGCAATCCCTTGGTGAACGCGCATATCGCAGATTTGTATGCCTACCTCTCGGCCCGGGCCGAAGGCAGCCAAGCCAAGGGCCGACCGAGCCCTTAGACACGGCCTTAATCGCGCACCACCAGCACGGGTGGCTGGGTGGGTTGCAGCACGCGCTGTGTGAAACCGTCCAGGGGAAGCAATAGCTGTTTGTACATGAGACTCCTTGGGCCGTGTGTGAATGGAGTGATCAGTCTGGCCGCGCTTGGTCGCGCGGGAATTGCGAATCCGCAAGCCCCGCCTGGGTCTGGCGCTTAGATTGCAGGGCATTCACAGGAGTAATGCCATGCCATCAGTGCGCTCGGTAGCACAGCGGACCCGGGGAGAAATTGACCGATGGAAGCCCATGTTTGGCAAGCTGCTGGCCAGTTTTGACGGTGCCATGGCGCTGCAGCTTCCAGACGGTAGTTCGTCCAACTTCGGAAATACAGGAAGCTCTGCGGTCGAGCCTAAGTTTGCGCTGTGCTTGCGTGATCCGCAGGTGTTGCGCAGCCTACTGCTGGGGCGCAATCCCCTGCGTTTTGCCGATGCCTATTTTTGCGGTGCCCTGGATGTGGATGGCGATATTTTTGCCGCATTGAAACTCAAAGACTATTTGCATTCCTTGCGGCTGACGCTGCCCGATCGCTTGCGGGTGGCTCTGCGGCTGCTGGGAACTGCCTCTGGACTGGGCGCAGACCGTGCGCCATCCGAGCGGCTGGAGGCCAACGCGGTACGCTCGCACTCACGGCATGAAAACCGGGACGCCATCGCCTTTCACTACGACCTGTCCAACGACTTTTATGCGCTGTGGTTGGATCAGAGCATGGTGTATTCCTGCGCTTACTTTGAGCGACCCGACATGACGCTGGAGCAGGCACAGTGTGCCAAGCTCGACCACATCTGCCGCAAGTTGCAGTTGCAGCCGGGCGAGCAGTTTCTGGACATTGGCTGTGGCTGGGGTGCGCTGATTGTTCACGCCGCGCGGTACTACGGCGTGCGTGCGCATGGCATCACGCTCAGTGAGCGCCAGTTTGAACTGGCGCGTGCGCGCATAGCGGCGCAGGGGCTTGGCAGCCTGGTCACGGTCGAGCTACAGGACTACCGCGATCTGCCGGGGGTGGCCCGCTTTGACAAAATCGCCAGCGTGGGCATGTTTGAGCACGTGGGTCTGAAGAATTTGCCACAGTACTTTGATGCCGTGCACCGCCTGCTGCGTCCTCAGGGCCTCTTCCTCAATCACGGCATTACGCACGACGAAGAAGGCTGGGGCGACGACCTGTCCTCGCTGTTTATCAACCGCTATGTATTTCCGGATGGCGAGTTGGACACGGTGAGCAATATTCAGCGCGCCATGGAGCGCTCGCAATTCGAGATTCTGGATTTGGAGGGCCTGCGGCCGCACTATGCTCTTACCCTGCGTGAATGGGTGCGGCGCCTGGACCAGCAGCATGCGGCGGCGCTGCGCCATGTAAATGAGTCAACCTACCGCATATGGCGGCTGTACATGGCGGCATCGGCCCTGGAGTTTGAGTCCGGTGAACTCGGTGTTTACCAGATTCTCGCGTCGCCCAGGGGCTCTGCCGCGCAAGGCTTGACCATGAATCGCCGCCACATGTACCAGTAAAATGGGTCTCCGACCCGGAGATCCGTCTGCAAGACCTGCGTCGCTTGTTCGCCGACCCAGAGCGCATTGGCGAGCCCTATCTGGGGCGCTACCTAGTGTGGGAGAGCTCCGGCTCCTCGGGCCAGCCCACCATCTTTGTGCAGGACGCCCACAGCGCGGCCATTGCACGCCAGGGCGTGGCGCTGCAAAGAGGCAAGAGCGGCAAGGTGCCATGGGTGATTGCTGTCTAGCCATCCAGCCCGGCTGCCAGCTCATGCGGTTTCAGGCCGGAGGGGTTCATCTGCAGCCAGTGCTTGCAGCGATTGCAGTTGATGCTCCAGCACGGCCAAGCCTGCCTCCGACGCATCCTGGCCCAGCGCCCGGCGACTTTGCACGCGCTCGCGTAGCTCTTGCGGCGACGCCTGCGGTGCCAGGATGCTGAAGTTCGCATGGGTCGCGTGGGCGAGTTGGCGAAAGCGGTCGCGCTGCTCGCGCTGCAAAAAAGTGCCGTCTACGATGACCGACCAGTTTGCCTGCAGCAGGGCTTCTGTCAGTGCCAGCACGTGGGCATGGATTTTTGCGCTGGCTTCGGGCGTGTAGAGCCCGGCATTCAGTTCCGAGCCGCTGTGCTCCAGTGCGCCCAGGCCGAACAGGCGCTTGCGCTCCAGATCGAGGCGTAGGCGCAGGGTCTGTGCCGGCGCGTTCTCTTGCAGCATGCGGTTGGTGACGGTGGTCTTGCCGCAGCCGGATACTCCGTGTGTGATCCACAGCTGCAACGGTACTCCGATGGCCAGACGCTGTGCCAGAGCCACCAAGGCCAGCGCCTCTGGCCTGCGGTCGCCACCGGTGCCGGTCTGCAGCAGTGCGACCTTGGCCCGGACCATGGCGCGGTAGACGGCGTAAAAGCGCAACAGTGGCGCACAGGCATAGTCTCCGCTGCGGTCCAAGGCCTCGTTGACAAACCAGCTGGCCAGTCCAGGCTTGCCATGTGCCAGCAAATCCACATAGGTAAAGGCCAGTTCGCTGGCCACGTCGATCCAGCGCAGTTCCTCACTGAACTCGATGCAATCAAAGAGTCTGACCCTCTGCTTCAGCAGGAGCAGGTTGGACAGGTGCAGATCGCCATGGCATTCGCGCACGTAACCGGCTTGCTGGCGTGCCGCCATCAGCGGTGCCAGCAACTGCTGTTGTTGGTCGGTCCAGCGCTGCAATACCTGGATGCTCGCTTGCGCGCTCGGGTCTGGCAGCAGCGCATGCAGATCGGTGAAATTTTGCCGCGCCTGTTCTTTTACGCTGGCAGGTGAACCCCAGCCGGACTCCGCTGGTGCAATGGCCGCGCCCTGGTGGAAGGCCACCACGGTATGGGCCAGGTCGGAAATATGCTCAGGTGTTAGCGCACCGCGTGCACAAATCCGGTCGAGTCGTGCACTTTGTGCAAAGCGCCGCATCCGGACGGCATATTCGATGGGGGCGCCCTTGACCTGCCATTGCGGGTCTTTTGCTGTGTTGAATAGGGGCAGAACGTCCAGGTAGAGATCGGCTGAAAAGCGCTGGTTTAGGCGCAGCTCCTCTTCGCAATAGTGCTTGCGCTGCGCCAGCGTGCTGAAATCGAGGAAGGACAGCTTGATGTTTTTTTTGATCTTGTAGGCGAAGGCGCCCGCCAGCAGCACCCATGAAATATGGGTTTGCTCCAGACGCACCTCGGCCACTTCGCCACCGTAGCGCGCGGGCTCGAGCAGGGCGCGAATCAGGGGCGGCAGGCTCATGCGCTGCTCGTGCGACAGAACGACGATTGTTGGGCCATCTTTGCGATGATGCCGTCGTGCGTCGGCGTCTGGTTTGCGCTTTCGCAAACGCCAGTCGATGCGTCACTTCTAGGATTCCTTTCACTGGCGCACGGTGGACAGCGCTACCGAATCCAGTATTCATTCACAAGCCACGCTGACGGAAAGGAACCCTATGAAGACCGATGAGCAACTAAAGGACGATGTGATCATGGAACTGGAGTGGGACCCTTCCGTCCACGCCACCCAGATTGGCGTCGCGGTGAAGAATGGAGTGGTGACGCTTACTGGCCATCTCGACACCTTTGCCGAGAAGTTCGCTGTGGAGAAGGCCGTAGCAAGGGTACAGGGTGTTCAGGCCCTCGCCGTGGAGTTGGATGTCAAACTCGAGCCCGGCCACAAGCGCAGCGACTCCGAGATTGCCGCTGCCGTGGAGTCGGCGCTGAAGTGGCACGCGCAGGTGCCAGCAGATCGCATCCAGGTGATGGTCGAGAAGGCTTGGGTGACGCTCAAGGGCGAGGTCGATTGGGACTACCAGCGCCAGAGTGCCAGCAAGGCCGCACGCGCACTGACCGGCGTGGTGGGGGTGAGCAACCTCATTTCGCTCAAGACCTCCGTGGTGCCGGCCAACCTGGGTGTGCGCATCCGTGAAGCACTCAAACGCCATGCGGAGCGTGAGGCCAGGGATATTTCGGTCGATGTCCATGGCTCGGTGGTCACCTTGCGCGGTAAGGTGGATTCCTTGCCCGAACGTTCCGCCGTTTTTGGTGCGGCCTGGTCAGCACCGGGCATTTCCAGCGTGGTCAACGAATTGATGGTCCGGACCTGATTGGCAGGCGACAGCATGGCTAAGGCCGCAACTTGCTGGCCAACTTGCGGTAGACCGTGGCACGGCTGATGCCCAGGGCCTGCGCCGCCTGTGCCACATTGCCGCGGGCCTGGTCCACCGCCTTGTAAATCATGGCAGTTTCCATGTCCTTGAGCCCGGTAGCACCAAGAGGCGCTGCCTCATAGGGTGTGGGCAAGTTGACGCGGGCAACCGCCATGGCGTGGAGTATCAGGCCTGTCCACAGTGGGATTTCAAGGGTGTGCTGGCCGCGCCGCGAGGCGTCAAAGAGCAGGTGCAGGGGCAGGCCAAAGACCTCGGTGGCATGCACCCGCTCCACGCCTTGCAGGCCCGACACCATTTGCCGTGCCATTGGGTTGGCGCCGGTGATCCAGCCGTCGGCATCCAGACACAACAGTCCGTCGGCATCGCTGCCCAGCGCATTACCCGGCCAGTTCAGTCGCAGCAGCAGGCGGTGGGCCTGGGCCAGCACCAGCGCATTGCCAATTTTGCCTGCCACATGGGTTACCAGATGGGTCAGCTCCGGGCGCTCGATTGCGTCTATGGCGGTCAAGTCCAGCATGCCCACACAAGCACCGGTGGGGCCGTACACCGGGGCGCCGGCGCAGCTATAGGCTGCGGTGTCTGAAAAAAAGTGTTCGCCCCGGTGCAACCATACCGTTTGCTGTTCGGTCAGCGCCGTGCCTATGGCCGTGGTGCCCACGCGCTGCTCGGACAGGTCGGTTCCTATGCGGGTGATCAAATCGGCGCGGCGGTCACTGCGGTCAATCGGGCCGTTCACATCCACCACCACGCCGTGTTGGTTGGTGAGAATGACAAAGTAGCCGGTGTTGACGACCGCCCGGCCCAGATTTTCGAGCAGGGGCTTGGCGGTTTGCACCAGATGCGCGTTGTCGTCAAAGGTGTGGCGCGCATGGCTGGGGCTGATCAGGTCAAACTCGGCGAGCCTATCCGGCGCCAGGCCTTGTTGCAGGCAACGCTGCCAGGAGCGCGCCACCCAAGGTGATACCAGACCCCCCTCGCCTGTGCGGCCCGCCAGCAAGCCTTGACGCGCTTGTGCAATGGCGTCAAGGCGTGCGACGGAATTTTCTGGCGCAGGGGAGGTCAGGGGCTGTGGCATGGGGTGGGAATGACTTGGGATGCGAGCTAAGCGCAGCGCGAGGGTACAAGGCAATTGTGTTGCAAATTGAGAATATCCAACATTTGCCAATCCCGACAAGGGTAATCCCTAGTGTCGCCATGGTCTATCGCTTCAACAATGCGTAGGCAAATCATTTCATAGGTAGGGCCGTGCATAGGTTGCCGCCAAGCCTCTAGCAAATACACAGGAGAAACGCATGCAAAAACTATTGCATATCAACGCAGACAAGTGCACCGGATGTCTGCAGTGCGAGATGGCCTGTTCTTTCGAGAACTACGGCACCTTCGCCACCGCCAAGTCCCGCATCAAGGTCTTCAACTTCCATGAAACCGGCAAAAAAGTGCCTTACACCTGCACGCAGTGCGACGAGGCCTGGTGCCTGCACGCCTGCCCCGTAGAAGCCATCACCGTGGATAAAGCAACGGGCGCCAAGGTGGTGAACGAAGCCACCTGTGTCGGCTGCAAGGTCTGCACCATTGCCTGCCCGTTTGGCACCATCAACTACGTGGAAGAAACCGGCAAGGTGCAGAAGTGCGACCTGTGCGGTGGTGACCCGGCCTGTGCCGATGCCTGCCCCACTTCTGCCATCACCTTCATCGACGCCAACTGGACGGGTCTTGGCAAGATGGAAGCATGGGCCAACAAGTTGGGCAACCAGCCCTCCGCAACTTAAAGGAGCACCAACATGTCTTGGGCAGGAAAAATTCTTCGCGTTGACTTGACCGCAGGTACCGTCAAGTCCGAACCCCTCAATGTGGAATGGGCCCGCGCCTATATCGGCTCGCGCGGTCTGGGCACCAAATACCTCTGCGAAGAGGTCGATGCCACGGTCGATCCATTGTCGCCCGCCAACAAAATCATCTGGGCCACCGGCCCATTGACCGGCACCATGGCCTCTACCGGCGGGCGCTACACCGTCATCACCAAGAGCCCGCTGACCGGCGCCATTGCCTGCTCCAATTCGGGCGGCTACTGGGGGGCAGAGTTCAAGATGGCCGGCTGGGATATGGTGATTTTTGAAGGCGCTTCTCCCAAGCCCGTCTACCTGTACGTGAACGACGACGTCGCCGAACTGCGCGACGCCGCCCACCTGTGGGGCAAGAGCGTCTGGGAAACCGAAGGCCTGCTGAAGAAGAGCCTGCAAGACCCGCTGACCCGCGTGTCGAGCATCGGCAAGGCCGGTGAAAACGGCGTGCTGTTTGCCGCCGTGGTGAATGACCTGCACCGCGCGGCCGGCCGCTCGGGTGTGGGCACCGTCATGGGCAGCAAGAACCTCAAGGCTATTGCGGTGCGCGGCACCAAGGGCGTGGGCAACATCAAAAATCCCGCAGCGTTTATGGCCGCCGTCAAGGAAAAGAAAAAGATCCTGGCCGAAAACGGTGTCACCGGCCAGGGCCTGCCTGCCTACGGCACCCAGGTGCTGATGAACGTGATCAACGAAGTGGGCGCCTTGCCCACCCGCAACCACCGCGACAGCCAGTTTGAAAGCGCCAAAGACATCTCGGCCGAGGCCATGGCCACACCGCGCGCCACCGACGGCAAAAAGCATTTGGTGACGAACCAGGCCTGCTTCGGTTGCACCATCGCCTGCGGACGCATCAGCAAGATGGACCAGGGCCACTTCACCGTGGCCACCAAGCCGCAATACTGGGGCGCCAATGGCGGCCTGGAATACGAAGCGGCCTGGGCCTTGGGCGCTGCCAACGGCGTGAAAGACCTGGAAGCGCTGCAATACGCCAACCTGATCTGCAACGAAGAAGGCATTGACCCCATCAGCTTCGGCGCCACCATCGGTGCCGTGATGGAGCTGTATGAAATGGGCGTGCTGACCAAGGAACAGATTGGCATTGATGCCAAGTTCGGTTCCGCCGAAGCCTTGGCCTTCTTGGTTGATGAGACCGTGGCAGGACGCGGCTTTGGCAAGGAAATCGGCCAGGGCTCCAAGCGGCTGACCGCCAAGTATGGCCACCCTGACCTCAGCATGAGCAGCAAGGGCCAGGAATTCCCGGCCTACGACGGCCGTGCCATCCAGGGCATCGGCTTGGCTTACGCCACGTCCAACCGGGGCGGCTGCCATCTGCGCGGCTACACCATCGCCTCCGAAGTGCTGGGCATTCCGGTCAAGACCGATCCGCTGGAGCATGAAGGCAAGCCCGAACTGGTCAAGGCATTCCAGGATGCCACCGCCGCGTTCGACTCTTCCGGTCTATGTATCTTCACCACCTTTGCCTGGGGTCTGGCCGATCTGGCACCTCAGCTGCAAGGCGCCTGCGGTGATGAGTTCGACACCGAAGCCCTGGCCCACATTGGCGAGCGCATCTGGAACATGGAGCGCGAGTTCAACAACCGTGCGGGCTTTACCGCCAAGGACGACAGCCTGCCCAAGCGCCTGTTGACCGAAGCCGTGAACAGCGGCCCGGCCAAGGGCAAGGTCAACATGCTGGCCGAGATGATGCCCAAGTACTATGCCGCCCGCGGTTGGGACTCTGAAGGCCGTCCGACTGCCGAAACGCACGCGCGTCTGGGCCTGTAAGCCACAGCACGCAAACCACCCGCGCGCCGCGAATAGCGGACCGCGCCGGGTGGTTTGTCAGCAAGGTATAAAAGGCGGTCATTCACGGGCCGCCTTTCTTTTTTTCTGGAGCACACACCCATGACCCATCACCTGATTCTTGGCGCCGGCCCTGCCGGTGTCATCGCCGCCGAAACCATCCGTAAGTTGGCCCCGCAGGACCGCATCACCATCGTCGGTGACGAGCCAGAGCCGTCCTACTCCCGCATGGCGATTCCCTACTTGCTGATTGGCAATGTGGATGAGCGCGGCACCTATTTGCGCAAGAGCCCTACGCATTTTTCTGACCTGAGTATCGGCATCGTTCAGGCCAAGGTGACGGCAGTGAATGCTGCCGCCAAAACCGTGGCACTGGACAATGGACAGAGCCTGGCGTTCGACACGCTGTTGATCGCCACCGGCTCGCACCCCATCCGTCCACCCATTCCAGGCATTGATTCCGAGGGCGTGCACACCTGCTGGACGCTGGAAGACGCTCGCAAGATTGCGGCCCTGGCCACAAAAGGTGCGCGCGTGCTGCAACTCGGTGCCGGCTTTATCGGCTGCATCATCATGGAGGCACTGGCCTCCCGTGGCGTGCAACTGAGCGTCGTCGAAATGGGCGACCGCATGGTGCCGCGCATGATGGGGCCCACAGCCGGCGGCATGATCCGCGACTGGTGCGAGGCCAAGGGCGTGCAGGTGTTTACCGGCACCAAGGTGGAGTCCATTGCACGCCCGGAGCCTGGCATCGGGGAGCGCATTCTCGGCCTGCTGGGTGCCGGCGGGGACACCAAGAAGCCACTGCAAGTCAAACTCTCCAACGGAAAAACGGTGGAGGCCGATCTGGTGATCAGCGCCGCCGGCGTGCGCCCCGCGATTGGCTATCTGGAAAAGTCCGGAGTCACCTGCCTGCTGGGTGTGCTGACCGACGAGCATCTGCAAACCAATGTGCCTGGCATTTACGCCGCAGGCGATTGCGCCGAGGCTTTTGACAAGGTCAGCGGCAAGATGATTGTCAGCGCCATTCAGCCCAACGCCGCCGAGCAGGCGCGCATTGCCGGCGCCAATATGGTCAACCATGCGCGCGGCAAGGCTTTGGGTTCCGAACTCAAGGGCGTCACCCAGATCAACGTGCTGGATACGCTGGGCCTGATCTCCACCAGCTTTGGCGATTGGCAGGGCGTGCCCGGCGGCGAGCATGTGGAGCTGACCGATGCGGCCAGCGGACGGCATTTAAGCTTGCAGTTCCAGGACGATGTGCTGGTGGGCTGCAACTCGGTCGGCTGGACCGAGCATGTGGGCGTGATGCGCGGCCTGGTCGAAGGCCAGGTGAAACTGGGCGCATGGAAGGAAGTGCTAAAGAACGACCCGACCCAGCTGATGGAGGCCTACCTGGGCGCGGCGCAGGGGCAGCAGGAATGGTCGGGTGCCAATGACGCGCGTCGGCGTTAGCATCTGTCGTGATGAAAATTACCTTCAAACTATTCGCGTCGCTGACCGACTTTCTGCCACTGCAGCACCGCACCGCCAACCAAGTCAGCCTGGAGGTGGCGCCGGGTTCCACTATTCTGCAGGTGATCGAACCCTTTGGTTTGCCTGAAAAAATGGTGCATCTGGTGCTGATCAACGGGCGCTACATTGCGCCAGAGGACCGTGCCACGCTGGCTCTGCAACCCGATGATGTGCTGGCTATCTGGCCTCCCATTGCGGGTGGTTAGCGTCAAGATGAATGCGACGGAAATGCAATCTGTTTACGATGAGCGCTTTGAGCGCGACATGGGCTGCACGGAGGCCGACTGGCTGCGCTGGCTGCCTGATGCCATAGGCGAGAACCACTGGAAGCGCCAGGAGCGCACGGTGGGAGTGCGCTTGGGTGACGGAGCGTTGGGTCTGAAGTGGCAAGTGGCAGAGCCGCGCGTGATTGCGCAGGTTTCCATGCCGCGTCTGTCCGTGAGCTTTCGCTTCGCTGGCGTCGATGAGGCGGCGCGCTACACCTTCATGAAACGCTTTGATCTCTACATGCAGCGCGGGGGAGGTTGACAGCTCCTCGGGGTCGCAGGTCCACGGCTCATGCGCCATCGGTGGCCGTTTTTCGCTTACTGGCAAAGTCCCACCACGGCAGCACCTGGCGCAGCGACTGCACCTCGCCGCTGTGCCAGGGTTGGTAGCCCGGCAGTGCAGCCAGTTGCGCCTGCCAGGCCGGGCTTTTGAGCAGGTCCATCAGCGCCACAATGGCCGGATCATCCAGCGCCGATTTCAGGCACACCAAGTGGTAGCTTTCTTCCAGCAGGGGCACAAAGTCCAGGCCGTGCGCCAGTGCCGCCACTTCAATGCCCAGGCCTACGTCCGCAGCGCCCGAAGCAATGGCATGGGCCACAGCGGTGTGCGAGGGCTCCGTGTGTTCGTAGCCGGGAAACTGTGCTGCCAGCAGACCGCATTGCGCCAACAACTCGTCCAGCACCACGCGCGTTCCGGTGCCCAGCGGGCGGTTGATAAAGCGCGCAGAACGGGTTTGCACATTTTGCAAGGTGCGCAGATGCAGGGGATTGCCAGCGGCCACCATCAGTCCTTGGGTGCGGGTGGCGAAGCCGATGATTTTGTGCAACCCCGGCTTGAGCAGCGGCTTGTAAATTTTTTCGGCCACCGAGCCCTGCTGTGGGTTTTGCAGGGTGTGAAAACCGGCCATGACGCAGCGCCCCTCGTTGAGTGCGCGGATGGCATCCACGCTGCCGCTAAAGCGCATGTCCAGGTGCAGCCGGGTGCGGGTGGCCGACCAAGCGTCTGCTTCCAGTGCAAATTCCCGCAACGCGCCCAGTGCGTGATCGTGGCTGGCATACAGCATGACGACATGGGCCTGCGGGTCAAAGGCCACTGCAAAGGCGCGCTCCAGTTCGCTGCGCAGGGCCTCGATTTGCGGTGCCAGGCGGGCCTGGGCCTGGCCTTCGGCCCACATCAGTTTGGCGCCGAATTCGGTCAGGCGCGCCGACTGGCCTTTCTCCCAGACCAACAATTCGTTGCCCAGTTCCTGTTCCCAGCGTTTGAGTTCACCCCAAACATGGCGGTAGCTCAGACCCAGCGCGCGTGCGCCGGCCGAAATGGAGCCCTGTGTGGATACGGCTTGCAGCAAATCGATCAGCGGGTTGCGTACCAGCGCCGGGCTGGTCTGGCGGGAGAGGGTGTAGTGGAACTGAAGCCTATGCACGACGTTTCATATGGTTGGTTTTTGGAGCTACGACTACGATACCTGAAGTTATGACGAGCTTTACCGATAGCGCCGCAATGGCGCTGAACCTGATTTTTTCCCTGGACCCCAGCTTGATGGCGATTGTGGCGCGCTCCCTTTGGGTCAGCGTCTGCGCCACGGTGATTGCCTGCGCGCTGGGCCTGCTGTTGGGCGCTGCCCTGGGCGTGAGCCGCTTTGCAGGTCGGGCCGTGCTGCTGGCCATGCTCAATACCTTTCTGGCCGTGCCCTCGGTGGTGGTGGGGCTGGTTGTGTATCTGCTGCTGTCGCGCTCCGGGCCTTTGGGCTTTTTGGGCTGGCTGTTTTCCTTCAAGGCCATGGTACTTGCGCAAGCCCTGTTGGTGCTGCCGGTGGTCACGGCGCTGACACGCCAGGTGGTAGAAGATGCCGAAGGCCTGCATGGCGAACAGTTGCAGTCCATGGGCGCAGGGGCTCTGCTGCGCAGCGTGCTATTGGCCTGGGACGAACGCTATGCGCTGCTGACCGTGCTGTTGGCGGCCTTTGGGCGTGCCATCTCGGAAGTGGGTGCGGTGATGATAGTCGGCGGCAACATCGACGGCTTCACCCGTGTGATGACCACGGCCATTGCGCTGGAGACCAGCAAGGGCGATTTGCCGCTGGCGCTGGGCTTGGGGTTGGTGCTGCTGCTGCTGGTGCTGGTGCTCAACAGCGTGTTGGCGCTGCTGCGCCGCTGGCGTGACCAGGAGGAGGGCGCCTCCAGCGCCATGCCACGGTTGGAGCTTAGGGCATGACGCCGGTGTTTGCACTGGAGCAGGCCAACGTGCGCTTTGGCATGGGTGCACGCACGCTGCATGCGCTGTGCGACATTGACCTGCAGATTGCACCTGGCGAGCGCGTGGCCTTTATTGGCGCCAACGGTTGTGGCAAGAGTACCTTGTTGCGGGTGCTGCACGGCCTGTTGCGCACCAGCAGCGGCCTGTTGCGGCGCGACGAGAGTCTGTGCCAGGCCATGGTGTTTCAGCGGCCCTATCTGATGCGCATGTCGGCGCAAAACAATGTGGCGCTGGGCCTGTGGTTGCGCGGCCAGAAATGGTCTTCGGCCCAATGGCTGGCCATGGACGCGCTGCAGTCTGTGGGCATGGCCGAACATGCCTTGCGTGCGGCGCGCAAGCTCTCGGGCGGGCAGCAGCAGCGCGTGGCACTGGCGCGTGCCTGGGCCACGCGGCCGCGTGTGCTCTTGCTCGATGAGCCCACCTCCAGCCTGGACCCGCACGCCAAACGCGAGGTCGAGGCGCTGATTCAAAACCTTGCCGAGCATGACCCGTCCATGACCCTGGTCTTTGCCAGCCACAACCTGGGCCAGGTCAAGCGCCTGGCCAGCCGGGTGGTTTATCTGGAGCAGGGTCGCGTGCTGGCCGATTTGCCGGTGCAGGAATTTTTCGCCGCAGGCGCGCTGGCCCAGCGCTACCGCGAAGCCCATTCATTTGTAAAAGGAGATCTCGTATGAAACACCACACCGCGCACCGCGCAGCCCTGAGCCGTCGCCTTACCCTGGTCGTACTCGCCTGCAGCGCCAGTTGGGGCGCGCTGGCGCAAACGCCCACCATCGTGATGGCGTCGACCACGTCCACCGAGCAGTCGGGCTTGTTCCCGTATTTGCTGCCGGAGTTCAAGAAGGCCAGCGGCGTGCAGGTGAAGGTGGTTGCCGTGGGCACCGGTCAGGCCATCGACATGGGGCGCCGGGGCGATGCCGATGTACTGTTTGTGCATGACCAGGTGGCCGAAGAAAAGGTCGTGGCCGAGGGCTTCGCCATCAAGCGCTACCCCGTGATGTACAACGACTTTGTGCTGATCGGGCCGGTGGCCGATCCGGCAAAACTCAAGGGCAACAACATTGCCGAAGCGCTGAAAAAAGTCGCGTCCAGCAACGCCGGTTTTATTTCGCGCGGCGACAAGAGCGGCACGCATGCGGCCGAGTTGCGTTTCTGGAAGGCGCTGGGTGAGGGCGCGAGCAAGGGCTCGGGCTACAAGGAGTGCGGCTGCGGCATGGGCCCGGCGCTCAACATGGCGGCCAGCACCGGCGCCTATGTGCTGGCCGACCGCGGTACCTGGCTGAGCTTCAAGAACCGCGCCGACTTGGCGGTGCTGGTGGAGGGTGACAAGGCCTTGTTCAACCAGTACGGCGTGATGGTCGTGAACCCGGCCAAGTTCGCGCATGTAAAGGCGGTCGATGCTCAGAAGTTTGTCGATTGGGTGATTTCGCCCGCCGGTCAGGACGTGATTGCGTCCTACAAGATCGACGGCCAGCAGCTGTTTTTCCCCAACGCAACTAGATAGGGTCGCTACCCGATGTCCCTGAGAAAGTTGGTGGCATAGAGCGAGTCTCGAAAGTCTGAGCCGCTGCCGCCGTGGCGCTGCATGGCCATCTTTTGCAGGTCTTCGGCCGGAATCGGCAGGGAGTATAAAAAGCCCTGCAGCTCGTCGCAGCCCATGTCCACCAGCAGATTGCTCTGTCCCAGGGTTTCCACTCCTTCGGCAATGACCTTCAGGCCCAAGGCGCGGGCCATGTCGATGATGGACTTGGCAATCGAGCGGGCCTCTTCGCTGGTCTCCAGGTCCATGACAAAGGCCCGGTCAATCTTGAGTTCGGCCGCTGGCAGACGGCGCAGCGAGCCCAGACTGGAATAGCCGGTGCCAAAGTCGTCAATTGATACGTGAAAGCCGGCCTGGCGCATTTTCTCGAAGGTCAGCTTGGTGGCAGCCGTGTCTTCCATGGCCACCGTCTCGGTGATCTCACAGGTGAAGCGCTCGGGTTGCACGCCATGGCGTTCGAGGACCGAGACAATGTGCTCCACCAGATTGTCCTGGCGCATCTGGTAACCCGAGATGTTGACTGCAACCCGCATGCGCAGGCCGCTCTGCAGCCAGACGGCGGCGGTGCGACTGGCCTCTTCAATGACCCAGTTACCGATTGGCCCCATCAGCCCGTGTTTTTCCGCCAGCGGAATGAAGACCACCGGGCTGACAAAGCCGCGCGTGGGATGGTGCCAGCGCAGCAGCGCCTCGGCCGCAGTCACCTGTAGGCTTTGCGCATCGATCTTGGGTTGAAAGTACAGGGTGAACTGCTGCGCCTCCACGGCCTGGCGCAGGTCGTTGACCATCACCGCCTCATCGCGGGCTTGTACGGCCATCGCCGGGTCGTAGACGCAATAGTCATTGCCACCGCTGCTTTTGAGGCTGCGCATGGCCAAGGAGGCATTGCCCCACATCTTGGCCCGGGCGCCATGTTCTGGATAGACCGCAATGCCGATCGAGCAGGTCGATTGGGTGGTGTTGGCCGAAAGCTCCAGGGGTTTGGAAAGCTCGGCATTGATGCGTCTGGCCGCCTGGGTGCCGATGGGGACGCCGCCGCTGAGCAGCACCGCAAATTCGCCGCCCTCACCCTTGCAGACACTGGCGCTATGGCCGACACTGGTCAGCAGGCGCTGTGCGGTCAGTTTGAGGACTTGGTCGCCAATCTCTGTCTCAAAACCGTCCTGTATCAGTCCGAAGTTGTCCAGCACAATGGCTAACACAGCGTAGGAGCCACCAGCACGGTCAGCCTTTTGGGTGGCATCGTTCAAGGCTTTGTCAAATGCATCCGGTGTCATCAGGCCGGTGCGAAAGTCCTGGTCATTTTTGGCGGACATCTGGTCCAAGGCGCGGTCCCGGTCGGAAGTGGCTTGCACGCGCTTCTTGCGTTCAAGCGCATACAGGCAGGACAGTGCGGCCGCCACACCCAAGCTGATGAATTGCCAAGTATCCATGGAAGGCTTTGCGTGTCAGGACTGAGATGGCAAAGTTGGGGCGATGCGCATTGAATTTCTCCCAGATTTGAAATGAATATTCGTTTGTTGACCGACGCGTCATTATGGTGGATGCGGCAGCCCCATGGCCGTCCGTGGCGCTTAAATAGCAGCGCGCACGGGCTGCAACAGCACCACTACCGCGCCGGCGCCACCTTGCATGGGTTGCGCCTGCACAAAGGCCACCACCTCGGACTTTTGCACCAACCAGCGGTGCACCTTGTCCTTGAGCACAGGGGCCTTGCCGGGCGAGCCCAGGCCTTTGCCGTGCACCACCCGCACACAGCGTATGCCTTGGCGATGCGCCTCACGGATAAAGACGGTCAGAGTCTCGCGCGCCTCGTCCGTGCGCATGCCATGCAGGTCGACCTGGCGCTGAATCGACCACTTGCCCCGGCGCAGCTTCTGGGTCACGTCCGGACCCACGCCCGGGCGGCGAAAGCTCAAGCGCTCATCCGTTTCCAGCAGGCTGCTGATATCCACCGCGTCGCTGATGGCTTCCTGCAAGGCAGCGGCATCGTCGAGTAACTGCTGCTTGGGGATCGGCTCGGGGGGGGCGGGCTTGAGATTGGCGACTGGGGCGTGCGGCAAGCGCACCACCTTGCCCACGGCGGCGTGAAACAGGTTGATGCGCGCCGCCAGTTGTTTGGCCTGCAGCGTGCGCAAGGCGAGCGCCGCCGCCTCGCGCTGAGCATGGGCGTCGATTTCTTTTTTGACCAGCTTCAGACCGGCCAGGGAGTTGACTTTCACATCAGCCCTTTTTCGGCCATCGACAAGGCCTCGCCGGGCCCCACGATGATGTGATCCAACACCCGCACATCGACCAGGGCCAGCGCGGCGCGCAGGGTTTGAGTGAGTGCCTGGTCGGCCGCCGAGGGCTGCACCGAGCCGCTGGGGTGGTTGTGCGCCAGCACCACGGCGGCAGCCTGGTGGTGCAGCGCCTTGATCACCACCTCGCGCGGGTAGACGCTGGTCTGGCTCAGCGTGCCCTGGAACATTTCTTCTGCTACCAGGAGTTTGTTCTGTACATCCAGAAAGCACACCATAAACACCTCGTGCTGCAGGTGTACCAAGCGGAGTTGCAAAAACTGCTTGACGGCGGAGGGGTCGCCCAGCACGCTACGCTCCTGCAGACGCTGGCCCACGGCGCGGCGTGCCAACTCCAACACCGCCAGAATTTCGGCGCGTTTGGCCGGGCCCAGGCCCTTGACCTTCTTCAGGTCGTCCGGCGTGGCGCTCAGCAGACCGGCAATGCCGCCAAAGCCTGGTGTGGGGCCATCCACCAGGCGCTTGGCCTGGATTTGCAACAGCTCATCGGCCATTTGCAGCAC
Source organism: uncultured beta proteobacterium (assembly GCA_903845935.1). Classification (GTDB taxonomy): domain Bacteria; phylum Pseudomonadota; class Gammaproteobacteria; order Burkholderiales; family Burkholderiaceae_C; genus Allorhodoferax. The sequence continues at coordinate 9,731 of CAIMZI010000080.1, read as the reverse complement.
ACCTTTTCCCGCGATGCCGGTGCGCAGCAGCAGCGCCAGCAATTCTGCATCGCTGAGTGCCGAGGGGCCACGTGCCAGCAACTTTTCGCGGGGACGCGCGTCTGCTGGAAGGTCTTTGACGGACATGGCACTTGCCTTTCTACAATAGGGCCCAGTTTATCGGGACTTTTATGACCACATTGCTTCCTCGTGTACAAGCGGGCTCCTTCCTCACGCTGCATTACCGCCTGGGCGGCTTGGGCGGTGACATCATCAACACCTTCGAGGGCAAGCCCGCCACGCTCAGCCTGGGCACCGGTGAGCTTTCGCCCGCCATGGAAGCCTGCCTGATCGGCTTGGAGGAGGGCACGCGCACCACGATCGAGCTGCCCGAAGGCGTGGCCTTTGGCCCGCGCAACCCGGACATGTTGCAGTGGCTGGCGCGCAAGGTGCTGACCGACATGGGTGATCCACAGGACACCTACGCCATCGGCGATGTGGTGGAGTTTCCCACGCCGGACGGCAAGGGCAAGTTTGCCGGCGTGGTGCAGCAGACCCAGGAGGCGTCGGTGCTGTTTGACTTCAACCATCCGCTGGCCGGCCAACCGGTGACCTTTGAGGTGCAGCTGATTGGAGTGCTATGACGCAGGCCATTGCGAACCCGACCTCAGAGGGCTTCGGGGTAGAAGTGCTTTTAGCGGAGCCGCGCGGCTTTTGCGCCGGTGTGGATCGGGCCATAGAAATTGTGGAGAAGGCTCTTGCCAAGTTCGGCGCGCCCATCTATGTGCGCCACGAGATCGTGCACAACACTTATGTGGTGAATGACCTCAAGCAAAAGGGCGCCATTTTCATTGAAGATCTGGCCGATGTGCCGGCCGGTGCCACGCTAATTTTTTCGGCCCATGGTGTCAGCAAGGCCACGCATCTGGAGGCGGCTGCGCGCGGCTTCCAGATCTTTGACGCCACCTGCCCGCTGGTGACCAAGGTGCATGTGGAGGTGGCCAAGCTGCACAAGGAAGGCTACGAGTTCATCATGATTGGTCACAAGGGCCACCCCGAGGTGGAGGGCACCATGGGTCAGTTGGAGAGCGGTATCCATCTGGTGGAAGATGTGGCCGATGTGGCCCATGTCAGCCCGGCGCAGTCCGACAAGCTGGCGGTGGTGACCCAGACCACGCTGAGCGTGGACGATGCCGCCGAAATCATGGCGGCGGTGCGGGCACGTTTTCCCATGGTGCGTGAGCCCAAGCAGCAGGACATTTGTTACGCTACCCAGAACCGCCAGGATGCCGTCAAGATCATGAGTCCGCAGGTTGATGTGGTGATCGTGGTGGGCAGCCCCACCAGCTCCAACAGCAACCGGCTGCGCGAAGTGGCGCGCAAGCTGGGCACCCAAAGCTATATGGTGGACAGCGCCGAAGAGTTGCAGGCCGCCTGGTTCGAAGGCTGCCAGCGCGTCGGTCTGACGGCCGGTGCCTCGGCGCCCGAGGTGCTGGTGGCGGCGGTGATAGAGCGCATCAAGGCGCTGGGCGCAGTATCCGTGCGCACCATGGACGGCATCCGTGAAACCGTGAAGTTCCCTTTGCCCAAGGGCCTGAAACTCGACAATTAAAATAACACCATGCTGGACATAACCCAACTCCGAAAAGACCTCGACACCGTCGTGGCACGCCTTGCCACTCGCAAGAGCCCCCAAACCTTTCTGGACGAAGCCGCTTTCCGCGCGCTCGAGGCCGAACGCAAATCGATTCAGATGCGCAGCGAAGAGCTGCAGGGCAAGCGCAATTCCCTGAGCAAGCAGATCGGCATGCTCAAGTCCAAGGGCCCGGCCGGCGCCGTCGAGGTGGAGGCCGTGATGGCCGAGGTGAATAGTTTGAAGTCCGAACTCGATAGCTCGGTAACGCGCCTGGACCAGATCCAGCTGGATATGCAAACTCTGCTGCTGGCCGTGCCCAATCTGCCGCACGAAAGCGTGCCGGTGGGTGCCGACGAGCACGGCAACGTGGTGCTGCGCAGCTGGGGCGAGCCCGCCAAGTTCGACTTCGAGGTCAAGGACCATGTGGACCTGGGCGCGCCCCTGGGCCTGGATTTTGAGATGGGCGTCAAGCTGACCGGCTCGCGCTTTACCGTCATGAAGGGTCCGATTGCCCGCCTGCACCGCGCCCTGGCCCAGTTCATGTTGGAGGTGCAGACCCAAGAGCACGGCTACACCGAGTGCTACACCCCCTACATCGTCAACGGCGAGACCCTGCGCGGCACCGGCCAGTTGCCCAAGTTTGATGGCGACTTGTTTGCCGCCAAAAAGGGTGGCCAAGACGGCGAGCAGCAGCCCGACCACACCGCGCTCTACCTGATCCCGACCAGCGAAGTGACCATGACCAACTTCGTGCGCGACGTGGTGCTGGCCGAGAGCGATTTGCCGATGAAGCTGACCGCCCACACGCCTTGCTTCCGTTCGGAAGCCGGCAGCGCCGGACGCGACACCCGGGGCCTGATCCGCCAACACCAGTTCGATAAGGTGGAAATGGTGCAAATCGTTCACCCCGACAAAAGCTACGAAGCGCTGGAAGAAATGACGGGCCACGCCGAAGCCATTCTGCAAAAGCTCGGCCTGCCATATCGCGTGATGAGCCTGTGTACCGGCGACATGGGCTTTGGCGCTGCCAAGACCTATGACCTGGAGGTGTGGCTACCGGCGCAAAATACCTACCGCGAAATCAGCTCGATCAGCAATTGCGAGGCCTTCCAGGCGCGCCGTCTGCAGGCCCGTTTCAAGAACGCCCAGGGCAAGAACGAGCTGGTACACACCCTCAACGGCTCCGGCCTGGCCGTAGGTCGTACCCTGGTGGCGGTGTTGGAGAACTACCAGAACGCCGACGGATCCATCACCGTGCCCGTTGCGCTGCGACCTTTTATTGGTGGTCTGGAGCTTCTGGCAGCCTGAGGCCGCTGATCCCCTGATAGAATCTACGGTTGTGCTGCGGCACATGGAAGCGTGGCAGAGTGGTCGAATGTACCTGATTCGAAATCAGGCGTATCGAAAGGTACCGTGGGTTCGAATCCCACCGCTTCCTCCAATGACAAAGGCCTGTTGCTGTTTAAAACCTAGCAACAGGCCATTTTCATTTGGGCATGGGGGCCTTCGCCCCCGTAAACACGTGATTCCTCAAATCAGGCTTGCCAGGCCTGAATCACGCCGCGCGGCCGCGGCTACACCGCCTTGACTGCGCGACCGGCCCAGAGGTTGGCTTCGGCAACGTCACTAAACACCTTGGTTTGGTGCAGTGTCAGTCGGGTGGCGATGGTGGAGAAAATGCGCTGCTGAATCTGTGGGTCGTGGGTGACGATGGCGACCCGAATTCTGGGGTTGCGCTGGAACGAGCCGATGCGTACGGCGCGCACCTCGTTCAGGGCGTCCTGTGAAAATTCGGTGGACTCGGCACCAAGGTAGTCGGACACCTCATAGCGGGCCTTGCCAAATTGCATGTCGTTGGCCACTTCGTTGACCGATTGAAGCAGCTCGGCGCCCGTCACCACGCCGGTGAACTTTTTATAAACCCCGTTGTTCTCCCACATCAAAAAGTAAGGCATGCTTTTATTCACTGGTTTTGCTTATGGCGCGATTCTATTGCGCGTCTGCTTCAGTTGACGATAGTGATGGAGCGGGCGATGTTATTTTGGCCTGAAACACTCAGCCACACATCCACCTTGGCGCCATTTGCCAATGTGCCGTTCTGTGCCGCGATACCGTTGAGCTGGATGTTGATCCCGCTGACTGACATGCTGGAGGCGCCCAAATCATCCACCCGACCGTGAATCAGCACCGGTGGCGCGCTGCCACCGCCCGCCATATTGGATGGTTGCGCGCCGATAAAGGCGATGCTGTATGCGCTTAATCCGGTGGCGGTTTTTGTGGCTTCCACCTCCACCGTGGCGCCATTGATTAGCTGCGACGCGCTGCCGTTGCTATAGCTGACGTTCGCAGCCAAGCTAAGGCTTTGGGGTGCGGGGTTGCCTGAATTCTGTGATGTCAGGACGAAGCTACCGTTCTGAAGCTGGCTGACGGTGCCCCGATAGTCAACTGTTTCTCCGGTCGGTGCTTGGCTGGTTACGGACAGACTGCTGGCCACGATGACGCCCGAATTTGCCGCTCCCACTGCTCCCACCAGGGTGACGTAGACACCATCCGCCAGGGATGCCAGGCTGGTACCGTTTTGCAAGTGGGCAGTTGAGGCGTCCACCGGTACACCGCGCACAAAGAAGGCATTGGATGCTAGGTAGCCGGTGATGGTTCCCTGGATGGCGGTGGCCACGGGTTGGCTGGCGTAGGAAGCAAGGGCCGTGGCCATCACGGTTCCGGTGCGCGCATCGATGGATCCCTGAACCGTGACATATTGTCCAGCCGTCAAGCCGGTCGTCTTGGCGGGCAGGGCACTGGTATCGACGGCAATGGCGCCTAGAGCAAAGCCGCTGCCAGTGAGACTGGAAACCAGTCCACTGAATTGGGCCGTGCCACTGCGCCCCAGCAGCGAACGGATGCGCAGGGAGTTCGCCGTCAGCGCCTTGCCGCCATTGCGCAGCGGCTGGTTCGACCAGACGTTGACAAACTGGCCATTGGCGATGGCAGCGCCGGTGCTGTCTAGTCGCGTCGCCGCGCCATAGCCCACGGTGACGGTGCCGATTTGGAACGTTTTCGTGCTCGCATTCAGACCCGAGAGCACGCCGCTGATGCGCGTGATGGGGTTGACGTCTGGCAGGCGTTCCACCAGGGTGGCCTGAAAGTACGGAGCGTTGGCCAGGTCCAGGCCGTACACGCCACTGACGGCTACTTGCATGCCGACCGTGACCGCGCCCGGACCCGTCAAGCCAGAAAAATAGGTCATGGGCCCCGCGCTAGGCGCACTGCTGTAGCGCACCCGCACGCCATTCACGCTGAAACCGGCAGCATCCATGCCGCTGATCGCGCCCACCAGATCGGGCGCGATCAGGACGCTGGACGGATTGCCCTGCGCGTCGAGTTCGACCTGAACCTGCGATCCCAGCTCCACATCGCCGGGCGCAGCGGCGTCCGCCTCGCCTTGGCTGCTCTGCGCGTAATACTGCGGGCTGGCGCTGCTATACGAAGTGCCATCAATCACGACGCTGCCAAAGCCTGTGACCGTACCCAGGGTGATGCCGGTGCCACCGGTGCCGACACCGCCACCCGTGTTCAACGCCACGGACGATCCGCCGCCGCAGGAAGAAAGCACCCAGCAGAACAAAGCCGTTACAAAAAGCCGCGCTGCTCTCATTCTTGCTTCTCCTGGGGTTCGGCCGCGTCTGTGGGCAAGTCTTCGGACCAGAAGTAGCTGCCGAAGCGCACCCGGTGGGTGGCGTCGGCCAGGTCCTTGTCGGCCGCATACAAGCGGCTCGCCTCGGTGATGAGTTCGGTTCTGGCGTGGTTCCACAGCGTGCGGGCCAGCGCGCCGAGGGTGTTAGCCGAAGCCTCGGTGATGCCGCTGGCAAATACGCTTTGCTCCAGCCTGGGCTGTTCGCCCAGCACATTGGCAACCGCCGCCATGGCATGGTCGGCCAGGTTGGCGCCCAGCAGTTCCAGTGCCTCCTTGGAGCCTGGGCGCGGCACAAATCCGGCCACATTGGGCACCACGATTTCCTGACCCTTGCGGATTTCCACACAGGCCAGACCCAGTCGGATCAGCTCCTGCAGCACGGTGAAGGGGTGGACGTCCTGGGTCACGCTTTTCACCAGACTCTCCAAGGAGGGGCTGGGGCCGGTGCGTGGCAGGGCGCGCGGCTGGCGCCGCCGGTCGCGGTAGGCGGGATCGCTGGTCCAGCGTGCAAACACCTGCGAGCTGATGGCAAGCTCCCGCCTGGCCTTGTCGACCAAGCGGTTTTCGCGCCACCCCCTTACGTCCTTGCGGTGAATGCCACTGAGCAGACTGATGGATGAGTCGGTGATGCCCTGGCCCGAGCGCAGCAGTTCCGCCCGCGCCTGCTCGATGAACCAGGGTTTGAGCTCGGCAGCAAAGCGGGTGTAGTCGATACCACTGTTCAACAGCAAGGCAATCAGGGGCTGCATGACCATCTCCACCGCTTCTCGAACCGCGTGGGAGGACATGGGTTCGGCGGAGCGGGCCTGGATGGTTGGCAGGTGCGTGGGCTGACGAGACATGGGTGGTGATGGTGTTTTGTCCGATTTTACTGCAAATTTTTATTTGCATGGGAAATATTCCCATGTATGATGCGACCTAAGGTGACCTTGCAATGGAACCTTTTGTTTCACCAAAACCTGGAGCAGTTCATGAAGATAAAGATTGGATTCGTACGGCGTTCGCTGACCCTGGTCAGCATCGCATCGGCCCTGGCAGCAGGCCTTGCGGCTTGTGGCGGTGGCGGAGCCTCGACGGCGGCTTCCACGACCACTGCAACACCAGTGGCGGCTGCGGCAGCAGGCACCACCTCATCGGGTGTCATCACCGCCTTCGGCAGCGTATTCGTGGGTGGCCATGAATTTGGCACGCTGGGCACGAGCTTCATCGATGATGACACGGGCAAAGCCACTCCCCCAGCAGGGCTGGAAGTCGGTATGGTGGTGGATGTCAAGCCCGCAGCGGGCAGTTCGGCCGCCGCACCACAGGCCGGCGAGTTGCATATTCATCCGCTGGCGCGGGGCTATGTGGATGCATTGGATGCAACGGCCGGCACCTTGACGGTCATGGGGCAGTTGGTCCAGTTGACCAGTTCCACCAATTTCAGCGACCACCGGGCCTGCGTTTCCGCGACGCCTGCCACCTGCACCGCTGTTTCGACGCCGGGCGCATTGGCAAGCACTTCCGGCCCTGCCAGTCCTGGCAACTATGTCACCGTTCATGGTTACCTGTTTAGTACGGCTTCAGGGGCCGCAAATATTGTGGCGACCCTGGTCTCGGTTTCGGATCTGCCCGCCTCTGCGTCGGCAATTCCGCCCACCGGCGTGAACTTCAAGGCCGAGGGTGTGGCAACTGTGGGCACCGGTTCCTTGGCCATCGGTGGCCTGAGCGCTGACCTGTCGAAGGCGGTCTGCCGCGTGACTGGTGTGGTGAGCCCTTGCGCCTCGGCGTTCAGCAGCGCCCAGGTGGTGTCAGTGGGTGCGGCAGCGGCCCCGGCGTTGCCGGTCAAGACGCTGGTTGCGGACTTTGCCCGCCTGGCCAGCAAGACTGCGGTGGATGTCAGCGGCTCTGCCATGGAAGTGGAGGGCGTGGTCTCCAGCCCCAGCTCTAGCGGTTTTGTGCTGCGGGGTGTGACTATCGTCACCACGGCGCTGACCAGCACGCCGCCGCAGGCGGGTGATGTGGTGCGTGTGCTGGGAACCATGGATGCTTTGGGTCAATCGGTGACGGCCAGCAGCGTCGTCATCCTGCACGCTGCCAGCAGCGTCAAGCTCGGTCTGGAGGGCGATGCGACAGCGGTCACTGCAGGGACCACCACCACCTATACGCTTTCCGTGTTGGGGCAGACCATTACCGTGAATGCGCAGACTCGTCTGATGGACATGTCGGTCAAGGGTTGGGACCAGAAGTCGGACCCTGCCAGCAACCCATTCAATATCAACACCTTTGCCACCTATCTGGCCACCACAGGCATGTCCCAGCATGTGATCGTCAAGGCCGAGACCGATAGCGGCGGCAACCTCGTCGCTAACTCCTTGGCGATTGTCCCGGTTTCGAGCCAGACTGGCGTGTCCGGCCTGGTGGACACCACGGTCGTCAATAGCAAGCTCACCGGAACGCCGAGCACGCTGACGGTACACGGCATTGCCATCAGCGTGGACCCGGCGGCGGTTCTGGTGCAAGGCCCCAAACCGGCAAGCTATCCCGTAATCGCGGCCGGCGATCAGGTGGTGGCGCTGGGCACTTGGAACGCAAATACCCTGACGGTGGCCGCCACGGTGAGTCGCAGCAACCAGTTGTTTGATGCGGGTGTGCCCGGTGCGAAACAGGCGGACCGGGGCGAGTTCTGAGCCGTCCCTGAACGGGTTGCTCATTGACCGCCACGGTAGGCCAGAAGATACTCGCCCCATGCAAACCCCCTCTCAGCCCGGCGCATTGCCCGCTAGCCCCGTCAGCGTGGAACCCATGGTTCACCTGAATGAGCCCTTGCCCGACCTGGCGTCGTGGATTCGCTATTTTCTGCATACCGATATCCCGGTGCTGCTGGAAACCTCGGACGCCTTGGAAGTATTGCGCGCCAAAGAGGAGGATGTGGATGCCGGCATACTGGCCGAACTGGTTGACAACGACCCGTTCATGACCATGAAGGTGTTGGCCTATGTGGCCAGCCTGCGCCGCAACAAGGAGGGCACCCAGACCGAAACCGTGGTGAGCGCACTGGTGATGATGGGAGTGGCTCCGTTCTTTCGCAATTTTGGCCTGCAACCGACGGTGCAGGACTATTTGCGTGGGCAGCCTGCCGCACTGGAAGCCTTGCTGGCGCTGATCAAGCGGGCCCACAGGGCGGCTCACTTCGCCACCGGTTTTGCAGTGCACCGCGCGGACACCGATGTGGCGGTGATCCGTGAAGCCGCATTCCTGCACGATTTTGCTGAAATGCTGATGTTTTGTTACGCACCGGAGCTGGAAATGGAGATCCGTGCCATGCAGCGGGCCAACCCGAGCCTGCGTACCAATAGCCTGCAGCGTTTTGTTTTCAATATTGACCTGAACGATTTGCGCCAGTCCTTGATGTTGCATTGGGGTTTTCCCGAGCTGCTGGTGCGCATCAGCGACGGTCGGCACGCCGAGCACCCATCGGTGCGCAATGTGCTGCTGGCCGTGCGCCTGGCCCGACACACCGAAAGTGGCTGGGACAATGCCGCGCTGCCCGACGATATTGAGGAAATCGCTCAATTGCTGAATGCAACGCCCCGCGTGGCGCGCGGTTTTGTGTACAAAATTGACCAGTCGGTCTAGCGCTGGCACCGGAGGTGTGCGATTGGCGGTTTCGATGAAGATGCCTTGATCCACTGCAAGATCGTTTGAGATAGTGGGCCATTGCTGCGGCGGGACCGCGTTAAATGGCTTTCGCTGCAGCGCACAACGTAAAATGTGGCTCCAATCTCTGCAAAATTTTCAATGCCTCGCCACACCGTACACGCTCGCACGCTCCGCACCTTGATGGCTACATTGCTGTTGTGCCTACTGGGCAGCAGAGCCTTTGCTGCTAGTTCGGTTTACCTGGAAGAACTGACCTCATTTGAGTTGCGCGCTGCAGTTGCCAAGGGCAGCACCACCGTCTTGATACCCATAGGCGGCACCGAGCAAAATGGCCCGCATATGGCCCTGGGCAAGCACAATGTGCGCGTCAAATATCTGGCCGGACAAATTGCCCAGAAGCTGGGCAACGCCATCGTGGCACCGGTGCTGGCCTATGTGCCTGAAGGCGGCATATCTCCGCCGGTCGCGCACATGCGCTTTAGCGGCACCCTGTCGATTGCAGATGCCACCTTCGAGGCGATTCTGGAGTCCACCGCCCGAAGCCTCAAGCAGCATGGTTTTCACGATGTCGTATTTCTGGGAGACCACGGTGGCTACCAGAAGAGCGAACTGCGCGCCGCCGAGGCCATCAACAAGGAATGGGCCACCGACAAGCGTTGCGGTGCCCTGGCCCTGACGGCGTATTACGACGCGTCGCAGGCGCCCTACATCCAGTTCCTGCGCGGCAAGGGCTACTCAGACGCGGAAATTGGTACCCATGCCGGCTTGGCCGACACCTCG
>CAIMZI010000079.1 GCA_903845935.1 uncultured beta proteobacterium | reverse complement strand
CCGGCGACTACACCCTGCCCATCGCCTCCCGCATCCCCGATGACGTGCTGCAAGAGATCCGCACCCATGGCGGCGCACTGCGCCTGAAGTTTCACCTCAAGACCGATGGCGTGTTATTCGGCTGGGACATTGAAAGGCATATCGGCGGCGCCTTCGCTCCGCTCATGCCCGGCGGTGATTTTCTGGAAATGAAGTACTGACGCCAGCGCAGCTCGGTAGCCCCCACATCGCATTTTTCTTACGCTTTTTGTCTGAGGAGATAGCCCCATGCTGCAAGTAGAAATACAACACCCCCATGGCAAGCTGGAACGTCGTCAGCTGCCTGACAATTGCATCATCGGCAAGGGCGCGCAGAACGAGCTGCGTCTAGACAGTTGGCGTATCGGCCGTGAACATGCGCGCCTGTTCAAGACGCCGTCGGGCGTGTTGATAGAGGACCTGGGCGCGTTTGGCGGTGTCACGGTCAATGGCGAGCGCGTCGAGGCGCAATATGGCCCGCTCAAGTCCGGCGAGGTGATAGGCATCGGGCCGTTCAAGCTCTGTGTGCAGCTGCTAGGCGGCCACGAGATGGTGCAGGCGGCCCACCCGAACAGCCGCAGCGACACCGCAGCTGCGCGCAACCGAATGGCAACCGAGGCGATGCAGGCTTCGCGGCTTGCCGCAGAGCGAGCGCAGCGTGAGGCAATGCAAAGTGATGCGCCAGCATCCGGTTTGGCCCTGGTGCTGGCGCCAGACCCGGGGCGCAAACAGCTCGAGTTTGAGTGGCGCAAACGCGTGCACACGGAGCTGCTCAGCACCATGGATTTGCGTCGTCAAGATGTGCAACACATGTCGGATGCCGAACTGCGAGGCCAGACCAGCGCGCTGATTGAGCACATCATGTTAGGGCTGGAGGCCGATATTCCCAAGCAAATCGACCGCAACTTGCTGGCCAAGCAGGTGCTGGACGAGGCCATTGGTCTGGGGCCTCTGGAAGAGCTGCTGGAGGATGACCAGGTGAGCGAAATCATGGTCAACCGCTTTGATGAAATCTATATCGAGCGTGACGGTCGACTGCAGCGCTATCCGCTCACCTTTACCGGTGACCAGGCGGTGATGGGAGTGATAGAGCGCATCGTGGCGCCCTTGGGCCGGCGCATTGACGAGTCCTCACCGATGGTGGACGCGCGGCTCAAGGATGGCTCGCGCGTCAATGCCATCATCCCGCCGCTGGCGCTCAAGGGGCCCTGCCTGACGATTCGCAAGTTTGCCAAGCACAAGCTCACGGCAGAAGACCTGGTGGGATTTAACGCCATCAGCACCGAGATGGCGCAGTTTCTCGAGGTCTGCGTGGTCGCACGCAAGAACATCATCGTCTCTGGGGGCACAGGTTCGGGCAAGACCACGCTGCTCAACATCCTGTCCAACTTCATACCCCTGGGTGAGCGCATCATTACCGTGGAGGACTCGGCCGAACTCAAGCTCAACCTCGCGCATCTGGTGAGTCTGGAATCGCGCCCGTCGAATGGGGAGGGGCGCGGCGGAGTGGCCATCAGGGAACTGGTCAAGAACACCTTGCGCATGCGACCCGACCGGATTGTGGTGGGCGAGTGCCGTGGTGCCGAGGCGCTGGACATGTTGCAGGCCATGAACACCGGGCATGAAGGGTCGCTGACCACGCTGCACGCCAACACACCGCGCGACGGGCTGGCCCGCCTGGAGACCATGGTCTTGATGGCGGGGATGGACCTGCCGCTGACGGCCATTCGCGAGCAGATCGCATCGGCCGTGGACATCGTGGTGCAGCAGTCGCGCTTTGCTTGCGGCTCGCGCAAGGTGACCAGCATCACCGAGCTAACCGGCATGGAGTCCGGCAAGATCCAGATCCAGGAGCTGTTTCGCTTTGCAGCCCAAGGCTACGACCAAGACGGCAGGGTGCAGGGAAGCTTTACCGGCTGCGACATGGTGCCCACGTTTTATGACGCGTTGCGGGCCAGCGGCAAGCTGCTGGATGTGGGCATCTTCAAACCCAGCCACCTCGGCCTGCACATCGACGGGGAGCACGCCTGATGAACCAGCAGCTACTTTTCATCACCCTGGTAGTGGCATTGTCCGCCGCCCTGCTGGCCTGGTTTGCAGTGGACCTGGGCACGGTCACGCTGGCTCACTACCGGGCCCAATTTACCAAGAGGGCCAAGTTCCGGGCGCAGGAGTTTTTCCTGTTGGTAGACCCCAAAAAATTGTTTGCCGCCAATCTGGCGGTGATGGCGCTGGGGACCTTGCTGGCCTGGATGCTCACGGGCAGCGTGTTGCTGGCGGTGCCCGTGTTTTTTGCACTGGCAATGCTGCCCCGCATGGGCTACGCTTGGATGCGCAAACGCCGCCTACGCCAGTTTGAGCAGCAATTGCCGGACGCTCTGATGATGCTCTGCGGCAGCCTGCGCGCCGGAGCCAGCATGAGCTCAGCCATCCAGCAAATGGCCAGCGAGGCACAAAACCCATTGGCGCAAGAGTTCTCTCTGGTGCTGCGCGAACAGCGCTTGGGCGTGAGCATGGAACAGAGTCTGAACAACCTGTCGCGGCGCGTGCCCACGCAAACCACGGTATTGGTGGTATCGGCCATGCGCATTGCCAGCGAGACCGGCGGTGGCCTGGCCGAAACGCTGGAGCGCAGCTCACACACCATACGCAGCCGCCTGCAAATGGAGGGCAAGATCGAAGCGCTCACCGCGCAGGGCAAGATGCAGGCCTGGGTGGTGGGCTCGCTGCCGATTCTGTTGATGCTGGTGCTCAACCAGATGGAGCCGGATTCCATGGCCATGCTCTGGCACTCGCGCATCGGCTGGGCCACGCTGGTGGTGATTGCCTTTCTGGAAGTGATGGGCGTGTACCTGATCCGCAGGATCACGGCCATCGATGTCTGAAGCAGCGCCTGCCATGAACAACTCTGTACCCAACCATTTCAAGCTCATCAGCCTACTGGTGGCTCTGGGTGTCGGGCTAGCCGTGGCGCTGCTGGCCTGGTTGCTCAGCCGTGCGCTGGCCGAGGTGCCAGCGGATGACCGCAGCTACAAAGACCCGCCGCCGCTGGGCTTTCGTCTGGCCTGGTGGCCGATTTGCTGGGTCAGCCATTTCTTGCAGCTATCCGCAGGCAGGCAAGCCCGCCTGGGCGCCAAGCTGCGCGGGGCGGGCCTGGAATATTGCCTCAGTGCAGCCCAGTTTGAGGCCAGTCGACTGGTGGTTGGCGCCTCCTGCTTGGCGCTGGCTGTGTGGCTGATAGGATCGTTTAACCCAGGCAAAGCCTGGACGGGCAGTGCCTATGCCTATGTGATGCTGCTTGGCGCACTGTGCGGCTACTTCTACCCGATGATCTGGCTGGGTGACCGGCTCCAAGCGCGCAAAAAGGACTTGTTGCGCAGCCTGCCTTTTTACCTGGACATCATCACCCTTTGCGTAGAGGCCGGACTGAATATCCAGGGCGCCATCAATCAGGCGGTGCTCAAGGGCCCCAAGGGCGCCATGCGGGATGAATTTCAGCGCTTGCTGCGCGACATTCGCGCCGGCAAAAGCCGCGCCACGTCCATGCGAGACATGGCTGAGCGCCTGAACGAGGCGCCCATCAGCCACTTTGTCACGGCCGTGATTCAGGCCGAAAAAATGGGCATGAACCTGGGGCAGGTGCTGCGCGCGCAGGCCGAGCAGCGGCGCGTGGAACGCTTTCACCGGGCCGAGAAGCTGGCCATGGAGGCACCGGTGAAGATGCTGCTGCCGCTGATTGCCTTCATTTTTCCTTGCACCTTCATCGTGCTGTTTTTTCCGATTGCGATGCAGTTCATGCATTCCGGTTTGTAGGACACAAGCCCATGACGAATCCACCCCGCCTGCGCATTGCCAGCAGCTTCTGGCAACGCTTCAAAGGTCTGATGCTGAGTCGGCCCCTGCCGCTGGCGCAGGGCCTGCTGATTCCGCGCTGCGCCAGCGTGCACACGCTGTGGATGCGTTACCCGCTGGATGTGGTGTACCTGGATGCAAGGGGTTCCGTGGTGAAATTGGTGCCCGCACTGAAGCCCTGGCGCTTGAGTTGGGGCGGCAGGGCAGCCACACATACCCTGGAAATGACGGCAGGCGGCATTGCCCATTGCGGTCTTGCATTGGGAGATTGCCTGGCCCTGCCCTCCAGCTTGGATGAACACCATGCCAAGCGCTAACGCAAAGCCGCGCCACTCCTTGCGCCAACGCGGTTCGGCCATGTTGGAGTTTGTGGTGGTCGGGCCCCTGATCACCCTGCTGGGACTTGGGATATTGCAGTCCAGCCTGATGTTTTTTGCCAAGAACCAAATCGACCATGCGAACTTCATGGCCGCGCGCGCCGGCAGCATGGCCCACGCCAATGTGGTCGCAATCCGGGAGGCCTACATTCGGGCCTTGATACCTCTGTATGGCGGCGGCCAAAACGCGCAGGAGCTTAGCGAATCCTATGCCAAGGCAGAAGCCGACATGACGCCGCAAAGTCTGCGCATTGAAGTGCTCAACCCGACCACACAAAGCTTTGATGACTTCGCCACCGACCAGGCGCTGAACGAGAGCTATGGCACGCGCACCATACCCAACGGCAGCCTGGCGCTGCGACCCCATTTGAACGCCGTGGGCGCCACATCGGGGCAGAGCTTGCAGGACGCCAATCTGCTCAAGCTGCGCATTACCCACGGCTACACACCCAAGGTCTGGCTGCTGGGCACCATTTTTAACCGCTACCAGCGGTGGCTGGATAGCGGTGCAGATAGCTTCAACACGCAGCTCATCGCCAGCGGGCGCTTACCCATGGTGTCGCACGTCACGCTGGAAATGCAAAGCGACGCACTGGAGCAAATAGACCTCCATGGCCACAATCTGTTTGCTTCCACGCCGGGCGAGGGTAACAGCGGCCATCCCACCGACCCAGGCGCGCCGTCCGGGTCCACCCAATCGCCACCCGAATGCCTGACGGTCGACTGCACCGTGACCTACCTGCCTGGCGACCCCGGCTCCACAGGCGGTAGCGGCGGCACCGGTGGCACGGTGGACCCGACGCCCTGTACCAGCGCCAATTGCCCGACCTGTAAGGGATAGGAAATGCACCCGTTTGCCCGGCATCTGCTGACACTGGCCCTGGGCGCGCTGGCTGTGGCCGCCTGGGCACCGCTGGCCTGGTGGCCGCTGGCGTTGCTGGCCTACGGCCTGATGTTTTCGCTGATCGGCGCGACGGCGCGGCCCGTGGCTGCGGCATCTGCGGGCCTGCGGTTCGGGCTCGGCCTGCACCTGACCGGCCATGGCTGGATCTACAGCACGATGGCAGGACCGGTTGGCATGGACAGCGCGTCGGCCTTGCTAGCAACTGCGCTGCTGCTGACAGGCCTGGCGCTGTTTACCGCATTGCCGTGCGCACTGCATGTATGGCTGCTGAAAAACTTTACTGATTGGATCGTGCCGTACTGGCTGCAAGCGGCCAGCTTTGCTAGCCTCATGACGCTAGCAGAAATGGCGCGGGCTTTGGTCTTTGAGCGCTTCAGTTCCCTCTCCCTGGGTTATGCGTTGATGGATACCTGGCTGGCGGGATGGGCACCGGTGCTGGGTGCGTATGGTCTGAGCTGGATCGGCTATTGGATGGCCGCGACCCTGGCGCTCAGCATGACGCCAGCACGGCAAACCGCGCCGCGCCGCTTGCAAGCCGCCATACCGGTGGTGACCTGTCTGCTCATGGGCCTGCTGCTGCTGCAGGT
The DNA here is from genome assembly GCA_903845935.1 of uncultured beta proteobacterium. GTDB lineage: Bacteria > Pseudomonadota > Gammaproteobacteria > Burkholderiales > Burkholderiaceae_C > Allorhodoferax. The sequence continues at coordinate 73,267 of CAIMZI010000079.1, read as the reverse complement.
TCAGTGGACCGCAGCGCTGGCGAAGCCCCTGCACTTTCGCCTGTTGCAGCCCCACACCCTGCAGGATAGCAAGTTCGATCTGGCGTTCAGGGCAGGCATCAGCCAGCAGCTGCTGGATCTGTTGACCGCTGAACCGGCCGATCTGGTGGTCGCACCCGAAACCGCCTTTCCAATGTACTGGAACGAGTTGCCCGGCGGCACGCTTTCCGCACTGCATGACTTTGCGACTCAGTCCGGCAGCCACCTGGTTTTCGGTATTGCCACCGTGGGAAACCAGGCGCAAGGGCACAACAGCCTGGTGCATTTGCAACCCCACGGAACCGGCGTGAGCCGCTACGACAAGATCCACCTGTTTCCTTTTGGCGAATATGCACCACCGGGACTGGGCTGGATCAGCCGCAAACTGGCGATTCCCATGCAGGACCTGAGCCCCGGCGCTGCGGCGCAGCCGCCTTTTACCTTGGTCAAGCAAGGCCAAACCCTGGCCATAGGCAGCCTGATTTGTCATGAGAACATGCTGTCCGATGAGGTACGCCGCTGGGCGCCGAAGGTCAACCTGCTGATCAACCCCGGCAACATGGCCTGGTTTGATGGCACCTTGGCCGTTGACCAAGGGCAGCAAATCACCCGCATGCGGGCGCTGGAGGTAGGCCGCCCCATTCTGCGGGTGTCCAACACCGGAGATACGGCGCTCATCCTGGCCTCCGGTGCGGTGGCAGACGCATTGCCAGTGGGCGTGGCGGCCAGTCTGGCTGGAACCGTTACCGGCCGGACCGGCCTGACACCTTATGTACGTTGGGGTGACTGGCCCGTGAGTGCCATATGCCTGCTGGGCATTGCCAGCGCGCTGTGGGTAGGCAAGGCTAATCCTCGTCGCTGGCTGCCATCTCAGAAACGTGAAGTAGAAGCGCAAGCAAGTGCTGGTCGAGCCGACGGAACGATGGCTTTAACGCTCATGCAAGCACCGGTTTTAGCACATAGCCGATGCGAGGAAAGTGCACCAACACCTCACCGGCGCGCGGGTCCTGGCGGCGAATGGTGTAGCGGGTACGGCTGGCACCGATCAGCTCGCCCTGGCTGGCCTCGGTGCCAAAGCTCTCAGCGGCCAGGGTGACCTGGCTACCCAACGGGATGCCATGTTCGTCCTGGAAGCGCGAGTCGTGCAACGCAAAACTGTCGCTGGACGCGGCGCATAGGGCAATCGCCTCACCTGAGCTGAGTTTTTGGATCTCACTGTGGCCAAAGCCCTGGATGCGGTCCATCCAGGCCAGCACGGCGGGCGTGGAACTCAAAATATCCGCCAGCACCGGCACCTGGGTGCGGGTGAACCACAGCGGATGGTAGGCGGCGAAGTCGGCGATGCAGGGGGCTTCACCCAACAGGTAGTCGTTTGACTCCAGCATGTCGGACAAGCGCCGCAGGTAGGACTTGTAGGCAGCCGTTGCATCGCCCGGAAACTGGCGCGCCATACCGGCGCGCATCGCAGCACGGTCGGCGCCAAAGGCCTGTGCGGCTTCGGGTGCGGCATCGGCGAAGACCGCCGCCGCACCTTTGGGCTGAAAGTTGTAGGCCATGGCTGCCCAGAACAGGGTGCTGTCGGCCCACTGCGCCACCACCCGGGCCAGGCCCTTTTGCTGCGCCGGGTACAAGGCCGGTTCGGGCTTCAGGTGCTCCAGCACGTCGCAGATCAGGGCGGTGTCGCAGTACACATCGCGCCCGATTTGCAAAATGGGTGTCTTGCGGTAGCCGCCCGTCAGCGCCAGCACGTCCGGCTTGGGGGCTATGGCCGGAATGATGACCGACTTCCAGGCCATTTGCTTGAAGCCCAGCACGGCGCGGACTTTTTCTGCGAAGGGCGACAGCGGGTAGTGATGAAGAATGATCATGGCTTGCTTAGTCGGTTGCGATCTGCACCGCGTTCACGCTGCGGCGGCCGGTGGCCAGGCGCTTGAGATATTTAAAGGTGCCGGTGGCGTGCGCACAGGCGTGACCCCTTGCGTCATACACAGTGGCCTGGGTGAAGGCCATGGTGGCGGTGCGGTGCATCAGCTCGCCCTTGGCCACAAGCGGGCCATTTTCGCTCGGTATGGCCGGACGCATGAAGCTGGTTTTCATCTCGATGGTGACCACGCCCAGCTCCGGGCAGACGCTGCGCGCCGCGCTGGCCATGGTCACGTCCAGCAGCGCCATCAGCACGCCGCCGTGGGTGACGGCAAAGGAATTGAGGTGCTCAGGGTCCGCCGGCAAAAGCACCTCCGAGCGTCCACCTTCAAACAGCGTCAGCTGAAAACCCAGTAGTTTGACGAAGGGAATGTCAACGCCGAAGCTCAGAGTGGAATCAGTCATGCTCCAATAACGGCACTGACGCCGCCATCGATCGCCAGCCACTGGCCGGTGATGTGTTTACCGGCGTCGGAGGCAAACAGCAGGCAGACACCCTTGAGGTCTTCGTCGTCGCCCAGGCGTAACAGCGGCGCGGCAGCGGCCATCTTGTCCTCGCCCACGGCGCTGATCAGGCCAGCGCTCATGCGGCTGGGAAAAAAGCCCGGGCAGATGGCGTTGACGGTGATGTTGTGGGCGCCCCATTCGGCTCCCAGAGCACGGGTGAAATTCAGCACCGCTCCCTTGGAGGTGTTGTAGGCGATGGTCTTCATAAAGGCCGGGTTGCCGTTGAGCCCGGCAATGGAGGCCACGTTGATGATGCGCCCCGACCGGCGCGCAATCATGCTTTTCTTGGCAATCGCCTGGCTCAGCAAAAAATAGCCGCGCACATTGAGGTTCATCACCTTGTCCCAGGCCTCCAGCGGATGGTCCTCGGCCGGCGCACCCCAACTCGCACCGGCGTTATTCACCAGAATGTCCACATCGCCCATGCGGTGCAGGGTCTCATCGGCCAGTCGGGTGATGTCGGACTCCCGGGCACAGTCGGCGGCAATCCAGCGCGCGTCGATACCGGCGGCCTGCAGTTCGGCGACGGCCTGCTCAAGGTCGTCTGGTTTGCGCGAGCTGATCATCACCCTGGCACCGGCCTCGCCCAGGGCGTGCGCCATTTGCAGGCCCAGGCCGCGTGAGCCGCCCGTTACCAGGGCGGTCTTGCCGGTGAGGTCAAACAGTTGCTGTACGGTGCGTGCGTTCATCGAACCTACTCTTCCTTCTGGCGCGATCGCCAAACAAAGGCCGAAATGCCCATGGCCAATGCCACCGCACCGACGGCATACAGACCGGTGGCGCTGGTGGCTTGGGTGTTCTCGGTAAACCAGGCCAACACCAGGGTCAGCAGCCCACCGTAGATCAGCGGCCAGATCACGCGCTCCATACGCAACAGACGCGCATTCGAGGTGCCGTTGTACTTGTCAAAAAAGGACATGAAAACCCAGTTCAGAAATATCGGATATCCCTATTGCACCACAGAGCGGCCTACAAAACCTCAAAGATGCCAGCCGCACCCATGCCGCCGCCAATGCACATGGTGACGCAAACGCGCTTGGCACCTCGCCTGCGGCCCTCGATCAGCGCGTGGCCGGTCAGGCGCTGGCCGGATACACCATAGGGATGGCCCACGGCAATGGCACCGCCGTTCACATTCAGCCGGTCGACCGGGATGCCGAGCTTGTCCCGGCAATACAGCACCTGCACGGCAAAGGCCTCGTTGAGCTCCCACAGATCAATGTCGCCCATCGTCAGGCCCAGGCGCTTCAGAACCTTGGGAATGGCAAACACCGGACCGATGCCCATTTCATCCGGCTCACAACCGGCCACGGCAAAGCCCAGAAAACGGCCCAATGGTTTGAGGCCCTTTCTCTCGGCCAGAGCCTCATCCATCACCACGCAAGCGCCACCGCCATCGGAGAATTGGCTGGCGTTTCCAGCCGTGATCAGGCCCCCGGGTACGGCCGAACGCAGGCCGCTGATGCCTTCCACCGTGGTACCGGCGCGTATGCCTTCGTCGTTTTCCACCGTGACCTGCTTGGTCATCAAGCCCATCACCTTATCGGCCACACCCATGGTCACGGTAATCGGCGCAATCTCATCCTTGAACAGTCCGGCCTCCAGCGCGGCGGTGGCACGCTGCTGGCTGGCGGCACCATACTCGTCCATGGCGTCGCGGCCGATTCCGTAGCGTGTGGCCACGTTTTCGGCGGTCTGCAGCATGTTCCAGTAAATCTCAGGTTTGTTCTTGGCAAGCCAAGGGTCAGACACCATGTGCAGGTTCATTTCCTGCTGCACACAGGAAATGGATTCCACGCCACCCGCCACATATATGTCACCCTCACCGGCAATGATGCGTTGCGATGCCAGTGCAATGGTCTGCAGGCCAGACGAGCAAAAGCGGTTGATGGTGAGGCCCGACACCGTGACCGGGCAACCGGCACGCAGGGCAGCCTGGCGCGCAATATTGAAACCGGTGGCGCCTTCGGGGTTAGCGCAGCCCATCAGCACATCCTCCACCTCGGCGGCCTCAATGCCGGCACGCGCAATCGCGTGTTGCACGGCGTGGCCGGCCAGGGTGGCGCCGTGGGTCATATTAAAAGCGCCCTTCCAGCTTTTGGCCAGGGGTGTGCGGGCGGTGGAAACAATGATTGCGCGGGTCATATCGGGTTCTCCAGATCGGGGCTATTGGCCGAAGGTCTTGCCGTCGGCAACCAGGCGTTTAATAAGCGGCGCGGGTTGCCAAAAGGACGCATCGTCCAGCGGGTTTTTTGCAAAGCGCTGCATGGCCTGCACCACGTTAAACAAACCGAGCTCATCGGCATATTGCAACGGCCCACCGCGATGGGGCGGGAAGCCATAGCCAAAGATATAGACGATGTCGATATCGCTGGCCTTGTTGGCAATGCCCTCTTCCAGGATGTGCGCGGCCTCGTTCACCAAAGAGAACACCAGGCGCTGCACAATTTCTTCGTCCGAAATTTTGCGCGCGGTGATGCCCATCGAGGCGCGGTTCGCCTCCACCATGGCCACCACGTCGGCATTGGGAATGGCGTCGCGCTTGCCCGGCAGATAGTCGTACCAACCGGCACCGGTCTTCTGGCCAAAGCGGCCTTTTTCACACAGCAGATCGGCGGTTTTGCTGTATTTCATGAAGGGCTTTTCCAGATAGCGGCGCTTGCGGATCGCCCAACCGATGTCGTTGCCTGCCAGGTCACCCATGCGAAACGGGCCCATGGCCATGCCAAATTTTTCGACTGCCTTGTCCACCTGGGCCGGGGTGCATCCCTCGTCCAGCAAAAAGCCGGCCTGACGTCCGTATTGCTCGATCATGCGGTTGCCGATGAAGCCGTCGCAGACGCCGGACACCACGGCCGTCTTTTTGATCTTTTTGGCCACGCTCATCACCGTGGCCATGACGTCCTTGGCAGTCTTTTCGCCGCGCACCACTTCCAGCAACTTCATGACGTTGGCCGGGCTGAAGAAGTGCAGGCCCACCACGTCCTGCGGACGGCTTGTGAAGGCTGCTATTTTGTTGAGGTCCAGCGTGGAGGTGTTGGAGGCCAGAATGGCGCCCGGCTTCATGACGCGGTCGAGTTCATTGAACACCGCCTCTTTCACGCCGATTTCTTCAAACACGGCCTCAATCACCAGGTCGGCGGCTTTCAGGTCGTCGTAGCTCAGCGTGGTGCTCAAGAGCGCCATGCGCTGCTCGAGCTTGTCTACCGTTAGCTTGCCCTTTTTGACCTGGGCCTCATAGTTGTTGCGGATGGTGGCCAGGCCCCGGTCCAACGCCTGTTGGCGCATCTCGAGCACCTTGACGGGAATGCCTGCGTTCAGGAAATTCATTGCAATGCCGCCGCCCATGGTGCCGGCACCAATCACGGCCACCGATTGAAAAGCGCGCTGCGGCGTGTCGGATGGCACATCGGGAATTTTGGATGCAGCCCGCTCGGCCAAAAACAGATGGCGGAGCGAGCGGCACTCAGGCGTCCACATCAGATTGAGAAAGATCTCGCGCTCGGCAGACATGCCTTCGTCAAACTTTTTCTTGGTGGCGCTTTGCACGGCGTCTACGCACTTCGCAGGCGCCGGGAAGTTCTTCGCCATGCCCTTGACCATATTGCGGGCAAACTGAAAATAGGCATCGCCCTGCGGGTGTTTGCAAGGCCAGTCGCGAACACGTGGCAAGGGCCGCACGGCAGCCACCGAGCGGGCGAAGTCCATGGCTTCTTCGAGCAGGCTGTCCTTGGACGCGGCCATTTTGTCGAACAGCTTTTGCCCCGGCAGCATCGCCAACATTTCACTTTGGATGGCTTCGCCGCTCACGATCATATTGAGTGCGGGCTCCACACCGAGTGCACGCGGCAGGCGCTGGGTACCACCGGCGCCGGGAATCAGGCCAATCTTCACCTCGGGCAGCGCAATGCTGGTGCCGGGGGCGGCAATGCGGTAATGGCAACCCAGGGCCAGCTCCAACCCGCCGCCCATGGCCACGGAATGGATGGCTGCGACAACCGGCTTGATTGAGCCCTCCAGCAAGGCAATCAGGCTCAGCAGGTTGGGCTCCTGAAAGGCCTTGGGGCTGCCGAACTCCTTGATGTCGGCACCCCCCGAGAAGGCCTTGCCGGCGCCGGCAAGGACGATGGCATGCACCGTCGCATTGGTCTGTGCTAGGGACATGCCGGCAGCCACCGCCAGTCGGGTCGCCAGGCCCAGGCCATTGACCGGTGGGTTATCGAGCGTAATAACGGCTACGTCGCCGTGGACTTGGTAATGGGCAGTCATGCAAGTTTTCCTCAAAATAGAACAGGCGTTCTTTTTTTCATTGTAAAAGGCGTTTTTCGCGGAAACATGGGGCTTGTCTCAGGCGCGACCTGCCGACTTGCTCATCAGGTGTTGGGTAAACGGTAGTCCCGCAGCAACTCTCGCAGCTTGCTCTTTTGCATCTTGCCGGTGCCGCCCAGGGGGATGGCATCCACGAAAACCACGTCATCGGGGATTTGCCATTTGGCGGTCTTGCCTTCGTAAAAAGCCAGCAAGGCCTCGCGACTGACGTCGGCGCCCTGCTTCTTCATCACGGCGATGATGGGGCGCTCGTCCCATTTGGGGTGCGCTATGCCAATGCAGGCTGCCATGGCCACGGCCGGATGCGCCATGGCGATGTTTTCCACGTCGATGGAACTGATCCACTCGCCACCGGACTTGATCACGTCCTTGCTGCGGTCGGTGATTTGCATATAGCCATCCGGGTCAATGGTGGCCACGTCGCCGGTCGGAAACCAGCCATCGACCAAGGGTGAGGCACCCTCCTCCCGAAAGTATTCGCTGATCACCCAGGGGCCCTTGACCATCAGGTCGCCATAGGTCTGACCGTCCCAGGGCAGCTCCCGGTAATTGCCGTCGACAATTTTCATGTCCACACCGAAGATGCCCCGGCCCTGCTTGAGGCGCACCTTGAGCTTGTCGTCGGCGCTCAGGTCTAGGTGCTTGTTTCTCAGCGTGCAGACTGTGCCAAGCGGCGACACTTCCGTCATGCCCCAGGCATGAATCACCTCGACCCCATAGTCATCGTTAAAGCTGTTGATCATGGCCGGTGGGCAGGCAGAGCCCCCGATCACGGTGCGCTTAAGGCTAGTGAAGCGCAGATTGCCGGCCTGCACATAGGACAGCAACATCTGCCAGACAGTGGGTACACCAGCGGCAAAGTTCACCTTCTCGGTCTCGATCAGTTCGTAAATCGACCGTCCATCCATGGCCGGCCCCGGCAGCACCAGCTTGGCACCGGTCATGGCGGCGGAATATGGCAGTCCCCAGGCATTGACGTGAAACATGGGCACCACCGGCAAAATGCAGTCGCGTGCGCTGACATTCAGGCCATCCGGCAAGGCGCCCGCCAGGGCATGCAACACGGTGGAACGGTGGCTGTACAAAGCCCCCTTGGGCTTGCCCGTGGTGCCGCTGGTGTAGCACAGGCTGGAGGCGCAGTTTTCTTCGAAGTCGGGCCATTCATAGCTGCTGGACTGCTGGCCAATCCAAGCCTCGTAGCTGATCAGGCCGGGGACGCCACTGTCGCCGGGCAGCTTGCTTTCGTCGCACAAGGCGATGAAATGCCGGATGCTGGGGCAACGACCGTGCACCGCCTGTACGATGGGCAGAAAACTGATGTCAAAGCACAGCACCTGGTCCTCGGCGTGGTTGACGATCCAGACAATCTGGTCGGGGTGCAGGCGCGGGTTGAGCGTATGAATGACACGGCCCGAGCCACTCACGCCAAAATACAGCTCCAAGTGCCGGTAACCGTTCCAGGCCAGCGTGGCCACCCGGTCGCCAAAGCCCAGGTTCCAGTGGTCCAGCGCGTTGGCCACCTGGCGCGAGCGTGCCGCCACCTGCTTGTAATTGGAACGGTGAATGTCCCCCTCCACGCGCCTTGACACCACCTCCGTTTCGCCATGGTGGCGCTCGGCAAAATCGATCAGGGAAGAAATGAGAAGCTGCTGACTCTGCATTAATCCAAGCATGGGTTTGTCTCCGGCAATATTGTTTATGGTTTCCTTGTCGCAGCCTCGCGGTCGCCTGCGACTGCTCGCATCCTACTCGCCGCAAGGCCCCAGAAACACGGGGAGATGGCCAACTAAGGGACAATCCTGATATGAATTTCACCAGCCCAAACGCCACGCTTGCAAGCCCCGCCCTGGCCTGGACACACCGCTTTTCTGCCCTGGGCGCGCACTTTTCCATGCCCACGCTGCCTACCCCTTTGGCCACTCCCTATTGGGTGGGCCAGAGTGCCAAACTGGCGGCCGAACTGGGCCTGGAGCCTGAGTGGATGGCGTCCGACGCCTGGCTGCAAGCCCTGAGCGGCAATGACGTGCTGCCCGGCACGAAGCCCTCGTCTTCGGTCTACAGCGGCCACCAGTTCGGTGTTTGGGCCGGTCAATTGGGCGACGGCCGCGCCATCCTGCTGGGGGAGGCACTGGGCCAGGAATGGCAGCTCAAGGGAGCGGGGCCGACCGCGTTTTCGCGCCGGGGCGATGGCCGCGCCGTGCTGCGCAGCAGCATCCGGGAATTTTTATGCAGCGAGGCCATGCATGGTTTGCACATACCTAGCACCCGCGCCTTATGCGTGACGGGTTCGGACGCGCCGGTGCGCCGCGAAACCCTGGAAACCGCTGCCGTCGTCACGCGCTTGGCGCCCAGCTTCATCCGCTTCGGCCATTTCGAGCACTTCAGTTTCAAACAGCAGCATGAGCAGCTCAAGACCCTGGCCGACCATGTGATAGAGCGCTTTTATCCGGACTGCGGCGATAGCACGGACTTTGCGAACAATCCCTATGCCGCATTGCTAGCGGCAGTGACCGAGCGCAGCGCCGAGATGGTGGCGCACTGGCAATCAACGGGCTTTTGCCACGGCGTGATGAACACCGACAACATGAGCATTCTGGGTCTGACCATGGACTACGGGCCGTTCCAGTTTCTGGACGCCTATGCGCCCGGCCACATTTGCAACCATTCCGACAACCAGGGGCGCTATGCCTTTGACCAACAGCCACAGGTGGCCTATTGGAACCTGTATTGCCTGGGCCAGGCCCTGCTGCCACTGATCCAGGACCAGGACGAGGCCGTTGCCGCACTCGATGGATTCCAGACCCACTTTCCGCAGGCCTTGGCCCTGCGCTTTGGCGCCAAGCTCGGCCTGCCTGCCGGACAAGCGGCACCCGACGCGCTGGTGCAGGACATTCGCAACCTGCTGGCGGTCGACGCCGTGGACTTCACCATCTTCTGGCGCCGCCTTAGCCACTGGGTGGCAGCGCAGGATGCGACAGATAGCTCGGTACGCGATTTGTTCTTGGACCGGGCCGCTATCGATGCCTGGCTGGCGCGCTTTGCGCAGCTGCATCCGCCGGAATCACGCGGCCTGGCCTCACGGCGCATGCTGGGGGCCAACCCCAAATATGTGCTGCGCAACCATCTGGGTGAGCTGGCCATTCGCGCGGCGCAGCAAAAAGATTTCAGCGTGATAGCGGATTTGCTGAAAGTTTTGCAGTCGCCCTTCGACGAACATTCACAATACGAAGCCTATGCCGGCTTCCCGCCCGATTGGGCCAGCGGCATAGCGATCAGCTGCAGTTCCTGAAACACGCTTTTTTCGAGACACACATGACCTTCAAAATTGAAAAGTCTGCTGAAGAGTGGAAAGCCCTGCTCCAGACCAAAAATGCCGAGGCCCTGGCCTTTGATGTGACGCGCCGCGAAGCCACCGAACGCGCCTACACCGGCCGCCTGGAGAGTAACAAGGCCGCGGGCATTTACCGCTGCATCTGCTGCGACAAGCCCCTGTTTTCTTCCGAGGCCAAATACGAGTCCGGCAGCGGCTGGCCCAGCTACTTTCAGCCGCTTAGCGCGGACGCGGTGGCCACCCAGGTGGACGGCGTGCTGTGGATGAAACGCACCGAGGTCCACTGCGCCGACTGCGGTGCGCACCTGGGCCATGTGTTTGAAGATGGCCCGGCGCCTACCGGCCTGCGCTACTGCATGAACTCGGCCTCGTTACACTTCATGCCTGAATGAAAACACTTATCGACTTTCTTCCCTTTCTGTTCTTCTTCGGCGCCTTCAAGCTCTACGACATCTACGTCGGCACGGCGGTGCTAATGGCCGCCACGGCGCTGCAGATGCTGTTGGTGTACCGGATGGACGGGAAGCTGCAAACCATGCAGAAGATCACCTTGGGTCTGGTGCTGGTCTTTGGTGGCTTGACGCTGGTCTTGCATGACGAACGCTTCATCAAGTGGAAACCCACGGTGCTGTACCTTGCCATGGCCATTGCGATGGCCGTTGCGCTGTGGGGCATGCGCAAGAACATCCTCAAACTGATGCTGTCGGCCCAGCTGGAATTGCCCGATAACGTGTGGCATAGGCTCAATATCGCTTGGATTTTTTACACCCTTTTTATGGCCGCCAGCAACGCCTATGTTGTTCTTTACTACAGCACGGCGGACTGGGTCAGCTTCAAGGTCTGGGGTTATGTATTCCCGCTCACGTTCTTGATCGCGCAGGGCTTCTATATTGCCCCCTATCTCAAGGGCCAGGATGCACCCGAAGACGGAGCCTCGCAATGAGCGCCGTGCCGACGGCGCTGGCCTTGCAAGAGCGGTTGCAGCAAAGCCTTGCGCCCCACATACTGGAAGTGCTGGACGAAAGTGCGCAGCATGCCGGCCATGCCGGTGCCGGTGATGCCGGTCATGGAACGCATTTCCGGGTGCGCATTGCTTCACCTTTATTTACCGGCAAGGCCCGGGTGGCGCGTCATCGCCTTGTGTATGATGCACTGCAAGAATTTATGGCCAATGGCGTGCATGCCCTGGCCATTGAAACCCTCGATTGATTACAAGGAAACCGAATGAAAAAGCAAATCTTGTCTGCCCTGACCGTAGCGGCCTGCCTGGGCGCCCTGTCTGGCGCCGCTCTGGCCCAGAACGTGGCCATCGTCAATGGCGTGGCAGTCTCCAAGGACCGCGTAGAAGCGCTGGCACAGCAAGTGGCTCGCTCCGGCCGTCAGATCACACCCGAAATGCAGGGCCAGTTGAAGGACGAAGTCATCGCCCGCGAAATTTTTGCCCAGGAAGCCCATAACAAGGGCCTGGACGCCACAGAAGACTTTAAGAACCAGGTCGAGTTGACCAAGCAGTCGATCCTGATCCGCGAACTGTTCACGGAGTACCAGAAGAGCAACCCGGTGACCGATGCCGACATCAAGGCAGAGTACGACAAATTTGCCGCCACCAACGCCGGCAAGGAATACAAGGCCCGCCATATCCTGGTGGAAAAAGAATCCGAAGCCAATGACATCATTGCCAAGATCAAAAAGGGCGCTAAGTTTGAAGACCTGGCCAAGAAGTTTTCCAAGGACCCAGGTTCGGGTGCCAAGGGTGGCGATCTGGACTGGGCCAACCCCGGCAACTACGTGAAGGAATTTTCCGCAGCGTTGACCGGCCTGCAAAAGGGCAAGATGACTGACTCCCCGGTGAAGAGCCAGTTTGGCTACCACATCATCCGCTTGGACGATGTGCGCGATGCCCAGTTGCCGAAGTTTGAAGATGTCAAGCCGCAAATTTCCCAGCAACTGTCGCAGCAAAAAATCTCCAAGTACCAGGAAGAACTGCGCGCCAAGGCCAAGATCGAATAAGCGGGTTTAACGCTCACTCAAAAAACGCGGCCTTGGCCGCGTTTTTTATTGGCGGGGATAATGCGGCCATGTCCTTGCAGAATTACCAACTGGAATTACTCGCTCCGGCGCGCAGCTTGGAGATCGGCCTGGAGGCCGTCAGGCATGGCGCCGATGCCGTGTATATCGGTGGCCCATCTTTTGGCGCACGATCGAGCGCCGACAACAGCGTCTCGGATATTGCCGAACTGGCCACATTCGCGCACCGCTTCAATAGCCGCATCTTCGTCACCCTGAACACCATCCTACGTGACGACGAACTCGAGGGCGCACGCAAACTCGCCTGGCAACTCTATAACGCCGGCGTGGACGCGCTGATCATTCAGGACATGGGCCTGCTGGAAATCGACCTGCCGCCTATCCAACTGCATGCCAGCACCCAGACCGATATCCGCACCCCCGAGAAGGCACGCTTTCTGCAGGACGTGGGGCTGTCGCAAATCGTGCTGGCGCGCGAACTGAACCTGCGCGAGATTGCGGCCATCCGCGCAGCAACCGATGCCGAGCGCTGTTCGCTGGAATTCTTTGTGCACGGCGCGCTCTGCGTGGCCTATAGCGGTGAGTGCTACATCAGCGCCGCACACACCGGGCGCAGCGCCAACCGGGGCGAATGCAACCAGGCGTGTCGCCTGCCTTATCAGGTGGTGGATTCCAAGGGCCGGTTTGTGGCGCACGACAAACACGTGCTCAGCATGAAGGACAACAACCAGAGCCAGAACCTGGCCGCGCTGGTGGATGCCGGGGTGCGCAGCTTCAAGATCGAGGGCCGCTACAAGGACATGGGCTATGTGAAAAACATCACGGCGCATTACCGCAAGCTGCTCGACGTTCTGATCGAAGAGCGCCAGTCCTCCGACCAACCCTTGGCACGCTCCAGCAGCGGAACCACCAGCTTCAGCTTCACGCCAGACCCGGACCAGAACTTCAACCGCGAGTTCACTGACTACTTTGTCAATGGCCGATCGGACACCATTGGCGCCTTCGACAGCCCAAAAAATCCGGGCCAACCCATAGGCTATGTAACCCAGGTCGGTCCGAACTGGGTGGAGCTGCAACTCGACGACAAGAGCGTCAGCCTGCACAACGGCGACGGGCTTTGCTATTACGACCTGCAAAAAGAACTGGTGGGCCTGGCGGTGAACCGCTCCGAGGTACAGAGTGCGGCCAAGGGCAAGTGGCGTATTTTCCCCAAGGATGCAGTAGCGGGCCTGAAGGATTTACGCAAGGGTACGCAGGTCAACCGCAACCGCGATGTGGAGTGGACGCGCACGCTGGAGAAGAAATCCAGCGACCGCCGCATTGGTGTCTGGCTGGCACTGGATGAAACCGAGCGTGGCATGGCGTTGACGCTGACCGACGAAGACGGCCACAGCGCAAAAGCCCACGGTACGCTGCAGCGCCAGCTTTCCAAGGACAGCGACGCCTCGCTGGAATCCTTGCGCGAACAACTCGGCCGCCTGGGAAACACCATTTTTCAGGCGCTGGACGTGGCGGTGAACTTCAGCCAGCCCTGGTTTGTGCCCGCCTCCGCGCTCAATGCGTTGCGGCGTGAGGCGGTGGAATCGCTGGAGTCGGCGCGTGCCAAGGCCTTCACCCGGCTGCCCCGCGCCTTACCCGTGGAGCCACCCGCCCCTTTCCCAGAAGACTCATTGAGTTACCTCGGCAATGTGTTCAATGAAGCCGCGCATCGCTTCTACGCCAAGCATGGCGTCCAGGTGATTGCCCCGGCATACGAGGCGATGAAGGAGCTGGGCGAGGTCAGCCTGATGATCACCAAGCATTGCGTACGCTTTTCGCTCAGCCTGTGCCCCAAGCAGGCCAAGGGCGTGACCGGCGTGCAAGGTCAGGTCAAGGCCGAACCGCTGCAACTCATCAACGGCAAAGAGAAACTTACCCTGCGTTTTGATTGCAAGCCCTGCGAAATGCATGTGGTCGGACGGGCGAAGACGGCCATTGCGCGCCAGACCAAGGAACAGCTGGCGCAGGCGGAGCAGTCCATGGTGTTTTACAAGCAGCGGCCCAGCGATAGCGCCTTCGGGCACTGACTGCCGATGTTTGAGCAGATCAACCACCTCGCCCTGATCGGCGAGCTGATGCAGCAGATGTGCGTATATCTGGTAGTGGCGTATCTGCTGAGCAAGACGCCGCTGTTTGCGCCGCTGATGCAGGTGACCGTGCGCCTGCCCGACAAGCTGGTCTGCTATCTGGTGTTCTCCGGCTTTTGCATCATGGGCACCTACTTGGGCTTTAACATCGAAGGAGCGATTGCCAATACCCGCGCCATTGGCGCCGTTCTGGGCGGGCTGCTGGGTGGGCCGGTGGTGGGACTGGCCGTGGGGCTGACCGGCGGCATGCACCGCTATTCCCTAGGCGGCTTCTCGGCCACGGCCTGCGCCGTATCCACCGTGACCGAGGGCCTCATTGGCGGTGCCCTGCACCTGATCCTGATGCGCCGCCACCAGGCCGACCGACTGCTTAAGCCCTCGATTGCCTTTGGCACTACGCTGGTGGCCGAGATCGCGCAGATGCTCATCATTCTGCTGCTGGCCAAGCCCAGCGATCAGGCGGCACGCCTGGTGGCCCAGATCACCCTGCCCATGGTGCTGACCAACTCGTTTGGCGCAGCTCTGTTCATGCGCCTGATCTTGGACCGGCGCGAGACGCTGGAAAAGTATTCGATCGCCTTTTCAGCCAAGGCCCTGCGCATTGCCGAGCGCTCGGTGGGCGTGATGATGCAGGGCTTCAACACGCGGAACTGCAGCCACCTAGCCAGCATCATTCAGGAGGAGACCGGCGTGGGCGCAGTAGCCATTACCGATTGCGAGAAGCTGCTCGGCTTTGTCGGCACAGGCTCAGACCACCACCTGAGCGGCACGCCGATTTCATCGCCGCACACGCTGGCCGCCATCCACCAAAACGCAGTGGTCTACGCCGATGGCGTCAGCAGGCCCTACCGCTGCTCGCTGCACAAGGACTGTAGATTAGGCTCCTGCCTGGTGATACCGCTGCGCGGCGAGGGCAATGTGGTATTTGGCACCATCAAGCTGTACGAGCCCAAGTCCAAATTCTTCTCGACCCTCAACCGCACCCTAGGCGAGGGTATTGCCCGGCTGATTTCCAACCAGGTGCTGGCCGGCAAGATCGAGGAGCAAAAGCGCCTGCTGGTGCAGTCCGAAATCAAGCTGCTGCAGGCGCAGATCGACCCGCATTTCTTGTTCAACGCGCTCAACACCCTGGCCGCGGTGATTCGCAGCAAACCCGAGGAAGCGCGCCAACTGGTGCAGTACCTGTCCACTTTCTTCCGCAAGAGCCTCAAGCGCACCGGCAATGACGTGACGCTGGCCGATGAGGTGGAGCACGTCAACGCCTACCTCAACATCGAGCTGGCGCGCTTTGCCGAGCGCCTGCGCGTACGCATTGCGATCGCGCCAGAGCTGCTGGGCCTTCACCTGCCCGCCTTCTCGCTGCAGCCGATTGTGGAGAACGCTATCAAGCACGGCATCTCGCAGATGCTGGAGCCGGGATGTATCACTATTCGTGCAGCGCGCAGCGACGGGCTACTGACCGTCACCGTGGAAGACAGCGCGGGCCTGTACCAGCCAAAGCACGGCAGCGACGGCCTGGGCATGAACTTGGTGGACCGGCGCATCAAGCTGCGCTATGGCGAGGCCTTCGGCGTGCAGGTCACGTTCGAGCCCGAGCGATTCACCCGAGTGGCGATTGCGCTGCCGCTGGAGCCAGAGGTGGTGCCATGCTGAGCGCCCTGATCATTGACGACGAAGCACCCTCGCGCGAGGAGCTGCGGGCGCTGCTGTCGGCCGAGCCCGATGTGGAGGTGCTGGGCGAATGTTCAAACGCGATTGAAGGCCTGGCGGCCATCCACCGGCTGCGCCCACAGGTGGTGTTTCTGGACATCCAGATGCCGCGCCTGAGCGGACTGGAAATGGCCGGCATGATTGACCCTGCGGCCCTGCCACACATCGTGTTTGTCACCGCACATGACGAGCACGCCCTCCAGGCGTTTGAGGAGCATGCCACCGACTATCTGCTCAAGCCGATTGACCCGCAGCGCCTGGCTAAGACTCTAAACTGGCTGCGCAGCGGCGCCCGCGCGCCCAGCCAGTTGCTGCCCACCATGGCCTGGGCCGAGCCGCTACGCCAGATTCCCTGCATAGGTCGCAGCAAGATTTTTCTGCTCGGACTGGCCGAGGTGGAATATGTGTACACCGATGTGGCCGGCGTGCAGGTGGTGGGGCCTGAGCGCCAGGGCACGACCGAGCTCACGCTAAAAATCCTGCAGGAGCGCACCCCGCTGTTGCGCTGCCACCGGCAGTACCTGGTGAACACCGACCAGATTGCCGAGATCGGGCTGCTGGATAACGGCGCGGCCGAAATCGTCACCCGCAGCGGCAAGCGCCTGCCGGTGAGCCGCCGCTATCTGCGCGAAATGAAGGACCGGTTGTTGATTGGCTGAATTGGGCACGCGATGACCGAATACCAAATATTGCACGCGCGCGTCTCATCTTGAGCCCAGAAGTGTCTTGGCTCCAAGTTGGAAAAATATCAATAACCGAGCAATTCAGGTGCCTACCATGCACCGCTAACGCTAGCCCAAACACCGCTTAAACCGCCATTCGACCGCTGGCCACCTTACACACCCTTACGCACCTGTAACCGCTACATTGCACGCGCACCAAACTAGGAGACTCTATGAACTTCGTAAGCAAACACGCCCTGTGGTGGCTGCTCACCGTGATCGGGGCGTTTTCGCTCGCCACGGTGGCCTTGTCGCGCGGCGAAACCATTAACGCCCTGTGGATCATCACCGCGGCCGTTTCCATCTACCTGGTGGCCTACCGCTACTACAGCCTGTATATCGCAGACAAGGTGATGCAGATAGACCCAACCCGCGCCACCCCAGCCGTGCGCAAGAACGACGGCCTGGACTTCGTGCCGACCAACAAATACATCCTGTTCGGCCACCACTTTGCGGCTATCGCAGGCGCTGGCCCCCTGGTCGGTCCGGTGCTTGCGGCGCAGATGGGCTATTTGCCGGGCACGCTGTGGATCATCGTCGGCGTGGTGCTGGCAGGCGCCGTGCAGGACTTCATGGTGCTGTTTGTCTCCACCCGCCGCGACGGCCGCTCGCTGGGTGAACTGGTCAAGGAAGAGCTGGGCCTGGTGCCAGGCGTGATTGCGCTAGTGGGCACCTTTGCCATCATGGTCATTATCCTGGCCGTGCTGGCGCTGATTGTGGTCAAGGCCCTGGCCGGCAGCCCCTGGGGCACCTTTACCGTGGCGGCGACCATCGTCATCGCCCTGTTCATGGGCGTCTATAACCGCTACCTACGCCCCGGCCAAGTGGGCGAGGTGTCGGTCATCGGCCTGGTGCTCTTGATCGGCTCCATCGTGCTGGGCGGCCAGGTCGCTGCCAGCCCCGACTGGGCGCCGCTGTTCACTTTTAATGCCAAGCAGCTGACCTGGATGCTGATAGGCTACGGCTTTGTGGCCTCCGTGTTGCCGGTGTGGCTGTTGCTGGCGCCGCGCGACTACCTGTCCACCTTCCTTAAGATCGGCACCATCGTCGGCCTGGCCTTGGCCATGGTGTTTGTGGCGCCGAACTTACGCATGCCGGCCTTCACCCAATTTGTCGACGGCAGCGGCCCAGCCTGGTCTGGCAGCCTGTTTCCCTTCATCTTTATCACCATTGCTTGTGGCGCGGTGTCGGGTTTCCATGCGCTGATCTCCTCGGGCACCACGCCCAAGTTGCTGGACAGCGAGGACAATGCCCGCATGATCGGCTACGGCGCCATGCTGATGGAAAGCTTTGTGGCCATCATGGCCATCGTCACCGCCTCAGTGATCGACCCCGGCATCTTCTTTGCCATGAACAGCCCGGCGGCCGTCATCGGAACCACGGTGGAAGGCGCGGCCCAAGTGATCTCGGCCTGGGGCTTTGTCATCACCCCCGACGTGCTGATTCAAACTGCCAAGGATGTGGGCGAAACAACCATCCTGTCGCGCGCAGGTGGCGCCCCGACGCTGGCCGTGGGCATGGCCCAGATCTTCTCGCAAGTCATAGGCGGCCAGGCCATGATGGCTTTTTGGTACCACTTTGCCATCCTGTTTGAGGCGCTGTTCATCCTGACCGCCTGTGACGCGGGCACCCGTGCCGGACGCTTCATGTTGCAAGACCTGCTGGGAGCTTTTGTGCCGGCCATGAAACGGACTGAGTCTTGGGCTGCCAGCTTGACTGCCACCGGCCTGTGCGTGGCCGCCTGGGGCTACATCCTGTACCAGGGCGTGGTCGATCCGCTGGGCGGCATCAACAGCCTGTGGCCACTGTTCGGCATCTCCAACCAGATGCTGGCCGGCGTGGCGCTGATGTTGTGCACCGTGGTGCTGTTCAAGATGAAGCGCCAGAAATATGCCTGGGTCACCATTTTGCCGACCGTCTGGCTGCTGATCTGTACGCTGGCGGCCGGCTACGAAAAGGTGTTTGACGCGAATCCGAAGATCGGCTTCCTGGCGCTGGCCCACAAGTTCCAGGCCGCCATCGACAAGGGCACGCTGCTGGCCCCGGCCAAGAGCGTGGAGCAGATGCAACAGATTGTCTTCAACAACTACCTGGATGCGGGCCTAGCAGTGTTCTTCATCTTCGTAGTGGTCAGCATGCTGTACTACACCATCGTTGCCTGCTTCAAGGCGCTCCACAGCGACAAGATCACCAGCCGCGAAACACCGTACCAGGCGGTGCCTGCAGCGGCTGCCTGACATGCTGTTCAAAAACCTGCTTCAGAGCGACCTGGCCACGGTGGGCAAGTACCTGGGGCAGGCAGCAAGAATGATGGTGGGCGTGCCCGATTACGCTACCTACGTTCGACACCGCAAATTGGTGCACTCCGAGCTGCCCTTTCTGTCGGAGGTGGAGTTCATCCGCAACCGCCAAGAGGCCCGCTACGGATCGGGGCGCTCGGGCGGCTGCTGCTGAGCCGGTGGCTGCGCCAGCCGCAGAAATTCGTTGCGAATTCTCAAGCGGTCGATTCACCGCTTGCGCACCATTTGACGATGTGACGGCCAGCACCAAGCCTGCGTCGCACTTCAAAGAGGAGCCTCATGAACGCAAGCGAAGGCCAGGACCGATTCAGTTCGGAAAATCTTTTCTACGACGGTGCATCCGAGGTTGTTCAGGCCGAAACCGAGCACCTCAAAAAATGGCGAGGCCGCGAACCACTGGTGGGGCTGGCACTGTCGGGTGGGGGCATACGCTCGGCCAGCTACTGCCTTGGCGTCCTACAAGCGCTGGCCTACCGGCGAGCTCTGCCCCAGGTGGACTACCTGTCCAGCGTATCAGGCGGTGGCTACATCGGTGCCTCGCTGAGCTACCTGTTGCACCAATCGGCCAAGGGTGCGGCAGACTCTGGCTTCAAGCGGGCGCCAAAGTTTGACGTGTCGCGGGAGAACTTCCCCTACGTGGCCTACCCCATGGTGGGTGTGGCCGGTGTGGCGGCCTCGCATCCCGCCAGCGGTTTGGTGGACCGGGAGCTGCGCCGCCATGAGAACTTCAAGGGCAGACTCCTGCGCCGCCTGCGCCAGAGCGCCAACTACCTGGTGCCCGGACATGGCATCACGTACTTGTCGCTGGCCGGGGTAGTGCTGCGCAATCTGACCAGCAGCCTGGTGGTGCATGTGGCCTTGCTGGTGGTTCTATTTCAATTGCTGCTTCTAAAGGGCTGGTTTGTCTTCCTGCCCCATGCCGACTCCGCCGCGGTCAGCCCTGCAGCGGCGCTGGTGATACCACCATCGAATGTGTTTCTGAGCCTGTCGGGTGATGCCGTGTTGGCCTATAGTCTGTTGTCGGTGCTCTACATCGTGTTGACGCGCAGCTTTGATTTGCTGGAGCGCGGTGGCCGACGCTCCTCCTATTGGGTGCGGCGCCAATATGAGGTCGCTGTGCATTACTTGTTTGTGACGGCCATTGCACTGTTGGTGCTGGGCGGCCTGCCCTGGGTCTATGAACTACTGGCGGGCTTGCACCTCACCCACATTCAGGGCTGGTTCCAAATGCTGGACAAGGGCGACAAGAGCAACCCGGTGGCTACCGGCATTGTGGCCACGGTCATCGGCATTATCGGTAACTTATGGGGCTTTCTGCAGGCACGCAGCAGCAGCAAGCCCCGCATACCAACCGGGCTGCTGGTGGGCCTGGCCTCAGTGCTGCTGTCCTTTGGCTTGCTGCTGCTGGTCTACATGCTGACCGGCTGGCTGCGTGTGAACCATGCATTGGGGGGCGATGGGGGAATACTGGCGATGGCGGGGAGCTTGCTGCTCATGTTCGGCTGGTTGCCGGAAGCCAACTACGTCTCGCTGCACCGCTTTTACCGGGACCGACTGATGGACCTGTTTCTGCCCGATCTTCAGGTGGTACAGGACGACATGCTGGCAAGCACCCGGCCCTTGCACCTCACTGTCTGGTCCGGAATCGTCGGCAGCTTGAAGGCGCTCTACCGGCGCATCGTCGGGCCCCAACCTGGCGATGCTACCCTGCTGGGCGACCTGTGCCAGCCAGCAAACTTCAGCGACTCCGGCAACAAACTGCTGCGTGGCCCCTACCCCATCCTCAACGCCAACGTGGTGTTGACGGCATCCCAGCACCCGCGTTACCGGCCAAGAGGTGGCGATAATTTCATTTTCAGCCCGCTGTTCTGCGGCAGCCGGGCCACCGGCTGGACTGCCACAGACCGCACGCCCGGCAGCGGCTTCACGCTGGCCACGGCCATGGCCATTTCAGGCGCGGCCGTCAACCCCAATGCCGGGCCGGGTGGCGAAGGCATCACACGGCAACCGGTGCTGTCGGTATTGATGGGCCTACTCAATCTGCGGCTGGGCTACTGGGCCACCAATGCGAGGCGCGCCGCCAAGGCTGATAGCAGCGGCATGGGTCTTTCGTGGGGCAAGCCCAACCAGCTCTATCCAGGGCTGTTCGAGTCCTTTGGGCGCTTTAACCTGAACGAGCGCGCACGCTACTCGTTGCTCACCGACGGCGGACATTTTGAGAACCTGGGCCTGTATGAGCTGGTGCGCCGGCGCCTCAAACTGATTATCGTGTGCGACGCCAGCGCCGATCCGGACTTTAAGTTCACCGACTTGGCCAACGCCATCCAGAAGGCACGCGCGGATTTCGGCGCCCTGATCGACATCACCGACGACCAGTTGGCCACCCTCATACCCCAGCCCCAAGAGGCCCACTGCGCACAAGCCCGCGCAGCACAGGGCCACCTGATTGCGCCCATCCGCTACTCCACGCGGGTAGAACAAGACAGCGAGCGCGAGGTGGGCACGCTCATCCTGCTCAAGGCCACAGCCTTCAAGGGCGCGCCGGCAGACTTGTTCAGCTACCGCAGGGAACACCCTGAATTTCCCAACCAATCCACCCTGGACCAGTTCTTTGATGAAAAGCAGTTCGACTCCTACCGCGAGCTGGGCTACATCACCGCCTACCAAATGCTCAAGGAAATCGAAGCCAGCGGCCCCGAGCTGGGAGAGCACTACCAGACGGAAAAAGGATATAGGGCTCCAACCAAGCACCAGGTGGCGCGCCTGCTGTTCGGCCTGCAATACTGCAGGTGTAGGGTACACGCTCATGGCATGGATTAGCTTGCGCTGCTCCCGCCGGAATTGAGCCTCTGGCTTAAGTCATACCCATTGGGGTATGCTTGACTCACCACGTATATGTGATACGGATACTTCAATTTCAAGGCAAGCAGTTTCAGCATGACCCATTCAAGCAATACACCCTTTACCGATCCCGCGCAGACCTGGAATGCACGCTTTTCCAAGGACGGTTATGTCTTCGGCACCGAGCCCAATGAATGGCTGCAGCGCAATGCAGCCATCTGGAAGCCGGGCTCCCGAATTCTGAGCGTGGCCGATGGTGAGGGCCGCAACAGCGTGTGGTTGGCAAAACAAGGCCACCAGGTCGACGCTTTTGATATCTCGGAGGTGGGCGTAGCCAAGGCCAAACGCCTTGCTGAGGATAGCCGGGTCGGCGTGAACTTCAGCGTCGCCACTTGCGACGACTTTGCCTGGCCACAGAATCATTACGACGGCATCGCCACCATATTTGTGCAGTTCGCCGATCCAGAGCTTCGCGCCAGGCTTTTTGGCAATATGGTGCGCAGCCTCAAGCCCGGCGGCTCACTCATCCTGCTGGGCTACACGCCCAAGCAACTGGAATACCGAACCGGCGGACCGTCCGTTCTGTCGCATTTGTACACCGAAGACATGCTGCGTGAGGCGTTTGGCGATTTGGACATTCAAGTCACGGATGAATACGAGACCGAGCTGACAGAGGGTGACGGCCACAAGGGCCAATCCGCCGTCATTGGCCTGGTTGGCGTGCGACGCTAAAGCCCTTTGCGACAACGCCAGGCACGTGGACAGTCACCATGAATTGTTTAACCAGCGCCTGGGCTCTGCACGAACCTGAATTACGTGGATGGCCAAGGCATTGAAGCGAAGGAATGCCTGACTTAAGCCATGCTAGGCTGTCGGTGTCGCGGTGGTCTGAAAATTACCCCAGTAGCTTACCCCAGGTGCCGACGTTGTAGACCTGTTGGTAGCCATTTTTCTTAAGCACCAGCTTGGCCATGCCACTGCGTGTTCCGCTGGCGCAGCACAACACCACTGGGGTCGATTTGGGAATCTCAGCCAGCCTGCTGCCCAGTTCCTGAAGTGGGATGTTAAGGGTTCCCGGTGCGTTGCCGCTGGCGAATTCCGTCGCGGATCGCACGTCGATCAACAGTGCGCCTTTTCTTTTTAGTTCCGGCAACAGCGCCACCACGCGTCTGGAGTTCCACCACTTGTAGCCAAACCAGAGCACCAGGGCAAAGAAGGGCCAATACTGTTCAAACGCGTTTGCGAAATTCATTTCAGTCCTTGGAGGTCAACGGTTGGGTCAATGGATGCGCGGTGTCGCTGTCACGCATCTTCTTTGCAATGAAGAGGCGCATCGCTATGGCGAGCGCAACGGAAGCCAAGGTGAAGACAAGCGCCACCAAGCCGTAGTCGGTGGTGAAGAGGTCGGCAAATAACTTCATGTGGATCCTATTGGCGATTCAGGTAGATTGGCACTTTTGCATCATACCCTATGGGGTATATGGACGAATGTCCAGTAGATGGTCCGGTTGATCCAGTTCGACGTGAATTGCTTTTTCGGTGCGAATGCCATATCCGTTAGCTGAGAAAGTATAAATGGTGCCTGCAGGTGGGCCGACTGGTTGATTGTTGCGTTGGACGTTCAAGCCCCCGATTGCGAGAACTGAGGCGACAAGTTTATGAAGTGATTCGGAAATTTCTCTACTAAGGGCATTGATCTTGACCTAGCGCAGGCAATGCCTTGGCAGCTAGGGTTAACCCGCTAGCTTTAAGTCTTCTGTGGATTACATCATTTATTGCTTATATACGGAATTTAAACCAAAAGGATTTTCCATGATCAAACTTTTCACTGGCTTTATGGCGGGCCTGGTCTTGGTATTTTCCTTGGTCTACAACCTCTTCGGCGGACTGATGTTCAAGGAAACACCCAGCCCATTTGGAGTTGAGGAGACGGTCGCACGCATTCAACAGAACATCCAGAATGTCGGCAACGGTTGGGCATTGGTCGGCCTGCGTGATCCGGCCAAAGCAGTGCAAAACGACGGCGGCAATGTCTTGCCAGTCATGCTGATAGAGGCATGCAGTACCAACTACTCGGGGCCCATCCTCAAGAACGACAAGGTCAGATTCCTCTCTTTGTTAATTCCGTGCAAGGTATCTGTCTATAAAAAGAACGACGGAAAAACCTACATCGGCACCATGAATGCCGCTTTTCTGGGGCGCCTGTTTGGCTCAGACATAGGAGAGATCATGAGCCATGTGTCGGCCGACCAGGCCAAGTTCCTTCTGTTCGACGCAAGCAAACCGGCCCCTGCCATTGTCAGGCCGGCCCCGCCCGGCGCCAGTGGAGGTGCCGGTGCTACAGCGGCGGGTGGTTGCTAAGCCAAGCAAGGTCCATCATGTTCACTAAAACCCATGTAGCGCTGAAGGCGCTGATATCTGCTGCCCTCTTGGCAACACTCAGTTCCTTCGCAACATCTGTTCCGACCCCTGCAGCATCCACACCTGCGCCACAAGCCAGCCAAGCCACTGCCAACAGCGCGCTCCCGACAGCCACCTTGCCGCTCAGAAAGAAGAGCAATTCCACAGCTGACCACAGCAAGTTCAAGGAACTCAAGCAATCGTTCAAAGTCCTGTCCGAGGTGACCATCGCCTGCCTGAGTTGCCACACCGAAGCTGCCAGCCAGGTACAGCACACCAAGCACTGGACCTGGGAATCGGCAGACCCCAAGACGGGGCAGATTCGCGGCAAAAAGAACATCATCAATAACTACTGCACCTCGCCCATCTCCAACGAAAAAGACTGCATGGCCTGCCATGCCGGCGTGGGTTGGGCAGACAGTAGCTTCGACTTCAAGAGCGCCAAAAACGTGGACTGCCTGGTGTGCCACGACAGCACTGGCACCTATCGTAAGTTGCCGGGTGATTCCGGGCATCCAATCTACGAACGCAAGGAATTTCCGCCCGGATCGGGCAAGTTCGTGGAAGCGGTGGACCTGAACAAGGTAGCGCAATCGGTTGCCATGCCGAGTCGCACCAACTGCGGTTCCTGTCACTTTTTTGGCGCCGGTGCCAATGGAGCCAAGCATGGCGACCTGGATACGTCGTTGCAACATCCTGGCAAGTACCTCGATGTGCACATGAACGAAAAAGGACTCAACTTCAGCTGTGCAGATTGCCACTCCACATCCAGCCATGAAGTGTCCGGGAGTCGGTACAACGTGGCAGCCGCAGTTACGGGCAAGGCCCACATTCGCGGCAAATTGGATGATTCTCCCGCTGCCTGCCAGTCTTGCCACAGCAACAAACCACATCCGCCCAGTATGGACAAGCTGAACGAGCATACCGACAAGATAGCCTGCCAGACTTGCCACATTCCTGAATACGCACGCAACGACATTGGCACGGAGATGAGTTGGGACTGGTCACAGGCTACCGTCATGGGACCCAATGGCAAGCCTACAGCCCGCAAAGACAGTGCCGGTCGCAGAGCCTTTGACTCCAAAAAAGGGGCCTGGGTTTGGGAGTCGTATGTCATTCCCGAGTATCGCTGGTACAACGGTGTTTCCACTTACAAGGTCATCGGCGACAAAATCGACCCGACCAAAGTCGTGCAGATCAATGTCGTCGGTGGCAGCCCCAACGCCCCGGACTCGCGTATCTGGCCAACCAAGGTGCATCGCGGCAAACAACCCTATGACATGGTTAACAACGTGCTCACTGTCCAGCATACGGCAGGAGAAGATGACACGGCCTTGTGGCAGAACTATGACTGGGGCAAAGCGATCACCACCGGCATGAAGGCGGCGGGTCTGCCCTTCAGCGGCAAGTATGGATTTGTCAGCACGGAGATGACATGGCCAATCACCCATATGGTCGCGCCCAAGGGCGATGCACTCACCTGCGCCCAGTGCCACAGCACCCATGGGCGACTGAAAGACATCAAGGGTGTTTACATGCCGTCACGCGACAGCAACCCGTGGATTGATTGGCTGGGATGGTTGGCAGTTGCAGCTACGGCGGCGGGCGTCATGCTGCATGCCTTTCTTCGCATGTGGGCTCACAAACGCAACCTCAAGGAGCAAAAAAATGGATAAGGCCATAGACACCCCACCACAAGATGTGGGAACGCGCATCTACTTGTACAAACGGTATGAACGCTTTTGGCACTGGTCGCAAGCCGTGCTGGTGATCATCATGATGCTCAGCGGCTTCGAGGTGCATGGCAGCTACCACCTGCTGGGTTTTGAGTCGGCCGTGAATCTGCACACCCAATCTGCCTGGCTGCTGCTAAGTCTGTGGGCGTTCACCATTTTCTGGCAGTTCACCACGGGCGAATGGCGCCAGTATCTGCCCACTCTCAAACGGGTAGATGCCATGGTGCGCTACTACGCATGGGGCATCTTCAGAGATGCCCCCAATCCGTTCCACAAAACCCTGCAGCACAAGCACAACCCCTTGCAACGACTGGCCTATCTCGCACTGCTGGCGATGATCTCTCCCCTGGTCTGGGGATCAGGGTTGCTGTATCTGTTTCGTTCAAACTGGGCTAGGGTCTCGCTGGATAGTTGGTTGCAACTGGAATGGGTGGCTTGGGCCCACACGGCGGGCGCGTTCATGATGTTGGTCTTTTTTATCGTGCATATCTACCTGGCAACGATCGGCCACAAGCCTACTGCCCACATCAAGGCAATGATCACGGGTTGGGAAGACGCTGACTGAGCGTTCACACAGATGCGCTCGATGGCGTTGGAAGCCTGGCTGATAGTTAGCTGCTGCATGCCGGCCGCATTGGCCTCAAATTTGTCTGGTGCCGAGGCGGTGCCTCATCTGGATTCCAGCGGGCGGGATGGGTACCGGGCATTTCTTGAGGCGGGGACGCACCGGGCATTTGTGATTGCACCGGGTGGCAGCTGGGCATGGAAAGCAGACGGCGCCAACGCTCCAACCGTGCTGAAGGCTGCGCTGCAGGCTTGTCATG
Source organism: uncultured beta proteobacterium (assembly GCA_903845935.1). Classification (GTDB taxonomy): domain Bacteria; phylum Pseudomonadota; class Gammaproteobacteria; order Burkholderiales; family Burkholderiaceae_C; genus Allorhodoferax. The sequence goes on along the minus strand of CAIMZI010000079.1, from coordinate 46,472 downwards.
AGCAGTCTGGGGAAATCTGCGCACCGTACGCAACTGACGACCGTATCGTGTTCGATACACAACAATGGCCCACCCTATGGGGCCCCTATGCAAACTCGAAAGATGCCAGGAACTCCAGAGTGGGCAAGGCCAGGGGTGAGCGGTTTTTTGATCTCCGCTTTAACAGTCCGACCGGTAAGTCCATCACCTTGTCAGAACTGCGCGGCCGAGTGCTGGTATTGCATTTTTGGGCGTCTTGGTGTCAGCCTTGCCAACTGGAGATGCCTCAGTTGCAGAGGCTGCACGAAGCGCTGGGAAACGGCCCTGAGGTCCAACTGGTGCTATTGCAGGTGAGAGAAAACATATCGACTGCCAGCAAATGGATGCAGCGGCAGCATTTGTCATTGCCGCTGCACGATTCGGGCATGCAAGACAACAACGCAAAGCTCTTGACCTTGGCCAATGGCAAGAAAATTGCGGATCGAGACTTGGCCACCACATTTCCGACGACCTATGTACTTGACAAGCTGGGGATGGTGGTTTTCTCGCACGCGGGGCCGTTGGACGGTTGGCCTGACTATTTGCCCTTCTTGCTGGATGTAGTGGCCAAATCAGGACGGTAAAGTCGGCCGCATTTGATCCAACGAGCGGCCTTCCCCAGCCTCCTCCATCGTCCGCCCCTCCCGAATGTGGTAAATCCGCTTGAAGGTGGGAATGATTTTTTCGTCGTGCGTCACCACGATGACTGCGGCTTGGTACTGGATGGCCATGCGATTGAGAATGCGCATCACGGCCAAGGCCCTTTCACTGTTCAGTGGCGCAGTAGGCTCGTCGGCCAGAATGACGGGTGGCCGGTTGGCTAAAGCCCTGGCAATCGACACCCGTTGCTGCTCGCCACCCGAAAGCTGGGATGGCTCCGCCTTGGCGCGATGCGCTACATCGAGTTCTTTCAGCAGTTCCAATGCCCGCGCCCGCGCCAGCGAATTGGGCATTCCGGCCAGCATAGGGAGCAAGGCCACGTTGTCGGTCACATCCAAAAATGGGATCAGATAGGGCGCCTGAAAGACAAAACCAATGTTGTCGCGGCGCAAGGTACGCAGGTCCTTGGTTTTCCATGCGTTGTCGTACAGCGTGTTGCCACCCAACACCATGCGACCCGAGGTGGGCTCGATGATGGCACCCAGGCATTTGAGCAAGGTGCTCTTGCCTGAACCCGAGGGCCCCACGAGCCCCACAACCTCGCCAGGACAAACCACCATGTCAACACTTTTTAGCGCCTCGACGGCGGTGTCGCCCCGACCATAGACCTTGCGCAAGCGCTGAACAACGATGCCGGCCTGCCGAATGCTTGGCTGGATGATGGATGTCATGTTCATCCTCCAATCGCTTCTGCTGGATCGACCTTGATGGCGATGCGAATGGCCAGGGTGCTCGCCAGTGCGCAGATCAGCATCACAGCCGCAAGTCCGCGCAAGGCATCGTTTTGCAATAAGAGCACGTATTTGGGGAAGACCGGCGCCCATAGCGTGGCCGCAAGCTTTCCAACGAGGAAACCGATCAATCCCAATCCCATGGCTTGCTGCAAAATCATTGAGGCGATGGTCGTGTTGCTGGTACCAATGAGCTTTAGAACCGCAATTTCGCGGATCTTTCCTATCGTCATGGTGTAGATGATGAAGGTCACGACGGCGGCACTGACGATGGCCAGGATGACCAGAAACATGCCGATCTGCTTGGCCGAGGTGGCGATGAGTTTGGCGACCAGGATGTCTTCCATACCCGCTCGGTCATAGGCCTCCAGGTGCTTCCATCGCCGTATCGGCTCGGCAACCTGTTCCGGTAAATATCCTTCGCGCACCCGCACCAGCACTGCGTTCACGCTATGGCTGCTGGTCTGGCTGGCAATGGCAGCATCCAACAGTCCCGGCAAACCCGGACGGTTGAACGCGGGGTTGGCCGAAGTGCGCGCGCGGTCGTTAACGATAGCGTCGTTATCCTTAAAAAAACTGCGCTTCCTGGGCATCCTTCAGTGGAATGAAAACCATCGGGTCGCCGCCCGAAGACACCATGCGTTGGGTCAGGCCGACCACGTCGTACGCATGGCGACGGATGCGAATGCGGTCCCCGAGGACAAAGCCGGTCTTCACGTCTGCCACCGCTTCATAATGGCTGCGAGTCAAAGATCGCCCCGCCACCAGCTGCGCAGGACTGCCGGGTTTGCCTGGCTCTATGCCCACCACCAAGGCGCGTGCCTCGTCGGAGCCTCTTTGGACCTGCATGTTCAAATAGGTCACATTGGCCTCCAGCGAGACGCCCGGCATGCCTTCGATGCCGTGAACTGCGTCGTCCTTGAGGCTGGACGACTCCGCGTAAGGGCCCTGGGTGTCTTTTTGCACTACCCACAGATCGGCACCGCTGTTGGTCAGCAAGGCCTCGGCATCGTCCACCATGCCGCGATACACCCCGGCCATGGACAAGGTCACGCCAATCAGCAGTCCCAGGCCCATGCCCGTCAACACAAACTTGGGCCACGCGTGCAGGATATCGCGGCCTGCCAGGCTTATCACTGGGCCACTCCGGCTACGCCTGCGGGCGCGACGATGGCGTCCACGACCTGTAGGCGAGCACCGGCAGATAGGGGCTTCTGGCTGTAGACTACGACTTCGTCGCCGGCTTTGAGACCATCCACAATTCGGGTATGACCATCCAGACTGGTGGCGCCTAGCTTTACCTGTGCGAACACAGGCTTGACCGACTCCATGCGCCAGACGCCGGTAGTGCCGCCCTGGTGCCGAATGCTCGCAGCCGGAACGATGAGGGATTGGCCTATGGACGGGAGTTGAATGCGTGCCTCAGTCATTTCCCCCACCGCCATCCCGAGTGGCGCTTTGTCGAATGCCAACTGGGCGATGCGCTCTTCGGTCACACTGTCGCCGAGCAACTCGACCCGGGCCACCGTGCCGTCGATGGTGGTTTGCGGCTGGGAACGCAAGACCAACCGAGCCTTCAATCCCTGCTTGAGTCCGCCGGAACGGCCTTGGTCCACACGCAACTTGACCCACAGGCTGGTCGGATCAATGAGGCGCAGCACCGATTGGCCCGCCACGACGGTGGAGCCGGACTCTGCATCGCGTGCAGACACGACGCCATCCGATGGTGCAATCAAGCGCACATTGGCACGCTGCTGCAACAAGGCAGCCCGATCCGCCTTGGCGCGGTTCAAGTCCTGTACGGCGCCCGTCGCGTTGGCGCGTGCCGAATCCAGCGTGGCATCGGCCGACGCCTTGGTTTGGATGAAACTCTCCAAGGCGCCCGAACTGATGAAATGCTGGTCCGCCAAGTCCTGATTTCTGCGCATGTTAGAACTCGCCAATTCGCGTCTGGCAGCAGCGTCCGTTTGAAGAGCAGTCGCTGCCGCCTGTGCGCTTCGGGCTCGCTCAATGGCGGCATCCAGTGATGCCAGTCGCTGGTCGACGTCCACCGGGTCCATCTCCGCAGGCAGCTGTCCGGCTTTGACCGCGTCGCCCACGTCGACCTTCACGCTCAGCACGCGCCCGGCGACGGTCGGGCCAATCATCCAGTTGCGTCGGGCCTCCACGGTGCCGATGCCAAAAAGCTCGGGGGCGAAGCTACCCTCCTGGACTCAGGCAATCGTTAATTTGATGGGAGCCAGCGGACCCGATCGCATCATCACGAAGAGGAATAGACCTATAAGTAGCGCGGCTAAGCAAGCCAACAGAAGGCGGCGTTTGATCGAGGAGGAGAATGACTCGGGCGGTCCGTTCGAATGGTTGTTGAGGCTGGGGACTACCGCGCATCGTATTGGACGTACGAACCCGTGGGTCAATCTGCCACCACTAGACCGCACGATCGGCTGGCCAAACCTTACATGGACGTCATGCCCATGCGCTTTTACAGCATCTGTTGACGCTCATTTTCTTCTACATAGATTCTCGCATCGCCTTCTCCGGATAGCCCATGGTTCGGAGCTTTTGGACGACTGCATCGCGAAGCCAGGCAGCACCAGTGAATTGCACCAGCTGATGTTCGCGATCCGCGAAGAGATCAGAGACCTCCAGCATGGCTGACAGGCCTTTGACGATCTTTCGCATCGCCCACATGTGAGGTTGTCGATTTCGATTTGCATGGATATGTTCATCTCGATGTCCTTCAGGGCGATGACCGCGCGCAACGGATTCACTGCGTATGGGAAAAGTATGAATGACAAACACGAATAACCATATGATCCGAGTCATATGAAAAGCGTGATTCTTCCTAAAGAGCTCAAGGTTCTACTGCCTTCAACGTTCCATGCACGCTGCGAGGGTGCGCGCTGCTCCTAGAGTGAACGAATCAGCCCAATACCGCCATATCACTCGCCTGGTTTGCTGCCGAAGCTCTCGGGCATTTGGACGGCGATGACTTCGCCACGCGCGGTAAGCACAGCGCTGGCCAAAACCGAAATTTCCACGATAACTTTTCGGCCTTTGATCTCCTTGACACGTCCGCGAATTTCCAGTGCGCCCCCAATAGGCGTGGGTTTCAGGAAATCCACATGCAGTGAGCCTGTCACAAAGCGAAACGGCGGCAGGCTGTCCATTGCGCGCACTTGTTCCCGGTACATGGCGGCAGCGGCGGTTGCTGTGCCGTGGCAGTCAATCAGCGATGCGATCAATCCACCATAGGCAAAACCCGGCACCGACATCTGGTAAGGCTCGGGTGTAAAAAAGGTCACCGTTTCCTCGCCATCCCAATGCGTCTTGATTTGGTGGCCGTGGCTGTTGTTGGAGCCGCAACCGTAACACTGTGCGACGTTTTCGGGGTAGTAGTCTTGAAAGGCTTTCATAGGGTCTCCAGGGGGAAATTTCATGAACCTCAGGGTTCAGCTGCACTAGCTAGCGCAACTATGGCTGCCGTCGGTGTTGATCAAATGGGTGGCCATTTGGTCAAAGGTGTGGATGAGTTGGTCGCGCAGCGCGATGTCAGTCACCTGCTCGGTAAGCGCCTGGGTCATGCACAGCATCCATTCATCCCGCACCACCGGTCCCACGGCATAGGGAGCATGGCGCATGCGCAAGCGGGGGTGGCCCTTTTTGGCGACATAAAGCGCTGGGCCACCAAACCAGCCTGACAAATATTCAAACAGGCTTGTCGCACTTCCCGCAAGGCTTTCAGGGTGCAACTGACGCACCGTGTACGCCTCTGGTAGCGCGTCCATCAGTTCATAAAAGCGATTCACCAGCGCATAGATGGCGGCTTCGCCGCCCAGTTGGACATAGATGGTAGTTTCAGTGGGCATAGGCGTATCTCTTTACGTATCAGTGGCTCAGACAATCCAACGCAACCCTGCCGCCATAAGCAGACCTGCCCCGCAAGACCAGCCGGAAAAAAATAGCTTCCAGCCGAGGGCGCGCGGCACAAAGCCCACGCCACGCACCAGTCCGGCACTCATGGCCCATAACAGGGCTACGAGAAAACCATGGTCCACACTGCCATTGGAACGCGCGAGCGCCAGAGGATAGATGGTGCCGAACAGCATGATGGCAAGTGCTGCGAGCAGGCTTGGTAAGTGTATGGCGCTCGGCGCAGGCGCCGGGGCTACCGCATTATTTGCCATCACCGCTTTTTGCCCTTTCGCACAGCGGCACGCGCGTCCTCGTTTTCACCCCACATCGCATTCAAAATGGCCAGCAAGACGGCAAAGCCGACGCCCAAAATCCAGGCAAAGTACCACATGTGATTGTCTTTCTCAGCGCTCAGGCTGCGTCGTCTTCACCGATCAGCAACTTGCTGGCGGTGAGGTATTTATGCGGCGGCACTTCCAAGTTGGCAGGTGCCGATTTGTCTTTAAAGACCCAGCCGTTGCGGCGTTCGTTGTCTTGCTCGGGCGGCTTAGTAAGCAGCATGGTCGTTCTCCCGGATGTAGGCCGCCGTCACCTTGCCGCGCATGACACTATAGGCCCAGGAGGTGTAAAGGATGATGAGGGGCATGAACAGCATGGTGGCCCAGAACATGATGCCAAGGGTCAGGTGACTCGACACGCTGTCCCACACCGTCAAGCTCGCAGCCGGCATGGAACTCGACGGCATGACGAAGGGAAACATCGACGCGCCCGCCGTGCCGATGACTCCGAGCACGGCCAGCGAGGAGGCCACGAAGCCACTCAGGGTCCAGCGCAGACGAAGCAGCAAGGCGCTCAGCAACGCACCGCCAATGCCCAGAGCAGGCAGCAGCCACAGCAGCGGTTGTTTGCCGTAATTCACCATCCAGGCACCGGCCTCGCGGACCACCGTCTTGGCAATGGGGTCTGGCAAGGCGTTGGTGCTGATGACGGAGGCAATCCGGTAACCGTCAATGCCTTGCAGCCAGAAGCCCGCGCCCACAAAGGCCAGCACCATCAGCAGCGCCGCACCCGTTGCCGCCCGGATGGTGCGCTCCTGAATAATGCCTTCGGTGCGGTGGGCCAGATAGGCGCCACCTTGCAGGGTGATCATGGCGCTGCTGACGACACCGGCCAGCAGGGCAAACGGGTTGAGCAATTGCCAGAAGCTGCCTGTATACGTGGAGACCATGTAGAGGTCGAACTGGAAGGGAACCCCCTGCAGCAGGTTGCCAAAGGCCACGCCAAAGATCAGCGGAGGCACCGAGCCGCCAATGAACAGCCCCCAATCCCAGGTGCTGCGCCAAGTGGCGTTGTGGATCTTGCTGCGGTAATCAAAGCCCACCGGGCGGAAGAACAGCGCCCACAGCACCACCAACATGGCCCAGTAAAAGCCGCTAAATGCAGTGGCATAGACGAGAGGCCAAGCGGCAAAGATGGCGCCTCCACCGGTGATGAACCAGACCTGGTTGCCGTCCCAGTGCGGCCCCACCGTGTTGATGACAACGCGGCGCTCCAGATCGTTGCGCCCAACAAAGGGCAGCAGGGTTCCCACACCCATGTCGTGTCCATCCATGATGGCAAAGCCGACCAAGAGAACACCGACCAGCAGCCACCAGATGATTTTGAGAGTTGAATAGTCAAACATAGTGCGTCCTGTTAAGCATGAAACTGCGGCTCGTTGACATAGCGACCGGTGCCCAGGCTGCCGGGGCCCATACGGGCGAACTTGACCATCAGGAACATCTCGACCACCAGCAGCACGGTGTAGAAGCCGATGAATCCGGCCAGTGAGCCATACAGGCTGTTGACGCTTAGTGTTGACACACTCAGGTGCGTGGGCAGCACGCCATAGATGGTCCAGGGCTGGCGGCCGTACTCGGCAACAAACCAGCCCAGCTCGCAGGCCAGCCAGGGTGCGGGCAGCATCCACAGCGCAACTTTGAGTAGCCAAGGCTTGCCCATGCAGGCCGACTTCAAGGTACTCCAGAAGGCCAAACCAAAGAGCAGCAGCATGGAAAATCCCAGTGAGACCATGAGACGGAAGGCCCAGAACATGGGAGTGACGCGTGGCACGGTGTCATTGACGGCGCGCTCGATGATCTCGGGGGTGGCGGTGTTGACATCGACCACGTATTTTTTAAGCAACAGGCCAAAACCCAGGTCTGTCTTGTGCTCCTCGAATACCTGCTTGGCCACCGCGTCCTGCCGGTTGGTGCGCAGTGCTTCGAGTGCATTGACGGCGATGATGCCACGCACAATCCGCTCGCGGTTCTTGGCCTTGATCTCGTGAATGCCGGGAATCTCCTTGCTGAGCGAGCGCGTGCCAATCACGCCCATGACCCAAGGAATTTCAATCTCCCAGTTGTTCTTCTGTTCGACCTCGTTGATGCTGGCTACCAGCGTCAGTCCTGCCGGTGCAGGCTTGGTCTCCCACATGGCTTCCATGGCAGCTAGTTTGGTTTGCTGCGCCTCACCTACCGTGTAGCCCGATTCATCACCCAGCACGATGACGCTCAGCACCGAGGCCAGACCAAAGGCGGCGGCCACGCGAAAGCTGCGCTTGGCAAATTCCACGTTCCGCTTTTTGAGCAGATACCAGCTGGAAATCGACAGCACAAACATGGCGCCGGTGGCATAGCCGGCCGACACCGTGTGCACAAACTTGGCCTGTGCGTCGGGGTTGAACAGCACGGCCCAGAAATCGGTCATCTCCATGCGCATGGTCTGGTAGCTGAACTCCGCACCCACTGGGTTTTGCATCCAACCATTGGCAATCAGAATCCACAGCGCCGACAGATTGGTGCCCACGGCCATCAGCAGGGTGACCAGTAAATGCTGGGGTTTGCTAAGCCGGTCCCAGCCAAAGAAGAACAGGCCAATCATGGTCGATTCCAGGAAGAAGGCCATCAGCCCTTCGATGGCCAGGGGTGCGCCAAAGATGTCTCCCACGTAATGCGAGTAATAGGCCCAGTTGGTGCCGAACTGGAATTCCAGCGTGATGCCGGTGGTGACGCCCAATGCAAAATTGATGCCAAAGAGCTTGCCCCAGAAGCGCGTCATGTCTTTCCAGATCACATTGCCCGTCATTAAATAGACGCTCTCCATGATCACCAACATCCACACCATGCCGATGGTGAGTGGCACAAAGAGAAAGTGGTACAGCGCTGTGGCGGCAAACTGCAACCGCGACAGATCTACCAGTTGTTCCGAAATCATTTATTTGTTCCTTGTGTAGCAGCAATTGCGGGGTGCAAAAGTTGAGCGGCAACGCCGCTGTCATCGACGGTCACGCGCTGTTCCCGCACAAACACCCACCACAGCGCCACTAGGATGGCGAGCTTGAAAACCAGCATCACAGCCAGTTTGTTGAGCAGGGATTTGTCGGAAAAGTTCATGACGGTCAATACATATGCCAGTATTTTCAATCAAGAACCGTGCCATGAACCAAGTGGGGGGAAAGGTCAATGAATTCATGGGCTTGGAGCCACAGACGGGTGGCCAGCGAAACAAAGTGACAAGAAGGAAGCTGCCATAATTGGCACCCTATGCCGTAGATGGCATAAGCTGATGACCGCCCCAAAAAGGATTCTCGTGAAGCCACTGCCGGAGTTGATGTCCTTCCTGGAGGGCTTAAGCGAACCCCACATATTGTTTGATGCGAACTATCGCATCCTGGCAGCCAATTCCGCATACCGCCAGCAATTCAGCCAGTCACAAAGCGTGGTGGGACGGACCTGCTATGAGGTGTCCCATCACTTCAGCATGCCCTGTGACCAGGCTGGAGAGTCCTGCCCACTGGCCCAGGCGCGTGCATCCGGGCAACGCGAACGCGTCATGCATCTGCACCACACAGCCAAGGGTGAGGAGTACATACAGATCGAGCTGACTCCGATTGCCGATGCCGCTGGTAAGCAAGCCTATTACGTGGAAAAGATGGAGCCCTTGCGGGTGACGCAGGAGCGATCGGCGGGCAAAGGACTCATCGGAAGATCACCTGTATTTCGGGAAATGCTGGCCCTGGTGGCGCGTGTGGCACCCTCCATGGCCACCGTGCTGCTGCTGGGAGAGTCTGGCACCGGTAAGGAGCTGGTGGCACAAGCGGTACACGCATCAAGTGCGCGCGCGCACCGTCCACTGGTGGCCGTGGACTGTGCCAGCATGCCGGAAAATCTGTTTGAATCCGAATTGTTTGGCCATGAACGCGGTGCATTCACCGGGGCCGCTACCGCGCGCGGCGGACTGGTGGAGGCAGCCAGCGGCGGGACCTTGTTTCTGGACGAGGTGGGTGATATTCCGCTGACCATTCAGGTCAAACTGCTGCGCCTGCTCGAATCCGGTACCTACCGCAGAGTGGGAAGCACCGAGCTGCGCCACGCGGATATTCGCGTTGTTTCGGCGACCCACAGGGATTTAGGCCAGATGGTGGCCGATGGCACATTCCGCGAGGACTTGTATTACCGCCTGAGCACCTTTCCCATTTACCTACCGGCACTGCGCGAGCGCAGAGACGATATTCCCTTATTGAGTTCGGCACTATTGAAGCGCATGAGTCCCCAACGTAAGCTGTCCCTGAGCGCCTCCGCGCAGCACTTGCTGCAGGTGCAACGCTTTCCTGGAAATGTGCGCGAACTGCGCAATATGCTTGAGCGGGCCTCACTGCTGTGCGATAGCGATGTATTGGAAAGCAGCCATCTCGAACGTGCCCTGAGGGTCGGGGGAATTTCCTTGCCCGCAAAGAAGTCTGGAGAGCTCGGCCAAGCCGTGCGTTCTGAAGCTCCCAGTCAGGCCAAGCTAAAGGATGCGGAGCGTGCTGCACTGGCCCAACTGGTTGCCCAGCACTCAGGCAGTCGGAGCGAACTGGCACGCCAGTTGGGAATCAGCACGCGTTCTCTGTATCGCAAGCTGAAGTCCATGCCATAGAGATGGATGTTCAGCATTTTGAACACAGGGGCGCTAGTGAGACTTCCTCATGAGCTTCAACATTTTCAGGTTGATGACGAAAAATCTGAAAATTTGCCAGATGACATTGCTTCGCATGTGGCATGTAATTCCCGTGGGAACGGGTGGGTAATAAGCTTGCTGATAGGGCTCTTTATTGACGGGCTTGCTCATGGTTGATCCTTTGGTGACATTGAAACCTGGTTAGTCTGGAAGCAGTCGCCAGCCGGGGAACATGCGTGCTTGATAGATAAAGGTATGGTGGAGCAGCGTTTTCATCCAATGCCCTGCAAGTCCTATTTCACCAAAGGTGAGTTCTAAGTCGCGGCCGTATTCCGGATACTTTTCATAGTCAGGCACTATCGGGTAAACCGTCATGGTGGCCGCAGAGCCCCTGAAAAAATGTGCGCCGGTTGAAGCCACACAGGCGGCGCCCATCTTGGCCATAGAGGCTGTGTGGGTGGGCTTCTTCGCGCCGGCAATCATGTCCCTGATGCTTTTTGCAACTGCAATCGCCATGGCAGCCGAAGGCATTCCCGTTCTCGGCGGTGCTGGGTTTATGGGAGTGCCATTGGCACTTTGCATGGGCTTGCTGATCAGGTGCGGTGGGGCAAATGCAATTCCAATGGCAAAGAGGTTCCCATACGTGGGATTTTGATAGGTCTGCGGCCAGTCATTGGCGCTCCATTCTGCATACGGCCTTGCCGTGTAATCCGCGTCGACTTTCATGAAACCACTGGCAGCAAATATCTGAGAGCTGATGTCCTTATCCTCCTTGTCGAAGGCTTTCAGTCCAACGCCACTAAATGGTGGAATGAGCATCGAAAAATCAAAATCCAGCTCATGGAAAATTCCATCCAGCGTTTCGTAATGAATCTTGCCCGCTTCTACCTTTCTCACATGCGCACGAATAATCCATTCGATGCCTCGTTCAACCATCAAGGATTCGGCGAAAGTCTTCCCGTTGGTGATGTAACCGCCGCGCTGGATATGAACGCCGCCCATGCCGAAATCACCTAATTCGAATTCATTGCTGAGCCACACGATGCGGGCGTTATGACGCACGCCTGCTTCTCGAAGGATATGGTCTACGTTGTAGATGTATTCAAAGGCTGCGCCCTGGCAGGTGCAGGTACCGTGACCGGTTCCGATCACAATGGTTTTCTTCTCGCCCCGTTGGAGTGAGTCCACAATGGCCTGAAGCTGGTCATTGGCCTCTTTGGCGTGACCGGCAGTACATACGGACACGGTATGACCGTGCTCAGGGCCCAGCCCTTCAGTTGCGCCAAAATTCAGCTTGGGTCCGGTGGCATTGATCAGGTAATCGTAGTCGATGTTTTCAAGCTGACCTTCCGACCCTGGTGATGTGGACTCCACGGTGACGTAAGGGCGGGCGCTGGCCACATTGCCCTCGGGATGAATTGACAGGCCCTTGGCCTGATGAAAGTCAATGCGTGTTTTTTTGTAGATTTCCGCAAGATCGAAAGTGACATCTTTCTCGGTCAACTGCCCCACGCCCACCCAGATGTTGGAGGGAATCCAATTCCACTTGGGATTCGGTGAGATGACGACGATCTCGTGTTCTTTGGCTAGCCATAAATGCAGATGCCTAGCCGCTGTGTGGCCGGCGATGCCGGCTCCCAGAACTACTATTCTCGCCATATCGTGTCTCCTCGTTGCGTGCTTCGAATCTTCCAAAACGAAGCATATACCCCACAGAGTATTATTGCAACCAGGGGTTTGCCCTAGCATCGGTTATGCCCACGGATTTAGGGAATCCAAAAGTTAGTATTTACATGTGTCTGTTTCGTGACGGAGAACTCGTATTAAGGCCTGCTTAAGTCTGCGCACTAGGCCAGAGCGTGTCATTTCCGCATGCCCGCAAACCCTTCAAAGCCCGGGTCGTCAATTTCTCGTTGCCGAAGGTGCCCGACATGGCGTCGCAAGCATGGTCCGTCTATTTCTTGGCGGAAGGATTTTTGAGGGCAAGCAGAGATGCCAAGTGACTCGTGAGCGAGGCGGCCGAGAGCGCACCCAGATGGGTGTCGATGAGCTGTCCGGCGCTGTCATAGAAAAGCGTTGTCGGCAGCGCACTGGAGCCAATTTCGTGACCAAGGCCGGCGCTCGGATCGATCAGCACGTTGGCCAGTTCGAACCCGGTAGACCGGAGATAGTGCTGGACCACAGCCCTGTCCTCGCCCTGATTGACGAAGACAAAACGCACCCCGGTTTCCTGTTTTTGCGCGGCGGCAAGAACCGGCATTTCGCTGCGGCAGGGAGGGCACCATGTGGCCCACAGATTGACCACTATGGGCTTGCCCTGAGACAAGGCAGCCAGATGCGTTGACTCTCCCGCTAGCGTCGTAAAGCCAAGCGTGGGCAAGGTGTGTAGGCCGATCATTCCGGACGCACCCGACATGTCCCATGCCAGCACTCCCGCTATCAGGCCCAGACTCAGCGGTTTGCGCAATGGCGGGCTCTTGCTAGCGCGCATCACGGCCACCAGCAGACCGGCAAGCAATCCTGCCCAGGGCGTAAAGCCACCGTCACGGATATCAAAAATGGACCAGGGTGCTTGGCGATAGGTGTCAAACCAGATTGCAACAAATACCAAGCGGGCCACCAGCATGGCGACCAAGACCATGTCCACCAAGACCTTGACTATGCCCGTTTTCTGAGCCCGTCCGACCAGATGTCCAACACCGGCCGCCACCAACAAGGACAGCAAGCCAAGCAAGTGGCTGACTTGCACAGCAAAGGGACCTAGATTCACGTTCAGCATATTTCATATCCTTGAGTGGCACGCACCAGCTTGTTGAAAAATTCATCCACCCCGCGGGGCTACGCCATCACACACTCAAGCGCACAAAGGTCTGCAGCAAGGCACTTTTCTTCACTACCCCTATCAAACGGGGCAAGGCCAACGATTGGACCACCGGCAAACGCTCACCCGGGTGTGCCATAAAGCACCGCAAGGCAGTGTCCAGTGCCATGTCACTCGTCAGTGGCTGAATTTCCTGACTCAGAAAATCCGATGCGCTGTGACCCTGCAGTCCACTCTCGGCTTCAGCGGCACTGAGTTTGCGCAGTGGCACCACGCCTTGGTAACGGCCCTGGGCATCGACCACATACAGGTACTTCACCGGATGCAGCGCAAACAGCCGGGCCATGCAATCCAGGTCGGCGTCCAAGGCCACGACAGTGGCTGCTGGCTGTATGAGGTCGCGTACCAGTTGCTTGCGTAGTCGCTGGCGTTCGTCACTCTGGGCCAGTCTGCGCAGCGTGATGTCATACATGGAGCCGGCATTGGTGGCGCGCGCCACAAAATAGGCCATCACACAGCTCAACATCAAGGGCAACATCACCTGGTAACTCAGGGTCATTTCAAACAGCATCAGGACGGCCATCAAGGGCGCCTGTGTGGAACCGGCCAGGAATGCACCCATGCCGACAATGCCATAGGCGAAAGGAGCCGAAGTCGCCTGGGGCCAGACCCAGGAAACCAGTCCCACCACCAGTCCGCCCAGCCCCAGGCGCAGGGGCAAGCCAACAGGCGCAGGCAATCGGTATACGCCCGTCCCCCATGGTGCTGGCATCCATATAGTCGGTCTTGCTGCCGGCCACCGTGAATCGGTTTACCCACAGCAACAGCAGACCGGCTAACACGCCACCCAGTGCCGGTGCCAGCACGCGCAGCAGCGGAGGCAGACTGCGCGCCAGTGCCACCAGGCTTCCGCCCTGCCCCAGCAAAACGCGATCACCCCAATACATCGACAGGCGGAACGATTCTGTGGCAAAAGCGCCAATCAGACCCGCGAGAACCGACCATAGAATCATTGAAAGCCAGGCCAGGCGCTGCCATCGATCGCGCCAATCCGGCCAGTGCGGGAGAAAGCGATGCAACGGGCTTGACATGCAGCGAAGATACCACCAGGCTTCAACTTTACTAAATCTTCATCCACCGGAAGCAGCCCGTTACGAGTTCGGCCCATACTGGGGCGCTTCAGATTGCCATCATGGCAGTCACATCAAAGGCAGCGAGCGTGAGCATGAAATTGAGGCAAAAACTGTTGTGGTTGGTTTGGACGCTGGGATTGGCCACGCTTGCACAAGGCGCTGCGCTCGATACCGGATTGCAACTCCCACCAGAGATCAAACCAGAGCGCTATGAGGCGCAGGCCGCACATCTGGCCGCCGAGGTCCTTTCGCGCTACCACTACAAGGCGACGCCGCTGGACCAGGCTCTGTCCGGGAAAATTTTTGACCAGTATTTCAAGGCCCTGGACGGCGAGAAGTATTTCTTTGTGCAAGCCGACATCGACCGCTTTGCTTCGCAGCGGGGCCAACTTGGAAGCGCGATCCTGAAGGAGGATCTGAGCCTGCCGTTTTCCATCTTCAACGTGTACCAGCAGAGGCTGCTGGAGCGCTTCGCGTATGCAAGAACGCTGCTGAAGCAGGGGATGGACTTTCAAGCGCATGAAGAGCTGGAGCTGACACGGGATAAGTTGCCCTGGCCGCAAAGCGACGCGGACATGCGCGACCTGTGGCGCAGGCGGGTCAAGAATGACTGGCTGAGGCTCAAAATTGCAGGAAAGGACAGCGCAAGCATTGCAGGGATACTGGACAAGCGCTATACACATGCCATGCAGCGCGTGTCCAAGACCCAAAGTGAGGACGCGTTCCAGACCTTCATGAACGCCTACACCATGTCCATCGACCCCCACACCAACTACATGGTTCCCAGGGCTGCAGAGGAGTTTGACATATCGATGCGCTTGTCCCTGACGGGCATAGGTGCCAGCCTGGCCGAGTCAGAGGACTACACCATCATCAGGGATCTGATTGCTGGAGGACCTGCGATCCTGTCGGGTCAGTTGCAGGTGGGCGACCGCATTGTCGGCGTGGCACAAGGCGAGACCGGCCCCATGGTGGATATTCTTGGCTGGAGACAAGACGACGCCGTAGACTTGATTCGAGGCCCGACCGACTCCATCGTGAGGCTTGATATTCTTCCGACACAGGCAGGACCGGACGCAGCGCATAAGCTGGTGACTCTGGTACGCAAGCCGGTACACCTGAACGAGCAGGCCGCCAAGTCGTCTATTGAATCGATCTCGGATGGTGCTGCCACGCACCGCATCGGCGTCATCACACTGCCCTCGTTCTACGAAGACTTTGCGGCCAAGCAGGCCGGCAAGAAGGATTACAGCAGCGCCACCCGCGATGTGGGCAAACTGCTGGAAGCCCTGAAAAAGCAGCATGTCGATAGCCTGCTGGTCGACCTGCGCAACAACGGCGGCGGGTCGCTAACCGAGGCGGTGGAGCTGAGCAGCCTATTTGTGGGCGACGGCCCGGTGGTCCAGCAACGCAGGGCAAACGGCAGCGTCTCGGTGGAACAGGATGCACATTCCAAGCTCGCATGGAATGGGCCGCTCGGTATTCTGATCAACCGGGGCTCGGCCTCGGCGTCCGAAATTTTTGCCGCAGCGATGCAGGACTATGGCCGGGCACTGATCATTGGCGACCCAAGCTACGGCAAGGGCACGGTTCAGACCATGGTCAATCTGGACCAGATCGCCAAGAATGAGAAACCACGCTTTGGCGAGTTGAAGATGACCGTGGCACAGTTCTTCCGTATCAATGGAGGCACCACCCAATTGCGCGGCGTGCTGCCGGACATCCCCTTGCAAGGCGGCACCGAAGAAGGAAACTTTGGAGAGGCCAGCTTTGGCAATGCACTGCCATGGACACAAATAAAGCCCGCAGACTACGCGCCACTCGGCGACCTGCGGTCCATCCTCCCGACCCTGTTGACCAAGCACGAAGCCCGAGCCCATGCCGATGCAGACTTGAAAAACCTATATGCGGATATCGCGAAACTCAAACGCGAGCGCGTGAAAAACGTAGTTTCCCTGAATGAGGCAGATAGGCGCAAGGCGCGCGACGCGCAAGAGGCTTTGCTGGCATCCCGCAAGGCAGCCGATCAGACAAGGCCCTTGCCCGAGGATGTCAACGCCGACCGTGATGATGGACTGCAGGTAAACGAGCGAAGCCTTGCAAAGTCGCTCTCGGTCGAAAAGGTGCGCAAGGATGCCAAGGATATTTTTCTATTTGAAGCGGCCCGCGTGCTCAGCGACGAGATGGATGTAGCCGAACCGCAATTGGCTTCTGGCAACGGCTTGTCACGACCCGACTGAATAGCCCAGCGCCCTTGTCGCGGCAACCGGGCAGTGTTACCGGCAACTAGTGGCTGCGCTGGCGCACGGCCTCATACAGGCAAATGCCGCTGGCCACCGAGACGTTCAGGCTTTCCACCGCGCCCAGCATGGGGATGCTGACCAGTTGGTCACAGGTCTTGGCGGTGAGCTGGCGCATGCCATCACCCTCGGCGCCCAGCACCAGGGCCACAGGGCCCTTCAGATCGGCCTGGTATAGGGTCTGCGTGGCCTGGTCGCTGGTGCCAATCACCCAGATGTTGCGCTCCTTGAGCTCGCCCAGGGTGCGCGCCAGGTTGGTGACCATAAAGTAGGGAATGGTCTCGGCGGCGCCGCTGGCCACCTTGGCCACGGTCGCGTTTATGCCCGCCGCATGGTCCTTGGGGGCAATCACCGCATGGGCTCCGGCACCGTCGGCCACGCGCAGGCAGGCGCCCAGATTGTGCGGATCGGTGACACCATCCAACACCAAAATCAGGGGCGGTGTGCGATCGGCCGGTGGCAGTTCGGCATTGGCGGCTTCCAGGTTTTCCAGCAATTCGTCCAGCGAATGCACCTGCTTGAGCTCCTGGACCCTTGCCACCACACCCTGGTGGCCATGGTTGCCGGCCAGCTTGGACAGACGCAATCCATCGGCCTCCACGAGACGCACGCCGCTTTCGTTGACCTTGTCGATAAACTGTCGCATGCGGGCATCGCGCCGGGTCGGCTCGTAAAAAATTTCGATGACGGATTTCGGCGCGGTTTTCAGGCGCACGCCCACGGCATGAAAGCCGAAAAGAACTTTGGAAGATGACATGGCCTGATTATCGACGCTAAGCAGTTGCCGCCAGGACCTCGTCCAGCACCCTGCCCGCCTCGATGGTGATGCTGCGATTGCAGCGCGCGGCAATCGCGCGGTCGTGCGTCACCAGAACCAGGGTGGTGCCCTGCTCGCGATTCAGGTCAAACATCAGCTCCATAATTTTTTCGCCGGTGGCAAAGTCCAGGCTTCCGGTGGGCTCATCGGCCAGCAGAACCGCCGGGTGAACCACAAAGGCACGCGCCAGGGCCACGCGCTGCTGCTCGCCGCCGCTAAGCACCCTGGGGTAGGCATTGACGCGCTGCGATAGGCCGACACGCTCCAGCATGGCGCTGGCGGCCTTGCGCGCATCCTTGCGGCCATCGAGTTCGAGTGGCAGCATCACATTTTCCAAGGCGGTCAGGCTGCCCAAGAGCTGAAAGCTCTGAAACACAAAGCCGACCTGACGAGCCCGCAGTGCGGCGCGGCCATCTTCGTCGATGGCAAACAGGTCCACCCCGGCCAAACGCACGGTGCCGCTGGAGGGCGTGTCCAAACCGGCCATGATGGACAGCAAGGTACTTTTGCCGGAGCCGGATGCGCCCACAATCGACACCGTCTCCTGGCGCTTGAGTGCAAAATCGATATCGGACAGGATCTCCAGCGTACCGGTGGAATCGGTCACGCTTTTAAAAACATGCTCTACGGAAATAATGGTATCTGACATGAAGTTCCCAATGGTTCGCCGACACTTTAGCCTGCTTATGGCCCTGAGCCTGCTGACAGGGATATCCCTGGCGCGGGCCGCCACCCCGCGCCCTGCCAGCATTCTGATCTTGGGTGACTCCCTGAGCGCTGAATACGGCCTGCAACGCGGACAGGGCTGGGTGGCCTTGCTGCAGGCACGCCTGGACCAGGAAAAAATAGCCGCCCACGCCATCAACGCCAGCATCAGCGGCGACACCACGTCGGGTGGGCGCAGCCGATTGCCGGCCCTGTTGGCTCTTCACAAGCCAGACCTGGTGATGATCGAATTGGGCGGCAACGACGCCCTGCGCGGTCTGCCCCTGGCCATGACGCAGGACAACCTGCAGGCCATGACGGTCGCTGCCAAGGCAGCGGGTGCCAAGGTGCTGCTATTGGGCATGCAAGTGCCGCCCAATTACGGACAAGCCTATGCCAATCAGTTTGCCGACAGTTTCAGCCAGGTCGCCAAAGAGCAGCAGGTGGCGCTAGTGCCCTTCTTGCTCAAGGGTGTGGCAGACGGACCGAATGCGGCCACGATGTTTCAGGCCGACCGCATCCACCCGCTGGCTCAGGCGCATCCCATCATCCTGAATACGCTGTGGCCCAGCATTAAAAAATTGCTAAGGTAGTTTTTAGCTCTGGGCGCTGTCGGCCGCCGGTGCGGCGGCATTGGTGGTCTCTGTCGCATCGGCATCAGGCTCGTTCGAATCGACCTCTACGCCATCGACCGTTTTGCGTTCAGACTTGGCCTTGAGCTTTTCTTCTTTCTTCTTCTTTTTAGCCAGTTCTTTCTGACGTTTTTCGTATCCGTAATTGGGAGTTGCCAAGATTTGCTTTCGTTAATTCATGGGACTGTAACATCCTGCGGCCAACGCACCGTGCCGCGGTAGGCGTACCAGCTGCCGTGGCCCAGCAAGGGCCCGGCAACCAGCAGACCCAGCCCCCAGGGCAGAGCCAGGGAAACAGCGATCAGACCAGCGATCAGCCCCCCCCACAAGAGCATCACGGCGGTGTTGTGGAACATTACCTCCAGACTGGTGATGGCCGCCGAAATGGCATCGGTATCGCGGTCCAGGATCATGGGAATCGAGACTGCGGATATGGAAAACACCAGCACCGCAAAGGCGCTGCCCACAATGGCATAGGCAGCCACGAATTCCCAGTTCTGGGGGTTGAAGATGGCATCCATCACGCCACTGGTCGAGGGCATGCCGGTATTGAAAAAAACCGCAAACACCACCAGCGACGAGCGCCCCCAAAGCAGTTCCATCACGATCAGCACCAGCACCAACATGCCCATGCTTTTGATGTGGCTGGCCCAGCAGGTCAGCGAGGACGACAGATCGGCTTGCAGCCCGGCCTCGCGGCGCCGGCTCACCTCGTACAGGCCCATGGCCAGAAACGGGCCAACCAACAGGCAACCGGAGGCAATCGTCATCGTGTATTCAGGGCTGGTGCGAAACACTGCGCCCAGCACCACCGCCATCAACCAGAAGGCCAGGCCGTAAAAACCGCTGATGCACGGATGTTCACGCATGTCTGCCCAGCCGGCACGCAACCACTGGAACGGGGCGAAAAAACCCAGGGCGACTATGGTCTTGGAAGGCGCATCGGACGGCGGCGGAACATAGGGTGGAGGCGCTTCGTAGTCAGGGAGTGAACTCATGACCCAGATTAACCTGAGTCAAGTGCCCTGCCTATTCAGGAAAACACCAAGCCAAAAATATCCAAAGCGCCAACTACCGCAACACGCGCAGCGCATGCTCCAGGTCCAGCTGCAAATCCTGCACCGCTTCCAGTCCCACCGAGAAGCGCACCAGCGTGCCTTTTTCGATATGCGCGGGCCAGACCGTGCGCATGGACTGCAGTTCGTAGGGCACGACCAGGCTGATGGGCCCAGCCCAGCTGTAACCCAGCTTGAAGAGCTTGAGCGCATCGCAAAAAGCGTCGGTTTGATCCCGGCTGAATCGTTCGTCCAGAATCACGCTGAACAGGCAGGCAGCACCTCCGAAGGTGTGCACGCACAAGTCCTTCCAGTGGGCGTGACCGGGTGAGCCGGGCAAGGCCGGATGCAGCACCTGCACAAACTCGGGCTGGCTGTCGGCCCACAAAGCCAGAACCCTGGTAGATTCATCGTGGGCCCGGTAGCGCAGCGCCATGCTGGGCAGGGAGCGCAGAATCGCCTCCACATCGTTCATGCCCACGCCCAGGCCCAGGCGCATATGGGTGAGCTTGAGGCGCAGGTGCAAGCCTGCATCGCGGGTGGTGACGCTGCCCATCAGCACATCGCCGCCGCCGCTGGGGTATTTGGTCAGGGCATGGGCCGATAGGTCTACACCCAAGGCCGGTGATTCGTTGGGCAATAGGTCAAAGGGCTTAAAGGCCAGACCGGCGCCCCAGGTATTGTCCAGTGCGGTCAGCACCTTGCGCGCTTTGCAAATGCGCACCAGAGCCAACAGATCGGGAAACTCCAGCGTCACCGAACCAGCAGCCTCCAACCAGACCAGCTTGGTGCGGCTGCAAATCTGGGCCTCCAGATCCTGCGGGTCCATAGGGTCGTAATACTGGTGCGTAATGCCCCAGTGCATCAGTTCGCCCTCGACCAGGGCCTTGTTGGGACCGTAGGAGTTGTCGGGTAGCAGAACCTCGTCGCCGGACTTCAGCAGCGACAGCGCCACCAGCGAAAGGGCCGCCAGGCCGCTGGGCACCAGCAGGCATTGCAACGCGCCCTCCAAGGTACACAGACGCTCCTCCAGTTGGTAGGAGGTGGGCGTTCCGTGCAGGCCATAGGTATAGGCCGACTTGTCCTTCCACTCGCGGCTGCGCATGGCGGCAACCGTCGGAAAGATCACGGTCGAGGCCTTGAACACCCCAGGTTGCGGCGCCACAAAGCCCTCAGGCGGAACGTAGGCGTGGTGAATCAGCTCGGTAACTTGGTGCGACATATGGACACTCGAAGAGAGTTAACAATTCCCCGCCGGGCCGCCCCAAGGGGAATTAGCCCCTTGAGGGGGCAGCGACCCGCGCAGCGGCGGAGCGTGGGGGCTCCGTTTATACACTCCACTTTTCGATCAGCTGTTGCGGACGCAGGGAGTCGTAGCTCTCGAAGGGCTGGTGGATCCAGGGATTGGTGGGCAAACATTCCACCTGGTAATCCGGCGTGAACTTGGACAAGGCCTTGGTCCAGATCACGGCGCTGCGCAGTTCGGTAATCGGCGCGTAGTTGTTCTTGAGCTGGTGGATCACCGCGTTGAGCGTGACACCGGAGTCGGCCAGATCATCGACCAGCAGAACGCGCCCTGCGATCTCGCCCTTGGGCGTGGTGATGTAGTGGGCGATGTCCAGGTTTTCCTGCTGCGTGCCGGCGTTGGAGCGGTAAGAGCTGGTAGACATGATGGCCAGCGGCTTGTCAAACACGCGCGAAAGAATGTCGCCGGGGCGCATGCCGCCACGCGCCAGACACAGGATGGTGTCGAACTCCCAGCCCGACTGGAAAATCTTGATCGCCAGCTTTTCAATCAGGTTGTGGTACTCGTCGTAGCTCACATAAAGGTGCTTGCCGTCTTCAGTCAACATCGTGTTGGCTCCTGTAGGTTGGTGATTGGATGCGGTTGCGGAATTCGCCCACGGCTCAGTCGGCCAAATAGGGGTGGCGCATCATGATGGTGTGGTCGCGGTCCGGACTGGTGGAGACCATGTGAATCGGCACGCCGGTGACCTGTTCGATGCGCTGCAAATACAGGCGTGCGGACACCGGCAGCTTATCGTACTGGGTGACACCCACGGTGCTGTCGCTCCAGCCTTCCATGACCTCGTAAATCGGCTTGCAGCGCTCGATGTCGTCGGCGCCCATGGGCAGGATGTCTATTGTCTCGCCATCCATCTCGTAGCCGGTGCAGAGCATCAGCTCCTTCAGGCCATCCAGCACATCGAGCTTGGTGATGCACAGACCCGACAGGCCATTGACCTGGGCCGAACGCTTGAGCAGCGCAGCATCAAACCAGCCGCAGCGGCGCGAACGTCCAGTGGTGACGCCCTTTTCAGCGCCAATGGTGCTCATGTGGTAGCCGGGGGTGCCGGGCACTTCCCAGTCCAGCTCGGTAGGGAACGGGCCGCCACCCACGCGGGTGCAATAGGCCTTGGTAATGCCCAGCACGTAATGCAGCATGCCGGGACCGACGCCGGAACCGGCAGCGGCATTGCCGGCCACGCAGTTGCTGGAGGTGACATAGGGGTAGGTGCCGTGGTCCACGTCCAAGAGCGTGCCTTGCGCGCCTTCAAACAGCAGGTTGGCGCCGTGCAAATGGGCCTCGTTGAGCTCGCGCGAGACGTCGGCAATCATGGGCTTGAGCAGCTCGGAATGGTGCATGGCCTGGGCAAACACCGGCTCGAACAGCACGCGGCCGTTTTCCATAAAAGGTGCCAGCTGTTCGCCAAAGTCAAAGGCCTCGGAGCCCAGGTAAGTGGTCAGCACATGGTTGTGCAGGTCCAGCAGCTCGCGCAGTTTGGCGGCAAAGCGCTCGGGGTGCTTGAGGTCTTGCACGCGCAGGGCACGCCGCGCAATCTTGTCTTCGTAGGCCGGACCGATGCCGCGCCCGGTGGTGCCGATCTTGGCGCTGCCGCCCTTTTCGCGCGCCACTTCGCGGGCCAGATCCAAGGCGACGTGAAATGCCAGAATCAGCGGGCAGGCTTCGCTCACGCGCAGGCGGTCGCGCACATGGACACCGGCTTTTTCCAGGCCTTCGATTTCCTCAAACAGCTTGGCAGCTGAAAGCACCACACCGTTGCCGATGTAGCACTTGACGCCCGGGCGCATGATGCCGCTGGGGATCAGGTGCAAGGCGGTCTTGACGCCGTTGATCACCAGCGTGTGTCCTGCGTTATGGCCGCCCTGAAAGCGCACCACGCCCTGGGCGCTTTCGGTGAGCCAGTCGACCAACTTGCCCTTGCCCTCGTCGCCCCACTGGGTACCGACGACGACCACATTTCTACCTTTGGTTGTATTCATTGCTGCGTTCTCAAATTGCTGTCACAACCCACTGCCCGCCCAGCTCAATCAGCTCGCGGTCGCAATGGAATTCGTCTACTTCGCTTTCGTGTCCGGGCAGGACACAGACCACCGTCTCGCCCTGCTGGCGCAAGGAAGCAATCGCCATGCGCAGTGGGCCGTCCTCGGCCCAGGGTGCGCGTATCGCCGCGCGCAGCGGCCGCAGTTGGGCGGCACTCGCGAGCTCCTTGACGTCCAGGCTAAAGCCCACGGCCGGACGCTTGCGCCCAAACACCGAGCCGACCTCGTCATAGCGGCCACCACGGGCCAGCGCGTCATGGGCATCGGGCGCATACATGGAAAAACGCACGCCGGTGTAATAGGCATAGCCACGCAGATCGGCCAAGTCAAAGCTGACAGCCACGTCGTCAAAAGCGCTCTCAATGTGGCTGGCAAGCCACTTCAGTTCACTCAAGGCCAGTTGCACCTCGGGCAGCGCCGGCAATAAGGTGGCGGCCTGCTCCAGCACCGAGCCGTCGCCATACAGTTCGACCAGACTCTGAATGGCGGCCGCGATCTCGGGCTTGCAGCCGCTTGTGACGGCGCGGAGCTCGGTGGCGTCCTTACCGGCCAGTGCGGCATGCACCTGTTCCTGTTCGACCTTGGACAGACCCGAGGCATTCAGCAAGGCGGAAACGATGCGCGCATCGGCCAGGTCTACCGTCAGGCGTCCCACCTTGGCCGAGCGCAAAGCGTCCAGTGCCAGCGTGAGGATTTCCAGATCGGCCTCCAGACCCGAGTGGCCATACAGCTCGGCGCCAAACTGCAAGGGCTCGCGGCTGGCATGCGGGCCACCGGGGCGCGTATGCAAAACCGGGCCGCAATAGCACAGCCGCGCAACGCCCCGGCGATTCAGCAAATGGGCGTCGATGCGAGCCACCTGGGGCGTGCTGTCGGCACGCAGACCCATCATCCGGCCCGAGAGCTGATCGACCAGTTTAAAGGTTTGCAGATCCAGCGCTTCGCCGGTGCCCGAAAGCAGCGACTCGAGATGTTCCAACAGCGGCGGCATGACCAGCTCATAGCCATAGCAGCGCGCCATGTCCAGCAGGTCTCGACGTATTTCTTCGATGTGGCGAGCCTCGGAAGGCAGCACATCGGCAATGTGATCCGGCAGGACCCAAGCAGACATGGATTTGAGGGAGGCTGTTAAAACAGGGATTTTACCGGCGACAGGCTCGGTTTTCAGGGTGCGAGCAAGCAAATCATCAATAAGCCCACCGAAATGCTGACCACAGCGAACATGCGGATCTGCCCGTCCGAGAGTTCCAGTAACTTGGAAAACGTGCGGCGCCACTGAACCGGGGAGATAAAGGGGAACAACCCCTCAATCACCAGCACCAGCGCCAGCGCCATCCACAAGGTGTCGCTATCCACCGGCAGACCGCTTACTTCTTGCCCGGCACATTCGCGCCGGACCCACCATTGCGGAACACCTTGAAGAACTCGCTGTTGGATGGATCCAGCACCATCACATCGCTCTTGTTGCCGAAGCTGGCCTTGTAGGCATCCAGGCTGCGGTAGAACTGGGCAAATTGCGGATCCTTGCCAAAGGCTTCGCCATAGATGTGCGCAGCCTCGGCATCACCCTCTCCCTTGACCTTCTGTGCATCGCGGTAGGCATTGGCAATCGTCACCTCGCGCTGGCGGTCGGCATCGGCGCGAATCTTCTCGCCCTCGGCCGCACCCGTGGAGCGCAGCTCATTGGCCACGCGCTTGCGTTCGGCCTCCATGCGGCGATAGACCGACTCGGTAATCGCTTCCACATAATCGACGCGGGTGATGCGCACATCCACCACATCCACGCCCCAGGGCTTTTCACCGCGCACTTGGGCCAGCACCTCCGCCTTCACCGCGGCCATCAGGGCCTCGCGCTTGAGCGACAGCAGCTCCTTGACGGTGCGCTTGTTCACCTCTTCCTGGAAGGCATTGCGTACCACGCGGTTGATCTGGCTGGCACCTGCACCTTCGTTCAGGCCGACATTGCGGATGTATTCGGTCGGTTCGGAGATGCGCCAGCGCACATACCAGTCGATCACCACGCGCTGCTTTTCAGCGGTCAGCATGGGCTCGGAATCGCTGCTATCCAGCGTCAACAGGCGCTTGTCGATATAGGAGACGTTCTGGAACGGCGGCGGCAACTTGATGTTCAGGCCGGGCTCGGTGATCACTTCCTTGATCTGACCCAAGGCATAGACCACGCCGAACTGACGCTGATCGACCACAAACAGAGTGGAGCTGGCCAGCACGAGCAGCACCAGCAGGGAGGAAAAAATGAGTCCAATACGGTTCATGGGGTGCTCCTAGCGTACGTCACGTTCACGGGTGCGTGCAGCATCACGCGTGCGTGCGTCCGAGGTGTTGGCGCTGCCCAGGGGCGGCAGCACCGTGACAGCTTGCGTCGCGGAACTGTCAGCAGGGGCAGGGCTGCTACTGCTTTGCAAAAGCTTGTCCAGCGGCAGATATAAAAGGCTGGAGCCCTGGCGCGATTCGACGACGACCTTGGTGACATTGCTGTAAATTTGCTGCATGGAGTCTAAGTACATGCGGTCTCGCGTGACCTGGGGCGCCTTCTGGTATTCGGTCAAGACAGAGCGAAAGCGCTGTGCATCGCCCTGGGCCTGGGCCACCACGCGGGCCTTGTAGGCATCGGACTCTTCCTTCAGACGCGAGGCCGAACCGACCGCACGCGGGATCACATCATTGGCATAGGCCTGGGCCTCGTTCTTGGCGCGTTCGCGTTCCTGACCGGCCTTGAGCACATCGTCAAACGAGGCCTGCACCTGCTCGGGCGGACGCACACCGCCCTGCTGCATATTGATGCCAACCACCTCGATGCCGACCTTGTAGCGGTCCAGAATGTCCTGCATCAGCTTGCGCACCTGGGGCGCGATTTGGTCGCGCTCTTCGGACAGGGCGGCGTCCATGCGCATGCGCCCTATCACCTCGCGCACCGCCGTTTCGGCGGCCTGCACCACGGCCTCTTGCGGGTTCTTGCTTTCAAACAGGAAGGCACGCGCGTCGTTCAAGCGGTATTGCACGGCGAACTTGATGTCCACAATGTTTTCGTCCTGCGTCAGCATGGCCGACTCTTTCAGGCCAGTCGCCTTCAGCACGGTGTCACGGCCGATATCGACCGAGCGAATTTGCGTTACCGACACCACCTCATGGCGTTGCACCGGATAGGGAAGACGCCACTGGAAACCGGCACCGACGGTGGTCTTGTAGCGGCCAAATTGGGTAATGACGGCCTGCTCGCCTTCCTGCACGATAAAGAAGCCGGTGCCCAGCCAGATCAGGGCCAGCACGCCAAGAATCAGGCCGACGCCGACACCGGCGCTTTTCATATCGGGCTGAAAACCGCCACCACCTGTGCTACCACCGCCCTGTGGGCCCGATGGCTTGCCGCCGAACAGGCTGCCCAGCTTGCGGTTGAAATCGCGCCACAACTCGTCCAGGTCCGGTGGGCCGGACTGGGCAGTTTGCGGGCGTCGATCGGGTGTGGGCTGCTTGGGTGCTTGCGGCTCGGACGCGCCATCGACGGGCTTGGTGGACTCGCCCGCCTTGTCATCGCCACGACCCCAACGGGAGTCGTTCAAATTGAACATGCCGAACATACGTTGGAGTCCCTGCAAAGGCAGGGCCCAGTTCAACCGGGAGTGTAGAAATTTCATTGCTTCAACTTTATTGGCAGAGCGCTGATTGTGCCCAATCACAATGCAGCCCCGTCATTTTCAGGGTCATCCAGGCGGATATCCGGTACCACAACTTCTGCTGGCACCGCGGCACTCACAATCGAAGACAGCTTGTGCCGCAGTTCCGGCAAGCCAATGAGGCTCTTGGCACTGGCAAAAACCCGGGGGGTTTGCACGCCGTCTATTTCGTATTCATCCACCAGACGCAAAGGTTGTTGGTCGGCATCTAAGGCATCGGTCTTGTTGAAGACCAGCAGTTGCGGGATGTCCTGCGCGCCGATTTCCTTGAGCACGCGCTGCACCTGCGCAATCTGCTCCACATGGTCGGGATTGGACGCATCCACCACATGCAGCAGCAGATCCGCATCAACGGCTTCCTGCAAGGTGGCCTGAAATGCGTCCACCAGCCCGTGCGGCAGGTCGCGGATAAAGCCCACCGTGTCCGATAGCGACACCGATCGTGCGGCCTCGCCCAAATACAGCTGGCGGGTGGTCGTGTCTAGCGTGGCAAACAACTGGTCGGCGGCATAGGCACGCGCCTTGACCAAGGCGTTAAACAGGGTCGACTTGCCGGCATTGGTATAGCCGATCAGCGAAATATTGAAGGCATCGCGGCGCTCGCGCTGGCGGCGCTGGGTTTGGCGCTGCTTCTTGACCTTGGAGAGCCGCTCCTTGGTGCGCTTGATGGTTTCACCAATCATGCGTCGGTCGAGTTCGATCTGCGCCTCGCCCGGGCCGCCGCGCATGCCGATGCCGCCACTCTGGCGCTCCAGGTGCGACCAACGCCGCACCAAGCGCGTGCTGAGGTATTGCAGGCGGGCCAGTTCGACCTGCAGCTTGCCTTCGTGGCTGCGGGCGCGCTGGGCGAAGATTTCCAGAATTAAAAAGGTGCGGTCATTGACCGGCAGCTCCAGATGTCGCTCCAGGTTGCGCTGTTGACCGGGGCTGAGCGACTGATCAAACAGCACTTCGGTGGCACCCACTTGGGCTGCCAGAAGTTTGATTTCGTCGGCCTTTCCGGAGCCGATGAAGAGCGCAGCGTCCGGCGCACGGCGCTTGCAAGTAACGCGAGCCACCGGCTGCATGCCAGCAGTCTGCGCTAGCAGGCCCAGCTCTTCCAGCTCTGCATCAAAATGAGGAAGGCCCAGGTCGACACCCACCAGAATCGTGGCGGCCCGGGTTTTCTGCAATGGAGCGGTCAAAGTATGGGCGTCGACGCCGCAGCGTCCGTTTCGGGCGCTGCCGTCAGATCAGGCTGCAGGAGGCTGCTCTTCGGCGCCGCCGGCACTGAAGGTTACCGCACGGCCGGGGACGATCGTAGAGATCGCGTGCTTGTAAACCATTTGAGTCACGGTGTTGCGCAGCAGCACCACGTACTGATCAAATGATTCGATTTGACCCTGCAACTTGATACCGTTGACCAAATAAATGGACACCGGCACGTGCTCCCTACGCAAAGCGTTGAGGAAGGGGTCTTGAAGGAGCTGGCCTTTATTATTCACGATATTTTCCGTGTTCGAAAAAATTGATAAGCGCTAACGATAGCACAATTCGCCTGACTTCAGACCCGGGCTGTGCAAATTCCTTGCAAGCCAACTGAACGGGCTCAGTCCTTGTCCGCGTACGGGTTGGACGCGCTCTTCATCTGGATGCGCAGCGGCGTTCCCACCAAATCAAACTCCTTGCGAAAACGCCCTTCGAGAAAGCGTTTATAGGACTCGGTGACATGCTCCAGCGAATTGCCGTGAATGATGATGATGGGCGGGTTCATGCCGCCCTGATGGGCGTAGCGCAGCTTGGGCCGGTACATGCCAGTCTTCTTGGGGGTCTGGAACTGCACCGCCTCCAGCAGCAACCGGGTCAGCACCGGCGTGGGCATTTTGCAATTGGCGGAACGATGGGCTTGGGCGATGGAGTCCCAGAGCGGCCCCAGGCCCTGGCGCTTTTGCGCCGAGATAAAGTGTACGGTGGCAAACTTGAGAAAGCCCATGCGGGTTTCCAGTGAACGCTTGACCAGCTCGCGCTGGTATTCGTCCACCGCATCCCACTTATTGACCGCAATCACCACCGCCCTGCCAGACTCCAGAATGTAGCCCGCGATATGGGCGTCCTGATCGGTCACACCCTGGGTGGCATCGATCAGCAACAGCACCACGCTGGACGATTCAATGGCCTGCAGCGTCTTGACCACGGAGAACTTCTCGATGGCCTCGAACACCTGACCCTTGCGGCGCAAACCGGCCGTATCGACCAACTCGAAGCGTTGGCCATTGCGCTCAAACGGTACCGAGATGGCATCGCGCGTGGTACCCGGAAGGTCAAATGCGACCAGTCGTTCTTCGCCCAGCCAGGTATTGATCAGCGTCGACTTGCCGACATTGGGTCGGCCAGCCACCGCCAGCTTGATCACGCCGGGGTCTACTTCGGCAATTTCTTCGGGTTCATCTGGCAGCTTCAAGGGCGCCAGCGCCATCTCTACCAAGGTGCGTATGCCTTGGCCGTGCGAGGCAGACACCGGCACGACTTCACCTAGACCGAGCTCGAAAAACTCGCCCAGCTGCACGCCCTCGGTCATGCCTTCGGCCTTGTTGGCCACCAGCAGACAGGGCTTGCCGAGCTTGCGCAAATACTTGGCAATGTCATGGTCTTGCGAGGACACACCGGCACGCGCATCGACCACAAACACCACCACGTCGGCCTCGGCCACGGCCTGACGGGTCTGCTTGGCCATTTCCTTGTAAATGCCGCTTTCGGCGTCGGGCTCGAAGCCGCCGGTGTCAATCACGATGTAGTCGTGCTTGCCCTGCGTGCCATTGCCATAATGGCGATCCCGGGTCAAGCCAGCAAAATCCGCTACGATGGCGTCGCGGGTCTTGGTCAGGCGGTTGAACAGGGTGGACTTGCCGACATTGGGTCGGCCCACCAGCGCGATAACGGGTTTCATAGAGGCTTTAAAAACAGCCTACTCAGGCTTGAACGCATAGATGGAGCCACGACGGCTTACCACCAGCAAGGTCTTGTCGGCCAACACGGGCGATACAGACAGGCCGGAATCATCGGTGACGACCCGGTTCAGAGGCGCACCGTCTTGCTTGGACAGGAAGTGCAAATTGCCCGCATCGTCACCTACGATCAGAGTGTTGCCCGCCACCAGAGGAGCGCTCAGAACCCGGAAGCGGTAACGGTCCAGCGTCCAGAGTTTTTCTCCGTCCTTGCGGCTCCAGGCGCTGAGCTTGCCATCGGCCTCGGAACCAAATACGGTGCCGGCATCGCCCGTTATGCCGCTGCTGCCGCTGGCCGGTTTGCTCCATAGGGCACGACCGCTGCTGGCATCGACACAGGACACGGCGTATTGGAAGGCGCGCACACAGATCTGCTTACCGTCGCGGCTAAAGCCCGACACCACATCCACCAGCCGTTCCACTTCATTGGTGCCGCGTGCGCTCACCACCGCAGTTTCCCAGCGCGTGGCACCGGTGGTAGGATTCAGCCCCGCCACCTTGCCGCCGATTCCTGCGATCAGCGTATCGCCCACGGCCGTCAGCAAGCCCGATTGACCCAGTACCAGCGGATCGGCAGACTTTTGCTGTTGCCACAGGCGTTGGCCATCGGCGGCATCAAAGGAGGAAACGCTGCGGTCGGCGGAGAGGGTGAACACCCGTCCACCCGCCACCAGCGGAGCCGTCAGCGTCAGTGCCTTGAGCTTTTGGCGCCAGGCCAGTTTGCCAGCATCCAGCACCACCAGTTCATTGGCGCGGGTCACCACGGCGGCGTAGCGGCCGTCGCTGCCGACGCCGGCACTCAAGCGCGTATCAAGTGCGGTGCGCCACAGGTCGGCACCAGTGCGCGTATCAATCGCAGCCACCGTGCCATCACCGCTGGCCACATAGGCGCGGCCCTCCACCACACGCATGTCCAGCGGAAAATCTACCGGCCCAATGGATGCGGTCCAGAGGGCACGCACACCGATCAGCGGCACATTGGCTGCCAGCTGCGCGGGCTTGGGTCGCTCGGGCCCGGCACAGGCCAACAGGGTCAAGGCCAAAGCCGCAGCGAGCGGATAGCGCAGTCCCGAGACTCCACGCAGCAGAAGGTGCTTCACTTGCTTCACTTGCTTCACTTGGTTCACTTCGCTACAACGGCGGCTTGCACGACGACAGGCTTGTCTGCCACCATCGGATCCACGCCAAGGGTATTGAGTTTGACCAGCACCAGACGGCGGTAGTCGGTACTCTCGTCAAACAACTTGAAGGCCTTGAGGTATTGCTCCTTGGCTTCGGGCTTCTTGCCTTGAGCCAGCAGGATGTCACCGCGGCGATCCGCCTGCAGCGCAGCAAATTCTTCCGTGATGCCGCTGTCCAGCACCTTCAGGGCCTCGTCATAGGCCTTGCCGTCCATCAACACACCGGCCAGACGCAAGCGTGCCACCGAGGCATAACCTGCATCACTTGATTTTTCCGCCACCCAGGTCAGTGCCGCCTTGGCAGGATCGACCTTACCAGACTCGTACAGGGTCTTGGCCACCAGCAGCCCGGCCTGCGGCGCGTAGGCGGTAGACGCAAAGCGCTCCTGCATCTCCTTGAAGGCGCGGTTAATCTTGTCGGCATCGCCCTCGCGCGTCACTTTTTCGATTTCATCGAACATGGCGGCAGCCTGTGCGGCCTGGTTGCGTTGCCAGTACTGGTAGCCATTCCAGGCAGCAAAAGCGCCCAGTACGACAATCAAAACCCAGGTGATGGCGTTGCCGTATTGCTTCCAGAAATGCTTGATTTCATCAAGCTGTTCTTGTTCTTCGAGGTCTAGATGATTTGCCATGGAACTTATGAGTTAAGCGTTGGATTGTAGGCTCTTGGCCCATTCGGCCGCACAGGATAGCGCATGGCTTAGTTGTGCGATGCCCGCATCACGCAGCGCCTTCACCGTGACCTGTCCCTGCGCCATCTCGTCGGCACCAAACACCAGGGCGTAAGCAGCGCCCGAAGCGTCGGCTCGCTTGAACTGCGACTTCATGCTGGCCATGCCCTCGGCGCTGGAGGCGTGCATCTGAACCGACACCCCTTGGGCGCGCAAGGCCTGCAGGCAAACCATCACGGTCGACAGAAAAGCCGCGTCCGGAACAATCGCGTAGGCATCGGGCGCGGGGCCGGAATCGGCCGTGCCCTGCTCCTTGAGCAGCTCCAGCACGCGTTCCATGCCAATCGCCCAACCGACGGCCGGCGTGGGCTTGCCGCCCACCTGTTCAAACAGGTAGTCGTAGCGGCCACCGGCGCAAATCGTGCCCTGCGAGCCCAGCTTGGTGGTGACGAACTCAAACACCGTGAGGTTGTAATAGTCCATGCCGCGCACCAGGCGCGGGTTGATGGAGTAGGCCACGCCGCAGGCATCCAGCACGTCGGTGACGCTTTGCAAATGGCGCTTGGAGGCTTCGCCCAGAAAATCCAGCAGCCGTGGCGCGGCTTCGATCACCGCCTGCATGGCCGGGTTTTTGCTGTCCAGCAGGCGAAGCGGGTTCAGGTGCAGGCGACGCTTGGCCTCTTCATCCAACAGATCGTGATGGGCTTCAAAGTGCTGAATCAAGGCGGCGCGGTGCTGCTGGCGCTCATCGGGTTGACCCAGGCTATTGAGCTGCAACGCCACGTCGGTCAGGCCCAGCTCCTGCCACAGCGCATGCGCCATCAGGATCAGCTCGGCATCGATCTCGCCGCCGGAAAAGCCCAGCGCCTCGGCGCCAATCTGGTGGAACTGGCGGTAACGGCCACGTTGCGGGCGCTCATGGCGGAACATTGGCCCCATGTAGTACAGCCGCTTGGGGCCGTTATACAAGAGCGTGTGCTCGATGGCGGCACGCACCACACCGGCGGTGTTTTCCGGGCGCAGGGTCAGCGCCTCGCCGTTCAACCGGTCGTCAAAGGAGTACATCTCCTTTTCCACGATGTCGGTCACCTCGCCCAGGCCGCGCACAAACAGGGCGGTGGGTTCCACGATAGGCGTGCGCACATTCTCATAGGCAAAGCGGCGCATCAGCTCGCGCACCCGCTCCTCCAATGCTTCCCAGCGCGCCGATTCCGGCGGCAGGATGTCGTTCATGCCTTTGACGGCCAGCAACTTTTCCACTTTGCGTGGAGTGATTTTTTCGTTCATGCGTTTTCAGGTGTCGATCGCAGTGGAAGTCGCAGCCACCGCAAAGCGCTGCTCGATATAGTCTTCCACCACTTTCTGGAAATCGGTGGCGATGTGTTCGCCGCGCAGCGTCATGCGCTTTTCACCGTCAATAAAGACCGGAGCGGCAGGCGCCTCGCCGGTGCCCGGCAGGCTGATGCCAATATCGGCGTGTTTGCTCTCGCCGGGGCCGTTCACAATGCAACCCATCACCGCCACCTTGAGGTGTTCCACACCGGGATAGCGGACCCGCCAGACCGGCATCTGCGCGCGCAAAAAATCGTCGATCTGCTGGGTCAGCTCCTGGAAGGTGGTGCTGGTGGTGCGGCCACAACCGGGGCAAGCAGTGACGCTGGGCACAAAGGTGCGCAGGCCCAAGGACTGCAAAATTTCGTTGGCAATCACCACCTCTTGGGTGCGCGACTCGCCGGGTGCAGGGGTCAGCGAGACGCGAATGGTGTCGCCAATGCCTTCTTGCAACAAAATGGCGAGTGCCGTGCTGGAGGCCACCGTGCCCTTGGTGCCCATACCGGCTTCGGTCAGGCCCAGGTGCAACGCATAGTCGCAGCGCTTGCCCAGTTCGCGGTACACCGCCACCAGATCGCGCACACCGCTGACCTTGCAGGACAGCAAAATTTGATGCGCTGGCAGTCCCATCTCCACGGCGCGCTGGGCCGATGCGATGGCCGAGGTGATCAAGGCTTCATACATCACCGGCTTGGCGTCCCAGGGCTGTTTGCGCCTACTGTTTTCGTCCATCATGGAAGCCAGCAACTCCTGGTCCAGGCTGCCCCAGTTGACACCAATGCGCACCGGCTTATTCCAGCGCACAGCGGCTTCAATCATCTGGCCGAACTGGCGGTCGCGCTTGTCGCCCTTGCCCACATTGCCGGGATTGATGCGGTACTTGGACAGGGCCTGGGCGCACTCCGGATAATCGGTCAGCAGGCGGTGGCCGTTGAAATGGAAGTCCCCAATCAGGGGCACGTCTATGCCCATGCGGTCGAGCTGCTCGCGGATATAGGGCACGGCCTGGGCCGCCTCCGGCGTGTTGACGGTGATGCGCACCATCTCGGAACCGGCGATCGCCAGCTCCTTGACCTGCAGCGCCGTTTCCACCGCCTGTTCGGTATCGGTATTGGTCATGGACTGCACGCGCACCGGCTCGCCAGCACCCATGGAAACCACCCGACTACCCCATGCCACGTCGGCGCGCAACGAGCTGCGCACGCGAGGAGACGCCAACTCAATGGCCTTTTGTTCTTGCATTACTTCACCTCAAAACGGGCTACATTGTCTTTGGTCACGGCAACCAGATCAAAAGCTTGCCCATGCACCATCACCGCGGTCGCAGCCGCATTGCCAAGCACCACCGACAGCGGCATGGCGCCGCCTGCCGTAGCACTTTCGCCAGCGGATAGCGTCTTTTCAAACTGAACCACGCCCCGGCTGTCGCTGACCCGTACCCAGGCACTGCCACTGGCCTTGAGTACCACAGCCTCTGCGCCCGAAGCAGGCGCTGAGGCGGGCGCAGCTTGCGCCACTACGGCCACACTGGCAGAAGCCGCTGGCGCTATTGCCAACGCTGCGGCGGAAGCCATGGGCGTGGCGGCTTCAGGTGCTGCAATCGCTGCAGCCGCGCTGGCGGGATTGGCAGGAATCATTACCTTGGGCTGAGCCAGCAGCTCCGCGGCGCGCTCGGTGACCCCCGATTGCGGAACCCATATCACGGCCAATGCCCCTATCACCAGCGCCGCTACCAGCAGCACGGCGGGTTTGGCAAATAGCCCCCTGAGACCATTGCCGGCCAACAGGCCTGAGCTGTAGGGCATGTTAATGCCGCGGTCATCGCGCTCAAATTGGAGCGCCACGGTCTTTGGCAGCAGACCCAGCACCGGCAACGGGTCGATCTTGAGGGTGCGGCACATGCTGGCAGCCAGGGCGCGGACAAAGACCGCATCGTGCAGCGTGTCCAGACGGTCCGCCTCTAGCGCCTCCAGTTTCTTGACCGGCACCTTCATGGCAACCGCCAGCGCTGCAATATGCAGACCGGTGGATTCCCTTGCCTGGCGCAACAGCGCACCGGCCGTCTGGACTGGTGGGCCGAGGTTCTGCAAATCTTCACTCATTAAAAGCTCCTCGCTCCAGTGCCAGGGCCTGGCTTGATTGGCCAAAGCGCCTGCGCAATTGATCTTCCAGCTGCGACTGTGCGTCCCGGTTGCCCAGGCTGCGTTCGATCTTGATGCCCAGCCACAGCGACTCTGCCGTCGCGCGCTCACCGTTGTTGACACGGCGGGCATAGAACAGCGCCTTCTGCATTTCACCGCGCTGAAACAGCAGACTAGCAAGGCTGTAGCCAGTGGCCGGATTGCCGGCATCGAGTTCAAAGGAATGCAGGTAGCTGACCTCGGCATCAGCGCTCTGGCCATTGGCAAGCTGGCAATTGCCCTGCGCGCTCCAGGTCTTGGCGCGCTGGCCATAGCCGGGGTCTGCCAGGGCCGCAGCAAACCACCTCATGGCCTCGGCGGGACGCTTCATTTTGCACAGCAGAAAGCCGTAGTTGTGCATGGTGTCGGCGGACTGCGGGTTGATAGACAAGGCCTTTTGAAAGCTGGTCTCGGCCAGCGCGAACTCGCCGGTTTGCAGGTAGATCAGGCCACGCATGCCGTAGGGCTCAAACCAATTGGGGTCATTGACTATGGCCTGCTTGACTTCATCCAACGCGAAATTCAACTTGGCGTCCTGAAAATACAGGACCGCGAGTTTGAGGCGGTTGGTGGCGCGCTTGCGGCTCTCAGGCTCGTCCGACTCGGTATAGGTCGGTGGACTGGCGGAAGCAGACGTGGCACCGGACGCGCAAGCTGCCAGACCGCCGCCCAACAGCAGCAGGGCCATAAAGCCTGCGGCCAGCAGAGCCGCAACTTGAAAGCGCCCGCTTAATTTCATGTGCCCGGTTCTCGCAGCGTCGCTGGCTCGGATACCGGCGTCAGCATGATGGTGCGCTGCTTGGCCATGCGCTTGAGCACCGAGGTGCGGTCCTGCACATCGCCGGCCAGTTGGCCGCATGCGGCATCGATATCGTCGCCCCGCGTTTTGCGCACGGTGGTCACAATGCCTGCGGCGCTCAGCACCTGTGCAAACGCCAGCACGGCGCTGTGGTTCGAGCGCTTCAGTCCGGAGGCGGGAAATGGGTTGAAGGGAATCAAGTTGAGCTTGCACCAGCCATTTTTGCCATGGGCCTGGACCAGCTCCACCAGTTCCTGGGCATGGACCGGCGTGTCATTGACGCCATCCAACATGCAATATTCGAAGGTGATGAAGTCGCGCGGTGCAAACTCCAAGTAGCGCTGGCAGGCCGCCATCAATTCTTTTAGCGGATAGGTCCGATTCAGTGGCACCAGGTTATCGCGCAAGGCATCGTTGGGTGCGTGCAGGGAAACCGCCAAAGCCACGGCACAATCCTGGCCCAGTCTATCCATTTTGAGCACCACACCCGAGGTGGAAACGGTGACCCGGCGGCGTGACAGGCCATAGCCGTGATCGTCCAGCATCACGCGCAGGCTTTGCACCACAGGCAGGTAGTTTTGTAGCGGCTCGCCCATGCCCATCATCACCACATTGGAGATGACGCGTTCCTCCACGCCCAGATACTTGCGCAGGAAATGCTCGGCAAACCAGAGTTGTCCAATGATTTCAGCTGCAGTCAGATTGCGGCTGAAACCCTGATGCCCCGTGGAACAGAAGCGGCAACCCACGGCACAACCGGCCTGGGATGACACACACAACGTGCCTCTGTCGTCTTCGGGAATAAATACCGTCTCAATGGCGTTGCCGCCGCCCACGTCAAACAGCCACTTGATGGTGCCATCAGAAGAAATATGTTGGGACAGAACGGTGAGCGCCTGGATATGCGCCGTGGTCTTGAGCTTTTCGCGCAAGGACTTGGCCAGATCCGTCATGTCATCAAATTGGACCGCGCCTTTTTGATGAATCCAGCGAAACAACTGGGTGGCGCGAAAACGCTTCTCACCCAGCCGCTCGCAAAAAGCAGCCAATCCGTCCAGATCGTAATCAAGCAGGTTGGCCGTCATTGAAAAGCCAGATTAGCGTGCGAAGACGTCGGTGCCGGGGAAGAAGAATGCGATTTCCACCGCAGCCGTCTCCGCAGCGTCAGAGCCGTGCACGGCGTTGGCGTCGATGCTGTCAGCGAAGTCAGCGCGGATGGTGCCGGCGTCGGCCTTCTTGGGGTCGGTAGCGCCCATCAGGTCACGGTTCTTCAGGATGGCGTTTTCACCTTCCAGGGCCGTGATCATCACCGGGCCAGAGATCATGAAT
This sequence comes from uncultured beta proteobacterium, assembly GCA_903845935.1. Classification (GTDB taxonomy): domain Bacteria; phylum Pseudomonadota; class Gammaproteobacteria; order Burkholderiales; family Burkholderiaceae_C; genus Allorhodoferax. The sequence goes on along the minus strand of CAIMZI010000079.1, from coordinate 9,192 downwards.
TCCACCAGGTCCTTGAAGAAGGGACGGGCTGCGTGCACCGCGTAAAACGCTTCGGCTTCGCGGCGAGACAGATGCGCCATACGGGCGGCAACCACCTTCAGGCCAGCGGCTTCAAAGCGGGCGTAGATTTGACCGATCACGTTTTTGGCAACGGCGTCAGGCTTGATGATGGAGAGAGTGCGTTCGATAGTCATGAAAATTCCTGATCTGGATTGAGTAATTTGCCCGAGTGGCAAAGCCTATCATTTTAGCATTGCGAGCCGGTGAATTTAGCCCGGCCGCCCACGTCCGCCACCGCCACCACCGCTGCGCCGGGGTCCGCCGGTGCCGCCCGGGCGCTGCGCGCGATCCTGACGTTGGCGGTTAAAACTGTCGGCGCCTATGTAGCCCAGCGAGGTCTTCATCGGATCGGGTTGGGCATTGCCGCTAGGTCGGTCGTCCGAGCGCTCCGGGCGGGCACTGCGCCCTGCCCCGTTTCGACCCTGGGCATTGCGGCCTGGGCCGGTATCGGTATTGCCGCGCGGTCCGCCCGAGCGCGGGCGGTTGCCACGCGGGCCGCGATTGCCGCGCGTATTGCCTGCTGCGCCTTCACGCGCCGGCTGATCACCCCGTTCGCCGGGAGCGCGCACGCCACCGGCGGCCTGCATCAGGCCGCGGATATCGGCGTCGTCGAGTTCCATCCAGGCACCGCGCTTGAGGCCGCGCGGCAGCAACATGGCGCCATAGCGGATGCGGATCAGGCGGCTGACGGCATGGCCCACGGCCTCCATCATGCGGCGCACCTCACGGTTGCGGCCTTCGGAAATGGTGACTCGGTACCAGCAGTTGGAGCCCTCGCCGCCGCCGTCTTCAATCGAGCCAAACTGGGCCATACCGTCGTCGAGTTTGACGCCGGACAGCAGCATGGCCTTTTCGTCCTTGGTAAGTGCGCCCAGCACCCGCACCGCGTATTCGCGCTCCAGGCCAAAGCGGGGGTGCATCAGGTTGTTGGCCAACTCGCCCGAACTGGTGAACAGCAACAGGCCTTCAGTATTCAGATCCAGACGTCCCACCGACTGCCATTTGCCTTGCGGCAGCTTGGGCAGCTTGCGAAACACCGTGGGGCGATTCTGCGGATCGTCATGGGTGACAACCTCGCCCACTGGCTTGTGGTAGGCAATCACGCGGGCCGGTGGCGGGTCTATGCGCACTCGAATCGGCTTGCCATTGACCTTCAGGCTGTCGCCAAACTGGATGCGCTGGCCGATATGGGCCGGCTCATTGTTGACCGAAATGCGGCCTTCCAGGATCAGCTGCTCCATTTCCAGGCGCGAGCCCATGCCGGCCTGGGCCAACACCTTGTGCAGCTTGGGGGTTTCAGCCATGGGCGCCAACACCCGCTTAGGCGGTGCCAGCTCTTCGACCTCTTCATCGGCATCAAACTGGCCCGACAGGATGTCATCAAAGCGCGTGGGCAGACTGGCCGCAACAGGCGACTCATCCACAGCGGGAGCCACCGTGAACACAATGGCAGCCTCTTCTGCGACGGGTTCTTCGATATCCGGGGCGGGCGTGGTTTCATTCATAGCGTGTTTCCATCCAAAAGTGGGGCGCGTCCGGTTCAGGGGCGCCCAGGGGCATATCCAATTGCAATTCAGGCTCGGCCAGGTCGGCTGTGGGCGCAGGCGACAAGGCCAATTCTTCTTCCAGCGGCACTAGCGACTCAAACGCGGCAGATGCCTGGTTGGGGCTGTCCAGCATGGGCAGCTGGTCCAGCGAGGCCAGGCCCAGATCATCCAAAAACTGTTTGGTGGTAGCGAACAAGGCCGGCCGCCCTGCCGCCTCGCGGTGACCAATCACCTCCACCCAGCCCCGGTCTTCCAGCTGCTTGATCAACAGCGAATTGATCGTCACGCCGCGTATGTCTTCCATATCGCCGCGCGTCACCGGTTGGCGATAGGCAATGATGGCCAGAGTCTCCAGCGTCGCACGGGTGTAACGCGGCGGCTTTTCGGGATGCACCCGGTCCAGGTATTCGCGCATCTCGGGGCGGCTCTGAAAGCGCCAGCCGGTCGCCACGCTGACCAGTTCCACACCCTTACCCGACCAATCGTCGCGCAGTTCTTCCAGCAGGGTTTTGAGCGTATCGGCTCCCAGCGCGCCGGCAAACAGGCTGCGCATGTCACGCACGGGCATCGGTTGTTGAGTGCAAATCAGTGCGGTCTCAAGGACCCGCTTTGCGTCCGCCAAATTCATTGCAGGCATTTTCCGGAAAACATCGCCCTCACGGCGACGCATCAATGGGGTTTCTTCGGATGGCTGGGGGTGCACCCCACAGCGGCCTCCACTCTAGTGTGAGGCCTTCAGCTGTTCAGGCTAGCCCCGATTGTAACGCAGGGCCGAAATGCAGCAAGGCCTGCGCCATGTCGGCGGGAACCGGCGAGTCGAACTGCAGTGCCTCGGCGCTGATCGGATGCAAAAAAGCCAGTCGCGTGGCATGCAGGGCCTGGCGCCTCATGCCAAACAGCGCGGAGCCGCCATATACCTGGTCGGCAATCAAGGGATGACCGAGGGACGCCATGTGCACGCGGATCTGGTGCGTGCGCCCGGTGTGCAAAATGCAGCGCACGTAACTGCTGCTGGCGTCACTGGCCAGGCGTTCAAAATCGGTGCGTGCCGTTTTACCGGACTGGGTGGCCAGATCCACCACCGCCATGCGCAGACGGTTGCGCGGGTCGCGCCCTATGGCCGCATCAACCGTTTTGCGGGCCGGGCCGCTCCATGCACCATGGGCCAAGGCCAGATACTGGCGACTGACCTCACGCGCCGCAATCGCCTTGACCAGGGCATCCATCACCTCCCGGCTTTTGGCCACCACCATCAGACCACTGGTGTCCTTGTCCAGCCTGTGCACGATGCCGGCGCGCGGCACCATCAAAAAACACGGGGCATGGGCCAACAGCCCATTGAGCAGGGTACCGCTCCAGTTGCCGGGCGCCGGATGCACCACCAGGCCGGCCGGCTTGTTGACCACCAAAATATGCGCGTCTTCGTAGGCGATGCCGAAATCCACCGCTTCGGGTTTGAAGGCCTGGCTTTGGGGCGTAGGACGCATTTCCACCGCGATGGCGTCGCCGGCCTTGACCTTGTGCGAGGCCTTGAGACCGGTCTTGCCATTGACGCTGACAAAACCAGACTCCAGCAACTGCTGCAAATAGCTGCGGGAAAACTCGGGCACACTGTGGGCCAAGGCCTTGTCCAGGCGCTCGCCATGCTGCTCAGTCCCCACTTGCAGGTCACGGATGTCCGATTCGGGCCCCAGCTCCTCAGCGTCCTCCGCCTGAATGTCCAGGGGGGTGGCCGATATAATCCCAATGGTCTGTTTCAAGAAGGTTTCCCACAATGTTGCGAGTCAAATTATCGGTTGTTTATGCCATGGGGCTGATAACCGTGGCGCTGGGCCTAGTCGCTTGCTCCACGGCCGTCGTCGACAAGACCCTGGCCATGAGCCCCAACGCCATCTATGCAGAGGCCAAGGACTCCATGGACAATGGCCAGTATGACAAGGCCGTGCCCTTGCTGGAGAAGCTCGAAGCCCGTGCTGCCGGCACACCACTGGCACAGCAGGCGCAGCTGGACAAGGCCTATGCGCAGTACCGCAACGGCGAACCGGCCCAGGCGATTTCGACGCTGGACCGTTTCATGAAGCTGCATCCGGCAAGTCCGGCGCTGGACTATGCGCTCTATCTCAAGGGCATCATCAATTTCAATGACGACCTCGGGCTGTTTTCTGCCATCTCGCGCCAGGATCTGTCCGAACGCGACCAGAAGGCATCCAAGGAAGCCTTTGAGTCCTTCAAGGAGCTGATCGCCCGCTTTCCACAATCCAAATACTCCGCCGATGCCGCGCAGCGCATGAATTACATCGTCAGTTCGCTGGCGCAGTACGAGGTGCATGTGGCGCGCTATTACTTCAAACGTGGCGCCTATCTGGCGGCACTGAATCGCGCCCAGACTGCCATCGCCGACTACCGCGATGTGCCGGCACTGGAAGAAGCCCTGTTTATCGCCTACAAGTCTTACGATGCGCTAGGCTTGGTGGCCCTGCGCGACGATACGCGCCGTATTTTGGAGACCAGCTATCCGCAGTCCGAATTCCTCTCCAAGGGATTCAAAACGGTGGATGATCCGTGGTGGAAATTCTGGTAGACCTGCTGACTGAGTTGAGGGCATCCAGGGTTTCCTCGAAATCCTGCGGACTCAACAGCCTGCGCATGGGGGGCAAGGCCGCTAGCAACTGACGGCCATAGCCCTTTTGGTTCAGGCGCGCATCGCACACCACCAATAGGCCCTGATCGGATTCGCGGCGTATCAGGCGCCCGGCGCCCTGCCTGAGTGCCACCGCCGCCTGCGGCAGATGCAGGTGTTTAAAGGCGCTCTTACCCTGCTCTTCCAGCGCCTTGGAGCGTGCTTGTAGCACCGGGTCATCGGGTGGGCTGAACGGCAGCTTGTCGATCAGCAGGAGCTGCAGTGCCTCACCCGGCATGTCAATGCCTTCCCAGAAAGTGGCCGAGGCCACCAAGATGGCACCCTGACCCCGCATGCCACCTTGCAAAAAGCGTGACAACAACTCGCGCTTGGGGCGAGCGCCCTGCACCAACAGTTCCAGATCATCCCTGCCCTGCAGACCCTGTGCCAAGGCGTCGCCTATGCTGCGCATGGCGCGCAGGGTCGTGGTCAGCACCAGGGTGCGCCCCCCCAGTGTGAGCGCGCCTTGCAGCGCCAACCGCGCCACGGCCAGGCTGTGCTGTGGATCGCCCGGTGCGGGAAAGTCCTTGGGTACGTACAATGCCGCCTGCTTCGCATAGTCAAATGGACTGGGCACCTTGAGAACACGGGCACCGGCCAGGCCACAGCTGTCGACCATCCAGCTCAACTGCGCGTCGTGACCCAAGGTGGCAGAGGTAAACACCCAGGACTTATTGCCGCCCTGGCCCCCTTCTGCCGGAAGCACCCGGGTTTGCATGGCCAGCGACACGTCCAGCGGCGACTGCAGCATGCGCAGCTGGCGACCCAGCTCCAACCAGCGCACCGCGTCCGCTGGAACGGGTTGCAGGAACAGGGTCTGCAGCTCCAGCAGGTCGCCGGCACGCAGCTGAAGGCTTTGTAGTTCGGGCGCCATTTCTGCCACCAGAGTGAGTGCTGCTTGCGCCGCCTCCAGTGCGGCACAGACCGATTGCATCAGGGATGGCCAGCGCGCGCCCACCGCACGCCAGTCCATGCGTTCCACGCGCTCGCCCTGTGGAAAGCGCTCGCGCATGTCCTGCGCGCTCTGCTCTACGGCTCGTGCCAGATCCGCCCAGGGTGCCAGACCGCGGGCATGCGCCAGGGCCAGCTGCTCCAGGTCACGGGCAAAGCTGCTCAGTTGCCCGGTGCCCAAGGCCCGCCCCAAAAACTGCACACCAATTTCATTGAGCTGGTGCGCCTCGTCAAACACCACCGCATGCACCGAGGGCAGCAACTCCGCCACGCCCGATTCACGCACATTCAGGTCGGCAAAAAACAGGTGGTGGTTGATCACCACCAGATCGGCCGCCAGCGCCTCGCGCCTGGCCCGATTCACAAAGCAGGTGCTGGCCTGTGGGCAGCGCGAACCCAGGCAGTTTTCGCGGGTAGAGGTAATCAGGGGCAGCAAGGGGGAAGTTTCGTCCAGCGCGTCCACCTCGGCCAGATCGCCGCTGCGGGTGGCGTGGGCCCAGTTTTCAACCCGTGCCAGCTGCTGTAGGGCTGATCGTTCGTCCATGCGCCAGTCCTGACGCGCCGACTCCATGCGGTTCAGGCACAGGTAGCTGCTGCGTCCCTTGAGCAGGGCCACCCGCAGCGCCAGACCCAGCAGCTGGAGCAAATGGGGAATGTCACGGCCAAACAGCTGATCCTGCAAGGCCTTGGTGGCGGTGGAAACCAACACGCGCTGGCCCGATAGCAGCGCCGGCACCAGATAGGCAAAGGTCTTGCCCACGCCGGTTCCAGCCTCCACCACCAGCATGCCGCCGGCCTGCATGAGTTCGGCGACGGCCGCCGCCATTTGCAGCTGGCCTTGGCGCGGCCGGTACTCGGCCACCGACAGGGCCAAGGGCCCGCCCACAGCAAAGGCCGCAGCTACGCGAACGGGCAAGACCATTCAGGCCGGCTCGTCGGGAGACAGCTCAAGCTCTACGCGGGCGATCTGATCGCGCAGGGCGAGGCGCTTTTTTTTAAGGCGCTGCATCATTAGCTCATCGATGGGACGCTTTTCCGAGGCCTGGTCGATCAGGGCATCCAGGTCACCATGCTCCATGCGCAATGCGATCAGGCGCCGTTGCGGGGAATTCAAATTGAGGGTCAAGGGGAAGAGCGAAAGAAGGAAGGTGGGGAATAAATTTGCCGCCTGCCGCAACGGGAACGACAGCCGCAGCCTTGATAATACGACTAGATCAGGGACAAGCAACAGGTTTGCTTCACGGCACGGCTAACATGGCTACAAACGGCTACCGACTTCACGCGTCCACGGGCATTCACAAGGGCGATCGCAATTACCAGCAAGACCAGGTGGCGCTGCTCAAGCACCCGCGCGTCAACGGCTGCATTCTGGGCGTGGTGGCTGACGGCATGGGCGGACGCAGTGGCGGACGCAAGGCCTCAGACCAGGTCATGATGACGGCCAAGCAAGTGTTTGAGCGCTATGACCCAGCCACCGAAGATGCCGACGCCTTACTCCAGCAAATCGTCGACGAAGCGCATCTGGTGATCAAGCTCACCGCCATTTCCGCCGAACAAGAACCGCACAGCACGCTGGCCGCCTTCCTCATCAACCCGGGCGGGGACTGCCATTGGGCGCATAGCGGTGATTCACGCATATACCATTTCAACGGCAGCAGCTTGGTCCAGCGCACCATAGACCATTCCTATGTGCAGACCCTGGTGAACCGGGGCGAGATCACCGAAGAACAGGCGACCGTACACCCGCAGTCCAATATTCTGATGGGCTGCCTGGGTAGCGAAAGCGAGCCTCCGGTGGAGCACCACCTGATCCCGCAACTGCGCGCTGGTGACACGCTGATGGCCTGCAGCGACGGCGTCTGGCATTACTTCTCGAACGCTGAAATCGGCTCGGTGCTGGCGACGCTGTCGGCCCGCGAAGCCTGCGAATTCCTGATCGACAAGGCCCGTGCCCGCGCCCGGGGCCGCGGTGACAACCTATCCATCGTGGTGGTCAAGCTCGAGCGGCTGGAGTAGGCTCAGGGAGGCAACGGTGCCACCGGTTTTTCAATCCGCTTGAGCCGTTTGGCGACTTGCTGGCGTTTTTGCTCGGCTGCTGCCTGCTTGGCGGCATAGCTTTTGGCGTTGGCCGTACGCTCGGCAGCGCTGGGGCCGGAAGGCAGCACAATGGAGCGGCTGCCGGATGCAGTGTTCTGCGCGTGTGCTGCCTGCTTAGCCCCTTGCGCCTGCCATTTTTCTTCAGCAACTGTGGCCGCAGCCGCGGCCTGCTGGGCCGCTTGCTGTTTTTCCAGGGCCTTTTGTTCGGCACGCTGCAACTGCTGCACAGCCTGCTGGGCGCGCTCACGGTCATGCAGCAGCACTTCTTGTCGTTTCAGATCGGCCAGCACGGCGCGGTGCGCGGGCTGAAGCTCCTTCAGGCAGTCATTGACCGCAAAGCGTTGGTAACAGGCCGATTCACGCGCCGTGAAATCCGCCATTTCCCGCTCACGAAGCTGGTCTATGCGCTGGTACTCCGCGCCGCTGACGGCCGCACCCGCTATCGGCTCGCCCATGGCGGGGGCGCAGAGCAACGCCAGCAGGCTCAAGAGCTTGCGCATCAGGTGAGTCCGGTGTCGACCAGGCGTCGCTCCAGCGCCAGGTATTCCTTGGACTGCATTTCGGAAAGCCGTGACACCGTGCGCGGAAATTCATGCGCCATCGGGCCCTCTGTGTACAGCTCTTCGGGTTGCACCTCGGCCGACAACACCAGCTTGACGCGCCGGTCATACAGCACGTCGATCAGCCAGGTAAAGCGCCGCGCCTCGGAGGCCAGGCGCACCGACATCTGCGGCACATCGCTGAGAAATACGGTGTGAAAACGCGAGGCGATTTCCAGGTAGTCGTTTTGCGAACGCGGTCCACCGCACAGGGTCTTGAAGTTGAACCAGACCATGCCACCGGCCTTGCGCCAGGCGCGGATCTGGCGCGATTCAATGTTCAGGATCGGATCTTCATCCTGCTGCTCAGCCAGCGCGTTAAAGGCCTCCATCATGGCCGCGTCGGCCTCGGGGCCCAGCGGGCAGTGGTAGAGCTTGACGGCCTCAAGCGTGCGGGTGCGGTAGTCGGTGCCGTTGTCCACGCTCAGCACTTCCATGCTGCTGTTGAGCAACTCGATGGCCGGCAGTATGCGGGCACGGTGCAGCCCATTGGGGTAGAGGTCGTCTGGCTTGAAGTTGGAGGTGGTGACAAAGCCCACGCCGTTCTCGAACATGGCCGAGAGCAACCGGTGCAGGATCATGGCGTCGGTGATGTCGGCCACATGGAATTCGTCAAAGCAGACCAGCTTGTAGCGCAGCGCCATGCGTCGCGCCAGTTCGTCCAGCGGATTGACGGTGCCCTGCAGATCGGCCAGCTCGCGGTGCACCTCGCGCATGAACTCGTGAAAGTGCAGGCGCGTCTTGCGCTTCAAGGGCACGGCGTTGAAAAAGCAATCCATCAGAAAGCTCTTACCCCGCCCGACCCCACCGTACATGTAAACGCCGCGCGGAATCTCCGGGCGGTTGATCAGCTTCTTGAAGGCATTGGAGCGCTTGCCCTTGTAGGCCGCCCACTCCTGGGCGCAACGCTCCAGCGCCTCCACGGCGCGCAGCTGCGCCGGGTCGGCCTGGTAGCCACGGGCGGCCAGTTCCGCTTCGTAGGTTTTCTTGACGCTATTGGGCAAGGTTAGAAATTCAAGGTGCGCTTATCCACGGCCAGAGCGGCTTCTTTCGTTGCCTCGCTCAAGCTGGGGTGTGCGTGGCAGATGCGCGCGATGTCCTCGGCACTGGCCTTGAATTCCATGGCCACTACGGCCTCGGAGATCAGTTCACTGGCTTGTGGGCCGACGATGTGCACGCCCAGGATTTCGTCGGTCGTGGCATCGGCCAGGAACTTGACGAAACCGGTGGTGTCACCTAAGGCACGGGCGCGGCCGTT
>CAIMZI010000078.1 GCA_903845935.1 uncultured beta proteobacterium | reverse complement strand
GGTGGAGCACACCGTCACCGAAGTAGTGACCGGCGTGGACATCGTCAAGGCGCAGATCCGCGTCACCGAAGGCGCAACCGTGGGCGACGATGACTCCTTCATCCCGTTCCAGAAAGACATCAGCCTGCGCGGCCATGCCTTGCAATGCCGCGTCACCACCGAAGACCCGGAAAACAATTTCACGCCCGATTACGGCAAGATCGGCGTGTACCGCAGCGCCGCCGGTTTCGGTATCCGACTGGACGCCGGCACCGCCTATGCCGGTGCCGTGATCACGCCGTACTACGATTCGCTGCTGGTCAAGGTCACGGCCTGGGGCCACACGCCGGATGAAGCGGCCTCGCGCATGGACCGCGCCTTGAGGGAGTTCCGCGTGCGTGGCCTCTCCACCAATCTGCAGTTCCTGGAAAACGTCATCGCCCACCCGCTGTTCCGCAGCGGCGAATGCACCACGCGCTTTATTGACACCACGCCCGAGCTGTTCAACTTTGTCAAACGTCGTGACCGCGCCACCCGACTGTTGAAATTCCTGGGCGATGTGGCCATCAACGGCAACCCGGAGATGAAGGGCCGCACCCTGCCCGCGCTGCCTCTGTCCATGCCGATTAAGCCGAGCTGCGACCTGACAGCGCCCCTCCCCAAGGGTTCACGCGATACCTTCAAGGAGTTGGGTGCCAAGGGCTTTGCCCAATGGATGAAGGACCAGCCGCAGGTGCTCTTGACCGACACCACCATGCGCGACGCCCACCAGTCGCTGTTTGCCACGCGCATGCGCAGCTTTGATATGGAGCAGATTGCGCCGCATTACGCGCGCATGCTGCCCGGCCTGTTTTCCATGGAATGCTGGGGCGGCGCCACCTTTGACGTCGCCCTGCGCTTCTTAAAAGAAGACCCCTGGGAGCGCCTGGTCCGACTGCGGGAGGCGACACCCAACATCCTGTTCCAGATGCTCTTGCGCGCCTCCAACGCGGTGGGTTACACCAACTACTCCGACAACGTGGTGCGCTATTTTGTGCAGCAGGCTGCCAAAAACGGCGTCGATATTTTCCGCGTTTTCGACTCGCTCAACTGGGTCGACAACATGCGCGTGGCCATGGACGCAGTGATCGAGTCCGGTGCCCTGTGCGAAGGCGCGCTCTGCTACACCGGCGATCTGTTCGATGCCAAGCGCAGCAAGTACAACCTGAAGTACTACGTGGGTCTCGCCAAGCAGCTGGAAAAAGCCGGTGCCCATATCCTGGGCATCAAGGACATGGCCGGTGTCTGCAAGCCGCGCGCGATTGCCGAACTGGTGCGCGTGTTGAAACAGGAGGTCGGCCTGCCGATTCACTTCCACACCCACGACACCAGCGGCATCTCGGCGGCCAGCGTGCTGGCGGCAATTGAGGCCGGATGCGACGCGGTGGATGGAGCGCTGGATTCCATGAGCGGCCTGACCTCGCAGCCCAATCTGGGCTCCATCGCCGCAGCGCTATCCGGCTCGGCGCGTGACCCTGGCCTGGACCTGGACGCCATGCAATCCCTGTCCCATTACTGGGAGGGCGTGCGCCGC
>CAIMZI010000077.1 GCA_903845935.1 uncultured beta proteobacterium | reverse complement strand
GCGGTGCTGGCCGGCATGGTGGCGGCCCCCGTGTCCTCGGTCTATCCGGGCATGGGCGACACGGTGCTGATCATCTGTTTTGTGGTGGTGGTGATTGGTGGAATTGGCTCGATTCGCGGTGCGCTCTTGGCCGCGCTCTTGATCGGCCTGGTCGATACCTTTGGCAAGGTGCTGCTGCCGCAAGCGGCGGGCGTACTGGTTTACGTGATGATGGCCTTGATTCTTTTATGGAAGCCTGACGGCCTGTTCAAGGCGGCATGACCATGACGCATTCCCGTTCAATTTTTGTTGCGCTTTGCTTTGCACTGCTGGCCCTGTTTCCGCTGGTCTCTGGCAGCTATGGCGTCGACTTTGTCACCAAGATCATGGTCTTTGCCATCTTTGCGCTCAGCCTGGAGTTGCTGGTGGGCGCCACTGGCCTGATCTGCTTTGGCCAGGCGGCCTTCTTTGGCATTGGCGCCTATGCGGCGGTGCTGCTCTCAAGCGATACCGACGCCTCTTCCATCGCCTGGCTGCTGCCGACCTGTGTGGCGGCGGCTGCCGGCTATGCGCTTCTGGTGGGCGCGCTGTCGCTGCGCACCAAGGGCGTGTACTTCATCATGGTGACGCTGGCCTTTGCCCAGATGGCCTATTACGTGGTGCACGACACGCCGCTGGGTGGCGGCACCGACGGCATTTACCTGACGCTCAAACCGGTGCTCGGCAGCTGGATCGATCTGGACAAGGGCAACAGCTTGTACGGCTTTACGCTGGCCTGCCTGCTGTTGGTGTTTGGTTTCCTAGCGGTGCTGAACGGCTCGCGCTTCGGCCGTGCGCTGGCCGGCATTCGCGTCAACGAGCAGCGCATGCGCGCCACCGGTTTTTCCACCTACCCCTACAAGTTGGCCGCGTTTACCTTGTCCGGCGGCATTGCCGGTCTGGCCGGTTTTTTGTTTGCGGTGAAGGACGGTTTTGTCAATCCCGAGATGATGAGCTGGCATTTGTCGGGCGCAGTGCTGATCATGATCATTCTGGGCGGACTGGGCCATTTGCGCGGCGCGCTGATTGGCGCCTTTGCCTTTGCGCTGTTGCAGGAGCTGTTCAAGTCCGAGGCGATTTTTGGGTCCTTTGCCAAGCACTGGCATCTGGGTCTGGGCCTGTCCATCATTGCCAGCGTGGTGCTGTTGCCGCGCGGCCTGGTCGGCCTGCCGGAGCAAATTCGCGCAAGGCTGCTGGGTGCCAAGCAGCCCGGTGGGACTGGACTATGAGTACCGGCGAAGTGCTGCTGTGCGGCCAGAACATCACACGCCGCTGGGGCGGTCTGGTAGCCCTCAATCAGGTCAATGTGGAGCTGACGCGCGGTAGCGTCCATGCCGTTATCGGCACCAACGGCGCGGGCAAGTCCACGTTGATCAATATCCTGTCCGGCGAGTTCCCACCCAGCGAAGGTACAGTGGAGCTGCTGGGTCGGGATGTGACGGCTTGGCAGCAACCTAAGCGCGCCCGCGCCGGTCTGGGCCGCAGCTACCAGCGCAACACCATCTACCCGAGCTTTAGCGTGTTTGAGAACTGCCGCCTGGCGGCACAAGCGACCCATCAAAAGCCTTGGTCTTGGTGGCAAAGCGCGCAGAACTGCGAGCTGAGCTGCGGCATTGCCGAGAGCGTGGTGGCGCGCAGCGGCCTGACCGATTTGCGCGAGTTGTCGGCCGGCCTGCTGTCGCACGGTCAAAAGCGCCAGCTGGAAATCGCCATGTGCCTGGCCACCCGGCCGCAGGTCTTGCTGCTGGACGAGCCTTTGGCCGGTATGGGCGCCGAGGAAACCGAGCGCATGCTGGCGATGCTGGCCGAGCTGAAAAACGAGCATGCGATTCTGCTGGTAGAGCACGACATGGACGCCGTCTTTCGCATTGCCGACCGCGTGACGGTGATGGTCAACGGCAGCGTGATTGCCTGCGACTCTCCCGAAGCCATACGCAGCAACCCGCTGGTCCAAATGGCCTATCTTGGAGACCACGCATGAGCGCTTCTGAGTCGATTCTGGACGCCCAGGGCATTCACGCCTGGTATGGCTCCAGCCATGTGCTGCATGGCGTCGACATCAAAATCCACCGCGGCGAGACCATGGGCCTCTTGGGCCGCAATGGCATGGGCAAGAGCACGCTGATCCGCACGCTCCTGGGCCATGTGCCGCAGCGCGACGGCCATATCAGCCTGTTCGGCCAGGACATGTCGCGCGCCAAGCCCTTTGAGGTGGCACGCCTGGGCGTGGCCTATGTGCCCGAAGGGCGCGGCGTCTTTCCCAACCTCACCGTGCGTGAAAACCTGGTGATGGCCGCACGGCCCGGGCGCGATGGCCGCAAGGACTGGAGCTATGAGCGCGTGCTGGAAACCTTTCCGCGCCTGAGCGAACGCTTGAGCAATTTAGGCGCGCAACTCAGCGGCGGCGAACAGCAAATGCTGTCGATCGGCCGCGCGTTGATGACCCACCCCGAGCTGATCATTCTGGACGAAGCCACCGAGGGCCTGGCGCCGTTGATCGTGCTGGAGATCTGGCGCGTGATCGGCGAGATTCGCAAAAGCGGCATCGCCACCTTGATCGTGGACCGCGACTACCGCAAGGTGCTGGCCCATGCCGACCAGGCCATCGTGCTGCAAAAGGGCCAGGTGGTGCTGGACGGCGATGCCGAGGCGGTGGCGGCTGATCCTGCGCTGTCCGGATTCCTGGGGCTTTGATACCGCAGCGCCAGGGTCGATAGTGGGCCGTGGCTGCAAGTCCCAAGGTAGCGCAAGGACATGCTGAACCCGCAGGTGCCCTGCCGCTGGCATCCGTACACTCTGGCCCTTTGATAATCCACAGGACTTCCCATGCGTACATCTCTTCTCGGCGGCTCATTTACATTTCCGGGCACTGACATGACGGTGCAAAGAATGGGCTACGGTGCCATGCAGTTGGCCGGTCCCGGAGTCTGGGGCCCGCCGGCCGACCCGCAGGCCGCCGAGGCCGTGCTGCGCGAGGTGCTTGACGCTGGCGTCAACCACATCGACACCTCCGATTTTTACGGCCCCCATCTCACCAACCAGCTGATTCGCCGGGCCCTGCATCCCTACCGCGATGGACTGGTGATCGTCACCAAGCTGGGCGCACGCAGGCCCGCCGACAAGTCGTGGCAAAGGGCGAATACGCCCGAAGAACTGAGCGTCGGCGTGCATGACAATCTGCGCAATCTGGGCCTGGACGCGCTCGACATCGTCAATTACCGGGTGGTTGGAAGCGGTCATGGCACCGAAGAGGGCAGCATTGCCGAGCAGGTGACTGCGCTGGCCGAGCTCAAGCAGCGCGGCCTGATACGCCACATCGGACTGAGCAACGTCACGGCCACTCAAATTGCTGAGGCGCAAACCATTACCGACATCGTGTGCGTGCAAAACCTCTACAACCTGGCCCATCGCCAGGACGATCTGCTGCTGGACGATTTGGCACGTCAGGGCATTGCCTATGTCCCGTTCTTCCCGCTGGGCGGTTTCACGCCCTTGCAGTCTTCCACCTTGACCGAGGTGGCGCAAGGTGTAGGAGCGACGCCCATGCAGGTGGCCCTGGCCTGGCTGCGCCAGCGGTCCTCCAACATTTTGTTGATCCCCGGCACCTCATCGCTGGCCCATCTGGGTGAGAATCTGGCAGCAGCGGAGCTGACGCTGTCGGCTGAGGCACTGCGAGAGCTGGAGCAGGTTGCAGTGCTTGCAGCCTAGCGTTCACTATTCGTTGAGCAGTTGCCCCGCGATCGCGGTTGCAGCGGACCTTGTCTCTACGCCCAGTTTTTCGAATATATGTTCCAGATGCTTGTTGACGGTGCGGTGGCTCATGCCCAAGATATCTGCAATGTCGCGGTTGGTCTTTCCCTTGGCCAGCCATGACAGGACTTCGGTTTCACGCGGCGTCAAGGGAATATCGGGCTGACGCACCGGACTGCCGGCTTTGGCCGGGGCCAGATGCAACACCCACATCGATTCGGAAATGCCGCTCTGTCCCATATGCCTTGCGATCAGGGTGCCCTGGTCCGCTAAGGGTACGCTGATCTGGGTTTGTTCCTGGGCGGTATGCAGCCAGGCCAGCGCGGCCTGCGGTTCCTGCTGCCCGAAGGCGGCCTCCAGCCAGCGCGTGGCCTGTGGCGAACGCCAAGCCAGACGCCCACGGCTGTCCAGCAGCACCGTGCCCAGGCCGGCCACGTCCACCGCTTCGCGTGCCATGCGGGTTGCCTGCGCGTTGCGCACATGGGTTGCCAGGCGCACCAACACCTCGGGCAGGCGCAGCGGCTTGACCACATAGTCCACTCCGCCGCTGGTGAAGCCTTCGAGGATTTGCTCGGTTTCCGAAAGCCCGGTCATGAACACCACCGGGATGTGGGCCCAATGGGGCGTCTCCTTGAGCCTTCGACACAGCGCGAAACCGTCCATGCCGGGCATTACAGCGTCCAGCAGGATGCCATCAGGAATCACTATTTCCAGCCGTTCCAGGGCTTCCTGTGCGTCTCTGGCGGCCAGTACGGCATAGCCTTCGGCACTCAGTGCGTCGCACAGCATGCGCAGCGTGTCGAGCGCATCGTCCACCACCAGAATGCAATGGCGTGCTGCCGGGGATTCGGGTCTAGAGAGGTCGGTCATGGTCGGGTTCGCGAAGTTGAATGCTGAGGGACTGGAAGTCGAAGCCTTCGGCCAGTCCTTGCAAAAAGTGCAGCGTGATGGTGTGCTCCGGATGGGAGGCGAGGGCCTTGCGCAACGCATCCCGCAGCGCCGTGGCGTGACCCTGTCTGGCCAGTCGGCCCAGCTCCTCGCGCAGCATGTCGGGCAAATCCGCTGGGTTCGGACGCGTCGCTGCGCCGGGGTTTTGCTCCAGCCTGGCGGCCACCAGGGAGCGCGGCGTGTTGTCCCTTACCCATTCAATTTGAAGCGCCTGTTCCAGCGCGTCGAGCAACTCCGATTCGATAATCGGCTTGCCCACAAAGCCCTGGCATTGCATGGCCAGCAGGCGTTCCGGCTGGTGGTCAAACAAGTTGGCAGAAACAAAAACAATCGGCAATTTTTCGGCTGGTATGAGTTGACGCAAAAGCGCCGCGGTTTCCCAGCCGTCCAGGTCGTCCATGGTGATGTCCAGCAGCACCAGGTCGGGCGGATTGCGTTGCACGATTTCCAGGCATTCGCGCCCACTGGCGGCCTCGTTGAGCGTAAAGCCCAGCGGCACCAGCAGGCCCGCCAGAAGCTGACGCTGCAGCGGCTGATCATCGACCACCAGCAGGGTTCGCTTCGGGTCCAGATAGCCTATGACTGAACGCAGAGCCAGGGCACGCCTGGGTGTGCTGACCAGGTCCGACGCGATGCCCGGCAGATACAGCCGCACCGAGAAGGTGCTGCCCTGGCCCGGGATGCTGGAAACGCTCAGTTCCCCGCCCATGAGTTGGGTCAGCAGGTTGGTAATCGTCAGGCCTAGCCCGGTACCGGATTCGCTGGCACGCCGCCCTGCGCTGCCGCGCTCAAACGGCAGGAAGATGCGTTCCTGGTCTTGCGGGGCAATCCCGATGCCGGTGTCAATGACATCGATGCGCGTGACGTGTTGGCGAAAATCCAGTCGCAGCACAATCGCGCCCTGTTCGGTGAAGCGCACCGCGTTGGACAGCAGATTGATGAGAATTTGCCGCAGCCGCTTTGCATCGGCGCGCACATAAGTCGGGGCCACGCCCACTATCTGCAGGGAGAAATGCAGGCCCTTGCTCTCGGCCTGGGGCCGCAACATGCCCTCCACATCTTCCAGCAGTTCTGCCAACGGTAGCGGTACCGGGTCCAGGCGCAAACGTCCGGCCTCAATGCGCGCCAGTTCCAGCGACCCGTCGATTAGGGCTCGCATGTGATGGCCGCTGTGCTGCATGGTGGACAGGGTTTCCCGCATTCCACCATCGATCTGGGCATTCTTGAGCAGGATCTGCGTGTAACCCAGAATGCTGTTGAGGGGGGAGCGCAACTCGTGTGTCATGCCGGCCACGTAGCGCGTCTTGGCTTGGCTGGCCGAGTCGGCCTGGTCCTTGGCAGATTGCAGCGCAGTGTCGGTGCGGCGGTGGGCATCGATTTCTTCGAGCAGGCGCTGGGTCTGGTTTTCGGATTCGTCCTGTGCCATGCGCCGGCTGTCGGTGCTGAGTACGACCCACCAGGCGCACACGGCAGCCAACAGGGCCAGCAAGGAAAATACCTTGAGAAAGGGCATGCGCAACAGCGGTGCGGCGGTGTTCAGGCTCTCTTGCACATAGACCACTCCCAGCAAAAAAGCCATCACGGCGCAGAGCGACAGCATAACGAACAGATACTGTCCAAAGCGGAAATTGACTTTCAGCAGCCACTGTTTTGGCAGCAGCCAGGCCGCGACTGCGCGCAGTTGGTCGCCGGCACGGGCATCTTTTTTGCAACGGTCATGGCAGCGCGATTCCAGCGAGCAGCACAGGGAACAGATGGGCGCGCAGTAGGCCGGGCATTGGGCCATGTCTTCCGACTCAAACTGATTTTCACAGACCGCACAGCGCACAATTTCTCCGGGCTGCCACTGCGTGTCCGGCGTGCGTGCCAGGTAATAACGTCCGCCCGTTGCCCAGGCCAGCAGGGGGGATAGCGCCATGGACAGCGCCAGTGCGATGAAGGGCGAGAATGCTGCCGCCCAGGCGCCGAACAGACCCGCATAGGCGCAGCAGGCGACTGTGGTGGCAATCACCATGGAGCCCAGGCCGACAGGGTTGAAGTCGTAGAGGTGGGCGCGGCGAAATTCGATGCCGGGCGGGCTTAAGCCCAGCGGTTTGTTGATGACCAGGTCCGCCACCAGAGCGCCGACCCAGGCAATCGCCACATTGCTGTAGACCGCAAGCACTTTCTCCAAGGCACCAAAAACGCCCAGGGTCATGAGCAAGGTGGCAATCACGACATTGAATACCAGCCAGACCACGCGACCGGGATGGCTGCGGGTCACGCGCGAAAAAAAGTTCGACCAGGCCAGGGAGCCCGCGTAGGCATTGGTCAGGTTGATCTTGATCTGCGACACCACGACAAAGACGACGGTCACGATGACCGCAATTCCAGGATGGCCGATGGCCTGTGTGAAGCCCGCCAGGAACATCTGGGTCGGTTCGGTGGCGCGGTTGGAGGGCACTTCAAACTGCAGGGCGGCAAAGGCCAGAAATGCGCCTCCGGCCATCTTGAGCATGCCCATCACGATCCAGCCGGGCCCGGCCGTCAGCACCGCGCCCCACCAGCGCAGCCGGTTGGCCTGCGTTTTTTCGGGCAGGAAGCGCAGGAAGTCCACCTGCTCGCCAATTTGCACCACTAGAGAGAAGATCACGGTGGCAGCAGCGCCAAACATCAAGGGCTCAAAGCTGCTGCTGCCACTGCGCAGACCCGTCAGCCCCGCGAAGTCGCGGTACATCTGCGGCTTTTCCAGCGCAATCCAGACAAAGGGCAGCAGCAGCAGAAATAGCCACAGCGGTTGCGTCCAGGCTTGCAGTCGCGAGATCAGGGTGATGCCGCGCATGGCCAGCGGCAGGATCACCAGCGACGACAGCACATAGCACCACTCCAAGGGCCAGGGCAGCACCATTTGCAGGGCCAGCGCCATGATGGCCGCTTCCAGCGCAAAAAAGATGAAGGTGAAGACCGCGTAGATCAGCGAGGTGATGGTCGAGCCCAGGTAGCCAAAGCCCGCACCACGCGTCAGCAGGTCCATGTCCAGCCCATAACGCGCGGCATAGTAGGCGATGGGCAGGCCGGTCAAAAAAATAATCAGACCGACGCACAGGATGGCCCACATGGCGTTGGAAAAACCATAGTTCATGGCGATGGCGCCCCCAATCGCTTCCAGCGCCAGGAAGGCCAGCGAGCCAAACGCCGTGTTGGCCACCCTGAATTCGCTCCAACGTCTAAAGCTTTTGGGTGTGTAACGCAGTGCGTAGTCCTCCATGCTTTCGTCGGCGACCCAGGAGTTGTATTCGCGGCGAAACCGGTAAATCGGCTGGGGCGCAAGGCGATGGGAGGAGGAGGGCGCGGGCATGTAACTGAAGCAAGCAAGAATCGTTCACACGCCCATTTGCCTCGCGCTGCAGCCACCCCTACGTTAATTGACGTATGGCAGGGAAGCGGGCTTGAACCTAATCTTTGCACCAGCGCGGCGATTCCCGCCGTTCGTTTTTAACCCATGCTGCAAGGAGCGTTACATGAAGCACCATTCCGATGACAAGGCCACCAACCTCTCTACCGCGGACGTCGGTCGACGTCGCATGCTGCAGGCACTCGGCGTCGCATCCGTAGCTGCAGTCGGCCTGCCCGGTGTTGCATCGGCCCAGACGACAGCCCAGGTCAATACCACCAATTTGGCCATCACCGATACCGAAGTCACAGTCGGCCAATTGCATTCCGCAACCGGCACCATGGCCATCTCGGAAACCGGCGCCATCCAGGCCGAGCAACTGGCGATTGACCAGATCAATGCCATGGGCGGCATCCTGGGTCGCAAGATCAAGGTGATCAAGGAAGACGGCGCCTCCGACTGGCCCACCTTTGCTGAAAAGTCCAAGAAGCTGCTGATCAACGACCACTGCGCCGCAGTGTTCGGCTGCTGGACCTCGGCGTCGCGCAAGGCCGTGCTGCCTATCTTCGAAAAGGAAAATGGCCTGCTCTACTACCCCACTTTCTATGAAGGTCTGGAGCAGTCCAAGAACGTGATCTACACCGGACAGGAAGCGACGCAACAGATTCTGTACAGCCTGGACTGGGCGCAAAAAGAGAAGAAGGCCAAGACCTTCTTCCTGATCGGCTCCGACTACATCTGGCCCCGCACCTCGATGAAGATTGCGCGCAAGCACGTCGAGAATTTCCAGAAGGGCAAGATTGTGGGTGAAGAGTATTACCCGCTGGGCAGCACCAACTTCGGCTCGCTGATGAACAAGATCAAGGTGCAAAAGCCGGATTGCATTTTTGTCGCCGTTGTGGGTGGCTCCAACGTGGCCTTCTACAAGGCGCTCAAGGCCGCCGGCATCACCGGCGACAAGCAGTTGCTGTTGACGCTGGCGGTGACCGAGGACGAAATGACCGGCGTGGGTGGTGAAAACTTCCAGGGCTTTTATTCGTCGATGAAGTACTTCCAGTCGCTGGACAACGACAACAACAAAAAGTTCGTCGCGGCCTTCAAGGCCAAGTATGGCAAGGATGCAGTCATTGGTGACGTGACCCAGGCCGGCTACCTCGGCCCCTGGCTGTGGAAGGCGGCCGTGGAGAAGGCCAAGAGCTTTGACGTGAACAAGGTTGTCGCTGCATCCGAGACCGGGACGATTGAACTCAAGACCGCGCCCGAAGGCTATGTGAAGCTCGATACCAACCACCACCTGTGGAGCAAGTCGCGCATCGCCATGGGCATGCCCGACGCCACTTTCAAGGTGGTATCCGAGTCGCCCGAGCTGATCAAACCCAATCCCTTCCCCAAGGGCTACCAATAAGCCTAGCTAGCCGTCTTGCCGGTCTGGTGCATCGCGCGCGCCAGACCGGTTGTATTTGCCCCATTTTTTCCCGGAGCCAGCCACATGACTTTTTCTGAAATGCTCAATATCGGATTGATGCAGGGTTTTGCCGGCCTGAGCCTGTTTGCCGTGCTGCTGCTGATGGGCCTGGGGCTGGCCATTATTTTTGGCCAGATGGGCGTCATCAACATGGCGCATGGCGAGTTCATGACCATCGGTGCTTACACCATTTATTTTGGCTCCACGCTGGCATCGACCTACGCGCCGCACCTGGTGGCCTATTACTTTCCGTTCGCAATCATTGCGGCCTTTATCTTTACCTTTCTGGTGGGTTGGTTGGTGGAGTGGGCGCTGATTCGCCACCTCTACAAACGCCCGCTGGACACCCTGTTAGCAACCTGGGGCATCAGCCTGGCCTTGCAACAAATATTTCGCACCTTCATCGGCCCCAAGGAGGTCAGCCCGACCTTGCCCGACTGGCTGCTGGGCTCCTGGGCGCCGACCGAAGGTCTGGACATCCCCATCAACGGCATGTTTGTTTTGGGGCTGACGACCTTTGTCTCCTGTGGCGTGCTGCTGGCGCTGCACAAAAGCCGCTGGGGCCTGCGCGTGCGTGCCACGGTGAGCAACCGCATGATGGCCAATGCCATCGGCATAGACACCAAGAAGACCGATAGGCTGACCTTCGCCATTGGCTGTGGCATTGCCGGTGTGGCCGGAGCCGCGTTTACCACCATAGGCTCCACCGGCCCCACCTCGGGTTCGCTCTACATCGTCGATGCCTTTCTGGTGGTGACCTTTGGTGGAGCTGCCAGCCTGTTGGGCACCGTGGTGTCTGCCTTTGGCATTGCCCAGACCCAATCGATTGCCGAATTTTTCCTGACCGGATCGATGGCCAAGGTGATCACGCTGTCACTGATTGTCCTGATCCTGATGATGCGGCCCCAAGGCCTTTTCGCCAGCAAAATCCGCCGCTAATTTTTACGACCTTCCAAGGAGACCTACCCCATGAATGCACTCAAAGCCTGGATTCAGCGCTACCAGCTCGCCAGCATGGTGCTGCTCGCCGTGCTCCTGGCCGTGGTACTGCCACTGAGCCTGGACATCTTCAGACTCAACCTGGTCGGCAAGTACCTGACCTATGCCTTTGTTGCCATCGGACTGGTGATGGTATGGGGTTATGGCGGCGTGCTCAGCCTGGGGCAGGGCGTGTTCTTTGGTTTGGGCGGTTACGCCATGGCCATGTTCCTCAAACTGGAAGCGTCCGACCCTGTCGCGACTGCGATCCAGTCCACGCCCGGCATTCCGGACTTCATGGACTGGAACCAGATCACGGCCCTGCCCGCGCTGTGGGTGCCGTTCAAGAGCCTGCCGTTTTCCATCGCTGCCGTGATTGCGGTGCCGACCCTGCTGGCCTTCGTCATCAGCTACGCCATGTTCAAACGGCGCGTGGGCGGTGTTTACTTCGCCATCATCACCCAGGCGGTTGCGCTGATTGTGACGGTGTTGATCATCGGCCAGCAGGGCTACACCGGCGGCGTCAACGGCATGACCGACCTGAAGACCGTGCTGGGTTGGGACACGCGCACCGACAGCGCCAAGTACATCCTTTACTACCTGTGCGTGGCGCTGCTGCTGGCGTCCATGGTGCTGTGCCGCTGGGTGCAAACCAGCAAGCTCGGAACGCTGTTGCTGGCCATGCGCGACAAGGAAGATCGGGTGCGTTTTTCCGGCTATGACGTGGCGGATTTCAAGATCTTCACCTTCTGTCTGGCGGCCGCCCTGTCGGGAATGGGCGGTGCGCTGTTCACCCTGCAGGTCGGCTTTATGTCGCCCAGCTTTGTCGGCATCGTGCCCTCCATCGAGATGGTCATCTATGCCGCCGTGGGCGGGCGCATGAGTCTGGTGGGCGCCGTCTACGGCACCCTGCTGGTGAATGCGGGCAAGACCTATTTCTCGGAAAGCTTCCCGGACATGTGGCTGTTCCTGATGGCGGCACTTTTTATTGGCGTGACCATGGCCTTCCCCATGGGACTGGCAGGAGTCTGGGAAGAGCGGCTCAAGCCCTGGTGGAAGGAGCGTCGCCAGGCGCTGCGCGATGCCGCCGTCAAGTCGCCCGAAGAACTGCGCGCAGCGGCAGCACCGGTGGCAAGCGTCGCCACCCTGCCCGAGGGCGCCAGCGCCCAGAGCGTCTGAGTTCACAGGAGATTAGCATGAGCAACACAGACTTTGCACTGGCGGTGGAAGACCTGACGGTCTCTTTTGATGGCTTCAAGGCGATTGACGCGTTGACGCTGTACATAGACCGCAATGAGCTGCGCGTCATCATCGGCCCCAACGGCGCGGGCAAGACCACGCTGCTGGACCTGATCTGCGGCAAGACCCGCGCCACCGGTGGCAGCATCAAATTCAAGAACCAGGAACTGAGCAAGATGGCCGAGCACCGACGGGTGCGCTTAGGCATTGGACGTAAGTTCCAGACCCCTTCGATCTACGAAAACCTGACTGTTTTCCAGAACATGGAAGTGTCCTATCCCGCAGGGCGCTCGGTGTTTGGCGCTCTGGCATTCCAATGTACCGATGAAGTGAAGGCACGCGTGCAGGTAGTGGCCGAGGACATTGGTCTGGGCGACAAGCTGGACACGGAAGCCGGTCTGCTGTCACACGGGCAAAAGCAGTGGCTGGAAATTGGCATGTTGCTGATGCAGGAGCCCGAGCTGCTGCTGTTGGACGAACCCATTGCCGGCATGAGCGCTCGTGAACGCGAGCTCACCGCCGAGCTGCTGCAACGCATCTGCAAGAACCGCGCGGTGATCGTGATAGAGCACGACATGGAGTTCGTCAAGCGCATCGCCCACAAGGTCACGGTCATGCACCAGGGAAAGATTCTGGCCGAAGGGCCCATGGACAAGGTACAGGCCGACCCCCGGGTGATCGACGTCTATCTCGGCCATTGAGCGCGCATTGTTGGTAAACCAGGAGAACGCTATGTTGGAAGTCAGGGATCTGTTTGTTGCCTATGGCCAGAGCGAGGCATTGCACGGCATCAGCTTTGAAGGGCGGGCCAATGAAACGGTGGCCATCATGGGGCGCAATGGCATGGGCAAGACCACCTTGTTCAAGAGCCTGATGGGCATCCTGCCGCTCAAGAGCGGCCAGGTGTCGGTGGCCGGGCAGGATGTGTCTGCCGACGAGAGTTTTCGACGCGTGGCCAAGGGCATTGCCTATGTGCCCCAGGGCCGGATGATCTTCCCCACGCTGACGGTGGAGGAGAACATCCAGACCGGGCTGGAGAACGCCAAGCACAAGCGCATACCCGATGAAATTTACGCGCTGTTTCCGGTGCTGTGGGACATGCGCGGCCGCAAGGGCGGCAACCTGTCGGGCGGGCAGCAGCAGCAGCTGGCCATCGCCCGCGCGCTGGTGACAGACCCCAAGGTCTTGCTGCTCGATGAGCCCACCGAGGGCATACAGCCTTCCATCATCAAGGACATTGCCAAGGCCCTCAACGAGATCCGCAAGATGCGCGACATCACCATCATCGTGTCGGAACAGGTGCTGTCCTTTGCCATGGATGTGGCCGACCGCCTGTTTGTCATCGAGGGCGGCCGTCTGGTGCACGAGACGGCGCGCGCCGACACCGACCAGCAGCGCATCAAGTCGTATTTGTCTGTCTGATTTTTTCCGATTCGTCCCCTTCACTTCAACAGGAGCAACGCATGGCTGAAACCCTTATCAAAGTCGATCTCAAGCAATCCGCTTACGAGAACGAGCAAGTCCACAACCGCTGGCACCCCGATGTGCCCATGGCCTGCTGGGTCAAGCCTGGCGAAGACTTCATCCTGGAAACCTACGACTGGACCGGCGGCTTCATCAAGAACAACGACAGCGCCGACGACGTGCGCGATATCGATTTGTCGATCGTCCACTTCCTGTCGGGCCCGGTGGGCGTGCACGGTGCCGAGGCCGGCGACCTGCTGGTGGTGGACCTGCTCGACATTGGTGCCAAGGACGAGAGCCCCTGGGGCTTTAACGGCTTCTTCAGCAAGCAAAACGGTGGCGGATTTTTGACCGACCATTTCCCGCTGGCGCAGAAGTCCATCTGGGACTTCAACGGCATGTTCACCAAGAGCCGCCACATTCCCGGCGTCGAATACGCGGGCCTGGTCCACCCCGGCCTGATTGGCTGCCTGCCCGACAAGGCCATGCTCGACGCCTGGAACACGCGCGAGCAGGAGCTGCTTGACACCGACCCCAGCCGGGTGCCGGGCCTGGCCAATATGCCGTTTGCCGCCACCGCCCACATGGGCAAGCTCAGCGGCGAGGCTAAGGCCAAGGCGGCCGCAGAAGGTGCGCGCACGGTGCCACCGCGCGAGCACGGTGGCAACTGCGACATCAAGGATTTGTCGCGCGGCTCCAAGGTCTACTTCCCGGTGTATGTGGACGGCGCTGGCCTGTCGGTGGGCGATCTGCACTTCAGCCAGGGCGACGGCGAAATCACCTTTTGCGGTGCCATCGAGATGGCCGGCTGGGTGCATATGCGCGTCAACCTGATCAAGGGCGGCATGGCCAAGTACGGCATCAAGAACCCGGTGTTCAAGCCCAGCCCCATGACACCTAACTACAAGGACTATTTGATCTTTGAAGGCATCTCGGTGGACGAGCAAGGCAAGCAACACTACCTGGATGTCAACGTGGCCTACCGCCAGGCCTGCCTGAATGCGATCGAGTACCTGAAGAAGTTTGGCTACAGCGGTGCGCAGGCCTACTCCATCCTGGGCACGGCGCCGGTGCAGGGCCACATCAGCGGCGTGGTCGATGTGCCCAATGCCTGCGCCACGCTGTGGCTGCCGACCGAGATATTCGAGTTCGATATCAACCCGAATGCCAACGGTCCGATCGTGATGCTCGACGGCAGCATCCAGATGCCGATTTCGCCCGATATCAAATAAACATAAGGAGCACGCCAATGCCAACCTATGACTATGCGTGCCCGGCCTGCGGGGGCTTCGACGCCCTGCGCAGCCTGGCCGCCCGCAACGAGCCCTGTGCCTGCCCCGAATGTGGCAGCGAGGCGCAGCGTGTGTTTGTCAGCGCCCCCCGGCTGGCCTGCACCACCTCCGAACAGCGCCATGCCTTTGCTGCCAACGAGCGCTCGCAGCACGCGCCGCGTTCCTCGCGGGACACCGGCGAAAGCTACGCGCGTCTGCGCCATCCCGCAGGTTGCGGCTGTTGCAGCACGGGCAAGCGCGGTGCAACGGTGACTGCAGCCAATGGAGCCAAGGCCTTCCCCAGCAAACGGCCTTGGATGATCAGCCACTGAAGTTTTTCGAGCGCAGGTGAAAGACAGAAATTCGGACCCTTCGCGAGAAGGGTGCTGAGGGGCCGAATCGACTATTTTTTAACAATTGAAAGGTTTAATGATGTCCAAGTTAGCTAAGGATGAAGCCGTTCTAGGTGAAGAGTACGAGCACCATGCGGTGCCGCTGAATGCGCGGCGCAGCACTTTTTCGGTATCGATGGTTTGGCTCGGGTTCCCGATGATCATCACCGGTGCTATGACCGGGTCGATCCTGGTCGCCGGCATGGGCTTTAAGGCTGCCCTACTGGCCATGCTGATTGGCAACGCGTTTATGTTTGCCTATGTAGGTGCGATGGGCGCGCTGGGTACTGAGCGAGGTTTCAACTTCGCACTTTTGGCCAGCGCGGTATTCGGAAAGAAAGGCTATGTGCTTGCCTCCGGCTTGCTATCGACCCTGTTGCTAGGATGGTATGCAGTGCAGACGGGCATAACGGGCAATCTGATACACACGGCCTTCAATCTCGACTATTTGGCAGTGACCATGGTGGCCGGGCTTCTGTACCTGGGTATCACATATGTGGGTATCCACGGACTGCATTGGATCGGCATCGTGTCCGTTCCCTTGTTCGTCATTTTCGGTGGATGGGTCGCTCTCGATTCAGCGTCTACCGCCGGCTGGAGCCAAGTCATTGCGTATGCCGGGACCAATCCGGGAACGCCTATGGCCTTGGGTGTTGGCATCACGATCGTCATCTCCTTGTTCATCGATGCGGGAACGGTGACAGCGGACTTCAACCGATGGGCTGCTGACAAGAAGAGCTCACTGATTGCAACGTTCTGCGCGTTCCCATTTGCCAATCTGTTGGCCATGCTGGTTGGCGGTGTGATGACTGCAGCCCTGGCAGTTCCCAACCCGCAGCCTTTCGGCTTGGACAACATGTTTGGCTACATGCTGGCTCAGCATTTGGGCTGGTTGTCGGTGGTGGCGTTTGTCTTTCTCTTTTGCAATTTGGGTTCGGTTTGCGCACACTGCCTCTACAACGCTTCGGTGGGTTGGTCTCGGATCGGTAACGGGCGGATGCGTGTTTTTGCCGTAGGTCTTGCCGTCGTGGGCATCACCATCGCAGCCGCCAATGTGTGGGCTCTGTTCATTCCATGGTTGTCCCTCTTGGGGATATTGGTCCCACCCATCGGCGCCATCATTCTTGCTGATTTGTACTTCATTCGCCCCGGCGCGCAGATCAGCGCGAACTGGAGACCGCGTGCATTCGCGGCATGGTTTATCGGATCGTTGGTGGCATACGGCGTCGAAACCTATGTGCCTGGCCTATCGACCGCAATCAGTGCCTTTGTTGCTGGCGGTGCGGGCTATTTCCTTTTGAGCAAGACGGCCGCTGCGAACTCGGAAGCGCAAGCTGCCGCCGCCTGATCGCAGGGTTTGAGATTTCCTTCATCATCAAACAACTAACCAAGAAGCCATGGACTACGAAATATTTGAACTTGGAAATGTGACGTTACAAGGTGGAGCCACCTTGCGCAACGCTAAGCTGGCGTACAAGACCTACGGAACCTTGAATGCGGACAAAAGCAATGTCATCGTCTACCCAACCTGGTATTCCGGGCAGCACTACGACAACGAATGGCTGATCGGAGCGGGCATGGCCCTTGACCCGGCCAAGTACTTCATCATCGTGCCAAATATGCTCGGCAACGGCCTGTCGTCTTCCCCAAGCAATACCCCAGCGCCCTACGACAAGGCGCGCTTTCCCAACATCACCCTGTATGACAACGTGATGCTCCAACATCGCCTGGTGACCGAGAAGTTTGGCGTCACTGAGGTGCAGTTGGTGGTTGGTTGGTCCATGGGTGCGCAACAGACCAACCAGTGGGGATGTCTGTTCCCGGACATGGTCAAGCGGATTGCACCGTTTTGCGGTTCGGCCAAGACGGCACCGCATAACTTCGTGTTCCTGGAGGGCGTGAAGGCGGCACTCACCAACGATGTGGCCTGGAATAACGGCTGGTATGACACACCGCCCACCAAGGGCCTGCGCGGTGTAGGCCGCGTGTATGCAGGCTGGGGATTGTCGCAGCCGTTCTACATGCAAGAGCTCTGGCGAACCATGGGCTACAGCTCACTGGAAGACTTTTTGGTTGCCTTTTGGGAAGGTTTCTTTTTGCCCAAGGACGCCAACAACCTGCTTGCCATGTTGTGGTCTTGGCAATACGGCGACATCAGTGCCAATCCCGTCTTTAAGGGCGACTTCAAGAAGGCCCTGGGAGCGATCAAAGCAAAGGCGGTGGTAATGCCAGGGGAGATGGATCTCTACTTCCCGGTGGTGGATAACGAGGAAGAAGTCAAACACATGCCCAACGCTGTTTGCATTCCCATACCTGGGGTCTGGGGCCACTTTGCAGGCGGCGGTGCCAACCCGGTGGACACGAAGTTTATTGACGACAACCTGAAGGCACTGCTCGCCAGTTGATCGCGGATATCGCGTAGCGATTCTTTTAAAACCCCATTTATTGATTAGGATTTGAAATGTACCACGGTGATATTTCGAGCAGCAAAGACACGGTCGGTGTGGCCGTTGTCAATTACAAAATGCCGCGTCTGCACACCAAGGCGGAGGTGCTGGACAACGCACGCAAGATCGCTGACATGGTCGTCGGCATGAAGTCTGGCCTGCCCGGCATGGACCTGGTTATCTTTCCCGAGTACAGCACCCACGGCATCATGTACGATTCCCAGGAGATGTACGCCACAGCGGCCACGGTGCCCGGCGCCGAGACTGAAATCTTTGCCGAGGCCTGCCGCAAGGCCAAGGTCTGGGGTGTGTTCTCGCTGACCGGCGAGCAGCATGAGGAGCACCCGAACAAGGCGCCTTACAACACGCTGATCCTGATGAACGACCAGGGCGAGATCGTGCAAAAGTACCGTAAGATCATGCCCTGGGTGCCGATTGAGGGCTGGTACCCGGGCAATTGCACCTATGTCTCGGACGGCCCCAAGGGCATGAAGATCAGCCTGATCATTTGCGACGATGGCAACTACCCCGAAATCTGGCGCGACTGTGCGATGAAGGGCGCCGAGCTGATCGTGCGCTGCCAGGGTTATATGTATCCCGCCAAGGACCAGCAGGTGCTGATGGCCAAGGCAATGGCCTGGGCCAACAACAGCTATGTGGCGGTGGCCAATGCCGCGGGTTGGGACGGCGTCTATAGCTACTTCGGTCACAGCGCCATCATCGGTTTCGACGGGCGCACCATGGGTGAATGTGGCGAGGAGGACTATGGCGTGCAGTACGCAGCTCTCAGCACCAGCCTGATCCGCGACTTCCGTAAAAACGGCCAAAGCGAGAACCATCTCTTCAAGCTCTTGCACCGCGGCTACACCGGCATGATCAACTCGCGTGAGGGCGACAAGGGCGTGGCCGATTGCCCCTACGAGTTTTACTCCAACTGGGTCAACGATCCAGAAGGAACGCGCAAGGCGGTGGAAGCCTTTACCCGGCCCATGGTGGGCACCGAGGAATGTCCGATCGACGGCATTCCCAACCCCGACAGCGTGCAGCACAAGTGATGCCCGCCGATCCGCTGCATGCGTGGCGGCTATTGGCCGAGCCTTATTACGCGGCGCAGGGCGATGAACTGGCGGCATTTGAGGCGGCCCACGCCCTCCGCCTGCCGGTGCTGCTCAAGGGCCCCACCGGTTGCGGCAAGACGCGCTTTGTGGAGCACATGGCCTGGCGCCTGGGCAAGCCGCTGGTCACCGTGGCCTGCCACGATGATTTGTCGGCCAGCGACCTGGTGGGCCGCTGGTTGCTCGATGCGCAGGGTACACGCTGGCAGGACGGGCCGCTGACGCAGGCGGCGCGCCACGGTGCCCTGTGCTATTTGGACGAGGTGGTGGAGGCGCGCGCCGACACCACGGTGGTGCTGCACCCGCTCACCGACGCGCGCCGCATCCTGCCGCTGAGCGCCTGCAATGAACTGCTGCAGGCACACCCGGATTTCCAGCTGGTCGTGTCCTATAACCCCGGCTACCAGGCTCTGCACAAGACGCTCAAGCCCTCCACCCGCCAGCGCTTTGTCGGGCTGGAGTTCAACTACCCGGCTGCAGAGCAAGAGGCCGCAGTGGTGGCGCATGAGGGGCAGGTAGACATCGCGCTTGCCCGCCAACTGGTGGCGGTGGCCGAGCGCACCCGCCGCCTCAAGGAACACGGTCTGACTGAGGGGGCTTCTACGCGCATGCTGATCCACGCTGCTTCGCTGTCACGCCAAGGCCTGAGCGCCCGCGTCGCCTGTCAACAGGCCATCACCTGCCCCTTGTGTGACGACCCCGACTTGGCCACCGCGTTGGCCGCCGCAGTGGATGCCTCCTTCGCCCACTAGCGCCTTGCCCACTCGTTTCGCAATGCCTGCATCGGTCCAGGGCGGTATGCAGCCCGCCGCGCGCCACCTGCCGGCCTATGTGCGCGCGCTGTGGAATGTGGCACCCCACTTTGCGCGGCTCGCGCCAGCCGGAGCGCAAGTTGCGACCGGATCAACCGTCGTGGACGAGGCCAGTCGCCAGCGGCCGGTTCTCATCACGCATTCTGCGGTGGTCCCCACGCCCACGCTCTACCTTCCCGTCCATTGGCAACAGCCCCTGTTGTTGCGTGCCAGCGTGGCCCATGCCTGCGCCCATCTGGCCCACGGCGATGTGCCACAGCCGCGCGGCAAGCTCAAGCCGATCCAGCTCGCCTTGCTGGGCGTGCTGGAGGACGCCCGGATTGAAGCGCAGGCGATTGCCGAATTGCCCGGCCTGCGCGCCCTGTGGCTGCCCTGGCACTTGGCCGACGCTAGCAGCGGCAACAGCTTCGAAGTGTTGCTGCAACGTCTTCAGCGCAGCCTGCTGGACCCGCATTACACCGACCCGCACCCCTGGGTGTGCAAGGCCTGCGCTCTGTACCATGCGGCCCCGGCAACGCCCGAGGCCATGCGCCAGGCCGCCTCCCTGTTGGGCAACGATCTGGGCCAGATGCGCATGCCCTTCAATGCACAGCTCTATGGGGTGGAGCCGGCCTACCGGGACGACAACAGCCACCTCTGGTTGCCTGATCCGCAGGCGCCCCCGGCCACCCAGCCACTCAGCGCGGCGGATACTCTGCAAGTGGGACAGGCGCAGGGTGACAGTAGCAAGCCCGCACCCCAGCCGATCGAACAGCAGGCCGAAGCCGCCCGACCAACCGCCGTCTATGGCGAGTGGGACCGGCTCATTTGCCGCATGCGCCCCAAGTGGTGCCAGGTGTTTGAAGAGGACGCGCCCCAGGGAACTGCCCAGGCTCAGCAGGCGCTTGGCTTGGCACTGGCTCGCCATGCCGCGCTGCTGGCGCGCCTCAAGCGCGTGCTGCAACTTGGACTGCCGCTCAAGCGCGCCCAGGTAGTGGCCGGTCGCGCAACCGAGGGCGAGCGCTTTCACCTGAACGCACTGGTGCATGCGGCCATCGACCAGCGCATGCGTCGCCAGCCCGATCCGCATATTTATTTGCATCCTTTGCGTGCCCCGCAGCCCCTGCGCGTGCTGATCCTGCTGGATGCTTCGGTGTCTACTCTGCGTACGGCTGCGTTTGCGAAAGCTTCGGATTCAAACCGAACATTGCTGGATGTGTTGCGCGAATCGTCGCTGCTTGCCGCTAGCGCGCTGGAGCAGGCGGGCCATGCTTGTGCGGTGCAGGCCTTTGCCTCCAACACGCGCCATCAGGTGCGCGTGCAGCGCATCAAGGGCTTTGCCGACCGCGCCGATTCCGCATCCACGCTGGCGCGGCTGGCGGGCGTGCAGGGCGAATGGTCCACCCGCCTGGGCGCGGCGCTGCGCCACGCCTGCAGCCAGCTGCGCGGCCAGCCCGGTGCGCACGTGCTGTTACTCACCGACGGGCAGCCGCACGACGTGGATGTGCATGACGCGCGCTATTTGTCCGTGGACCTGCAACACGCGGCGCAAGAGGCCCGGCGCTTTGGTATTGCGGTGTCCTGTCTCAATAGGCCGGGAAATGATGCTGCGTCGATGGACGAGCATCGGGCCATGCAGGGCGCACTGGGCGTCCATTCCTGCTTTGCCATGTGCGGACCTGCCGACTTGCCGCATCAACTGCTGTCCTGCCTGGCGCGCTGAGCGCGTCGCCTGAGATTGAAAATTTTCAACTCGGCAGAGATGCTTCACAGATCTTTACTGTAGGGCCATATTAAAAATTCAATCGACAGTCAAGAATAACCGCCTGCATTGATCAAAAATAATCGGGAGTCTTGTATCCACAATCGCATGAGTACTTTTGGCGGGTCGGGTGCCTTGCCGACGTCTGTGCCAGCCGAACTGGTCGATGAGATGGTCACGCTAATGAATGCAGGGCACTGGGACTCCCTGGCACAGGTGGCAAAAAAGGCCACCCTACGGTACCCGCGCAACCTGCTTGGCTGGCGGCTCTTGGGCATTGCCCAATACAAGCTGCAAGCATTCAACGAAGCGGTGGCCGCATTGCGGCAGTCGCTCAAGCTTTCGCCGGGCACGGCCGAGGTCCATAGCGAAATGGCCTCTTGCCTCGTTGGACTGGGTAAATATGAAGCCGCCGAGGCCAGTTTTAAAGTTGCCCTATCGCTTCGACCTGATCTTGCCACGGCCCATGCCAATTACGGCAATTTGCTATCCGACTTGGATCGCAATGTCGAAGCCGAGGCATCGCTGCTTAAATCCCGGTCCCTGAATCCCGATGCCGCCTATACCCATAACAGCCTTTGCATCTTGCTGCAAAAGACCGGAAGGCTGAAGGAGGCGCTAGGCAGCGCGGGTCGTGCACTGGAATTGGATCCGAATCTCTTCGAGGCCTGGGTGAATTTGGGCAACGTTCAAACGGAATTGAATCAGTTTGAAGGCGCGGCGGCCAGTTACCGACAGGCCTTACAGATTCGGCATGACTCTGTATCGGCGTTGTATGCCTTGGGTCATTTGCAAAGCAAGTTTGGCGGCAATCCTGTCGAGGCAAAGTCCTGCCTGCAACGAGCGATTGAACTGAGCCCCAGCGACTCCAATCTTTACGTCGCCTTGGGAAACGTGTTCTTGGCAGCAAAAGAACTGCCACGGGCCTGGGAATTGTTCAAGCAGGCACAGCAGCTTAGCCCCTTGGTCACCATGCCGGCCAGGAAGGCGCAGGCGGAGTTCTCGGTGCTGCTGCTGGATGCGGCTGGTGCAGGCTCGATCCCATTGGACTATTTAATCCGACATGCCGCATATGAGTGCCACTCGTACTGCGTGATGCCGCAGGGTGTCGCAGAGGTCGAATCGGATTTCGGGTTTTTGCGCGGCAAGGCCGATGTGGTGATCAATATGATTGGGGACGCTGACAATGGCAAGGCGTTTCTGCCAGTGGCCCGCAACTTGGCTGATCGCTTGGATCTGCCTACCGTTAACCATCCCTTCAAAATCATGCAGTCCAACCGGGAGGGCATGGGCAGTTTGCTCGCTCGCGTTGCAGGTTGCAGGTTCCCTAAGACGCAGGAGTTTTCTGCAACGCAATTGCGAAAGGCGATCAGAGAGGGCGACATGTCGGGCTTTGCCTTGCCTTTGATCGTTCGACTGACCGGCACACACGGTGGAACGGACATGGAAAAGGTGGAAACATGGGATGCCGTGTCGCAATTTGTCGCGACCCATCCGGCGCCAAGCTATTACCTGATCGAGTACGTCGACTACCGTTCTGCCGACGGGCAGTTTCGCAAATACCGCATGATCAACGTTGGCGGCAAACTATTTCCCTACCATTTGGCGATCCACAGTGACTGGTTGGTGCATTACTTTCGGACGGACATGGACCAGCAATTATGGATGCGCGAGGAGGAAGCAGAATTCTTGCGCAACCCGGAGCAGGTATTCAACGAGCTGCAAATGCAGACACTCCGCGATGTTGCTGCCGCAAGCCAACTTGATTTCAGCGGAATCGATTGCGCGTTGGACCCGCAAGGGCGGGTTCTGGTGTTTGAGTCCAACGCAACCATGCTGGTACACGACGAAAAAAGCGAAGTGTATGCATATAAGAATCCCTACGTCGAGCGTATCAAGCATGCTTTTAACGACATGCTTGGACGCTTGGCTATTCCACGGTGACCGATTTGGCCAAATTTCGGGGCTTGTCCACATCCGTGCCGCGGGCGCAGGCGGTGTGATAGGCCAGCAGCTGCAGCGGCACCACATGCAGCAGGGGCGAGAGCTCGCCATAGTGCTCGGGCATGCGGATCACGTGCAGGCCTTCGCCGCTGTCGATGCGGGTGTCGGCATCGGCCAGCACATACAGCACGCCACCGCGGGCCCGCACCTCGTGCAGATTGCTCTTGAGCTTTTCCAAGAGCGCGTCATTGGGGGCGACGGTCACCACCGGCATGGCGCTGGTCACCAGGGCCAGCGGGCCATGCTTGAGTTCACCGGCGGGATAGGCCTCGGCGTGGATGTAGCTGATTTCCTTGAGCTTGAGCGCGCCTTCCAGCGCGATCGGGTAGTGCATGCCGCGGCCCAGGAAGAGGGCGTTCTCGCGTTGGGCAAAGTCCTCGGCCCAGGCGATCAGCTGGGGCTCCAGCGCCAGCACGGCCTGCAGGGCGGCGGGCAGGTGGCGCAGGGCCTTCAGGTGGCGGGCCTCTTCGCTTTCGCTCAAGCGGCCCTTGGCTTGCGCCAGGCACAGGGTCAGCAAAAACAGGCCGGCCAGTTGGGTGGTGAAGGCCTTGGTCGATGCCACGCCGATTTCGACACCGGCGCGCGTGACATAGGCCAGGCTGCATTCGCGCACCATGGCGCTGGTCGCCACGTTGCAAATGGTCAGGGTGTGGGCCATGCCCAGCGATTGGGCGTGGCGCAGGGCAGCCAGGGTGTCGGCGGTCTCACCGCTTTGGGTGATGGTGACCACCAGGGTGTTGGGGTTGGGCACCGAGTCGCGGTAGCGGTATTCGCTGGCCACCTCCACATGACAGGGAATCTTGGCAATGCTTTCGATCCAGTATTTGGCGGTACAGCCGCTGTAGTAGCTGGTGCCACAGGCCAGGATCAGCACCGAGTCGATCTTGGCAAACACGCGGGCCGCATTGGCGCCGGGCACATGGTTTGCCTGTTGGTCAAACAGCTCAGGCGTGATGCCTTCCACGCCTTCGAGCGTGTCGGCAATGGCGCGCGGCTGCTCGAAGATTTCCTTTTGCATGTAGTGGCGGTAGGGACCGAGCTCGGCCGCGCCGCTGTGTGCCAGCACCGTCTTGACCGGGCGCTGTGCCGGAGCCACGGCCTTGCGCGCCTTGTCAAACAGCCAGTACTTGCCCAGTTGCATGTCGATCAGGTCGCCTTCTTCGAGGTAGACGATCTGGTCGGTGACGCCGGCCAGGGCCATGGCGTCGCTGGCCAGAAAATGCTCCTGGCCGTCCTTGCCCACGCCCAGGATCAGGGGCGATCCGGCGCGCGCACCGATCAGGCGCTGCGGCTCGTCCTTGCAGAACACGGCAATCGCGTAGGCGCCCTGCAACTGGCTGACGGCTGCCTTGACGGCCTCAAAAATGTCGCCGTCGTAGAGGCTGTCGACCAGATGGGCGATCACCTCGGTGTCGGTCTGGCTGTCAAAGACATAGCCCTTGGCCTGCAGGGCGGCGCGCAACTCGTCGTGGTTTTCGATGATGCCGTTGTGCACCAGGGCCACGCGGCCGGGTTTGGACGATGCCCCGGCGTGCGTGCCATGGCTGAAATGGGGATGGGCGTTGTGGATGGCCGGTGCGCCATGCGTGGCCCAGCGCGTGTGGGCAATGCCCAGCGTGCCCTCCAGATGGGTGGTGGCCACCTGCTCGGCTAGCTCGGCCACGCGCGAGGTGCTGCGGGCACGGCGCAGGCCGGGCGTGCCGTCCTGGGCGTAAACGGCCACGCCGCAGGAGTCATAACCTCGGTATTCCAGGCGCTCCAGGCCCTGAACCAGCACGGGGACAATATTGCGGGTCGATACCGCGCCGACGATGCCACACATACGCAGACTCCAAATTTTGAGATGTTTGAATGCTAGGGCTGATGGGTAAAAATTTGTTATTAATTTGTGTCTTTGTTTGCATGAAAATTTCACGACATTAAAATCGTGAAATAAATTTAACAAAATAGCATTTTTATGAACGAAATAGCAATGGATGCCATGGACCTGCAGATCCTGGCGCAACTGCAGCGCGATGCCTCGCTGAGCAACCAGGATCTGGCCGAGGCCGTTCGCACCTCGGCTCCGACCTGCCTGCGGCGCATCAAGCGCATGCGCGACGCCGGACTGATCGAGCGCCAGATCGCCATTCTCAATCCGGAGCGACTGGCGCAGTCGCTGGGCCACGGCCTGTGCGTGATTGTGGAGATCACGCTGGAGCGCCAGGGCGCCGAAGAGCTGGCCCGTTTTGAAGCGCGCGTGCTGCAGGATGCGGCCGTGCAGCAGTGCTACCAGGTGTCGCCGGGACCGGATTTTGTGCTGGTGGTGCATGCCCGTGACATGCCGTCGTACCAGGCCTTGGTGCAGCGCTTGTTCACCACGGACGCCAATGTGCGCAATGTCAAGGCCTTCTTCAGCGTTAAACGCGGCAAGTTCGGTGCCGAGCTGCCGCTGTAATAGCGCTTCAGGCCAGGGGCAGCGTCAGACGCAGCGAGCAGCCGGCGTCCATCACGCCATCGGCCCCCACCGATCCCCCCATGCGCTCCATCATTTTGCGTGTCAGCGCAAGGCCCATGCCCAGGCCGGGAAATTGCTTGGTGCTATGTAGGCGCTGAAACGGGCGAAACAGCTTGGCCTGAAGGGCCGGATTAAAGCCGGCGCCGTTGTCCTGCACTTCCAGCGTCACCAGGCCCTCGGCAGTGTCCTTTTGGGCTCGAATAAGGATGCGCGCCAGCGCTCGCTGCGCCGTGAATTTGACCGCGTTGTCGAGCACCGCTTGCAGTGCGGAACGCAGAAAATGGGCATCGGCCAGCACCATGGGCAAGTCGTGCAACTCGGGCGCGAGCTGCCATTCGATCGCGCGCTGCGGGTGGGCCTGTGTCAGTTCGTCCACCAGATGCTGCAGCAGGGGCTGCAACTGCACAGGCGCGATCTGCAGCGCCACCGTGCCCAGGCGCGACAACTCCATCAGGCCGTCCACCATCGCCCCCATATGGCGTGCCGAATCGGTGATGGTGTTGAGAAAGCCAAGGGTTTCTGGCGACAGCAGCGGCCCCGCATCTTCCTGCACCAGCTGTGCGTAGGACAGGATGTGGCGCAGGCTGGCGCGCAGGTCGTGCGAGACGGTGAAGCTGAAGTCCTGCATCTCGGCACGCAGGCTGGCCAGCTCGGACTCCAGCTGGGCAATGCGCTGTGCATCTGCCATGGCGCTTATCCGATCAGGCCTTGGGCGCCTTTTGCGGGCGTGACCAGTTGGCAATGGCCACCTGTTTGCCGCGTGCCACGCTTAAAGCGCCCGGCGCTGTATCTTTGGTGATGGTGGAGCCGCCGCCCACCGTGCCACCCGCGCCCAGGGTCACCGGCGCCACCAGCACGCAGTTGCTGCCCACATGCACATCGGCCTCGATCACCGTGCGGTGCTTGTTGGAGCCGTCGTAGTTGGCGGTGATGCTGCCGGCGCCAAAGTTGACGCGCTCGCCCACCGTGGCGTCGCCCAGATAGGCCAGGTGATTGGCCTTGGCACCCCGGGCCAGGGTGGAATTTTTGACCTCGACAAAGTTGCCTATGTGGACCTCTTCGCCCAAGCGGGCACCCGGGCGCAGCCGGGCAAACGGGCCTATCAGCGAGCCCGCGCCTACCGTCACACCCAGCTTCTCGCCGTCGATATGGGTAAACGGGTGAATCACGGCACCGGCCGCTATCACGGCATTGGCAATTACGCAGTTGGCACCAATGCTGACACCTTCGCCCAGATTGACCTGGCCCATAAAGACGCAATTCACGTCAATCGACACATCGTGGGCGCAGCTCAGGTCGCCGCGCACATCCAGGCGCGCCGGGTCGGCCAGTCGCACACCTTCCTCCATCAAGCGGTGGGCCACGCCCAGTTGGTAGGCGCGTTCGAGTTGCGCCAGCTGCACCGGGCTGTTGACACCGGCCACCTGCACCGCATCCCCGATCTTAAAGGCCGCCACGCTTTCCCCATCGGCCACGGCAAAGCGCACGATGTCGGTGAGGTAGTACTCTTTTTGGGCATTCTGGTTGTCCAGACGCGCCAGCCAGCGCTTGAGCGAGGCCGCCGGCACGGCCATGATGCCGCTGTATACCTCGCGAATGGCGCGCTGCTCGGGCGTGGCGTCTTTTTGTTCCACGATGGCCTGCACCGATCCCTCGCTGCCGCGCACAATGCGGCCGTAGCCCGTGGGGTCCGCCATGTCCAGGGTCAGCAGCGCCAGCTTGTTGCCACCGCTGGCGGTAATCAGATGAAACAGGGTGTCGGCCTGGGTCAGCGGCACATCGCCCGACAGCACCAGCACCACACCGTCATCGGCCAAGTGGGGCAGGGCCTGCTGTACGGCGTGGCCGGTGCCGAGTTGCGGCTCCTGACGGGCAAATTCCAGCGCAAATTGGGCTGTATCCTCGGCCAGGCAGGCAGCTTCCACCTGGTCTGCGCCATGGCCGGTGATCACCACCACCTTGCGCGATTGCAGGCTGGCCGCCGTGTCGAGCACATGCTGGAGCAGAGCGCGCCCGCCGATGCGGTGCAAGACCTTGGGCAAGGCGCTTTTCATGCGCGTGCCCTTTCCCGCCGCCATGACGACCACGTCGATAGGAGCGTGGAGGGGCTGCTGCTGGGTGGAACTCATGGAATTTCTTTCTTGAAAATATGCGCTACGCGCCGCAGGCGCGGGTTGCCAATTATCGGTGCTGCGCACGGCATCGGCGCCCTGCGCGTCAGCTTGCGGAGCCTGACTTGCGCTTCAGACCGGCCAGACCGCGC
Organism: uncultured beta proteobacterium; assembly: GCA_903845935.1. Classification (GTDB taxonomy): domain Bacteria; phylum Pseudomonadota; class Gammaproteobacteria; order Burkholderiales; family Burkholderiaceae_C; genus Allorhodoferax. The sequence goes on along the minus strand of CAIMZI010000077.1, from coordinate 53,263 downwards.
CGTATTCGTTCAGGATGGCATCCAGCGGCATGTCATGCGCCTCTGGCTCCAGGTCCGGCAGAAAGCCCATTCCAAAACCCAGACCCACGGACACCGGCTTGGGGCTCAGGCTGGCCAGCATGCGGTCGTAAAAACCGCCGCCATAGCCCAGTCGGTAGCCGCCGGGGCCATAGCCCACGCAGGGTGCAAATACCAGGGTGGGCGTGATGATCTCGGTGTCCTTGGGTTTGGGAATGCCGTAGGCGTCTTCTTCCATGGGGCAACCCGGATACCAGGCATGAAAGCTCATGCTGCGGGTTTCCTTGTTGACCACCGGCAGGCCGATGCGTCTGGGCTCGGGTTGTTCCAGTAGCTCGCCGTCTTCCTTCCAGCGGTGCAGGGCCGGCAGGGGGTCGAACTCACCCTTGATCGGCCAGTAGGCGCCGATCACGATATCGGTACGCCCCACCAGCCAGATGCGCATGGCGCGTTGCAGCAGGTCTTCGCGCTCCAGACGGTCCGGAAGCTGGCTGCGTTGCGCTATCAGGGCCGAGCGCAGGGCCTTTTTCACTTGTGCTTGTTCTGAGTTGTCCATAATCACCACATGCAGTTTTCAGCCATTCTGACACCGTTAGCGCTTGCCGCCTGTGTCTTCTTGCCATCCTTCTCGCCGGTGCATGCCCAGGGGCGTGATGCCAGCCGTTACGACGAGGCCATTACCGACATGGCGCAGGCCTTTAAGGCGCGCGATCGCAAGCGCCTGTCCAGCCTGTTGCCGCAGCTGCGCGGCTACATTTTGGAGCCCTGGGCCGCCTACTGGGAGCTTTCGGTGCGCCTGGACGAGGTCAGCCCTTCGGAGGTACAGGATTTCTTTGCCCACTACAGTGGCAGCTATCAGGAAGACAAGCTGCGCGCCGAGTGGCTGTTGCAGCTGGGCCGCAACCGGGATTGGGCCGCCTTCAATCGCGAATATCCCAAGTACCGCATGGGGGATGACAAATCCCTGCGCTGCTACGGTCTGCTGACCGAGCACCTGGCCAACGCCAGCGACGTCAACGCCTCGGTGCTGCAAACCTGGCTGTCGCAAAAGGATGCGGACGAAGGCTGTGCCGCCGCCGCCGAGCAACTGGTCAAGGACCATTCGATGATGCCTGCCGCCATCTGGCCGCGCGCCCGCCTGGGCTTCGAGAACGACCGGCTGCGTGTGGCCACCCAGGCGGTGGGCATTCTCAACGACGGCTGGGTCAAGAACGTGGCCGAGATCTACGCCAGCCCGGCCAAGTACCTCAACGACAAGCTCACAGCGTTCCGACCGAAGACGCGCGAATTGGTGTCGCTGGCCATTATCCGCCTGGCCTACCTGGATCCGGACGCTGCCGCCATTGAGGTTAATCACCTGCGCTGGCGCGCCCAACTGACGCAGGAGGAGCGCAGCTGGATTTGGGGCGTGATCGGCAAGCGCGCGGCCATGAAGCTGTCCAGCGACGCGCTGGGCTACTTTGCCCAGGGCCAGTTCAGTCAGATGCATGAGGATCACCTGGCCTGGGCGGTGCGCGCCGCGCTGCGCGCTGGCAAGTGGCAGGTGGTGCGCGACGCGATCGCGGCCATGCCGCCGTCCGTTGCGGCAGAGCCGGTCTGGGTTTATTGGCACGCCCGCGCCCAGTTGGCCCTGGCTGATTCCGAGGCGACCCGTGCCGAAGCCCTGAGCCTGCTGCAAGGCATTGCCGGTGTGCGTGGCTTTTATGAGCAGCTGGCACTGGAGGAATTGGGCCAGCGCATTAGCGTGCCCGAGCGCCCGGCGCCGCTGAGCGCGGCCGAGCGCGATGCGGCCCGCAATAACCCCGGCCTGACGCGCGCGCTCTACGCCATTCAGATCGGCCTGCGCCAGGAGGGCGTGCGCGAGTGGAACTACAGCACCAACCTGCACGAGCGAGGTGGCTTGGATGACCGTGCCCTGTTGGCAGCAGCCGAGCGCGCCTGCCAGGCCGAGGTATGGGACCGCTGTATCAACAGCAGCGAGCGTACCAAGGGCGTGATCGATTTCGAGACGCGTTTCCCCATGCCCTTCAAGAGCGCGGTGCTGGCGCGCAGCAAGCAAATCGGCATGGACCCGGCCTATGTCTATGGTCTGATCCGCCAGGAAAGCCGCTTCATCATGGATGCCCGCTCCGGCGTCGGTGCCTCCGGCCTGATGCAGGTGATGCCGGCCACCGCCAAATGGACCGCCAAAAAGATCGGCATGACGGATTTTCAGCCCCATCAGATCAGCGAGCGCGACACCAATATCGCCATTGGCACCGGTTACCTCAAGTTGCTGCTGGATTCCTTTGGCGGCTCCATGCCCATGGCCGCTGCCGCCTATAACGCCGGCCCGGGCAGGCCGCGCAGCTGGCGCAATGGTCCGCTGCTGGAGGCCGCCATGTGGGCCGAGAATGTGCCGTTTAGCGAGACCCGCGACTACGTCAAGAAGGTGCTATCCAACACCACCAACTACGCAGCGCTGATCACCGGGCAGCCGCAGTCGCTAAAGGCGCGGCTGGGCAGCATAGGCCCGCTGGACGCCAGCGTGCCCGACACCAGCACCGAGTTGCCTTAGCCCGCAGCGCGGCCTTGGTTTAGCATGGCAGTTTTTCTGGAGGCAGCATGCTCAAACTCTTTGTAGGCAACAAGAACTATTCATCCTGGTCCATGCGCCCCTGGGTGCTGCTGACCCAGGCCGGTATCGCGTTCGAAGAGGAGGTGGTGCGCTTTGACTCCTTTGATGCGGACTCCAAATTCAAGCAGACCATTTCCGGCGTCAGCCCCACCGCCAAGGTGCCGGTGCTGGTGGATGACGAGCTGGCAATCTGGGACACGCTGGCGATTGCCGAATACCTGGCCGAGCTGTATCCAACCAAGCAGCTGTGGCCGCAGGACCGGGCCGCCCGTGCCCGCGCCCGCAGCATTTGCGCCGAAATGCACAGCGGCTTTACCGGTCTGCGCGGCAACTGCCCCATGAATATCGAGGCCGCGCTGCCCGAGGTGGGGGCGCTGTTGTGGCGCGACAAGCAAGCCGTTCGCCAGGATGTGTTGCGGCTGGTGCAAATGTGGAACGGCCTGCTGGAGGAACATGGCGGTCCGATGCTGTTCGGATCGTTCAGCATTGCCGACGCCTTTTTTGCGCCGGTGTGCACGCGCCTGAAGACCTATGCGCTGCCTCTGCCCCAGCCGATTGCCGACTATGTGCAGCGCGTGCATCAACTGCCCGGCGTTGCGGCCTGGATTGAAGGCGCGCTGGCCGAGAAGGATTTCCTCGATTTTGAGGAACCGTACCGCTTGAAACCTTGATTGCCTTGAAAACCTATTTGGTCGGTGGTGCGGTGCGCGATGCGCTGATGGGCCTGCCCATTTGCGACCGCGACTGGGTGGTGGTGGGGGCCAGGCCACAACAGCTGCTGGATCAGGGCTATACCCAAGTGGGACGTGACTTTCCGGTGTTTTTGCATCCCAGGAGTCACGAGGAATATGCACTGGCCCGCACCGAGCGCAATAGCGCGCCCGGTTACAAGGGCTTTGTGGTGCATGCCGAACCCACGGTCACGCTGGAAGAAGACTTGGCAAGGCGCGACCTGACGATCAACGCCATGGCCCTGCCGACATCCGCCTTGCAAGCTGACGGGAGTTTTGACAGGGATCGGCTGATCGACCCCTTTCATGGCCGCGCCGATATCGCTGCCAAGCTATTGCGCCATGTCACACCGTCCTTTCGCGAGGACCCGGTGCGCATTCTGCGCATCGCGCGCTTTGCCGCGCGCTTTGCCGACTACTTGGTGGCGCCCGACACGCTGGGCCTGATGCAACAGATGGTAGAAGACGGCGAGGTGGACCATCTGGTGGCCGAGCGCGTCTGGCAGGAACTGGCCAAGGGGCTGATGGAGGCCGAGCCTGGGCGCATGTTCGATGTGCTGCGCGACTGTGGCGCCCTGGCCCATCTGTTGCCCGAGCTCGATGCCCTGTGGGGCGTGCCGCAAACGGTGGAGCATCACCCCGAGGTGGACACCGGCGTGCATGTGATGCTGGTGCTGGGCATGGCCGCGCAACTGGGGGCCAGCCTGGCGGTGCGCTTTGCCTGCCTCACCCATGACCTGGGCAAGGGGACAACCCCGGCCGATATCCTGCCGCGCCACATCGGCCACGAGGGCCGTGGCGTCAAACTGCTGCAGGCCGTCGCCAAGCGCCTGCGCGTGCCCACGGAATGCGCCGAGCTGGCCGAGGTGGTGGCACGTGAGCACGGCAATATCCACAGATCGACCGATCTGGGACCGGACGCCACGCTGCGCCTGCTGGAGCGCTGCGACGCCATCCGTAAACCGGCGCGCTTTGCCGAGTTGCTGTTGGCCTGCGAATGCGATGCACGGGGCCGGGCCGGTTTTCAGGACAGCGCCTATCCACAACGCGTACGGCTGCAAATCGCGCTGGACCGGGTGTTGGCAGTGGCCACGGCTCCGGTGGCCGCGGCTGCGGCGGAGCAGGGCGCAAGTGGCCCGCAGATTGGCGAGGCCGTGCGCCGAGCCCGGCTGGCGGCGCTGTCCGCAATGTAAGCACTCGCCGAGCCATGTATTCCCATTCATGCGTTTTGCAGACCCTAGCGTTTCCCCTAATGTGACCCAGATCAGAAAGCCCTGATACTTGGTTTTCTGTCCGAACTAAATCACGCTGGCGTGATCGGGCCGGCAGGAGTCCATTCAATACAGGTGCCCCAAAGCGGGCTTTTTTGGAGACAAATATGAAATTCAAACGTCAATTGACCGCATTGGCATTCGCCATGGCTGCAGGTTCTTCCTTTGCGCAACTGGTGGTCGGCGTGAGCTACGACGCCTTCCAGGAAGAACGCTGGAAGACCGATGAAGCCGCCATCAAGGCTGAGCTCGCCAAGTCGGGCGCCAAATACATCATGTCCGACGCCGGCACCTCTGCTGAAAAGCAGCTGTCCGACATCGACGGCCTGATCGCCAAGGGCGCCAAGGTGCTGATCGTTTTGGCCAAGGACAAGGACGCCATCATGCCCGCCGTCAACAAGGCTGCACAGCTGAAGATCCCCGTGATCGCCTATGACCGCCTGTTCGAAGCGCCCAATGTCACCTACATCACGTTTGACAACAAGGAAGTCGGCCGCATGACCGCTCGTGCCATCCTGGCCGTCAAACCCAAGGGCAACTACGCCATCATCAAGGGTGACCCAGGTGACGCCAACGCCAACTTCCTGCGCGAAGGTCAGGGCGAAGTGCTGGCGGCTGCCATCAAGAGCGGCGACGTGAAGATCGTTGGCGAAGAGTTCACCGCCGGCTGGAATCCCCAGAATGCCCAAAAGAACATGGAACAGATCCTGACCAAGAACGGCAACAAGGTTGACGCCGTTGTGGCCCAGAACGACGGCATGGCCGGCGGTGTGGTCGCAGCCCTGACTGCCAAGGGTCTGCAAGGTATTCCCGTGTCCAGACAGGACGGTGACCATGCTGCGCTGAACCGCGTGGCCCTGGGTACGCAAACCGTGTCGGTGTGGAAGAACTCCGCTGACCTGGGTGCTGCGGCTGCCAAGGCCGCCGTGGAGCTGGGTGCCGGCAAGCCCGTGGTCGGTGCAGCCGACTGGGCCGGTGGCGAGAAGAAGGTCACCATGAAGTCCATCTTCCTGAAGCCCATCCCCGTGACCGTGGCCAATTTGGACGTAGTCCTGAAGGCCGGTTACATCAAGAAGGACGCCCTGTGCAAGGGTGTAGATGCCGCCAAGGTCGCTGCCTGCAAATAAGCTTTTTTAAAGCAATAGAAGTCCAACACTGCGGGCCGGGCTCATGCCTTGCGCCCGCAGTGTCATTTTGGAAATCCGGTTTCCGGTACGTTTGGAGTAGTCAATGAATCAAGCATTACAGAACTTGAAGCATTCGGCGGTCGATTGGCGCATGGTGCTGATGGCCGGGGTGCTGGTGGTCATCACAGTCATTTTTAACGTGTTGTCGGACGGCATCTTTTTCTCTGCCGAAAATCTCTACAACATCGCGCAGCAAACCGCTGTGGTCGGCATTCTGGCCACCGTCATGGTTCTCATTATTGTGGCCCGCCATATCGACCTGTCGGTCGGCTCGGTCATGGGCTTTGTCGGCGTGCTGATCGCCTTCCTGATTTACACCGCCAACTGGTCCTGGCCGGCGGCCTGCCTGGCCGGCCTGGCCGCCTCCATTGCGGTGGCCATGTACCAGGGCGCGCTCACCGCCTATGTTGGCGTGCCTTCCTTTGTGGTCACGCTGGGCGGACTGATGTCGTTTCGCGGTGCCGCCTATTTGGTGGCCGACGGCAAGACGCAACCGATTGCCGACCCGTTCTTTTTGAAGCTCGGCGGCGGCTACAACGGCGGCATTGGAACCATGGCCAGCTGGATTCTGGGCGGCCTGATTTGCCTGGTGATTCTGGCCTCCATGCTGAGCAAGCGCAGCAACAAGAAGCTGCACGACGTGCCCAACAACCCCTTGGCCGTGGACGCGCTGTTTGCGCTGATTCCCATGGTCATCGTGATGGCGTTTGTGTCTGTCATGAACGCTTATCAAATTCCCGGCAAGGACGATGCCCAGGGCATCCCGATTCCCGTGCTGATCTGGGGCGTGGTGGCGGTGTTCATGGCGTTTTTGGTCAAGCGCACGCGCTTTGGCCGCTATGTGTTTGCCATGGGCGGCAACCCCGATGCGGCGGCCCTGGTCGGTATTCCGGTCAAGCGCGTCACCATGCTGCTGTTTCTGTTGCTGGCGGTGCTGACCACCATTGCGGCGATTGTCGCCATCTCGCGCCTGAACGCCGGCACCAACTCGCTGGGCAATAGCGCGGAGTTGCTGGTGATTGCCGCCACGGTGATTGGCGGCACGGCGCTGGCCGGCGGCAGCGGCACCATCATGGGCTCGGTGCTGGGCGCCCTCATCATGCAATGCATTGACAGCGGCATGCTGCTGCTCGACGTGTCCATCGGTACCCGTTACGTGATCATCGGCCAGGTTCTGATCGCAGCGGTGGTGTTTGACGTGGCCTATCGCAAATGGACTGGAGACGTACTGTGAGCACCGAATCCCATAACGCAGAGGCCGCGGCCAAGCGCGCCAAGGCCGATCCCAACAAATGCCTGGTCGAGCTGCGCAACATCAAGAAGGCCTTCGGCGGCGTGCACGCCGTGGACGACGTGTCACTGAATCTGTACCCCGGCGAAGTGGTGGCCGTGCTGGGCCACAACGGTGCCGGCAAGTCCACGCTGATGAAGATGCTGGCAGGGGCCTACCCGATCGACAGCGGCGACGTGATGATCAACGGCGAGAAGGTGCATGTGCGCACCCCAGCCGACGCGCAAGGCTTGGGCATTGAGTCCATTTACCAGACCCTGGCCCTGGCCGACAACCTGGACTCGGTGGCCAATCTGTTTCTGGGGCGTGAGCTGCTGACGCGTTGGAATACCTTGGATGATTTGCGCATGGATGGCGACGCCCGCAAGGTGTTTCAGCGTCTGAACAAGAACTTCAAGAATTACCACACCCCGGTGCGGCGCTTGTCGGGAGGTCAGCGTCAGGTGGTGGCGATTTCGCGCGCCATTTATTTCAACGCCCAGATCCTGATCATGGACGAGCCTACCGCGGCCCTAGGCCCGGAAGAGACCGCGATGGTGGCCAAGCTGATCGAGCAGCTCAAGGCCGAGGGCGTGGGCATCTTTTTGATCAGCCACGACATGCACGATGTGTTTGCCCTCAGCGACCGCCTCTCCGTCATGAAGAACGGCAAACTGGTCGGCACCTACAAGACCTCGGATGTGACCGAGGACGAGGTGCTGGGCATGATCATTCTGGGCAAGAAGCCCGAAGGCAAGCCGCAGTCTGAACGTTCCGCGCGCTGAATATCCGGCGTGTGCAGCAACGACCAGACAAAGTAGGACTGCATGAAATCAACCGGTGATTTGCAGCTGCTCAAGCGCATCAATCGCAGCGTGTTGCTGCGCCTGATACGCAGCCAGAGCGACCTGTCGCGTGCGCGCCTGGCCGCTTTAAGCGGTCTGACCAAGTCGACGGTGAGCGCCCTGGTGCGCGAGCTGCTGGACGAGCATTGGCTGAGCGAGGCGTCGGCCCCGGTGGCCACGCAAAGCATGGGTAGACCCTCTACGCCGCTCAATATCGACACGCAAAAACGCGTGCTGATCGGCATCGAGATCGCGGTGGACTGTCTGCGCCTGGTGTGCGTGTCGCTCACCGGAGCCATCCTCACCCAGACCGAGGTGGTGCTGCGCGACCGACAGCCGGCCAAGGCCTGCGAACAGCTGGCCGCGCTGGTGCAGTTGCTGTGTCGGCAGCTCGATGAAAAGCAGTTGTTGCTGTCGGGCCTGGGTGTCTGCCTGCCCGGTGCCGTGGACGAGTCCCTGGGCTTGGTGCGCCTGGCGCCCAATTTGGGCTGGCGCGATGTGCCTTTTTTGTCCATGTTGCACGCCGAGTTCATGCGCCTGGGCATTGCAGCTCCTAGCATTCATTTGCAAAACGATGCCGATGCGGCAGCCCTGGGCGAGTACGAGTTCGGTGGCGGCAGCGGCGACGACCCGCTGATCTTTGTCAACTGCGATGTCGGCGTGGGCGCCGGCATTGTGCTTAACGACCGGCTTTTCACCGGTTTTCTGGGCGCCGCCGGTGAGATCGGCCACAGCATTTTGCAGGTCGATGGGCCCCTGTGTTCCTGCGGCCGACGTGGCTGTGCGGAAGCCTTTATCGGCGCCCGTGTCCTGGGCAAAAAGCCGGGCGTGGTGCAGGCCGGGCGCTACCTGGGCGTGGTGCTGCAAAATCTGGACGCCATGTTCAACCCCCACGTCATTGTGGTGGGCGGGCGCTCCTGCATGGAACACCCCGCGCTCATTGAAATCGCACGCAGCACCCAGCAGGCCTACGCCAGCGCCGCCGGTCTGCAGAGCCCCGAAGTGCGCGCCGCCCGCTTCGGCGTGCAGGCCGCCGCCGTGGGTGCCGCAGCCCTGGTGCTGCACCAATTTTTACGACCGCTTTTAAAAGAATCCAATCATGTATCTGGGAATTGACATTGGCACCTCGGAGGTCAAGGCACTGCTGCTGAGCGATCAGCACCAGGTCATTGCCACTGCGGGCAGCAGATTGGAAGTGTCACGTCCCCATCCGGGCCACAGCGAGCAGGACCCGGCCAGTTGGTGGGGTGCCACCTGCAAGGCATTGAAGGCGCTGCAGCTGCAGCATCCCGCCGAATACGCGGCTGTCGAGGCCATTGGCCTGTCCGGCCAGATGCACGGTGCGGTGCTGCTGGACCAGGCCGACCAGGTACTGCGTCCCGCCATTTTGTGGAACGACACCCGCTGCGCGCTGGAGTGCCAGGAGATGATGGCGGAGTTGCCATCTGCCGCGCAGTTGGCCGGCAGCCTGATCATGCCGGGCTTTACCGCACCCAAGCTGCGCTGGGTAGCCAAACACGAACCCGCTGTGTTTGGGCAAGTGGCCAAGGTGCTGTTGCCCAAGGACTATGTGCGCCTGATGCTGACCGGTGAGCACATCACCGACCTGTCGGACGCCAGCGGCACCGCCTGGCTGGATGTCGCGCAGCGCGCCTGGTCACCCGAATTGCTGACGCTGACCCGCATGACCGAGGCGCAGATGCCGCGCGTGGTGGAGGGCAGTGCGCCCGGCGGACAACTGTCGGCCAGCGCAGCCGCGCAGCTCGGTCTCAAGCCCGGCATCGTTGTCGCCGGTGGCGCTGGCGACAATGCCTCCAGCGCCGTCGGCATGGGTGCGGTCCATGCCGGTGAAGGATTTTTGTCGCTGGGCACCAGCGGCGTGCTGTTTGTCGTGACGCCAAGCTATGCGCCGAATGCGGCCAGCGCCACCCATGCCTTTTGCCATGCCGTGCCAGCCACCTGGCATCAGATGAGCGTGATGCTGTCGGCGGCGAGTTGTCTGCAGTGGGCCAAGCAGGCCTTTAATGCAGCATCGGAAAACGAACTCGAAGCCAAGGCTGCGGCACTGACGTTTGCCGAGCGTGCGGCAGCACCGCTGTTTCTTCCCTACCTGAGTGGCGAGCGCACGCCCCACAATGACGCCGTCACGCGCGGCAGTCTGCACGGCTTGAGTCACAGCAGCGACCAGGCGGCCCTGGCTTATGCCGTGATCGAAGGCGTCACCTTCGGCCTGACCGATGGCCTGAATGCTTTAAAGAGTGCGGGAAGCTTGATTACACGTCTGTCCCTGGTCGGTGGCGGTGCCCGCAGCGCCTTCTGGGCCCAGCAACTGGCCTCCAGCCTGAATGTGGAAATTGTCACCCATGCCGAGTCCACCGCCGGTGGCGCGCTCGGTGCCGCCCGACTCGCGTGGCTGGCCACCGGCGCAAGCGTCGCGCAGGTGTGCACCCAACCCGCTATCAGCCAACGTTATTTGCCCGATGCCACGGAGCAGGAATTTTTGGCGCCCCGCTACGCAAAATTTCAGGCCCTGTATCCCGCGCTCAAGGCCTTGCAATAAGACCCGCCCGGGGTCTGCCGTTCATCCTCCAATCCACGCCATTCACACATCACCATGACCAGCTATTTCAACGCCATTTCCCCCATCGCCTTTGAAGGCACGGACTCCAAAAACCCGCTGGCCTTCAAGTGGTACGACAAGAACCGCCTGGTTGCCGGCAAGCGCATGGAAGACCATTTGCGCTTTGCCGTCTGCTACTGGCACAGCTTCTGCTGGGACGGCTCCGACCCCTTCGGTGGAGACAGCTTTCTGCGCCCCTGGCAGCATATGAGCGACCCCATGGCGGCGGCCAAGGCCAAGGCCGACAGCGCCTTTGAGTTCTTTGCCAAGCTGGGCGCTCCCTACTATTGCTTCCACGACCGCGATGTGGCGCCCGAGGGCAACACCCCGCGCGAGAGCGTGGCCAACTTCCGATCCATGGTGGACGTGCTGGCCAAAAAGCAGCAGGACAGTGGCATGAAGCTGTTGTGGGGCACGGCCAACCTGTTCAGCCATCGCCGATTCATGTCTGGCGCCTCCACCAACCCCAACCCCGAAATCTTTGCCCTGGCTGCGCTGCAGGTCAAGGAGGCGATGGACGCCACGCTTAAGCTGGGTGGCGAAAACTATGTGCTGTGGGGCGGCCGCGAAGGCTATGAGACCCTGCTCAACACCCGCATGGGCCAGGAGTTGGACCAGATGGGCCGCTTCCTGAACATGGTGGTGGAGTACAAACACAAGATAGGCTTCAAGGGCACCATCCTGATTGAACCCAAGCCGCGCGAACCCAGCAAGCACCAGTACGACTTTGACACCGCCACGGTCTACGGTTTCCTGCAAAAGCACGGCCTGGAAAAGGAAATCCGGGTCAACATCGAAGCCAACCACGCCACACTGGCCGGCCATAGCTTCGAGCATGAAATCGCCACGGCCATCGATCTGGGCATCTTCGGCTCCATTGACATGAACCGCGGCGACATGCAGTGCCAGTGGGACACCGACCAGTTTCCCAGCAGCATTTCTGAGACCGCACTGGCCATGTACATGATTCTGCAGGGCGGCGGCTTCACCACCGGCGGTGTCAACTTCGACAGCAAGGTGCGCCGCCAGTCGATCGACCCGGAGGATATGTTCCTGGGCCACATCGGCGCCATGGACGTATCAGCCCGCGCGCTGGTGATTGCAGACAAGATGATTCAGGATGGCCGCTTTGCCAAGGTCACCGCCGACCGCTATGCCGGCTGGAACACCGACTTTGGCCGCGACGTGATGGCCGGCAAGCTCGGCCTGGATGCGGTCGCCGCCCGCGTGCTGGAGCACAACACCGACACGCGTCCGGTGTCGGGCCGCCAGGAAGGCATTGAGAATTTGCTGAACTCGTTTATCTGAAGATCCGTTGCGAGACAGCGGGATGTCGTTGGAACAAAACACAAAGGTTTGAAATGAAAAAAGTCGTTTGGGGCGTGCTCAGCACCGCCAAGATCGGTTGGGAAAAAGTCATTCCCGCCATGCTGAAAAGCGAGCATTGCGAGCTTCGCGGTATTGCTTCGCGCAATCTGGAAAAGGGCCAAAAAATAGCCGACCAGTTCGGCATTCCCAAGGCCTACGGCAGCTACGAAGAGCTGTTGGCCGATCCGGAAATCGAGGCCATTTACAACCCGCTGCCGAATCACGAGCATGTGCCCATGACGCTGGCGGCAGCGCGTGCCGGCAAGCATGTGTTGTGCGAAAAGCCGGTGGCGCTCACCGCCCAAGAGGCGGAGCAGCTGCGTGAAGTCGCATCCCATGTCCACATCATGGAGGCCTTCATGGTGCGCTTCCATCCGCAGTGGCTGTCGGTGCGTGAGCGCGTGCAGGCCGGTGAACTGGGCGATGTGCGCTCCATTCAAAGCTATTTTTCCTACTTCAACGCGGATGCCAACAACATCCGCAACCAGGCCGACATCGGCGGTGGCGCGCTCTATGACATCGGCTGCTACCCGATCGTCACCGCACGCTTTTTGTTCGGCTGCGAACCGCTGCGTGCGATTGCGCTGATTGACCGTGACCCGGAGTTCAAGACCGACCGCATGGTCAGCGGTCTGCTGGACTTTGGCCATGGCCGCCGTCTGGATTTCACCGTCTCCACCCAGTCGGTCACCTACCAGCGCGTGCAGGTCTGCGGTACCAAAAAACGCATCGAGATCCAGATCCCGTTCAACGCCCCGCTGGGTGGCTCCACCGATGTGCTGACCGACGACGGCAAGCGCCTGGACCTCGGCTCCACCGTCACGCAGACGATTCCGGCCTGCGATATGTACACGCTGGAGATCGACGCCTTCTCGCAGGCCGTGCGCGGCGAGATTCCACTGCCCTACGGCGTGGAAGACGCCATCCTGAATATGCGCGTGATCGACGCGCTGTTTGCGTCCGAGAAGACCGGTGCCTGGGTGAATGTCTAGGCCAATGATGGCGTAACGCGCAAGGCGCATTGAAGGCAGCATGCAGAAACGAATCCCATTTTTTGTCGCAGCAATTTTTGCGCTGCAGGGCGCAGGCTTGGCAGCGGCAGATGGGCCCACTGTGCCGACACCGGCCATCCCGCATTTCATCGAAGAGACCGACACCGCCGGTCTGCAAAGCCGCTTTGAAGGCCAGGACGAGTTCATGGTGGGTGGCGGTGTGGCGGTGTTTGATTGCGATGGCAGCGGCCTGCCTTCGGTGTATGTGACCGGCGGCGTCAACAAGGCCAAGTTCTACCGCAACCAGAGTACGCGCGGGGGCGCCATCAAGCTCAAGGAAGAGCGCTCGGGAATGGAAGTGACCAATGCCACCGGCGCCTACCCCATTGATATCGACGGCGACGGCCAGATGGATCTGGTGGTGCTGCGCGTGGGCGAGGTGGAGGTGTTTCGCGGCCTGGGAAACTGCAAGTTCGAGCGCGCCAACCAGCGCTGGAATATTCCCGCCAACAACGACTGGCACACCGCTTTTTCTGCCACCTGGGAGCAGGGCAATGAGATGCCCACCCTGGCCTTTGGTACCTATTACGACCGCAGCCGCCCCGACTTCCCCTGGGGCACCTGCACGCCGGGCTGGCTGTTGCGTCCGGATGCCAGCGGCAAACAGTACGCAGCACCCGAGCCGCTAAAGCCCAGCTACTGCGCCTTGAGCATGTTGTTCTCGGACTGGAACCGAAGCGGCCAGGCCTCGCTGCGCATTGCCAATGACCGCGAGTACTACAAGGGTGGACAGGAGCAGCTCTGGAAAGTGACGCCCGGCGAAGCCGCCAAGCTTTACACCGAGGCCGACGGCTGGAAGCGCCTGCAGATCTGGGGCATGGGTATTGCCAGCCACGACATCGATGGCGACGGTTACCCCGAGCTGTTTATCACCAGCATGGCCGACAACAAGTTCCAGAAACTCGAAGCAGGCGCTGATAAGCCTGTCTACATCGACCAGGCGTTCAAGCGCGGCATCACCGCGCACCGGCCCTATGTGGGCGGCGACATTCATCCCAGCACCGCCTGGCATGCGCAGTTTGCCGATGTCAACAACGATGGCTTCACCGATCTTTTCATCGTCAAGGGCAATGTCTCCACCATGCCCGACTTTGCCATTCTGGACCCCAATAACCTGTTGTTGGGTCAGGCCGACGGCCACTTTACCGAGGTCGGGCAGCCGGCCGGAGTGGCGAGTTTCAGGCGCGGACGCGGCGGCATGCTGGCCGATTTGAACGGCGATGGCCTGCTCGACATGGTGGTGGTGAACCGCCTGGACAAGGCCCAGCTCTGGCGCAACGTAGGCGCTGGTACGGCCGATCAACCGGTGCCCATGGGCCACTGGTTGCAACTGCGGCTGCGACAAGCTGGTGGCAACCGCGATGCGGTGGGTGCCTGGGTCGAGGTGGATCTGGGCGGTCGCATCATCCGTGAAGAGCTCACCATAGGTGGCGGCCATGCCAGCGGGCATTTGGGCTGGATGCATTTCGGCCTGGGGGATGCCAAAGACGTGAAGCTGCGCGTGCATTGGCCCCATGGCGACTGGAGTGCCTGGCAGGCCGTTGCGGCAGACCAGTTTTATAGCGTCGACAAAGAGGCCGGCGTGAGCGTCTGGAAAGCACCATGAACCTGCACCGCACAAGTCTGCGTTCCCCCAGTTTGAAAGCACTGACCCTGGCACTGCTGGCTGCCGGCAGCCTAGCCGCAATGCCCGGCCAGGCGCAGAGCCTTAACTCCTCCACCGCCCTGGCGGCGGCCAAGCCCGCCAGCGCCTACAGCTCCGGCGTCGCTTACGACTGGATGTATCTGGACCTGCAACTGATCCAGCAAACCCCCGGCTTCAGCCCGCCGGTGGCGGCGCGCGCCCTGGGCTATCTGGGACTGGCGCTGTACGAATCCGTGGTGCCCGGCATGTCTGGTTATCAGAGCCTGGCCGGGCAGTTGAACGAGCTGAGCTCGCTGCCCTGGGCGCAGCCGGACGAGCCACTGCACTGGCCTACCGTGGCCAATGCGGCCCTGGCCACCATGACGCGCATGATGTTCAGCAATGCCAGCGCCGAGAACAAGGCGCGCATCGACACGCTGGAGCGCGGCTTGCCGCTCAAATACACGCAGGACTTTGACCCCAACAGCGTCACGCCCGACATCAGCAACCGGTCGGAGACCTTTGGCAAGCTGATGGCCATGGCCATCATGACCTGGGCCCGCACCGACGGCGGCCACGAGGCCTGGGGGCCGATACGCCGCAGCCAGGCCAACTATGTGCCGCCCAGCGGCAGCGGAAAATGGTCGGCCACGCCACCCGCTTTTGCGTCTGCGCTCTTGCCCTACTGGGGGCAGAACCGTCCCATGGTGTTGAAGACCGCCGCCGACTGCCCGGCGCCGCCGCCGCCCGCCTATTCGGAAGAAACCAACTCGGTCTACTACAAGGAAGGGCTGGAGGTTTACAAGATCAGCACCGCCGCCACGCAAGAGCAGCGCCAGTTTGCCCTGTACTGGGCCGACGATGCGGGCAAGACACCGACTCCGGCCGGCCACTGGGCCTATATCGCCAACGATTTGTTGAAGTCCCGCAAGGCCAGCCTGGCGACCGCAGCCGAGACCTTTGCGCGCCTGAACCTGGCCATGTCCGACGCCTTTGTGGCGGGTTGGAACACCAAGTACACGCTGAACCTGATACGCCCGGTGACCTATGTGCAGCTCGGCATAGACAGCAACTGGACGCCCTCGCTGATGCCGACGCCGCCGTTCCCGGACTACCCCTCGGGCCACTCGGTGCAGTCGGCCGCGGCCTCGCGCGTGCTGGAGCAACTGTTTGGCGCCGACACCCTGTTCACCGACAACACCCACAACGATAGAGGCTGGGGCCCGCGCAACTTCAAGAGTTTTAAAGCCGCCGCCGACGAGGCAGCGGTGTCACGCCTGTATGCCGGCATCCACTACCGCTTCTCGATTGAAGGCGGCAAGCCGCAAGGCCGCTGCGTGGCCGACAAGGTGCTGGCGCTCCAATTCAAACCCTGAGACGCGCGGGGCGGGTCCGCCCCGCAGGGCCGGCGCTGTTGTGCAATCCGCGCAACTGTTGATCTAGCGCATGTCTGCTTGCGCTACCAGGCAATGGACGGCTTCACGCAGCACATGCTCTCAACCCATAATGTGCTCCCAATCACACATCTTTGATTGCTGCAAAAAGGGTGATGGTTTGGCCATTTGGGAGCTTTGGCGATGAACGATCTGAAGATTTCAACCCGGATCAGTCTGGGTTACCTGGTAATCACCCTGGCGTTTCTGGTGCTGTCGGGCATTACAGCGTGGCTCATGGAATCGGTCTCCCAATCCGCCAGCCGCATGGAGGCTGAAACCGAGCTGCTTCATCTGGCAGACCTCTGGCAGGCCAATGTGCGGCAAAACTCGGCACGCTCCCTGGCGGTGGCCTATTCCGATGGCAGTGCGTTGCTGGACTTCTTCAAGGCGGGCATCAAGGAGACCACCGAGCAAACCTCCGAGACCCAAAAGGCCTTTCTGGCCCTGGTGCGCGACCCGGACTCCAGGCAGCGTGCTGCTGCCGTGGGCGAAGTGCGCACGGCATGGGTTGCCGTGCGCGATCAGGCCAACGCACTCAAGGCTGCAGGCGACGGTACTGCTGCCAAGGCCCTGGTGCAGGACAAGTTAGCCCCGGGGACCATCGATTACATACGCACCACCCAGGCCCTGGTGGATGGTCAGCTGAAAAATGTACAGACGGCACGCCAGGCGATCGAAGCCGATTTCCGCCGCCTCTACTTCTGGGGCGCAGTGTTGCTGCTCACGTGCGTGTCGATTGCGGTGTTCGCCAGCTGGAGCCTGTCGCGCGGGATTGCCCGTGGCCTGGAGGCCACCCGGCATGCGGCACAGAGCATTGGGGCGGGGGATCTGAGCCAGCCCATCCACACCGCTGGACACGACGAATTGGCCACCATGGCCCAGGCGCTCGCTGCCATGCAGGACAGCCTGATCGACGTGGTGTCCCATGTGCGCCAGAGTTCAGAGAGCGTGGCCAACGCCAGTGCCGAAATTGCGCAGGGCAATAACGACCTCAGCATGCGCACGGAACAGCAGGCCAGCGCCCTGGAGTCCACCGCCTCCAGCATGGCGCAACTCGACGAGGCCGTACGGCACAACGCGGAGTCCGCGCTGCAGGCCAACCAGCTGGCGCGCAATGCCTCGGCCATCGCCCTCAAGGGGGGTGAAGTGGTGAACCAGGTGGTGCTCACCATGCGCGGCATCAACGAGGCGTCGCGCAAGATATCGGAGATCATCGGCGTGATCGACGGCATTGCCTTTCAGACCAACATCCTGGCCCTGAACGCGGCCGTGGAAGCGGCGCGTGCGGGCGAGCAGGGCCGCGGCTTTGCCGTGGTGGCCAGCGAGGTGCGGGCGCTGGCGGGGCGTTCGGCCGACGCTGCCAAGGAAATCAAGAACCTCATCAACGACAGCGTGGGCCGTGCCGAGCACGGATCTTCTCTGGTGGACCAGGCCGGTGAAACCATGACCGAGGTGGTGGGCGCGACCAAACGCGTCTCCGATCTGATGGCAGAGATCAGTTCGGCCAGCAGCGAGCAATCGGCCGGTGTGGCACAGGTCGGGCGTGCCGTGCAGGAAATGGACCAGACCACCCAGCAAAATTCCGCCCTGGTCGAGCAGATGGCCGCAGCCGCCAGCGGACTCAAGAGCCAGGCGCAGGACATGGTGAAAGTGGTGGCGGTCTTCAAGCTCGGAGACGGACGCAGGGGCTTGTCGCAGGATGGAGCACTGCCATTGACTGCCGCGTGAGGGGCTTGCCGGCTGCTGCGCCCGCCGCTTATTCCATCCACTGGGCCTGCGCCGCAATGTCCGGTGGAAGTACGAGGTGGAAGCGGGCCAGCTGTGATTTGCTGAAGACGAAGTCTCCCTGGCGGGCGGTGACCGGAACCCGTTCCGAGGGCTTGGCGCCCTTTTCCAGAATGTCCAGGGTGATGGCTGCCGCGGCCTTTCCCTGCTCATAGCTGCTCAACACCAGGCCGCCAATGGCCTTGTTCGGGCCGACGGCAAATTCCCACAGGGCAAACAGGGGCAGTCGGGTGTTGGCGCAGGCCCAGGCGATCACCTCGTTGGCATCGGCCACCTTGCCGTTGGGCAGCGTCAGCGTGTGGTAGGTGCCCGCAATCGTCACCTGGTAGCCATCGGAGGGTGCGGTCAGAATGCTTTGCTTCCACTCGGCGAGCGACTTGCACAACTTCAGATCCACCTGCATGCCATCGACCACCATACTGGGCTTGCCTTCAAACAGCTCCGCGTGAATCAACTGGACGCTCAGGTCATTGTCGAACAGCACCAGCACCTTGCGAACGGGCGGCAGAATCTGGCGGATAAAGGCGATGTTGCGCTTGATCAGCGGGCGCTCCAGCACCCCTGTGATGTTCCTGAAGTGCATCTGGCCGTACTTGCGTGGATTGCCGTTGATGCCCAGGTAGACGCCCGGAATGTCCATCCTGTCCAGCGGTGCACCCAGGTAATGCAGGGCCGCATCGTCACCCAGAATGACCAGCACCGGCTGCAGACTGCGGATACGTGCCAGGGCCTTTTCCGCCATGTCGGCGTGCATCTCCACCGGCAGCCGTTTGGTGTTCATTTCAAAAAATTCCAGGCCGTAGCGCTGGCCCAGCATCTCCACCAGCGCCTGCCGGTAGTCCTGGTCCCAGCGGTATTCGGCGTGGTAGCTTTCCACCACCAGAATGCGGGGCCGTTCAGCCCAGCATGCGGGGGGGCAGGCGAGCAGACAGAGGGCTGTGCGCCTTTTCATGACACGACCCCAGCCACCCGGGTTGGCGCAGTGCGGCATCGAATCACAGCGGGCGGGAATGGCATGGCGAGCCCTCGGTAGAACTGCAGGATGTTTGCCCCCCACCACAGCGCCGCTTTCTAAGGCGGTGTCATGCGTGCGAAAGAGTGTTCATCATCTTAGGACCGGGCCGCGCCAGTGCAAGGACGGTTTGGAAGAAAAGAGGAAGTCCCTGCGTTAGATCAATGGCCGCCGGCTTTAGCGCATGACCAGCGCCAATGCCGCAAAGTCGCCCACGCGCTCGCCCAGGCCTGCCGGCACGATCTCCAACCCGTTGGTGAGCGCCGGCAGCTTGCCCTGCATAAAGGCCTGCAGGCGCGGCAACAGGTAGTCCTGGTTGTGCCAGAACACGCTGCCGCCCAGGGAAATGCGCTGCAGGTCGAGCATGGCCGTGGCATTGAACAGGGCCCGGCCCATCACCTTGCACAGCGCATCGATGATGTCCACGGCCTGTGCGTCACCGGCGCGGGCGGCAGCAAAAAGTGCCGAGGCATCGGCATAGCCTTTGGCCGCAAAGCGTCTGGGGATGGCATTGCCGGCCACCAGCGCTTCCACATCGCCCAACAGGCCGCAACCGCACAGGGCGTCGTTGTCTTCGACCACAAAGGTGTGGCCCAAATGCCCGGCGTTGCCGTTCTTGCCGCGCAGGATATGACCGTCCACACACAGGCCCATGCCGATTCCGGTGCTCCAAGTGACATAGGCGCAGTTGCGCAGACCCTGCAGCGCGCCCCAGCGGCGCTCGGCCTCCAACGCACCGACACCATCGTTTTCTACGCGTACGTTCTTGAAGGCGGCACGCAGCGGTGCCTCCAGCAGGGCGCTCATCCAGTCATTGGGCAGGCCACGGGCCTTGCCGGCCAGGCCGCCGCAGATATTGGGCGCGGCCAATTCCACCAACCCTTCGTTCAGTACAAAGGGGCCGCAGGACGACACACCGACCGAGCCCACGCTGGACAGCGGGATGCCCGCCAGGGCGCAACTCTCGCCGATCAGGCGAATGATTTGCAGGCCCAGCGCGTCGTTCTCGCCTTCTTTTGCTGTGGGTTCGGAAACCTTGCCGCTGATGCCGCGGTGGTCGGCCATGCTGACGGCCACCTTGGTGCCGCCAATGTCGACACAGGCCAGGGCCGGGCTGCCCACGGGCAGGTGGATCAATGCGTCAATGCGTGCTTGGTTCATGCGGGTCTTTCAGGTTTCGCAGTGTCTGTCATGGATTATGTAAGCGCTTTCAGCAATACTAACCCGGCTTGCCGCGCAAGCCTAGTTAGCGCTTGCACGGGGGGCGGCCGGGTCTATTGTTACAGGCGATGCGTGCGGTCTCCGTGGGAAAAACCCAGGCTTGCAAAATCGGCGCCCCGGGCCAGGCCTATGACCTTGAAAAACTCGCCCATCTCGTGCTCCAGAATCAGCTTTTGCGCCGCCACTCGCTCGGGCAGGGAGGCGTTTTGCATAAGTTCCACAATGCCGCAGTTCATCAAAAAGTGCGCTTGGCTGGTGTAACCCAACACCTCAAGGCCCGCGTCCTGCGCGGCCACAGCAATGCCGGTGAAGTTCACATGGGCGGTAATATCTTTTAGTCCCACCGCCTCCAGCGGGTTGCCATCGGCCAGGTGGGCGCGGTGGCACATCACCGTGCCCATGTGGCGCTGCTCGTGGTAATACTCGGCCTCTGGGAAACCATAGTCCAGCAGGAAGATGGCGCCCAGCGTCAGACGGTCGCCCAATGTGCGCACAAAGGCCTCGGCCTGGGGATGGATTTCGGTCAGGTAGTCGTGCTCGCCATTGATTTTCAGCGGCGGGCGCAAGCCGGTGGGCTTGTCTGCCCAGGCCCAGTCGCCGTTCTCCAGCACCACGCCGCGCTCCAGCCAAGCGCCCTTGATGCGGGCCAGCAGCTTCACCGGCATGGCGTCCAGCACCTCGTTGCCAATGACCACGCCCTGCATGGCTTCGGGCAGGGCGGCGGCCCAGTGCACCACGTCCAGGTGTTCGCGCAGGGTGTGGCGCTGGCGCTCTTTGAGGCTGTCGGACAGGTCGACGATGGTGTAACGGTCCACGCGCTGTCCCATGGCCTTGAGCGCCGTGATCAGTTGCAGCGCCAGGGCGCCGGTGCCGGCACCAAATTCCCAGATCTCAAAAGTGCCTGTGGCCTGCAGCGCCTGTGCCAGCGGCTGCGCCAGGGTGTAGCCAAACAGCGCCGTCATCTCCGGTGCGGTGACAAAGTCGCTGCCCGCACCGGTCACGCTGCCGTCCTTCTTACGCGTGCCCTGCGGCATGGTCCCGAACTTGGTCGAGCCGTTGGCGTAATAGCCCAGACCGGGCGCGTACAGGGCCAGCTCCATAAAGCGATCAAAGCCCAGCCAGCCGCCGGACTGTTGCATTTCAGTGGCAATACGCTCGCGCAGTGCCGCCAAAACATGCGTCACATCGGGGGCTGCGGGGGGGGTGGGTAAACTCGGGTCTGTTGTCATCGCGCTGGATTGTCCCCTAATGTTTGCATCATCACCCGAAATTACTTCCCCTCCCACCGTTCTGGTCACCGGCGCTGCCAAGCGCCTGGGACGCGAAATCGCCCTCAAGCTGGCGGCGCAGGGCTGGCGCGTGGCCGTGCATTACCGCGATTCGGTAGAAGAGGCGCGAGCCACCGCCGAGGATTGCGCCCGCCTTACAACCGGCGCACAGGCCTTTCGCTCCAACCTGGGCAACGAGACGGCGGTGCGCAATTTGCTGCCCACGGTGATCGCGGCCTTTGGCCAGGTCGACGCGGTGGTCAATTGCGCCTCCACCTTTGAGCACGACACCACGGCCAGTTTCAGCTTCGCAGTGATGGAAAAGCATATGCGCAGCAATGCCGGTGCCGCCATCCTGATCAGCCAGGCCCTGCACACGCATATCGCCCAACGCAGCAAGAAGCAGCCCGAAGTTCGTGGTGTGGTGGTCAACCTGCTGGACCAGAAGCTGTGGAACCAGACACCGGATTTTGTCAGTTACACCCTGTCCAAGGCGGCGCTGGATGCCGCCAATGCCATGCTGGCCCTGGCCCTGAGTCCCCTGGTCCGGGTGGTGGGCGTGGCGCCGGTGATGGGTCAGCACAAACCCCTGCTGATCGGCGACAGGCTGGCCTATCGAAGCGCCAGTCTGCCCAACCAGCAGAACACCGACCTGGACACCACGGCCGCCGTGTTGCTGGCGCTGCAGGACATCAGCATCAGCGGCACCACGCTGTTGGTGGAAGAAGAGTTGCCCACAGACAAACCGCAGGCTCCGGCACCAGTGGCCGTGCCCTTTGTTCCACCCGCGCGCCGCCATGGACGGCGTTGAGATGCTGCCTAAGCGCGTACTCATCACCGGCGGCGCTCAACGCCTGGGGGCCTTGCTGTGCCGCGCATTCGCGCATGCCGGTTGGGAAGTCTGGTGCCATTACCAGCGCTCCGGCGATCTGGCCCATGCATTGGTAGAGGAATTGCGCACAGCCGGTTTTTCCGCCTACGCGGTGCAGGCCGATCTGGCGCTACAGGAGCAGCGCCTGCGCATGATGGAACAAATAGCTGCCCAGGGAGGGCCCTTGACTTGTTTGGTCAACAACGCCTCGCTGTTTGAGGAAGACGCGGCCGATGCGCTGAATCTGGACCTGGTGCGCCGCCAGTTGGAGGTCAATCTGCTGGCACCGCTGTCGCTGTCGGCGTTGATGGTCAAATGTCTGTCAGCCGATGCGGGGCCGGGCGACTGCAGCATCGTTCACGTGCTGGACCAAAAGGTGTTCAACCTCAATCCGGACTACTTCAGCTACACCGTCAGCAAACTGGCGCTGGAGCGCAGCGTGGCGCTGCAGGCCCAGGCGCTGGCACCTCAGCTGCGGGTCTGCGGCGTGGCACCTGGCCTGATGTTCCTCAGCGGTCCGCAGACGCAGGAAAACTTCGAGCGCTCCGGCCGGGTCAATCTGATGCAGACCGCCATCGACCCGCAGCGGGTTGCCCAGACGGTGTTGTTCCTGGCCGAAAACCCCTGTATCACCGGGGTCAGCCTCTGTGTCGACAATGGACAACATCTGGTCCCCTTGGCACGCGACGTGATGTACGCGCTTGCCGACAATCGAACTTCCTCACCATGACACTAGACCTTCGACTAGACCCCTTGAGCCGACTGACCCTGTCGTGCAGGCGTATCTTCTTGCGCGACCATGTGGTGTCCGTGCAGATCGGCGCCCATGATTTCGAGAAGGGTCAGCCCCAGCGCGTGATCTTCAACGTGGAGCTGTTTGTGCCCTATGCCGCCAGCACGCCGCAAACCGACAGCCTGGCGGAGGTAGTGGATTACGACTTTGTACGCGAGGTCATTGCACTACGCGTGGCCAGCGGCCATGTGGAGCTGCAGGAGACGCTGTGCGACGACCTGGCCGCTCGCATGTTGCAGCATCCCCAGGTCTGGGCGGTGCGCCTGTCGAGCTGCAAGCCCGATGTGTACCCGGACTGCGCTGGTGTGGGCGTTGAGGTATTCCGAATGAAAGAATCCATATGAAGACGTCCACTGGTAACCAGATCCTGACCTTGACCGGACTGCGCTTTGACGCCAGCCTCGGGATACTGGAGTCGGAGATTGCCGAGCCGCAACCGATCCAGGTCGATGCCGAGCTGTGCCTGGGCTGCCAGCCGCTATTGCCCTTGGACGACGAGATCAACCATGTGCTGGACTACCGCAAGGTGCGCCAGCTCATCATCGATGAGTGTACGGCCGAGCACACCAACCTGCTGGAGACGCTGATCGGCAAGCTCACGCACCGCCTGATGCAGCTGCCCGGCGTGATCGGTGCAAGGGTGAAAATTGCCAAGCTGGAAATTTTTGACGATTGCGAAGTGGCCATCCGCATGGAGACTGGTCAATGGGCCAGCGCGCCACAAGGAGATTTGAAATGAGTGCAGTCTGGGTAGAAGAAGAAGCGCCAGTGGTCGGCCATGACAAGCAGCTGAAGATCGAGCGCGAGACGCACAAGTTGGAAAAGCGACTGTGCCGCCAGGTCGGTCAGGCCATCATGGACTTCAACATGATAGAGGAGGGCGACCGCGTCATGGTCTGCATGTCGGGCGGCAAGGACAGCTACGGCATGCTCGACATTCTCTTGAAGATGCAACAGCGTGCACCCATCCGCTTTGAAATTGTGGCCGTCAATCTGGACCAGAAGCAACCCGGCTTTCCCGACCACATCCTGCCCGAGTACCTGAAAAACCTGGGCGTGGAGTACTACATCGAGACGCAGGACACCTACTCCATCGTCAAGCGCAACATCCCCGAAGGCAAGACCATGTGCAGTCTGTGCAGCCGCCTGCGCCGGGGCATTTTGTATGGCGTGGCGCGCAGACTCAAATGCAACAAGCTGGCGTTGGGCCACCACCGCGACGACATGCTGCAGACCTTCTTTTTGAACATGTTTTTTGCCGGCAAGCTCAAGGGCATGCCGCCCAAGCTCGCCAGCGACAACGGCGAGTTTGTGGTGATACGCCCGTTGGCCCATGTGGCCGAAAAAGACCTGATTCGCTGGGCCGAACACCGCCAGTTCCCCATCATTCCCTGCTCCTTATGCGGCAGCCAGCAGAACCTGCAGCGCGTGCAGATCGGCAATATGCTGCGCGAGTGGGAAAAACAATATCCGGGGCGCACCGAGACCATGTTCACCGCGCTGCAAAACGTGGCGCCCTCGCACCTGATGGACGCTAAGTTGTTTGACTTCAAGGGTGTCAGCGCAACCGGCGTGGAGGACGAGGAGGGCGACCGGGCCTTTGACGCGGAAGAGTTTACTGCGC
Organism: uncultured beta proteobacterium; assembly: GCA_903845935.1. GTDB lineage: Bacteria > Pseudomonadota > Gammaproteobacteria > Burkholderiales > Burkholderiaceae_C > Allorhodoferax. The sequence goes on along the minus strand of CAIMZI010000077.1, from coordinate 28,650 downwards.
CCACGCGGCCGGGTCTGCAGTCGATTGCGGTGCTTCAGGCTTGAGTCACCGCCATGTCTAGTGCCACCCGCATCATTGCCGTGCGCCACGGCGAGACCGAATGGAATGTGGACACCCGCATCCAGGGGCAGCTTGACATTGGCCTGAACGACAAGGGCCGTTGGCAGGCTCAACGTGTGGCGCAGGCGCTGGCCGAGGACGCGATCGATGCCGTCTATTCCAGCGACCTGTCGCGCGCCCATGCCACGGCCCAGGCGATTGCTGCCGCACAGCTTGGCACTGAGGCCGCTGCCCCGTTGGCTGTGCAAACCCACATCGGCCTGCGCGAACGCGGTTTTGGCAAGTTCGAGGGCCATACCTATGCCGCCATTGAGCAGCAGTGGCCAGAAGAGTCGCGCCTGTGGCGCATACGCGATCCGCACTTTGCGCCTACGGGTGGCGAGAGCCCGGTGCAGGTGATGGCGCGCGTCGGCCAGGCCGTGGCCGAGATTGCCGCACGCCACCTGGGCCAACACATTGTGCTGGTGGCGCACGGCGGCGTGATGGACATGCTGTACCGTCTGGCCACGCAGCAGTCGGTGAGCGCCCCGCGAACTTGGGAACTGGGCAACACCGCCATCAACCGCCTGCTCTGGACGCCCGAGGGCCTGACCCTGGTCGGCTGGTCCGACACCCGGCATCTGGACGGCGCGCAGCGTGACGAGTTGGGTGCCTGAGTTCAAGCTTGCTCCAGGGCTTTGTGCACAGATTCAATAGCGTGTGTTTGGCTAGGGTTTACCCCTTCTGGCTATACTGGATTACACCGGTTGCACGAATTCTTTGGCAACCATTCACCATTTTCTGAACGGGGCCTCCAAGCCCCGCTTTCATTCTCTAAGGGATCAATATGCATGCATGGAAAAATGCCCTGGCGTCCGTTTGGCATCGCGCAGACTCCGGTCTGCTGGTTCTGGGAGCAGCCAGTTTGCTGGCCGCCTGCGGTCAGTCGGCCGCGCCACCCGCAGCCGGTCAGATGCCGCCACCGGCCCAGGTCGGAGTGGTCACGGTGTCGCGCACCACGGTGGGCCTGCAGACCGAGTTGCCGGGACGCACCGAAGCCTCGCGTGTGGCCCAGGTGAGGGCCCGCGTGGCCGGCATTCTGGAGCGTCAGCTGTTCACCGAAGGCTCCGAGGTGCGTGCTAACCAGACCCTGTTCCAGATCGATGCAGCACCTTACAAGGCGGTGCTGGCCAGCGCCCAGGCAGGCCTTGCCCGCGCCGAAGCCAATCTGACCTCGGCCCAGGCCCAGGCCGAACGCTACAAGCCGCTGGCCGCGGCCCACGCGATCAGCGACCAGGATTTGATATCCGCGGTGGCCGCGCAAAAGCTGGCCGAGGCCGATGTGGCTGCCGCCAAGGCTGCCATCCTGTCGGCACAAATCAATGTCACCTATGCCGCCGTCACCACGCCTATTTCCGGTCGCATTGGCCGCGCGCTGGTGACCGAGGGCGCGCTGGTGGGCCAGGGCGAAGCCACACAGCTGGCCCTGGTGCAGCAGATCAATCCCATGTATATCAACTTCACCCAGCCGGTGGCCGATGTGCTGCGCCTGCGCGCTGCGATTGCCAACGGTAGCCTGAAGTCTGCCGGCGGTGCCGATGCGGCCCAGGTGCGCGTGGTGCTGGATGACGGCAGCGTCTATCCGATTGCCGGCAAGCTCTTGTTCAGCGACCTGAGCGTGGACCCGACCTCGGGCCAGATCACTCTTCGCGCCGAAGTGCCTAACCCCAAGGGCGTGCTCCTGCCCGGAATGTATGTGCGGGCTCAGTTGCAGCAGTCTGCAGTGGCCGGTGCCATGCTGTTGCCGCAACAATCGGTGCAGCGCTCCAGCCAAGGCGACAGCGTCAAGGTGGTCGGTGCCGACGGCATGGTCGAGACCCGCCCGGTCAAGGTCGGCTCGGGCAAGGACGGACAGTGGGTGGTGCTGTCTGGCCTGAAGGATGGCGAACAGGTGGTGGTGGATGGCTTTCAGAAGATGATGGGCAAGGCGCCGGTCAAGCCCGTGCCTTGGGCGCCCGCAGCCAGTGGCCCCGCCGTCCCGGCTGCCCCTGCGGTAGCGGCTTCCGCTCCCGCCAAGTCCTGAGGTCGGCACCATGGCGCGTTTCTTTATTGACCGACCCATCTTTGCATGGGTGATTGCCTTGTTTATCGTGGTGGCCGGAGCCGTGGCCATCACGCAACTGCCGGTGGCGCAATACCCCTCGGTGGCGCCTCCGTCCATCGTGGTGACTGCCGCCTATCCGGGTGCCACGGCGCAGACGCTGGAAGACAGCGTGCTCTCCGTGATCGAGCGCGAGATGAATGGCTCGCCCGGCCTGATCTACATGGAATCCGTGGCCCAGGCCGATGGCAGCGGTACCATTACCCTGAGCTTTGACCCCAGTACCAGCCCCGATCTGGCCCAGGTCGACGTGCAAAACCGCCTGTCACGGGCGGCGCCGCGCCTGCCCTCGGTGGTGACGCAAAACGGTGTGCGCGTGGACAAGGCGCGCTCCAACTTTTTGCTGTTCACGATTCTGTCGTCCGACAATAAGGACATCGATCCGGTGGCTCTGGGCGACTACGCCTCGCGCAATGTGTTGCCCGAAATCCAGCGCGTGCCAGGCGTCGGCCAGGCCCAACTGTTTGGCACCGAACGCGCCATGCGCGTCTGGATCGATCCGGCCAAGTTGGTCGGCTTCAAGCTGTCCAGCAACGACGTTACCGCAGCGATCTCCGCGCAAAATGCCCAGGTCACCTCCGGCACCATTGGCGACCTGCCCAATTTGCCCGGTCAATCGATTTTTGCCGCCGTCGTGGTCAAGGGTCAGCTGAGCTCGGTAGAGGAATTTGGAAAGATTATTCTGCGCGCCAATGCCGACGGCTCCAGCGTGCGGCTGCGCGATGTGGCCCGTATCGAACTGGGCGCCCAGTCCTACAGTCCGCAGGCGCGTTTGAACGGCCAACCCGCCAGCGGTATCGGCGTGCAACTTTCGCCCAGCGGCAATGCACTGGCCACGGCCAAGGCGATTCGCAAGCGCTTGGATGAGTTGTCGCGCTACTTCCCGCCCGGCGTGAAGGCCAGCATTCCCTACGACAGCTCCAAGTTTGTCGAAATTTCGATACGCCAGGTGGTCGAGACCTTGATCGAGGCCGTGATCCTGGTGTTCCTGGTGATGTATCTGTTTTTGCAGAACATCCGCTACACCATCATCCCGACCCTGGTCGTGCCCATCACCCTGCTCGGCACCTTTGGCGTGCTGCTGGCACTGGGCTATTCCATCAATGTGCTGACCATGTTCGGCATGGTGCTGGTGATCGGCATCGTGGTCGATGACGCCATCGTGGTGGTGGAAAATGTGGAGCGCATCATGAGCACCGAGGGCCTGCATCCGCTGATGGCCACGCGCAAGGCCATGGGCCAGATCTCGGGCGCCATCATTGGCGTGACCGTGGTGCTGATCTCGGTGTTTGTGCCGCTGCTGTTCTTTAGCGGATCGGTCGGCAATATTTACCGCCAGTTTGCGGTGGTGATGTTGAGCGCGATCGCGTTCTCGGCCTTTATGGCGTTGTCGTTTACACCGGCCTTGTGCGCCTCGCTGCTCAAACCGGTGGAGGCCGGGCATCACCATGCCAAGACCGGTTTCTTTGGCTGGTTCAATCGCGGCTTCACCGCCACCACGCACGGCTACGAAGGCCTGGTGGCGCGCGTGCTCAAGCGCACCGGCCGCTTTCTGGCAATTTACGGCGTGATCGTGGCCTGCATGGTGATTCTGTTTGGCCGCCTGCCCACGTCCTTCCTGCCCAACGAAGACCAGGGCACGATTCTGGTCAATGTGCAGCTGCCGCCCGGTGCCACCGTCAACCGCACCGGCGCTGTGATGACCCAGGTCGAACAGTTCATGCTGCACCAGCCCGAGGTGGCCGACATGGTCAGCGTGCTGGGCTTCAGCTTTTCCGGTACCGGCCAGAACGCCGCACTGGGCTTTGTCGCGTTGAAGGACTGGAAGGAGCGCGCCGGTCCCGAGCATGCAGCCAAGACCCTGGCGGGCAAAGCCTTTGGCGCTTTGATGGGCATACGCGATGCGTTTATCTTTCCGCTTTCGCCGCCACCCATTCCGGAGCTGGGTCGCTCCAATGGCTTTAGCTTCCGCCTGCAGGACCGAGGCGGCAATGGCCACGAGGCCTTGCTGGCAGCGCGCAACCAGTTGCTGGGCATGGCTGCGCAAAGCAAGGTGCTGACCGCCGTGCGCCCGGACGGCTTGGAAGATGCAGCGCAGCTGCAGCTTAATATCGACCGCGACAAGGCCAGCGCCCTGGGTGTGAATTACAGCGCCATCAACAGCGCCATCTCCACCGCGCTGGGTTCGTCCTATGTCAACGACTTTCCGAATGCCGGACGCCTGCAACGGGTGGTGGTGCAGGCCGATGCGCCTTCGCGCATGCAGCCCGACGACCTGCTGCGTCTGAACGTGCTCAACAGCACGGGGCAGACCGTGCCGTTCTCGGCCTTTGCCCACACCGAATGGATCACCGGACCGATGCAGACCATTCGTTACAACGGCTTCCCGACCATGCGCATTTCCGGTGAACCGGCACCTGGCCAAAGCACCGGTACGGCAATTGCTGAAATGGAACGCCTGGCGTCCCAGCTGCCGCCCGGCTTTGCCTTTGAGTGGACCGGCCAGACCTATGAGGAAAAGCTGTCGGGCTCGACCGCTACGGTGCTGTTCGCCTTCTCCTTGCTGGCGGTGTTCCTGTGCCTGGCAGCGCTCTATGAAAGCTGGTCGATTCCCTTTGCCGTGATCCTGGTGGTGCCCCTTGGCGTGCTGGGCGTGACCATTGCCGCCCATTTGCGCGGGCTGGAAAACGACATTTACTTCAAGGTCGGTCTCATCACCATCATTGGGCTGTCGGCCAAGAACGCGGTGCTGATCATCGAGTTTGCCAAGGACCTGGTGGCGCAAGGCATGGGCCTGGTGGAGGCAGTCTTGAAGGCTGTGCATCTGCGTTTTCGCCCGATTCTGATGACCTCCATGGCCTTTATCCTGGGCGTGCTGCCGCTGGTGCTGGCCAGCGGTGCCGGTTCGGCCAGCCAGCGCGCCATTGGTACCGGCGTGATGGGCGGCATGATCACCGCCACCGCCCTGTCGGTGTTCTTTACCCCGGTGTTCTTTGTCGTGGTGCGTCGCATCTTCAAGGGCAGCGAGCGCCAGCGCCGCATGTATGCACACGAGCAGCAGGAGGGCGAACTGGCCGCCCCCGTGGCCGTGGATCCGGAGAATTTGGTATGAGCAAGCTGACTGTTTTTAAACTTGCCGCGCTGACTACGTTGGTGGCGTCCCTGGTGGCCTGTGGTTCACTGGCGCCGGACTACCAGCGCCCTGCTGCCCCCGTGCCGGCCCAGTTTCCCTTGGCCACCAATGCGAACTCAGCGAAAGCGGCTGTGGCCGATCTGCCCTGGCAAACGTTTTTTGCCGATGCACGCCTGCAGCAACTGATTCAAATCGCCCTGGACAACAACCGTGATCTGCGCGTGGCCCTGCTCAATGTGGAACAAGCCAAAACACAGGTGGACAGCCACAATGCAGACCGCTGGCCCACCGTCTATGCCGGTGCGGGCTTGAGTCGCGGCACGGCCAGCGATGGCAGTACCGGCAGCACGTTTACTGCGGGTCTGTCCATTCCCGCCACGCTGGCCTACGAGGTGGACCTGTTTGGCCGCCTGCACAGTCTGTCGGACGCGGCCTTTGCCCAATACCTGGCGACTACCCAGGCCGGCCGGGCGGCACAAATCAGCCTGGTTGGCGCCGTGGCCAGCAGCTACTTTGCACTGCAGGCCGATAGCGCCCTGCTCGATCTGGCGCAGCAAACGCTGGCCACACGCGACGACTCCTTGAAGCTGATCCAGCTGCGCTTTGACCAGGGCGCTAGCTCGCAGCTCGACCTCAGTCAGGCTCAGTCTCTGCTGCAAGCCGCCCGCGTCAGCGTGGCGCAAAGCACGCGTCAGCGCCTGCTGGATGTGAATGCGCTCAATCTGCTGCTGGGCCAGGCGGCACCGGTGGCTTTGACTGCAGCCGGCACGCAAGCGCCGGTGCAGCTGGCGGAGTTGCCGGTGGGCTTGTCTTCCGAGGTGCTGCTGCGCCGACCCGATGTGCTGCAGGCCGAGCAGCAACTGCTGGCGGCTCACGCCAATATCGGCGCGGCGCGCGCAGCCTTCTTCCCCAAGATATTTTTGTCGACCAGCGTGGGCAGCGTCAGCAACCAGCTCGAAGGCCTGTTTAAGGATGGCAGCTTTGCCTGGAGCATTGGACCGCAATTGCTGCTGCCGATTTTTGATGCCGGACGCAATGAAGCCAATTTGGCTGCTGCCAAGGCGGCGCGTGAGGTGGCCGTGGCGCAATACGAAAAAGCCATTCAGTCGGCCTTCCGCGAAGTGGCCGACGCGCTGGCAGGTCGCGCTACCCTGGGCGAGCAGTACCAGGCCCAGCAGGCACAAACCCGCTCAGAGGCCGAGCGTGCCCGTCTGACCGAACTGCGCTTTAAGAATGGTGCTAGCAGCTACCTTGAAGTGCTGGACGCGCAGCGTTCGCTGTTTGCGGCGCAACAGGCCGAGCTTCAACTGGCTGCTTTAGTGCAGCAAAATCTGGCCACGCTGTACCGGGTGCTGGGCGGCGGCTGGACGCCTGCGCAGACCACGCCCTAAGCGCCTGCGGCCGCACTGCCGCCGCTTGCGGCAAACTGCACCTGGTTGCGTCCGTCATGCTTGGCGGCATACATGGCGGTGTCGGCCCGGTTGAGAATCTCGTCCTCGGTGTTGTCATGGTCCAGAAACAGCGTCACCCCGATGCTGGCGCTGCAGCGGTGGGTTACCAGATCTGCGGGGTGCTGGCAGTGCCCGATCTGCAAGGAGTAGGGCTTTTCCAGACTCAGGCGGATTTTCTCGGCAATCGCCGCCGCCTGGCGTTGCGAAGACGCCTGCTCGGCATCCAGATCGCTGAGCATCACTACAAACTCGTCGCCGCCAAAGCGGGCCACGGTGTCCATTTCGCGCACGCATTGGCGCAGCCGTTCGGCCACCTCCACCAGCAACAGGTCGCCCGCGTCATGGCCATGCGCATCGTTCAGGGGTTTGAAGTTGTCCAGGTCCAGAAACAGCAGGGCCGCATATCTCCCGTTGCGTTTGCTTGCCGCCATGGTCTGCACCATGCGGTCCACCAGCAGGCGGCGGTTGGGCAGCTTGGTCAGGCTGTCGTGGAATGCCAGGTGGCGCACCTGGTCTTCGATCTGCTTGCGCTCGGTGATGTCCACCAGGGACCAGATCGATTCGCGGCCATCGGTATCTAACTGCTCACCGCTGATGTCAAACCAGGCCAGACTGCCGTCCTTGCGCACAAACTGGACCTCGCTGCGATACACCTTGCCCTGCACCAGCTTGGGATAGGCCGCGACGGAAAAATCTTTAAAGGCGGTTTCATCCGGGTACAAAAGCCGGGTGGACTGGCCAATCATTTCATCCAGGCTGTAGCCCAGCATCGTGGCAAAGGCCTGGTTCATCCAGACAAATTTCCGGTTTTGGAGTTTGACAATGCCACTGATCTCGCTGTTGAGAATGGCGCGTTGTTCGGCCTCGCTGCGCGCCAGCCAGCGGTTCTGGCCCTGGATGCGCATCATAAGCAGCGCCACGCCCAGCGAGAAGGCCATTGCCAGGCCGATGGCGAGGAGGCTGCGCTGGCGTTCGCCCTCCAGGGCCAGTGACAGTGGTGCCGTCTCGGCCGCCTCGTTGATGGCGGCCACCGTGACCAGAGGCCATTGCGCCAGACGCTGCCAGGAAAACAGCATGGGCAGCTTGTCATAGGTGGAGGTGCTGCGAAACAGCCCGCGTTCTCCCGCCTTACCGTGCAGGAAAGGGCGCTGCGGCGGTAACTTGCTTTTCAGTGACTCCTCCAGGTGGTGGCTGCGGGCAATGATGCTGCCATCCAAACGCACCACGGCAAGAATATCCGTGGGATCCACCTGCAGTAGCACCAGTTGCTCTGACAGGTAGACCGGCAGCACCGGTATGCCTATCACGCCGAGGAACTGTCCCCCATTCCAGATGCCACGCGTGATTTGAACCAGGCTTGCGTCGCTCAAACGTCCGGCGATGGGGGCGCTGACAAACAGCGCATCCGCGCCGCTGTGGGCATGCACGCTGAAGTGTTCCCGGTCAGAAAAGTCTTGCCCCAGGAACTTACTGGCCAATGGGCTGGAGGCATAGCGCAGCTTGCCGTCGGCGTCAAACACGGTGACGTACTGCAACATGCCAGTCGGGTAGCTTGTCAGCACATCCTGGACTGCGATGTCAAAGTCACGCGGGTTGTGCAGGTACACCGAGCTCAGGTGCTTCAATGCCACATCGATGCTGAGTAGCGTGGCATTGAGCTGCTGAGTCACCGCCTCGTTGAGCTGATTGGCGCGCCATTCGCTGTGCTGCTGGGCGGCCTGCAATTGCAGGGCCTGCCGGTTCAGCAGCGAGCGCCAGTACAGGCCACAGGCCAGCAGCGTCACCCCCAGAATCAGCAGCAGCGGCAAGCTGCTGCGTAAGCGCCACGTGAACAAACGTGTTTGTATCATGATGACCCAATTTCCCTGCCCGTTCCGGGGCGTGGCAGTCTGTCTGCGAGAGCCGCAGGTGTACCGCTCTTCGATTCATGTTGGACTCATCCGGGGATGCGTGCAATGACGCAGGTCAGTTGCCGGGGGGATTGACCCCTGAAAATAGGCCACTGATTCGGACGGATTGCCTATTTGCCCAATAATGCCCTCCAACACAATTGAAAAGGAAGACAAATGTTCAAAGGAATTTTGCTGACCAAGCCCGAAGGCGTTTACACCGCAGCGGTGCAAAGCATTGACGACAGCGTGCTGGGCGAGGGCGATGTGACGGTGGGGGTGGAGTGGTCCACGCTGAACTACAAGGACGGCCTGGCCATAACCGGTAAGTCGCCCGTGGTGCGCAAATTTCCCCTGGTGCCAGGGATCGACTTTGCCGGCACCGTCTATAGCAGCCAAAACCCACGTTGGAAGGTGGGCGATAAGGTCATTCACAACGGTTGGGGCGTGGGCGAAACCTGCAGCGGCGGCCTGGCACAAACGGCGCGCGTCAAGGGCGACTGGCTGGTGGCTTTGCCTGCTGCCTTTACGGCTCGCCAGGCCATGGCGATAGGAACTGCCGGTTACACCGCCATGCTGTGCGTGATAGCGCTGGAAAAACATGGCGTGAAGCCTACGGACGGCGAGGTGCTGGTCACCGGTGCCAACGGCGGTGTCGGCAGCGTGGCGATTGCGCTCCTGTCCAAACTCGGCTACACGGTGGTCGCCTCTACCGGGCGCATGGAAGAGGCCGCGCATCTGCAGGCGCTGGGTGCTGCCACGGTGATCGACCGGGCCGAACTCTCCAAGCCCGGCAAACCTTTGGCCAAAGAGCGTTGGGCTGCGGTGGTGGACAGCGTGGGCAGCCACACCCTGGCCAATGCCTGTGCGTCGCTCAAATACGGCGGTGCCGTGGCGGCCTGCGGCCTGGCACAGGGCATGGACTTTCCGGCGTCTGTCGCCCCCTTCATCCTGCGCGGCATCACCCTCTACGGCATTGACAGCGTGATGGCGCCTCAGGCCAAACGCGAAGAAGCCTGGGCGCGCCTGGCGCAGGATCTGGATGTGGCCAAGCTCGACGCCATCACCTCGGAGATTGCGCTGGAAGACGCGATCGGCGTCGCCGCCGATCTGCTTGCAGGCAATGTGCGTGGGCGCGTCGTCGTCAAGCTTTAAGGCAGGCCCCGCACATGCAATACAAAGCACTTGGCCGTACCGGCTGGAATGTCTCCTCTATCAGTTTTGGTGCCTGGGCCATAGGCGGCACCTGGGGCGATGTGGATGACACCGAATCGATGGGCGCGCTGCATGCGGCGCTTGATGCGGGCGTCAACTTCTTTGACACGGCGGACGTCTATGGCGACGGCCGCAGCGAGCGCCTGATCGCCCGCTTGCGCAAGGAGCGCAGCGAGCCTTTTTATGTCGCAACCAAGGCCGGGCGCAGGCTCAACCCGCATGTGGCCGAGGGCTATAACCGCAGCAATCTGCGCGCCTTTGTCGAGCGCAGTTTGAGTAATCTGAACGTGGAGGCGCTGGACCTGCTGCAGCTGCATTGCCCGCCCACCCCGGTCTACTACATGCCCGAAGTGTTTGGCGTGCTCGATGAGTTGCAAACTGAGGGCAAGCTGCGCCACTATGGCGTCAGCGTCGAGAAGGTCGAAGAAGCGCTCAAGGCGATCGAGTTCCCCGGCGTGCAAAGCGTGCAGATCATTTATAACATCCTGCGCCAGCGCCCGGCCGATCTGCTGTTCCAGGAGACTCAGCGCAAGGGCGTAGGCATTCTGGCGCGGCTGCCGTTGTCCTCCGGCCTGCTGTCCGGCAAGATGACGGCGCAGACCAGTTTTGCTGCCGACGATCACCGTCTTTTCAACCGCAACGGCGAAGCCTTTGACAAGGGTGAAACCTTTTCGGGTCTGGACTATGCCAAGGGTCTGGAAGCGGTGGAGGCGCTGCGCGCAGTAGTGCCGGACGGCCTGAGCATGGCGCAATTCGCTCTGCGCTGGATCACCATGCATCCGGGCGTGACCTGCGCCATCCCCGGCGGCAAGCGTGCGGCTCAGGTGGCGGACAACGTCAGTGCGGCGGACTTGCCAGCCTTGACGGATGCGCAGATGGCGGCCGTGCAAACCGTCTACGAGCAGTATGCAAAGCCCTGGGTGCATCACAACTGGTAAGGATTTCATGACCACAACAACTGAAACCGCAGGCTTCATCGGGCTGGGCCTGATGGGCCACGGCATGGCCAAGAACCTGGTGGACAAGGGCTACACGCTGTCCATTTATGCGCGCAAGCCCAGTGAGGCTACAGCCGACCTGCAACAACGCGGCGCGCTGCTGCGCGCCTCGGCCGCCGAGGTCGCGCAACATTCCACGGTCGTGTTTTTGTGCGTCACCGGCTCCAAGGATGTGGAGGCCATAGTCCGTGGGCCGAACGGGTTGAAAGCGGGGCTGAAAGCCGGTAGCGTGCTGGTGGATTGCTCCACCGCCGACCCGGTGTCCACCCAGGCGCTGGAGGCCGAGCTGAAAGCCATTGGCGTGCATCTGGTCGACGCGCCCCTGAGCCGCACACCCAAGGAGGCCTGGGCGGGCACGCTGGACACCATGGTCGGCGCCGATCCGGAAATATTCCAACGCATTGAGCCGCTCTTGCAAACATTTGCCGGACGCATCGTGCATCTGGGCGCACCGGGCACCGGCCACCGCATGAAGCTGATCAACAACTTTGTCTCGCTGGGCTATGCCGCCTTGTATGCCGAGGCGCTGACCTTGTCGCAGGCTGTGGGCATCACGCCCACCATGTTTGACTCGGTGATACGCGGCGGGCGCATGGATAATCTTTTTTACCAGACCTTTATGGAATACACCTTGCGCGGCAACAAGGAGGCGCACAAGTTCACGCTCACCAACGCGTTCAAGGATCTGCGTTACCTCGAGTCCATGGCGGATGACGCCGGTGTTTCCAACCCGCTGGGCAATGCGGTCAAAAATTCCTTTGGCCTGGCCGTGCGGCAGGGCGGTCCGGAGAAGATGGTGCCCATGCTGCCGGAGCTGGTGGCGGGTTTGAGCGGTGTGTTGCTCACGCCCGACGATGGCAAGAGCTAAAGCCGGATCTGCATTTGGATTGATCCATTGAGTTGTCGTAATATCAAGCCTGCGGGCTCATGTTTCCATGAGGCCACCTTGCTGACAAACCAACGATCCCGGCGCAGCCAATTTAAAAATAATAGCGACTTCTTATGGATTTGATCGAGATTCGTCAAAATTTATTGCTCTTGGGAATGGCGCTGGAGTTCACCCTGCGTGATGAAAAGGGTGCCGTCCTGCTGGCCAAGGGGCATCGGATAGAGACGCTGCAGCAGCTCGACGGCTTGCGCAGCCGGAAAAAGATCTTCGTCGAAATCGATGAGTCCGAGGAAGGCATTCGGGCGATGATGGCCGGCATCACGACGCTCAACAAGCTGGGTGCGCCGATCAAGGATTTTTCCAAGCATCTTCAACTCAATATCAGCGACCCGAACAGCGTCAAGCTGACGGGCCCTCTGTCGGAACGCTGGGGCGAGGTCGAATCCAAACTCGCCGGGCTGTTGGCCAGTGTGAGCAGCACCAGCGATTTTGAGGCAAAGGTCCAGCAACTGGACACTTATATACAGGCCCTGCTGACGGAAAACAGTCCGGCCTCGCAATTTCTGCTGTTCAACCGCGCGGTGACACATTTCAGCGGCTACAGCGTCATGCATTCCCTGCTGTGCGCGAGCCTGGTGCATTTGCTTTCGCCATTCTTTGCACTGACAGAGGACGAGCGCAAGAGTCTGGTCTGTGCCGCCCTGACCATGAATGTGGCCATGACGCGCCTGCAGGATGCGCTGGCCTTGCAAAAAATGGAGCCCAACGCAGCCCAGCGCAGCGAGATTAACAGCCACGCTGCACTGGGGCGGCAAACTTTGGTGGACGCCAAGGTGACGGACGAACAGTGGTTGGAAATCGTGGCGCTGCACCACACGCCGCTGGAAGGACCGGAAACCCTGGCCGACTGGCCGCCGGTGCAGCGCATGACCAAAATTCTGCAGACCGTGGATCGCTACACCGCGGCTATGAGTCCGCGCAAATCACGCTCGGGTCGCAGCGCACGCGACTCGGTGCTGAGTGTGGTGATGAAGCCAGGAGTCGTGAAGCACGACGAGGTGGGCACTGCACTGGTTCGCATTCTGGGCGTGAGTCCAGCGGGAACCTATGTCAAGCTGGTCAATGGCGAAACTGCCGTGGTGATTCGCCGTGGCATCAAACCCGGCGAGCCCCTGGTGGCCAGCGTGCTCAATCGCAACGACGAGCCCATTTCCGAGCCCCGCCTGCACGACACCTCTCGCGAAAAGCTGTCGATTCAAAACACCTTGGTGGCCAGTGAGGTGCGGGTCAACCTCAAGCTCGAGCAGATGCTGCGCCTGATTCCGAAACAAAGCCCGCAAGGGTTTGCTTTTTAGCTGCGCCTGAGCCGCGTCTCGATCAGGGTCAGCAGGCCGCCGGCTGTGCCGCAGGCGGCGATCAGGCCCATGCCGATCAGCGACACATGGTCTGGGATATGGTCAAACACGATCCAGCCACCCAGCATGGCAAAGCCGATCTGCAGATACATAAAGGGCATAAGCGTGGCTGCCGGTGAGCGCGCAAAGGACATGATCATCAGGATATGGCCGACCGCGCCGGCCACGCCCATCAGCAACATTCCCGCCCACAGATACGGGTCGGCAATCGGGGTCCAGAACCAGATCAGTGGGACGCTGGACAGCAGCGCGCCTACCCAGCTGGTGTAGAACTGGGTGGTCATGGTGGACTCGGTGCGAGCCATCTTGCTGGTCAGCAGTTGAAATGCCGCGTTGGCGATGACCAGCCCCAGCGGCAACAACATGTGCCAGCTATTCCAGCTGACGGCATTGCCATTCGGGCGCACGATGATGGCCGTACCAAGGAAACCACCCAGGACCAGCGCGATGCGCGAGGACGATACATGCTCGCCCAGCAGGCGCGCTGCCAGCAGCGTGACCAGCAGCGGGGTGGTCATGGCAATGGCGGTGAACTCGCCCACGGGCATGACGCTCAGGCTGGAGAACGCCAACATCGTCACCGTGATCATCAACAGGCCGCGTGTGATCTGCATTCCCAGCCTGTCGGTCTTGAGCACCGACAGCCCTTGTTTGGGCAGCACCAGGGCGCTGGTGAAAAGGGCCTGAAAGAAATTTCGCGCCCACACCGCCATCAGCAGCGGTACCTCTGCAGTCACGCGCTTGGTGGTGGTATCTAGCAAGGCAAAACAAGCTACCGCGGCTATCACCAAGGCAATTCCCGCAAGTGCCCGGGCGTTGATCGAAGTGGGGAGATGAGATCGTGCGGGCATGGAAGTGTTTGATGTACGTCAAGTGTAGCTCAGGGTAAACCCTGAGGATTCGACCGGTGGCTGCTAAGATCCAAACGGTACGCGCGCGAGGTACGTGCCCCTCAACCAGTCTATTCCAATATGCCAAGCCTTCATTTCAACTCCGAAACCCTTTCCTCCAAAACTTTATCTGCCGAGCAGGCCGCAGCCCTGATCCCCGCAGGCGCCCATGTCGGCATGAGCGGCTTCACCGGCGCCGGTTACCCCAAGGCAGTGCCGCAGGCTTTGGCCGACCGCATGCAGAAGCTACACGCGGCGGGCGAGGACTTCCGCATTGGTCTGTGGACCGGTGCCTCTACAGCGGCCGAATTGGACGGTGCCCTGGCCCGTGCCGATGGCATTTCCATGCGCCTGCCCTATCAGTCGGACCCGGTGGTGCGCAAGCAGATCAATGCCGGGCAAATGCAGTACACCGACATTCATCTCTCGCACGTCGCGCAGCTGGCCTGGTTTGGCTTTCTTGGCAAACTGGATGTGGCGGTGGTGGAAGTGGCAGGTGTCACGGCTGACGGTCGGCTTATCCCCAGCACCTCGATCGGCAACAACAAGACCTGGCTGCAGTTGGCAGACAAGATCATTCTGGAAATCAACACCTTGCAAAACCCCGGCCTGGAGGGCATGCACGACATTTACTACGGCACCCGCCTGCCGCCCCATCGCATGCCGATTCCCTTGGTTCACCCCGGCGACCGCATTGGCGAGGCCTATCTGGAATGCGACTGGAGCAAAGTGGTGGGCGTGGTCTACACCCACCAGCCCGACCGCAACACCGCCTTTGCCGCGCCGGATGAAACCTCGCAGCGCATTGCCAACCACATCATTGACTTTCTGGCCAACGAGGTGCGCTTGGGCCGCCTGCCCAAGGAACTGCTGCCGCTGCAGTCAGGCGTGGGCAATATTGCCAATGCCGTGCTGTCTGGCCTGAACGAGGGACCGTTCGAGA
This sequence comes from uncultured beta proteobacterium, assembly GCA_903845935.1. Lineage (GTDB taxonomy): Bacteria > Pseudomonadota > Gammaproteobacteria > Burkholderiales > Burkholderiaceae_C > Allorhodoferax. The sequence continues at coordinate 13,627 of CAIMZI010000077.1, read as the reverse complement.
ATATGACCTCTTATACCGAGGTGTTGCAGGACGGCATGCTGGCGATGCTCAAGTCAGGCAAGCTCAGCATGGCCTCGGCCACCGCGCTGTCGTTCAGCCCCGACGCGCTCAAGGAATTCAATGACAACATCGATTTCTACAGCAAGCGCATCGTGCTGCGTCCCCAGGAAGTGAGCAACCACCCCGAGCTGGTGCGGCGCCTGGGCGTGATCGCCATGAACGCGATGATCGAGGCCGACATCTACGGCAACGTCAACTCCACCCACATCATGGGCACCAGCGTGATGAACGGCATTGGCGGCTCGGGCGACTTTGCCCGCAATGCCTATTTGTCCTTCTTCATGACGCCCTCGGTGGCCAAGGATGGCGCCATTTCCTGCATAGTCCCCATGGTTTCGCACACCGACCACACCGAACACGACGTGGAAATCATCGTCACCGAGCAGGGCCTGGCCGATCTGCGCGGCCTGTCGCCCACCCAGCGCGCCCGCCTGGTGATCGAGAAGTGCGCCCACCCGGATTTCCGTCCTGCGCTGCGCGACTACTTTGAGCGCTCGCTGGCCAGCAAGGGCGGCAAGCACACACCGCATTTGCTAACCGAGGCCCTGTCCTGGCATCAACGCTTTGTCGAGACCGGCTCCATGCTGGAACCCGAAATCCTGCGCAGTTGATAATCCGTGCCCATGGATACCAACGACTCAAGCACTCACCAACCCATGCGCCCCTTGGGCTACTGGCGTGCGGCCGCCATTTTCTGTTTTCTGGTGTTGCTGTTGGCAGCAACGGCCAGCATCAGCATGTTCGAGCAGTTCAGCGCCCAGCTGCGCGACCTGCAGCAAAAGGTCCAGAAGACCGCGCAACTGCAGTACGTGGCCGTGCTGCTGGACGACAAGGGTGAGCCGGCACTGATGGTGACGCAGATGCTGGGCGAGTCCGAGCTGCAGCTGCAGCGATTGAATGCGGTGGCGGAGGGGCCCGAAGACAGCATGCAACTCTGGACCGTGCCCGCAACCGGGCCGGCTCAGTCGCTAGGCGTACTTCAGGTCAAGCTCAAAACATTGCATCTGCCCGCCACCGCGCTCACGCTGGAGGGGGTAAGGACGCTGGCCATCAGCGTGGAGAACAAGGGCGGCGTCAGCACGGCCCAGGGTCCACGTTTGCCCTATCTGTTTTCAGGTCGCGTGATCCGCAAGGCGATTTAGTTCGGTCGCCTTTTTTTACCTTTTTTGAAAATAGGCCTCAATTCCCCCTCAATTCTGCCGTTATGAAAGGTACGTCAAGCACCAAAAGTAACCGGAGCGGCCCAGAGCCTGAAACAAAGTGTCCATACCATCGATTGAACGAAGCTCTATTGCGTGGCCTATGGCTGCAGATGCAGCGTCGTCCAGAGCGGGTGTGGTGAGTCCGGTGGCGCCGGTTCATTCGGCGCAGGAGCCTGGCGCCGCAATGACGCCCGGCGTGGTCAACCATGTGAATCCGGCACTGCAGTCGGGCTCGCAGCAACAAACGCCCAACGAGGGCGAGCCGGTCTACACGAGCGTGCCCGATCCGGTGCGCAACAGCGCCGGCAGCCAGCAGGTGCCGCATGACTGGACGGTGCAAAAGCCAGCGCCAGAAAAGTTGGAAACTCCGCCCCAGAAGCCCCTGTCCCAGGTGCTGATGGACAACCTGAAGTCCATGTGGACGGCCAGTGCCAGCGCCGTGCAGGTGGAGCAGGTCAGCAATCAGCTGAATCTGCCGTTCACGGCACAAGCGACGCAAGTTCCCGGCGAGCTGGCCAAGCAGGTTTTTACCTACCAGCCCACGCCGATCAAAAAAAATCAGAAGATTTAGTGGCCGTCGGCATGCACTAACATGGCGCCATGCACACCACTGCCCTTGTACTTTTTTCCGGTGGACAGGATTCCACCACCTGCCTGGCCCATGCCCTATCGCGTTACGAGCGCGTCGAAACCGTGGCCTTTGACTACGGCCAGCGCCACCACATCGAGCTCGACGCCCGTCTGAACGTGTTGCGCGAGCTGCGCCAGCAGTTCCCGGCCTGGGGCGCCAAACTGGGCGAAGACCATTTGCTGGATCTGGCGGTGCTGGGCAGCGTGAGCGAGACCTCGCTGACCCGCGACACCGCTTTCAAGATGGAGGCCAGCGGCCTGCCCAATACCTTCGTGCCGGGACGCAACCTGCTGTTCCTGACCCTGGCAGCGGCCTTGGCCTACCGGCGCGGCCTGCAGGTGTTGGTCACCGGCGTCTGCGAAACCGACTATTCGGGCTACCCGGATTGCCGCGACGACACCATGAAGGCCATGCAGCTCGCCCTGTCGCTGGGCATGGACCAGCGCTTTCTGATCGAGACCCCGCTGATGTGGATAGACAAGGCCCAGACCTGGGAGCTGGCGCGCGAGCTGGGGCAAAAATCGGGTGTGGCCGGCGGTGGTCAGGCCCTGGTGGATCTGATCATTGAGCACACCCACACCTGCTATCTGGGTGACCGGGAACACCGCCATGCCTGGGGTTATGGCTGCGGCAGCTGCCCGGCGTGCGAACTGCGGGCCAAAGGTTATGCGGGTTTTTCTGCCAATCTGAACCGGGCCTCGCTGCCTGGGGCCTGAGGCTCCAAGACCCAGTGGCGTTGGTGGAAGGCCGCCACGCCGGGGCGGTGCGCAATCGATACCAGGGCGCCGTTGCGCTCGGCCAGCATCGCAGTCAGATGCTGGTAGAGCGTGGCTTCAGACGCCTGATCCAGCGCGCTGGTGGCCTCGTCGGCAAAAACCCATTGCGGTTTTTTCAACAACACGCGGGCGATCGCCAGGCGCTGCTGTTCGCCACCCGAAAGCTTTTGGCTCCAGGCATCCACGCGGTCCAGCTGTGTCGCTAGTTCCGGCAGCAGCGCATCGACCAGGGCCTGTTGCAGGTCGGTATCCGTATGGCTGCCAACGGCCTGCGGATAGCTAAGTGCGTCGCGCAGCGGCCCGTCTGGAATGTAGGCGCGCTGCGGCAAAAACATGCTGTCCTGGCCCAAGGCGACCTCACCGATGGCAAAGGGCCAGATGCCCGCCAGCGCGCGAAACAGCGTCGATTTGCCACTGCCGGATGGCCCGCTGAGCAAGACCGTATCGCCCGCGCCGACCCGAATTTGGGTATGGGCCAGCAGCACCGCACCGCTGGGTAGCGACACGCCCAGGTCGCGGGCGTGGATCGCCACATCGGCAGCTGCAACCACCGCCACTGCGACCGCTGGCTCAGCGTGGAACAAGGCCTCAAATCCGGTCAGGCGGTCGGTGGTGGCGCGCCAGGAGGCCAGATCGCTGTAGCTGCCTACAAACCAGCTCAAGGCGCCTTGTACCTCGCCAAAGGCGCCGGAAATTTGCGTCAGTTGGCCCAGCTGAATCGCACCGCTGAAGTAGCGCGGAGCGGCCACCACAAAGGGAAAGACCACTGCCGCCTGGCCAAAAAAGGAGGTAAACCAGGTCAGGCTTTTTTGCGCCCTGATCAAGTCCAGGTAGTTGCCCAGCACGCGACCAAAACGGAGCTTGAGCTGACTGCCCTCCACGGCCTCGCCTTTATCCAGCGCAATCGATTCACTGAATTCGCGCACCCGCAGCAGGCGGTGCCGAAAGTCCGCTTCCAGCCGCTGCTGCTCAAAGTTCAGCGGTATCAGCGGTCGGCCAATGTAATGCGTCAGCACGCTGCCAAGGCTGCAATACAGCAGCGCCATCCAGACCATGAAACCTGGAATGTCGTAGTGGCTACCCATCAGGCTGAAGGCAAAGCCGCCCGACACCGACCACAGGATGCCAACAAAGCTGGCCAGGCTCACCACCGCATTGAGCAGGCCCATAGTCAGGGAAAGCGTGGAGGCAGTAAAGCGGTCTATGTCCTCCTGGATGCGCTGGTCGGGGTTGTCCGGTGTGCCGACGCTCGTGGTATCGGTCTTGGCGTAGCGCGCCAGCTCCAGCCGGTAAAAAACCTGCTTGGCCAGCCACTCGCCCAGGTAATGCTGCGTCATCCAGTTGCGCCACTGCATTACAAACAACTGGGTCAGGTATTGCCGGTACACGGCCAGCACGATATAGGCGAATGCCAGGTAGCTGAAGCGGCCCAGTTGGGTCCAGAAAACGGGCTGGTTTTTTTCTTGCAACGAGTCATAAAACAGCTTGTTCCAGTCATTGAACAGCACGTTCAGATAGACCGAGGCCAGGGTTAGCGCCACGATCAGCAGCAAAAAGCCGCGCACCCGCCATTTTTGTTCGGACGAAAAATAGGGTTTGGACAGGGCCCAGACGCGTCGCACCTGCTGCCGGGTGGCGGCCCATTTTTCGGCCAATATGCCTTTTGCGTGGAGCGTCGCGGTTTCAGGTTCTGTGGTGTCGGGCATTCAGCGTTCTCATGTTGCTTGTCCGGGATGGTAGCCGCAGCGGCCAACTACTTTGCGTTGCGCGTGCCGCTCGCCACATGGCCGCTGGGGACATGGCGGGCGGCCGATTCGATGTGGCCGGTCTGGTCGTCAAAAAAGAAATCGGGCTCGAACTCGCGCAGAAATTCGCCCTTGTCCAGCCCACCCAGGAACATCGCCTCATCGACCTCAATGTTCCAGTCCATCAGCGTGCGGATGGCGCGCTCATGGGCCGGGGCGCTGCGCGCCGTGACCAGCGCCGTGCGGATGCGCATGTGCGGAATCTCGGCCTGCTGCATGCGGTGCAGCGCCACCAGCAGCGGCTTGAACGGGCCGTCGGGCAGCGTCAGGGTGATCTTGTCTTTCTCGTGCTGCTGGAAGGCGTCCAGACCCTGCGCCTGATAGACCAACTCGGCCTCGTCGCTGAACAGCACGGCGTCGCCGTCAAAGGCAATGCGCACCTCGCCCGGATGCGCCTCGCTGGCGTGGGTGGAATGCGGATAAACCTGGGCTGCAGGCACGCCGGCGGCAAGGGCTGCGCGCACATCGTTCAAATGCGTGCTCAAAAACAGATTGGCGTGCAGCGGTTTGAGGTAGCGCCAGGGCGCCTCGCCGCGCGTGAACGAGCAGCGGATGATCGGCAGCTCGTAATGCGCGGCCGAACGCATCACGCGCAGGCCGCTCACGGGATCGTTGCGCGACAGGATCACCACCTCGACCCGCTGCGAAGGGGTCTCGTTAAAGGCCAGCAGTTTCTTTACCAGCGAGAAGGCCACGCCGGGCTTGGCTGGGATGTCCAGGCGCTGGCGCTGCAACTGCATATAGGCACGGTCGTCGCCCTGCTCGAAGACCTGGTTTTCTTCTTCAAAGTCAAACAGGGCGCGGCTGGAAATCGCCACCACCAGCCGTCCATCGAGATTCATGGCCATGGCGTTTCCCTTGTGAAAATTATTGTTGAAGGAACATGCGGTAGACCGGGTTGGCGGTCTCTTCCACATAGGGATAGTCCAGCGTCTGCAGGAACTTGGCAAAGGCCTTGTCATCGGCCTTGGGCACCTGCAGGCCGACCAGAATACGGCCGTAGTCGGCGCCCTGGTTGCGGTAGTGGAACAGGCTGATGTTCCAGCCGGGGCGCATCAGGCTCAAAAACTTCATCAGCGCGCCGGGCCGCTCGGGAAACACAAAGCGCAACAGGCGCTCGTCATCCGCCAGCGACGAATGGCCGCCCACCATGTGGCGGATGTGCTCCTTGGCCAGCTCGTCCTGCGTCAGGTCCAGGGTCTGGAAGCGGTGCTTGTTGAAGGTGGCGGCAATCTTTGCAGACTCGCCCTTGCCGTGTGTGGTCAGGCCCACAAAGACGTGGGCCTTCTTGGCGTCGCTCATGCGGTAATTGAATTCGGTGACGCTGCGCACCGCGCCGGGCAGGGTGCCGATCAGCTCGCAAAAGCGCTTGAAGCTGCCGCGCTCCTCGGGGATGGTGACGGCAAACAGGGCCTCGCGCTCCTCGCCCACCTCGGCCCGCTCGGCGACAAAGCGCAGGCGATCAAAGTTCATGTTGGCGCCGCACAGAATGGCGCCGTAGGTCTCGCCCCGTGTCTTGTGCTTTTCCACGTACTGCTTGATGGCCGCAACGGCAAGAGCGCCGGATGGCTCGACGATGCTGCGCGTGTCCACAAAGATGTCCTTGATGGCGGCGCAGACGGCGTCGGTGTCGACGATGATGAATTCATCGACCAGGCCCTTGGCAATGCGAAAGGTTTCCTTGCCCACCAGCTTGACCGCCGTGCCGTCCGAGAACAGGCCCACATCCGGCAGCGTCACGCGCTTCTTGGAACTGACCGACTGCGCCATGGCGTCGGAGTCGTTCATCTGTACGCCAATCACCTTGATGCGCGGGTCCACCGCCTTGATGTAATTGGCCACGCCCGACACCAGGCCGCCGCCGCCAATCGCCACAAACACCGCGTCCAGTCGCGCGCCCTTGAGCGCGCCCTCCTGGCCGCTCAGGGTCTGCACCTGGCGCAGCATCTCCATGGCAATGGTGCCCTGGCCGGCAATCACGTCCGGGTCGTCAAACGGGTGCACAAAGGTCAGGCCCTGCTTTTTTTGTAGCAGCAGGGCGTGGTTGTAGGCATCGGTATAGCTGTCACCAAACAACACCACCTCACCGCCAAAGCTGCGCACGGCGTCCACCTTGAGTTGGGGCGTGGTGGTCGGCATGACGATGACGGCGCGCGTGCTCAGCTTGGTCGCGCTCAGCGCCACGCCCTGCGCATGGTTGCCGGCCGAGGCGCAGATCACGCCCTTCTTCAATTGTTCGGGCGTCAGCTGCGCCATCTTGTTATAGGCGCCGCGCAACTTAAAGCTGCGCACCGACTGCTGGTCTTCGCGCTTGAGCAGCACATGGTTGTGGATGCGCTTGCTCAAAATCTTGGCGGGTTCCAGCGCCGACTCCTTGGCCACGTCATAGACGCGGGCGGTCAGGATTTTTTTCAGGTAGTCGGCGGGGCTGAGGTGTTTGGTGCGGGCAGGGGTAGCCATGGGGTCGTTTTTTCAAATGGGGGTAGGGTGGGTCAGAGGCGCTTCATTGCCGTGCCGTAAACCCGGCTTTTGTCGCGTTTGCCGGTGGCCAGAACGGTGACAAAAACTTCGTCGTTTTCAACACGGTATACCAGCCGGTAACCCAGACTGTGTAGCTTGATTTTGTAGCAGTCCGGCATGCCGTGCAGAGCTGACGCTGGCACGCGGGGATTCTCCAGACGCTCAGCCAATTTCTTCTTGAATGGTTCGCGAATGCTGCTGTCGAGCGCACGCCACTCTTTCAAGGCCAGCACATGAAAGCGCAGTTTAAAGGTCATTCAGAGTGACTTCAACAAACGGGCCGGCACTGCGCTCGCGTGCCAGTTGGGCGTCTTCCAGGTCTTCCAGGTGCTCCATCAATTGCTCGTAATGGCTGGCAGGCAACAGGTAAGCCTCAGGCCGGTTGTGGTTGAGCACTGCGATTGGGCCTTGGTCCGCCTGCTTCAGGATGCCGGCATAGTTGCGTTTGAGTTCGGTCACGCTAACCGCCAAGTGGGAAAGAACCATGTCCATAGGATTGCTTTCAAGGAATGGGTTTAATTGGTGTCAAATATAGCATTCAATAAAGCATCTTATATCGTTGCCAGGCTCTAAGCTTCGATTGCCCAGTATTCAGAACGTCTCCCCGCACCGAGGCCGCAGGGCGCAGGCTAGCGTACTTACAATCATAAAGCCGATGGTTTCGAGTGGGAAACTGCCGCAATTTCGGTTGACAGTCGCAAGCATTACGGAGAGACGCGATTTGCGGCCCATGGCTACATCGGATTGCGCCTGTATGTGCTGGTTTACACCTTGCGTGAAACGTCGGTGCGCATCATCAGGCTACGCAGGGCCAATCCTAGAGAGGTCAAGAAATATGCGCGAAACTATTAAAACCCGTTTGGGTCGGGTCATTGAATTGCCCACCCCAGAGGAAGATGCCCAAATCAATGCCGGCATCGCAGCAGATCCTGACACGTTTGAACTGGATGACGAGTGGTTCGCTCGCGCTCTGCCAGCCAAGGAGTTTTTTTCGCCAGAGGCTTACGCACAACTCTGCGCCATGCGTCAGCGTGGCCCCAAAGACAAGCCGCTCAAGGTGCCTACAACCATTCGCTTTGATGCTGACGTGCTGACCGCGCTGAAGGCCAGTGGCAAAGGGTGGCAGACGCGGGTCAACCAAGCCGTGAAGGATTGGTTGCGCACGCAGTCGCCGGTTTAGTTCAAGCGCTCATCGGTTTGTCATGCTGGTTTGCCCGACAATGCCAAGCTTTGACACAGTCTTGGAGAGACACAATGGAATGCACAGTCAGCTGGACCGGCGCTTTGGGCACACGCTCCGGCATGGGGTTTGTGGCGGAGACCGGCAGCGGCCACACCCTCATGATGGACGGCGCGCCCGATGCCGCCAAGCCCGAAAACGGCGGCCAGAACCTGGCGCCGCGCCCTATGGAAACCGTGCTGGCCGGCACCGGCGGCTGTACCGCTTATGACGTAGTGCTGATCCTCAAGCGCGGCCGCCATAACGTGCAGGGCTGCAGCGTCAAGCTGACCAGCGAACGTGCCGAAGTGGACCCCAAGGTGTTCACCAAGATCCACATGCACTTCACCGTAAGCGGCAAGGCCCTACCCGCCGCGGCGGTAGAGCGCGCCATTGCCATGAGCCACGAAAAATACTGCTCGGCCAGCATCATGCTGGCCAAGACGGCGGAAATTACCACCAGTTTTGATCTGGTGGAGGTCTAAGCCCGCAAGGCAAGCGCGATGCGCTGACTGATTGTTGCGTTTTTAGTCTGTGTTTTTTGGCAGGATCGCTCTCGTCTTAAATCCGCTCTGCCACGGTCGTCATGAGCTTGGCGGCAGCGCGCATTAACAGTTTGACCGGCCCAGGCAGGTCCACCGCACCGGCGGCCTGCGCCTCGCGGGCATGGCGCAGCTCGTCGTCATGCATTTGCGCCACGATGGCGCGGGATGCGTGGTCAGCCGCAGGCAGCGCATCCAGATGGCTTTTCAGGTGCGCGCCCACCTGCGTTTCGGTCTCCACCACAAAGCCCAGGCTGGCGGCCGTACCCATGCGTCCGGCCAGCAGACCTAAGCCAAAGGCGCCCGCGTACCACAGCGGATTCAGCACCGAGGGGCGCGCTCCTAGTTCCTGCAGGCGCTCTGCCGTCCAGGCCAGATGGTCGAGCTCGTCGGCGCTGGCCTGATTGAACTGTCTACGTAGCTCTGCATCCGGCGTGGCCAGCGCCTGCGACGCATACAGCGCCTGGGCACAGACCTCGCCCACATGGTTCACCCGCATCAGTCCAGCGGCACGGCGGCGCTCGGTATCGGTTAGTTCGGTGGCACCGCTGGGCAGGGTGGGGCAGGGTTTGGCGGCACGCGGCTTGGCAAACAGGGTGCGCAAGGCGGTGTCGGCGGCGATGAAGAAGGAGTCCATCTGGTTAAGACCTAGGGTTTGTATGTAGCTGGGCGGGCATGGAGTGGGCGGTGGCTGGACTTTGTTGCACTCTCGCAACGGAAATCGCAGCGCCAACTGCATATTGTCTGCTTTCCTTTGCCAAAGCTGACTTGGTCTGGTGCAATACATCTAACTTCCTTGACCTAGGAGGTTGGCCCGGGGTTCTACCTTGAGCCCTTTGTTAAACCTTGGAGATATCTAGAAATGAAAAAATCCCTCGTTGCTATCGCTGCACTGACATTGGTCGGCGCTGCTTCCGCACAAGTTACCATCACTGGTAACATTTCTTTCAGCCAACAGTCCGGCCTTGATGGCACACGCGGTCTGGCTATGACTGACAATAGCATTTTTCTGGGCATCACCGAAGACCTCGGCGGCGGCAACAAGCTGACCGCAAGCAGCGGTTTTGACGCTGGTGGCCGTGGCGGCCCGACAAGCCCCGGTGGCTTCGGTGCAGAAAACGCAAACCTGAAGGTTTCTGGCAATTGGGGTTCAGTCAACATTGCTTCTTACGAATCCGACGGCCCCTTGGCTAACATCGAAGGCCTGTCTGGCGCTTCTTTGGACAACGGCATGTTTGACAGCAACGCAGTTGGCCTGGGCAAGCGTTTCCGTTCCGCTGTTACCTACGCAACTCCCGCAATGAGCGGCTTCACTGGTGCGCTGACTTATGTCGCCATGAACGGCAACTTCACTTCTGCCGATCCAATGGACGCACGTACCAAGGTTGTGCCAGCTTTGACGTACCAGGCTGGTCCTCTGAAGGCTTACATTGAAGACGCATTCTTCAATGGCTCCTATCCTGGTACCACCAACGGTACTACCAACAATTCCATCACACAGCCCACCATTTACGCAACTTATGACTTTGGCGTTGCCAAGGTTGGTGCTGGTTGGACAAAGCAATCTAATGGTGATGCACAGACCATTTTTGGTGTGAACGTTCCTGTTGGTGCTCTGACCCTGGGTCTGGCTTCTGCTTCGTGGATGAACTCCGCAGCCGCTGGTACAGCAACATGGACCGAAGCGTCTGTTGCTTACAGCCTGAGCAAGCGCACCAGCCTGAAGGCATCCTTCGGTACGGTTAATGACGCTGCTGTCGGTTACGCACAAGCTACTGCTGCTTCACAAACCAATGCAACCAACTCCTATGGTCTGCAAGGCGCGAACTACAGCACCGCTAACGAAAGCCAAACTCGCGTTGGTATTTTCCACTCGTTCTAATCTGACGCTGGCGCGAGCCAGTTGAAGGTTTGAATCAAAAAACCCGCTGCAGGAATGCAGCGGGTTTTTTTACGTGCGCGCCCAATAGGGCGCATTGCTATTTTTGGTTAGTTTTTTTCAGCGGACGCCAATGGACGTCTGAGTGTTGTGTTTTTTTGACCACGGCACTTTGCATTTTTTTGCGGGAATACCCTGATAGACAAGAACTGTCATATTTATGCAACAAATTTCCCTGCTTTTAAACAGTGTTGTTCCTTTTTCAATCCTTTTTAGGGTAAACCCGAATGAATTATGGTCAAATTTGATCAGCTTGTAACTCAGGCGATCGCAACTTTGAACTCCATAAATTTTTAAGGGTATCCATGAAAAAGACTCTCATCGCTCTGGCCGCTCTGGCTTCCATCTCTGCTTTTGCACAAACTGCAGCTCCCGCCGTCACCGTTTACGGTTTGATTGATATGAGCTACGGCCGCAACGTTGCTGATGCAGCTGCTGGCACTTCTGCAAACTTTCACTCCGGTGCTGATGATGGCAGTTCACAAGGCAATTCGACAACTAAGGTTGGTTTGAAGGGCGGCCTGGATGTGGCTCCTGGCGTGAAGGCCAACTTCCAGCTGGAATCCAACGGCATCCAAAGCGACGGCACTGTCAACAACCCATTCTTTGCTCGTCAAGCTTGGGCTGGTTTCTCCGGTAGCATGGGTGAAGTTCGCCTGGGTACGCAAGATTCCGTGGTGTTCCAGACGCTGGCTGGTTACGACGTGAACGGCGCAGCCAATGCAGCCTCCGCACAAGGCAATGTGGGTGGCTTGACCGTCGCTCCGGGCCGCAATTCCCGCACCCTGCAGTACATCTCGCCTGTTGTGAGCGGATTCAAGGCCCAGCTGGGCTACACCCCAAAGGGCACGGCTAACAGCACTGGTACTACCACTGTTGCCGCTGATAGCACGGGTTCCACTTCCTACGGCCTGACTTACGCAGCAGGCCCGTTCTCTGCGTCTATCGCTGGTGAAACCAAGCGTGTAGATTCTGGCAACAACTTCAACGCAATCGCGGCTAGCTACGACCTGGGCGTTGCTAAGCTGATGGCCGGTTATGCGGATGGCGGCGTTAATGTGAACAAGGGTGCAGTGGTTGGCGTGACCGTTCCCTTTGCTGGCTTTACTTTTGGCCTTGACTATGCCAAGAACACAGAAAATTCCACCAACGCCACAGAACTGTTCGTGAATCGTGAAGTATTCAAGAACACAACAGCCTACATGGATCTGGGTTCGGTGAATGTCAATGGCACAGTAAATAACTGCTACGCCTTGGGCGTGATCTACGCGTTCTAATTTAGCGCTGGCGTAAGCCAGCCGGTATTCCAAGGTTTAATACCCCACCGTGGCGACGCGGTGGGGTTTTTTGTGCGTGTGGAACGGTAATGCAAGCAAGCTTTTGAAGGTGTTTACCCTTGTATTGACTTGTCACAACAAGGGCAAGTCCGAGAAGTTGTGAAATACGGATCAGGGATTTCCCTAGCAACAGAAAGACATTCACATGAAAAAACACGTTCTGACAGCTTTGGTTCTGGCAGCTGCATCTCTGGTAAGCGCCCAGGCGTTTGCGCAAGACAAAGCCGGACCCTGGATGGTTCGCGTGCGTGCAGTTAACTTGGCAAGCGCCAATACCGATAGTACAGGCTTGGGCCTGACCGTAAGCGATATCGTTCTGCCCGAAGTGGACTTCAGCTACTTCTTCACACCTAACATTGCCGTTGAATTGATCCTGACCGTACCCCAGCAACACGACGTAAAGTCCAAAGGCGTAAAAATCGGCACGATCACGGAGCTGCCACCGACCTTGCTGGCGCAATATCACTTCCCCATGAATGGCTACAAGCCTTATGTGGGCGCAGGTATCAACTATACCAAGTTCACGACCTCTGACATTGCTGGTGGCTCCGTGACTCCCGACGCCGGAAGCTGGGGTGGCGCGCTGCAAGCCGGCGTGGACATTCCCTTGTCTGGCAATATGTACTTCAACTTCGACGTGAAGAAGGTCTGGATCGCCACCAACATCAATGCTGGTGGCAATAGCCTGGGCACGCTGCGCGTCGATCCCTTGCTGGTGGGTGTGGGCATTGGCTGGCGCTTCTGATCCAGCGCTGGCCTAAGCCAGTTGCAGATTGAAAGCCAAAATCCTGCTGCAGCAATGCAGCGGGGTTCTTTACATTGCGCTCAAAAGCCTCTGATAACCGCGTCCATCGCATCGACGATGGCATGTGCGTGGTCTCTGGCATTGTCCACTCTTTTTTTGAGTTGAATCTTGAGTAAGGGTGCTGCCTGGTGTGGCAGCAATACGTAGCCCTTGCCCGCAACCGGAACGGTTGGGCACAGTCTTTGCGGAATCGCCGCTTGGTTCATGTCGTGGGATGCCAGTGGCACAAGCATTCGGGTTGCAAGCGCGCTCAACAGATCGCTTTGGATGTCAACCAGGTACGGATACTGGTCCCTGCTTTTTGGACTTGGGTTGGGGTACACGTCGTACTGCATTACCAAACCCGCAGGTCGTCGCACCACAGTCCATGCGCTTCAATGTTCGCGCTTTGCTCGTCAAGCCATGCCTTGTAGGTCTTTTCGAAAATTTTCTTTTTGTCTGCCATCGATGCACTTCCACTGGCCGCGCTCAAATCCGCATACTGTTTTGCCGAAAGAATGACGGTTTCCACCCGGCCATCTTTTTCTACAAAAACTGGTCCTGTCTTGGCGTGCAAACACATGGCGCCAAACTGGTTTTTGGCTTGCGTAGCAGATACGTGCATGAATCAACTCCGATCTTGAATGGCCATTTTAGCCAAGGTCGGATGCTTCAGGTGTAGCGCTTGCTGCGCAGGTTGTGCTTCATCTCGCTGAGCAGGGGCTGAAGCTTGCCGCCGCCTATGCGCAGGGCCACGCAGGTGGCGAGTATGTCGATGATCATCAGGTGCAACAGGCGCGAGACCATGGGGC
>CAIMZI010000076.1 GCA_903845935.1 uncultured beta proteobacterium | reverse complement strand
TTCTGCTCTATGAGATCGGTGTGCAGGCGCGGATCGACAAGCACTTCACACCCAGCACCTGGCTGGCCGGCAACTTCAATGCCCGGATTTTGGACAATTACGAGGGTTTCAAGTTTGACGGGCCTAGCAACCTGCCACGGGTGCGCACCTACGCACGGGAGTTTGTGACCACGGCGCGCTACACCATGCCCGGCATGCAGCTGACCCATGTGGAAGATCTGGGCGGCGGCCACTATGCCAGCGTCTACGGCGGCATGCTGGAAGAGATGTTTGGGGGAGTGGGGGCCGAGTGGCTATATCGGCCCTGGCAGGGTAAATGGGCGTTTGGCGTGGACGTGAACCATGTGCAGCAGCGTGATTTTGCCGAAAACCTGAAGTTCAGGGATTACCAGGTCGATACCGGTCACGCCACCCTGTATTGGGACACCGGCTGGAATGATGTGCAGGTGAAGCTCAGCGCCGGCCAGTATCTGGCGGGTGACACCGGCGCCACTTTCGATTTCAAGCGGGTGTTCAAGAATGGCACGGCGCTGGGCGTATGGGCCACCAAGACCAATGTGTCGGCCGAGCAGTTTGGCGAGGGCAGCTTTGACAAGGGCATTTACATGACCATACCGTTTGATGTGCTGCTGCCCAAGTCGGCGCCCGGCACGGCGAACGTGGTCTGGAGCCCGCTGACCCGCGATGGCGGCGCCAAGCTGGGCCGTGGCGTGGCACTATTCGACTTTACCAGCCAGCGCGACAGCCGCAGTTGGAGCCAGTCGTCCAGACCCTCCAAGGCCGAGAACCGATTTGTGTCCGCCCAAGACAATTCCTACGTGGAGCCAGAAGCTGGCGAAAGCCTATGGCAGTACACCGGATCTTCCTCCTCCGCCTTGGGGCGGGGCATTGCCGGCGTGCCCGCGTCCACATGGGCCTGGGGTGGTGCCTTGATTTTGGGCTCTAGCCTGCTGGACAACAAGGTAGACCAATGGGCGGTGAATCACCAGGGCGGCAACTGGGACCGCGCCGCTTCTATTGCCAACGGCCTGCCCCTGGCACTGGCTGCGGGAACCGGTATTTTGTTCACCGGCATTGCCGGAGACGATGCAGCGGCAACGGCCAAGACCGCGCTGACAGCGGCCGCCTACACCATGGGCGGCAATTTGCTGACCAAGTACGCCGTGGGCCGTGCGCGTCCGGCCGATGAGTTGGGCAACAGCAGCTTCACAGGCTTTACACCGGCGGCCGCGCAATCGAGTTTTGGCTCCAACCACGTGGCCCTGGCCTTTGCCCTGGTTACGCCGTTTGCCAAGCAGGCCGATAGCCCCTGGCTCTACGGCTTGGCCGCCAGCACCGCCGTCGGCCGCATCCAGAGCCGGGAACATTGGCTGTCTGACACCGTGGCCGGTGGCCTGATGGGTTATGCCATTGGCAGCCTGAGCTACGAGCAGCAGCTTGGCGGCAAGCGCACCGTGCGCCTGAGCGCCACGACCCAATCGGTGGACGCCAGCTGGAGCTTTTGAGGGGGCGGATTGGGGCAAGCGAGCGCAGGCGTGGTACGGGGTGTGGCTGGGACAAGGCTTGCAATTGACCGGTCAGGCTTTTTTTACCACAATGTTGTTGAAATTTTCAACAACATAGGACTCGCGATGCCCACCGTCAATTTCAGCGTTCCAGAGGACATCAAGAATGCGTTTAACACGGTCTTTGAGGGCCAAAACAAAAGCGCTGTCATTGCGGATTTGATGCGCGATGCGGTAGAGCGTGAACAACGCCGTAAGATTCATCGCAGCGCGGTAGACCGTATTTTGGCCAATCGCATCAATGCACCTCGGATTTCCGAGTCCGAGTTTAGGGCTGCGCGCGAAGCAGGCCGCCCCATTTTTTAGCCCACGGCAGCCTACACGCGCGCCATTGATTTGGCCTGTCAGCTTGACCATCACCTGTTTGACACGCTTTACCACGCGGTAGCTCTGTCCATTCCCGGCGCGATGTTGGTCACGGCGGATCGTCGTTACTTTGCCAAGGCCCGGCACCTTGGCCAAATTGCATGGTTGGCAGACTTTGCTTGTAAGGAATAGCCCTTGCGTTCAGGCGCGCCCGTGCTTGTGCGCCACCCGGGTTGCTGAGAATCGCTGCCTGAGACGCGTCACCGTATAATTAATTTGCGCGGTTTCCTTAAGCCATGGTCTGAGTGGCAGAGCCGCTTGCCTGGCTTGAATGGGCGGCCAGCGCACCTTGCGCACTGGCGCCACGTCGTAAGCATCCACTCAAGTTTCCAGCGCACCGAAGACGAATCCCTTTGAAAAAGTTGATGTTCATGAAGTTTCCCCCTTACACCCGAGCCCAACAGTTGCCAGAAATATTGGAGCAGCGCATCGCCATCCTCGACGGCGCCATGGGCACCATGATTCAGCGCTTCAAGTTGACCGAAGAGCAGTACCGTGGCGAGCGCTTCAAGGACTTTCATCGGGATATCAAGGGCAATAACGAGTTGCTGAGTCTGACCCGGCCGGACGTGATTTCGAGCATTCATGAAAGCTACCTGGCGGCCGGTGCGGACCTGATCGAAACCAATACCTTTGGAGCCACCACGATTGCGCAAGCGGATTACGATATGGCGGACCTGGCGCGCGAGATGAATCTGGCATCGACCCGGCTGGCCCGCGCTGCCTGCGACAAATATTCCACACCGGACAAGCCACGTTTTGTGGTGGGCGCGCTGGGCCCGACGCCCAAGACGGCGAGCATCAGTCCGGATGTCAATGATCCGGGTGCGCGCAACATCAATTTTGAGCAGTTGCAAGTGGCCTACTACGAGCAGACGCAGGCGCTGGTGGAGGCCGGGGCCGATGTGCTGCTGGTGGAAACCATCTTCGATACCCTGAATGCCAAGGCCGCCCTGTTTGCCATCGACAGCTATTTTGAGGCATCGGGCGAGCGGCTGCCGCTGATCATCAGTGGCACGGTGACGGATGCCTCCGGGCGCATTCTCAGCGGCCAAACCGTGACCGCCTTCTGGCATAGCGTGCGCCACGCAAAACCGCTGGCCATTGGGCTGAACTGCGCGCTGGGCGCCACCCTGATGCGCCCCTATATCCAGGAACTGCACCGGGTCGCACCCGATACCTTTATCAGTTGCTATCCCAATGCCGGTCTGCCCAACCCCATGGCGGAAACCGGATTCGACGAGACTCCGGATGTCACAAGCCGGCTGTTGCACGAGTTTGCGCGAGAGGGCCTGGTGAATATTGTGGGCGGTTGCTGCGGCACGACGCCTGAGCACATCGCTGCGATTGTGGGCGAGGTTGGTGCGCAGTCTCCTCGCATTGTGCAAGGCCACGGCGCCTATCCGAAATACGCCTGAGCGTCGTTCAGTCAAACCATTTGCTCAGTCAACCCATTGCACCATGTCTCAAAATTATTCTCCCATGATGTTGTCCGGCCTGGAGCCTGTCGTCATCAACGCCGACACCTTGTTCGTCAATATTGGCGAGCGCACCAACGTCACCGGCTCCAAGGCCTTTGCCCGCATGATTCTCAATGGCGAGTATGAGCAGGCCTTGGCGGTAGCGCGGCAACAGGTTGAAAACGGCGCGCAGATCATCGACATCAACATGGATGAGGCCATGCTCGATAGCCAGGCCGCGATGGTGCGGTTTTTGCAGCTGATCGCCAGTGAGCCCGACATTTCGCGCGTTCCGATCATGATTGACTCCAGCAAGTGGAGCGTGATCGAAGCGGGCCTGCGCTGCGTGCAGGGCAAATCGATCGTGAACTCCATCAGCATGAAGGAGGGCGTGGAGCAGTTCAAGCAGCAGGCGCGCCTGGTGCGCCGCTACGGTGCGGCAGCGGTGGTAATGGCCTTTGATGAGCAGGGGCAGGCCGACACCTACCAGCGCAAGATCGACATATGCGCACGCGCCTACCGGATTCTGGTCGATGAGGTGGGATTTCCAGCCGAGGACATCATTTTCGATCCAAACATCTTTGCCATCGCGACCGGCATTGAGGAACACAACAATTACGCGGTAGATTTCATCGAGGCCACGCGTTGGATCAAACACAATCTGCCCGGCGCCAAGGTGTCGGGCGGTGTCTCCAACGTCAGCTTTTCGTTTCGCGGCAATGACCCGGTGCGCGAGGCCATTCACACCGTGTTTCTGTACCACGCCATTCAGGCCGGTATGGACATGGGTATCGTCAACGCGGGAATGGTGGGTGTTTACGACGACCTGGCGCCGGAGCTGCGCGAGCGGGTAGAAGACGTGGTGCTGAACCGGCGCGCCGATGCGGGTGAGCGCCTGGTGGAGATTGCCGCCAGTGCCCAGGGTGCGGCGCGCGACGAAAGCCGCAGGCTGGACTGGCGCGGTACGCCCACCGAGCCCGTGACTGTGGCCCAGCGGCTGAGCCACGCGCTGGTGCATGGCATCACCGACTTCATTGCCGAGGACACCGAGGAAGCCTATCGCGCCATCCTGGCCCAGGGTGGGCGTCCGCTGCATGTCATCGAAGGCCCGCTGATGGATGGCATGAATGTGGTGGGGGATCTGTTTGGCCAGGGCAAGATGTTTCTGCCCCAGGTGGTCAAGAGTGCCCGCGTCATGAAGCAGGCGGTGGCGCATCTCTTGCCCTATATCGAGGCCGAAAAAGCGGCCATGGTGGAGGCCGGCGGAGAAGCCAAGGCCAAGGGCAAGATCGTGATTGCCACGGTCAAGGGCGATGTGCACGATATCGGCAAAAACATTGTGACGGTGGTGCTGCAGTGCAATAACTACGAGGTCGTCAACATGGGGGTGATGGTGCCCTGCCATGAAATTCTCGCGCGTGCCAAACTGGAAGGCGCAGACATCATTGGCCTGTCCGGCCTGATCACCCCCAGTCTGGAAGAGATGGCCTATGTCGCGGGTGAAATGCAAAAGGATGACTACTTCCGCAGTCGCAAAACGCCCCTGCTCATCGGTGGCGCCACCACCAGCCGGGTGCATACCGCAGTCAAGATTGCGCCCCATTACGAAGGACCGGTGGTGTATGTGCCGGATGCCTCGCGCAGCGTGGGCGTGGCGCAAAGCCTGCTGGGCGAACAGGCCGCCAGCTACATTGAGTCGCTGCGCGCAGACAACCACAAGGTCAGAGAGCAGCACGCCAACAAGAAGCAGACCCCGCTGTGGTCACTGGACAAGGCCAGGGCCAACAAGACGGTGGTGGACTGGACGGCTTACCAGGCCGTGCGGCCCAAATTCATTGGCCGGCGCGTGTTCCGCAATTTTGACTTGTCGGAGCTGGCGCGCTTTATCGACTGGGGCCCGTTTTTTCAAACCTGGGACCTGGCCGGCCCCTATCCCGCTATTTTGCAGGATGAGGTGGTGGGAACCGAAGCCAAGCGCGTGTTGCTGGATGGCCAGGCCATGCTCAAACGGGCGATCGATGGCAGGTGGCTCAGTGCCAACGCGGTGCTGGGCCTGTATCCGGCCAACACCGTCCACGACGATGATATTGAGCTCTACACCGATGAATCGCGCAGCCAGACCGCGATGACCTGGTATGGCTTGCGCCAGCAGACAGAAAAACAGGAAATTGACGGCGTCATGCGGCCCAGCAGATGCCTGGCCGACTTTGTGGCCCCCAAGGGTATGGCTCAAGACTACGTGGGACTGTTCGCCGTGACGGCCGGAATCGGCGCGGAAAAACGCGACCAACTCTTCATGGCCGATCACGACGACTACAGTTCCATCTTGTTCAAGGCCATTGCCGACCGGTTGGCCGAGGCCTTTGCCGAATGCCTGCATTACCGCGTGCGTACCGACTTTTGGGGCTATGCCGCCCAGGAAGCCTTTGATCTGGAGTCAATGATCAAGGAGCGTTACCAAGGCATTCGCCCAGCGCCCGGCTACCCTGCCTGTCCGGACCACAGTGCCAAAAAGGATATGTTCGAGTTGCTGAAGTGCGAGGAAATTGGCATGGGCTTGACCGAAAGTCTGGCCATGACACCGGCTGCCAGCGTCAGCGGTTTTTATCTGGGTCACCCAGACAGCTGCTACTTCAACGTCGGCAAGATCGGCGAGGACCAGTTGCAGGACCTGGCCCAACGCCGACAGCTGCAGCCCGCTGAATTGCAGCGGCTGTTGGCGCCAAACCTCTAAACCTCAGCGCCACTATCTGACCTGCTGTCAACTGGAACTGCTCAAGGTGCATTGTTGGGCGCTGTTGGAGGGGCAGGGGCCGACCCACTGAATATGGGTGGCGTTGCTGGGTGGCAGCGGGGCGCTCAGGGTGCTGGCTTGCACGCTCGTGCCGACAAAGGACTTGAGCGTGATCCACGTGGTGGAAGGTGCGATGCGGTATTGCAACGAATAGTGGCTGCCGGTGCGCATGCCGCGGGTGTTGATGGCGTAGGCGCCGTTGACGATGGCAAAACTCGACGCGTTGCGAAACGGTTGTGAGAGCGGCTCGCCCACAAATAGCCCTTCGCCCGGCCATTGCACCGATTTCCAATAGGCCTCGATCAAGGTGTCGCCCCGGTAATAGTGGTCTATCAGCACCGAAGCCTTGGAAAACTTTTCGGTGTAATTGCAGGGCTCCTCCACGGTGCCATAGCTGGCCGTGGCACCACCAGCCAGCCAGGCTGTAATGGGCATCTGGCCATTGCCAGTGGGCAGGTAGCCGCCAAAGGAGGTCAGGTGGTCGGCGGCTGCGCCAGGGCGAAATGTGTTGCTGGCGATGCCACTGACATTGGTGAGGCCGGTGAAATAGAACAGCACATTCGATTGGCCGGTAATCGTGTCGCTGCTGGCACCGGCCGAGTTGTCGAGGTAATTGACTTTCAAGCCGCTGCTGCCGGGCCATAGGGTGGGCAACTGGCTGTAGTCGGCGTAACGCACGTTGCGGTTGACGTCACTGGTGCGCAGCAGATAACCGTAACCGTTGGGGTAGCTGGCATCGGCGCTCACACCGCGGTCAATCAAGGACTTTGCCGCCGCCAACGCGTTGGCATTGGTCACGGTGGTAGTTCCGATCAGCGTGTTGGCACCCAGCATCATGGACGGTCGGATGTTGTAGCTGCCCAAGGGTTGAGCCGACTCTGAGTCGTAGTAACTGGATGCGGTAGTGGCCTGACATGGGCTGGTAGTCGTGCCGGTGAAACAATATTTGGAATCAAAGCCGAAGGCCATGGCGCTGGTAATGCTCATGGTGCAACTGCCAGTGACCCGTGACGGGGCGGACCAGGTCAGCAAGGTGGCTTGCACGTTGCTTGGTAGCTGGGCGTCAATAGAGGCCTTGAGCGTCGTGAAGGCGGCGGAAGACATGCTGTCGGATCCGGTGGGAACCGTGACGCGGATGACGTTGGCGGCCGGAATGCCGCGGGCGGTGATGTAGTAGCTGGCTATGGCTTCCGAGTTGGCATCGCCTTGGGCCACGATGACCGCCAGTTCACTGGGCAGCAAACCTTGTTTGGGCAGGTTCAGCACCAGCGTAGAAGGCGTAGGTATCGGCGCGGCGGCTGCAGCTGCGGCTGCCGCAGCGGCCGCAGCTGCAGCATTGGCCGCTGCAGTAGCAGCTGCAGCAATACTTGCCGCTGTTGCTGCAGCTGCATTTGCGGCGGCTGCCGCCGCCGTTGTTGCTGCCGTATTCGCTGCGGCAGCGGCCGCAGTGGCGGCGGCCGCGATGGCTGCAGCATCGCTTGCTGCGGCGGCGGCACTGGCGGCCGTGTCCGCTGCTGCATTTGAGGCGGCGGCCGTGGCTGCAGCTACATCGGCGGAGGTCGCAGACGTTGAACTTCCGCCACCACCGCCACCGCATGAAATCAACAGGCTGGCCGTCATTAGCAGGGCAAGCCAACGCAAATCACGCGTGCCCACTTTCCGACCGCCAAGCCTGCGGATTGCAAAAAAGTCGTCGAGTTGAATACGTTTCATTTTTTCAATGGTAACGCCGACTTGTAAAGCTTGTAGGTCTGTTATGCGTGGCTTGGCTGACCTGCTAGCGCTGATACTGGGAGGCCTTCATTTGCAGGTATTCGCCACG
This sequence comes from uncultured beta proteobacterium, assembly GCA_903845935.1. Lineage (GTDB taxonomy): Bacteria > Pseudomonadota > Gammaproteobacteria > Burkholderiales > Burkholderiaceae_C > Allorhodoferax. The sequence goes on along the minus strand of CAIMZI010000076.1, from coordinate 24,440 downwards.
GGGCATTTCATGTAGTTGCAGTGGATACTGCTCTATTCTGTCATACCAGCAGTCGACCATGGAGTTGAAGCGCGGTGCTCCTTCTGTTGCTGCCGTGGACAGCGCACAGTCCAGACCGAGAAAATAGCGCATGGTATTGCGCTCAATGACAGACCTTGGGCCGCCTATCAATTCGGCTGGACTGGTGTCGGCGCCGGCAGTTTGGCTAAAGCCTACCTTGCCGCGCCCCAGCGTTTGTAGATAGGCCTGCATGGCCAAGCGGCCCAGCCAATGGGTGTTGTAGGAGTAATGCAGATGCAGGAATGAGCGCTTGGGAGACAGTGCTACGGCCTGCAATCGCATGCGTATGTCCTGGGTTCCTAGCGGTCCGTCTTTGGCCGAAATGCCGTTATCCAGATATTCACCATGGACCGCGTTCGCGTCCAGCTCAAACTCAGTGGTGGTAGCGCCGGTGGTGTCCGCCCCCTTGCTGCTGCTGACCGAAACCCAGAGTGAGTCTTTCTGGTTAGCGCTGGTTTTGCAAGCCTTGGTGTTGCTCAGCAGCAGCATGATTTCGCACCAACGTTCGGTATTGCCTGTGGCTGCGTCTAATGCGGCAATGCCATATTCCACGCTGGCGTAAAGGTCGCCACTCAAATGCTCTGCAGCCTCTTGAGACTGCAGTAACAAAGGCCTTTTTAGAGGACTGTGTGATAGGGCTTCTTCCATCGATAGGTAGCTTTGTCGCAGACCTTGCGCTTCGGTTTGTGGGCCCGCCCATGTTGCACCGCAGTATGCGAAAAAACAAAGCCATGCGCAGCAGCGGGAGTATGAAGTGGAAATAGACATGGGTCAAAAGTGGAAGTTAAAGGCGCAGAAAAAGGCGCTGCTAAAAGTATCTGCAAAAATATCTGCAAAAATTCTTGTATTTTTTGTCGGTGAACATGCTACATTGCATTTTCGGCGAAACCCTGTCGAACTTTTTATCCATCCCTTTTTGTTGAAATTAAAAATAATGTCAAAACTTATTGATCTGCAAAGCCAAATCGCCAGTCTGCAAAAACAAGCTGACGAACTTCGTGCCAAGGATTTTGAAGCGACGGTGGGCGAGATTCGCCAGAAGATGCAGGCCTTTGGTATTACCGTCAAGGACTTGCAGTCTACCAAGATCAAGCCCAAGGCTGGTCGCAAACCCAAGATTGCAGCCACGGTCAAGCCCGCCAAGACCAGAAAGCCAACCAGCGCGGTTGCCGCCAAATACCGTGGCCCCAATGGTGAAACCTGGTCCGGTCGGGGTCTGACGCCCAAGTGGCTGGCGTCGCTGATTACCGCTGGCGGCACCAAGGAGCAATATCTGATCGCTGCTTGAGATCCAACAATGTAAAGCAGATACTAAAGCTGAGACGAAAAAAAGCCCCGCTTTCCTGCAAAAGCGGGGCTTTAAATAAGGCTGAGGCTTATTGCTTGACGGCTTCAACCTGGATCACCAGGCGCACATCCTTGGGGAAACCCCAGTCAATGCCGTAGGCCATGCCGAAGGCGGTGCGGTCGATGGTGGCTTCAAAGTCACCACCGCAGACTTCACGCTTGAGCATGGGGCTTTGGTAGCAGTTGAAATTGTTGGCCTTGAGCGTGACGGGCTGGGTCTTGCCCAACAGCGTCAGGTTGCCGCTGATGCTGCTGACCTTGTCGCCGGTGAATGTGAACTTGTCACCCACGAACTTGATGGTGGGGTACTTGGCGGCGTCAAAAAGGTCTGCGCTTTGCAGGTGCTTGTTGAAGGCTTCAAAGCCGGTGTTGATGGATGTGGTGTCAATGGTGGCTTCGACCTTGCCGGTCTTGGCTGCTTTGTCCAGTTGGACCGTGCCTTCCTTCTTGTCAAAACGACCCCGGTTGGTGGAGGTGCCAAAGTGGCCAATCTCGAATGTCACATAGGTGTGGGCTGGGTCGAATGCATAGGTGGCGTTTTCGGCGTGGGCCACGCTTGCGAACAATGCTGCAGCGGCCGCGGCGGCCAAAATGGTTTTCTTCATGAAAAAATACTCCTGAGGGTTGAGGTTAAAAAGTGAAAAGGGTAAAAAGGTGAAACAGCTGAGGTTTACAGCTTGCCCATGCCGCTGACGGCCAGTTTGAACTTGACCTGGACATCGTCGGCCACCATCGAGGTGTCGGCCCATTCGCCTTCACCGATTTTGAAGACCAGGCGCTTGATGGCAAATTGACCGCTGGCGCTGGTGACTCCATTGGCCTGCGTCAGCGCGACGGGAATCTCCACATCCTTGCTATTGCCCTTGATGCTGAGCTTGCCGCTGATCTGGTATTTGCCGCCGCCCAGGCTCTTGACGCCTGAGGACTGGAAGCTGGCTTGCGGGAATTTGGCGACATTGAACCAGGCCGCCTTGGGCAATTCGGCATCCGATTCGGGGGCTCCCAGGGTGGCGCTGCCGGTGTCTATGCTGAAGCTGATTTTTGCCGCGTCGGGCTTGGCGGTGTCAAAGCTGATCTGGCCATCAAACTTCTTGAAATAGCCTTCCAGGGGCACGCCCATTTGCTTGGTGACAAAGCCAATGCTGCTTTGGGCGGGAATCAGTTTTTGCTGAGCAAGGGCCGAGCCAGAGAAGCTGAGCGCTGCGGCAGATACCGTGAGCAGGGCGATGGAAGCAGTGAGTTTCATGGGGTTTTCCGGATGAATAGGGTCTTGCAGGGCAAGGCGGTTTAGCCACGCAAGGACATGCGCTTGAGCAGGCCGTCGCGGTCAATCAGTTGGTGTTTCAGGGCCGCCGCAATGTGCAGCAGGACCAGCAGCGCCAGGGCAAAGGCACTGAACTTGTGCCAGGGTTTGATCAGTGCAGCCAGCGCCTTGTCCGGGCTGAGCAGGTCGGGCAAAGGGAATTGGCCGAATAGCACCACCGGAAATCCGGCCGCCGAAGTATAGGCCCAGCCCACCAGGGGCACGATCAGGAACAGTGCATAGAGCGCAATGTGGGTGGCATGGTGTATCTTGAGTTGCCATTGCGGCATGGCTTGTTCGATCTGGGTGGGCAGGGGCGGCGCCGGGTGCGTCGCACGCCACAGCAGGCGCAGTACCGACAAGCCCAGAATGCTGATGCCGGCCCATTTATGCCAGTTGAACAGTTTCAGGCGTGCGGGTGAAAAGGGCAGATCCGCCATGTAGAGGCCAAAGCAAAAGAGGCAAACCAATGCGATACCCAGCACCCAATGCAAAATAATGGACACAGGGTGGTAGCGGAGTTTGGCTTGAAGTTCTGAAGACATGGCGCAAGTTTAGGCGCTATCCATTGCTAATATTTGCGCTGAATTGTTGACTAGGTAGCATTTTTTTGAATGATTAACTTGTCCCTGCCCTGGACAGGGTCGGATTTTTTTGCGCCACCCTACAATCCAGGCGAACAATTGCACACCATGAAAATACTTATTTCCAACGACGACGGTTTCCAGGCTGAAGGCATTGTGGCCCTGTACGAGGCGCTCAAAGACATCGCCGAGGTGGAGGTGATTGCCCCCGAAATCAACAACAGTGCCAAGTCCAATGCGCTGACCCTGCATTCGCCCCTGTATGTGCACCGTGCCAGCAACGGCTTTCGCTATGTCAATGGCACGCCGGCCGACTGTGTTCACGTGGCGCTCACCGGGCTGCTCGATTACCGGCCCGATCTGGTGGTGTCGGGCATCAATAACGGCGCGAACATGGGCGATGACACGATTTATTCCGGCACCGTGGGCGCCGCCATGGAAGGTTATTTGTTTGGCATTCCGGCGATTGCGTTTTCGCAGGTGCAGCGCGATTGGGTGCATTTGAAAAGTGCGGCACGCAAGGCGCGTGAGCTGGTGCTTTCCATGCAGCACCAGCAGTTGATCACGCCCGCGCCCTGGCTATTGAACGTAAACATTCCCAACCGTCCCTATGACGAGATCGGCAGCATCAAGCTGTGTCGCCTGGGGCGGCGCCATGCGGCCGAGCCGGTGATCAAGCAGGTCAACCCGCGCGGTGAGACCATGTACTGGATCGGTGCTGCCGGTGGTGCCATGGATGACGCGGAGGGCACCGACTTCCACGCCACGGCCACCGGCCATATTGCGGTCACGCCGCTGCAGGTGGACCTGACCGACCACAGCAAGCTGGGTTACTGGGCGCAAACTGCGTCGCGTTTGAATAGCGGCAACCCCGGCGCACCGTAATGAAGCCTAGGCCATCGTTTCCGGCGCGCCTGGATACTGGCGCAGCTGTGCCTCGGGTGGCCGTGGGCAAGCCCAGTCTCATGGCCGGACTGTCCCCAGTGGAGCGACCTCAGGGCCTGGGTATGGATGCCCACCGCCAGCGCATGCTGCAGCTGTTGCAAAAGCAGGGGGTGCAAGACACTGCCGTGTTGGCTGCCATGGGCAGCGTGGAGCGTCACCGTTTTGTGGATACGGCCCTGGTGAACCAGGCCTATGAAGACACCAGCCTGCCGATTGGCCTGGGGCAGACTATTTCCAAGCCGGGCGTGGTGGCGCGCATGATTGAGCTACTGCGCAATGGCGCCAGCGGCAAACTCGGTCGGGTGCTGGAAATTGGCACCGGTTGCGGCTACCAGGCGGCGGTGTTGAGCGCGCTGGCACAGGAGGTCTACAGCATCGAGCGTCTGCGCGGCCTGCATGACAAGGCCCGTGAGAATCTGCGCACCCTGCGTCTGCCCAATCTGCATTTGTTGTTTGGCGATGGTATGGTGGGCTATGCCAAGGGTGCGCCCTATGCCGCCATCATTGCAGCGGCAGGCGGCGAGGCCGTGCCCCAGGCTTGGATCGATCAGTTGGCGGTGGGCGGGCGTTTGGTGGCACCGGTGGCCACCGAGGGCGGCACCGCGCAGGCGCTGTTGGTGATCGACAAGTCGGCCACCGGCTTGCGCCAGACTCGGCTGGAGGCGGTGCATTTTGTCCCTTTAAAATCGGGGCTTGCGTAGAACTAGAAAGAAAATATTTATGTCCGGTATCTTGAATCGTGCAGTGGCTTGGATGGGATGCGTCGCCTTGCTGGCACTGTCGGCTTGTGGCTCCAGCACTCCCCTGAACCGTGCGCCCGTGGAAGACCGGGGCGCTGTAGGTTCGCCGTCGCCGGTGGTGGTGCCCGTGGTGAAACCGCCGCCCGGTTTCGAGAATGCCGGTAAGCCCGGTTACTACACCGTCAAGCCCGCCGACACCCTGATTCGCATCGGTCTGGAAAATGGCCAGAACCACAAGGACATTGCGCGCTGGAACGCGCTGGAAAACCCGAACAGGATCGAGGTCGGTCAGGTGCTGCGGGTGATTCCGCCGGTGGGCGATGCGGTGGTGGTGACCAAGCCCGTAAGCAGCGGGGTCGTGACGTCAACGCCGATTTCCGCCGCGGTCATTGCCAGCGTGCCGCCCAAGCCGGCCTCGGCTGCATCGGCCCCGAGCGCAGCCAGTACCAAGGCAGTTCCCGCAGGCAGTGGCGACGAAGACCTGGGCTGGATCTGGCCCGGCAAGGGGGCTGTGATTGCCGAGTTTGATGAGGTGAAAAACAAGGGTGTTGACATCGCGGGCAGCGCTGGCGACGCGGTGCTGGCCGCCGCCGATGGCAAGGTGGTGTATGCCGGCGCCGGCCTGCGCGGCTATGGCAACCTGATCATCCTCAAGCACAACAACACCTACCTCACGGCCTACGCCCACAACCAGAGCCTGTTGGTCAAGGAAGACCAGTCGGTCAAGAAGGGCCAGAAGATTGCCGAGATGGGCAATAGCGATGCCGACCGGGTGAAGCTGCACTTTGAGGTGCGCCGCCAGGGTAAGCCGGTCGATCCGCTCAAGTACCTGCCCGCCAAGTAAGGGTGTGAGGGTGTAAAGCATGAAAAAACTGGTTCAGGAGGGCGCTACGCACTTGGATGAGCCAGAGGCAGAGCCGTCCCTGAGCGCGCTGGCCCGGGATGTGCTGGAACTGCATGCGGGTGATGAATCGGCCGATGCGCTGTCGGTGTACTTACGTGGCGTGCGCCGCTCCAAATTGTTTAGCGCTGAAGAAGAATACGCGTGCGCCATGCTTGTGAAGGCCGGTGACTTTGCCGCCCGCCAAAGCATGATTGAACACAATTTGCGCCTGGTCATCAGCATTGCCAAGGTCTATGCCGGGCGCGGTGTACCCATCGGCGACCTGATCGAAGAAGGCAACCTGGGCCTGATGCACGCCATCGACAAATTCGAGCCCGAGCGCGGTTTTCGCTTTTCCACCTATGCCACCTGGTGGATTCGCCAGTCTGTGGACCGCGCTCTGATGAACCAGGGCAGGGCGGTGCGGCTGCCGGTCAATGTGGTGCGGGAGCTGCAACAGGTGCTGCGTGCCCGGCGCCTGCTGGAGAACGATTCCGCCTTGCTGGCCCGTCGCGCCGAGGGCATCAGGGCCGAGGATATTGCGGCCCTTCTGGGCATGGAGGTTTCGCAGATCACTGAGCTGCTGGCCATGGGCGAGGCGCCGCGTTCGCTGGACGCCAGTCTGAACCTGAGCGGAGACGACCAAAGCCTGGGTGACTTGCTGGTGGATGAGCTGACCCTGAGTCCGGAAAACAGTACCCAGGCCCACGAGGTGGACCAGTTGCTCGAGGCCTGGGTTGGCACCTTGAAGCCGCGTGAGCGCGAAATCATTGAGTCGCGCTTCGGCCTGCACGATGCCGAGCTGCAAACGCTGGAGGCTGTCGGCAAGCGGCTGGGAATGACCACCGAGCGGGTGCGCCAGGTGCAGAACGAGGCCTTGTACAAGCTCAAGCGCCTTTTGAGCCGCAACGGCATTACCCGGGATGCGTTGATCTAGTGCATCCACATCCCTGAGACAATCGGGGCATGGCAGAACACATAACAAATCCTGAAATTACTCCTGAGAACGAAAATCTCCTCCCCGAGGGCTGGCTGCAAGTCAAATCGCTGGACCTGGATGCCCAGGGCGTGGCCCTTAAACCCGATGGCAAGGTGGTCTTTATCGAGGGCGCCTTGCCCTTTGAAATTGTCAGCGCACGCATTCACCGCACCAAGAGCAGCTTTGAAAAGGGCGTGCTGACCGACATTCACCTCGAATCGTCCCAGCGCGTGCGACCGGCTTGTCCGCATTTTGGTTTGCACGAAGGTGCTTGCGGCGGCTGCAAGATGCAGCATCTGCACATTGGCGCTCAGGTGGCAGTCAAACAGCGGGTGATGGAGGACAACCTCTGGCACATCGGCAAGCTCAAGGCCGACAATGTGTTGCGCCCGATCGAAGGTCCGGCCTGGGGTTATCGCTACCGCGCCCGTATTTCGGTGCGCTTTGTGCGCAAAAAGGGTGCGGTGCTGATCGGTTTTCACGAGCGCAAGAGCCACTTTGTGGCCGACATGAAGGAGTGCCACGTGTTGGCACCCGTGGTCAGTGCCATGTTGCTTCCCTTGCGCGAACTGATCGCCTCCATGGATGCGGTGCAGACCCTACCGCAGCTGGAGCTGGCCATGGGCGATGTGCAGTCCGTCAACGGGCCTGCCCAGGTGATTGCACTGGTGTTGCGCCACATGGAGCCGCTGAGCTCGGCCGATTTGGATCGTCTGCGTGCCTTTGCTGCCGTCCACGCCGGCCTGCAATGGTGGTTGCAGGCCAAGGGGCCCGACACGATTGTGCGACTGGACGAGCTGCCCGGCCATGAGACGGCACAACTGGCCTACCAGTTGCCTGAATTCGGCATCACCATGCCATTCAAGCCCACGGACTTTACCCAGGTCAACCCTTTTATCAACCAGGTGCTGGTGGTGCGGGCTCTGGGTTTGCTGGCGGTTAGCCCACAGGAGCGCGTGATTGACTGGTTCTGCGGCTTGGGCAACTTCACCCTGGCACTGGCGCGCCAGGCCCGTGAGGTGCTGGGTGTCGAGGGCGCGGAGTCCCTGGTGGCCCGTTCACGCGAGAACTACGCATTGAACGCAAGCTCAGGTGGCGTACAAAAACCCTTGGCACCTACCCGCTTTGTCGCCCGCAACCTGTTCGAGATGACACCGCAGATGTTGCGTGCCGACGGCTTTGCCGACAAATGGCTGATCGACCCGCCGCGTGAAGGCGCCTTTGCCCTGGTGCAGGCGCTGGCGGCCTTGAACCAGGCGGCTGGCGCATTCGCAGGGGACGCCGAGGCCACGGAAGGAGCGCCGGCCTGGACGCCACCAAAGCGTATTGTGTACGTGAGCTGCAATCCGGCCACTCTGGCACGCGATGCCGGCGTGTTGGTTGCCGAGGCCGGTTATCGCTGCACCTCGGCCGGAGTCATCAATATGTTTCCGCACACCGCGCATGTGGAAAGCATGGCGGTTTTTGACTACATAGGCGTGTAGGGAAGGGCAGGCCCGATCGGGCCTGGAGCATCAGCCCTTGGTGTCGGCCTTGGCGTGCGTCTTGGCCTTGCTATCGGCGGACTTCCCCTTGGCAGGGCTGGCAAGCACCTCTTCATCGGCGGCAACGGCGGCGGGAGAATCCGGCTTCAGGCCCTTGGACTCGACGCCCTCGATCTTGTTGTCCCGCATGTACTGGTCCATGTCCTTCCAGCCTGCAAAGATGGCTGATTTGGACGCTTTTTCATTCATGGCGTAGCAGTCTTCTATGCTGCGCAATCCGTGGCGGCAGCCGCCGCCAATGGCCTTTGCATCGGACTCTCGCTGCGCGGCCTTGGGGTCGGCCATCAGTTGGTCAATCAGGTCGCAGCCACCCAGCAGCAAGGCGAGTACCAGAATAAGGGGGCGTGCGGTCATGGAAGAAACCAATGGAACATAAGTTGATATCGACACAAATCGGATCAAATAAAGGATAGCGCAAAACCGCTAGCCATAAAAGCCCAACAGGGCCCGGAAATTGAAAAGGGCCCTCGAAAGGGCCCTCGGCTTTGCAAGCGTCAAAATTGAAAGCAGTAGCGCCTATTCGCGTTCGCCGCCAAAGATGCCCAGCAGCATCAGCAGATTCTGGAATACATTGATCAGGTCCAGGTACAGCGCCAGGGTAGCGGTGATGTAGTTGGTCTCGCCGCCATCGATGATGCGCTTGATGTCGTACAGCATGAAGGCGCTGAAAATACCAATGGCAGCCACCGACATCGCCAGCATGCCGGCGCTGGATGCTACAAACATATTGATGACACCGGCAACTAGCAGTACGACCACACCGACGGATAACCATTTGGCCATGCCGGAGAGGTCGCGCTTGATCACGGTTGCCAGGCTGGCCATGACCAGAAACACGCCTGCCGTGCCACCGAAGGCCGTCATGATGAGTTGCGGGCCGTTGCGAAAGCCCAGCGTCATGGCAATCAGGCTGGACAGCATCAGGCCCATGAAGAAGGTAAAGCCCAGCAGCACCGGTACGCCGGTGGCCGAATTTTTGGTCTTTTCAATCGCGTACATAAAGCCAAAGGCAATGCCCAAAAACAGCACCATGCCCAGGCCGCCCCTGAACACCATGCCCACACCGGAGGCAACGCCCACCCAGGCGCCCAGCACCGTGGGAATCAGGCTCAGTGCCAACAGCCAATAAGTGTTGCGCAGCACCTTGTTGCGTTGCTCGGCCGATAGGACATAGCCAAAGCTCGAGCCCAAGGTGGTAAAGCGATCCGTCATTTCAATCTCCTGAAAAAAATCCTAGGGGGTAGGTGCGGCAATTTTAGGCTTTATCAAGTGTCTCACCGGTAAAACCTTGGTGATTGCACCGATTTATTGTGGGGCTGATATGCCCTGTGCGCTGGTAATGACCCGGTTTGCAGCGGGTATGCTCGCCTGCTTCTATCCAAACTAGCATGCCATGAAAACAAAATTCGTACTGGAATCTGCCGAAGTCAAGGCCATTGCCGCTGCCGCCGAGGCCGAAGCGCTGAAAAACAACTGGGCCGTGAGCATTTGCATCGTTGATGACGGCGGCCATTTGCTGTCGTTCCAGCGCCTGGATGGCGCGGCACCGGTTTCCGCCCATATTGCTCCCGGCAAGGCGGTGACTGCGGCTCTGGGTCGGCGTGAGAGCAAGGCCTACGAGGACATGATCAACGGCGGCCGTGTCTCTTTTCTGAGTGCACCCGGCCTGGAGGCCATGCTCGAAGGCGGCGTGCCCATCATCAAGGACGGCCAGTGCTTGGGCGCGGTGGGCGTGAGCGGCGTCAAATCCAACGAAGATGCACAGATAGCCCGGGCCGGCATCGCCGCCATAGGCTTATAACCGCAAGCGTGGGGGCCTAATAGGTCAACCGGTCGGGGTGGATTTCCTGCAGGATCGTCGTGGCGATCTCTTCGATCGACTTGGTGGTGGTGGATAGCGAGCGAATGCTGGCGCGGCGCATCATCGCCTCGGCCTCGCTGACCTCCATGCGGCAGTTTTCCAGCGAGGCATAGCGTGAGTTGGGCCTGCGCTCCTGGCGAATCTCGCTCAGACGCTCGGGTTGAATCGTGAGGCCAAACAGCTTGCTCTTGTGCGGCACCAAGGCCGGTGGCAGTTGGCGGCGGTCAAAGTCTTCCGGAATCAGCGGGTAGTTGGAGGCCTTCAAACCATATTGCATGGCTAGGTAGAGCGAGGTCGGCGTCTTGCCGCTGCGGCTCACGCCCACCAGGATCACGTCGGAATGTTCGAGGTCACGGTTGAGCTGACCATCGTCGTGCGCCAGCGAAAAATTGATGGCCTCGATGCGGTCGTTGTATTCCTTGCTTTTGCTGGCGTCGCTAAAGCGTCCGACCCGGTGATTGGATTTCAGCCCCAGTTCCTCTTCGAGTGGATGCACAAAGGTGCCAAACATGTCCAGCAGCATGCCGTGGCACTGCTCGTGAATGACCTTCAGGATTTCCATGTTAACCAGGGTCGAAAAGACGATGGGCCGGTGGCCATCCACCTCGGCCGCATGGTTGATCTGGCGAATTGCCTGGTGTGCCTTGTCCACGGTGTCTATGAACGGCAGTCGCACATGGTGCATCTTGGTCTCGAACTGGGCCAGGATGGCGTTGCCAAAGGTTTCTGCGGTAATTCCGGTGCCGTCAGAGACGAAAAATACGGTGCGTTGGGGCATGGTGTGGTCTGTTACAAGTGGATTGGGCCAGGGCAGGGGAGTGGCGCCCTACAATGCACCCAATTTAGCGCATTTGCTTATGCCTTGCCGCCACAGAACTCCAATAAATCAGGTGCAAGACACAAAACGCAGCTGCTGAGCCGGTTTTAACTTCTGGAGCCCTTGCTATGTCGAGTCTTTTTAACCCAACCGATCTGGTTGTTCCCTTCGAGCAGCTACGCATGTCCGATGTCGAATCGGTAGGTGGCAAAAACGCCAGTCTGGGGGAGATGATTTCCCAGCTGCCTCAGGGCGTGAAGGTGCCCACCGGCTTTGCCACCACGGCACACGCCTTCCGCGAATTCCTGAAATTTGACGACCTGGCGGGCCGCATCAGCCGACGTCTGGCCACGCTCGACACCGAAGACGTACGCGCCCTGGCCCTGGCCGGTGCCGAAATCCGCGCCATGCTGGAGCTGCAACCCTTTCCGCCGGAACTGGAAAAAGGCATTCGCGAATCCTTTGCCGTGCTCAGCGCCGGTAACGATAAGGCCTCATTTGCCGTGCGTTCCTCGGCCACCGCCGAAGATCTGCCCGATGCTTCCTTCGCCGGCCAACAGGAAACCTTTCTGAACGTGGTGGGCATCGAAGACGTCCTGCATAAGATCCGCGAAGTATTTGCCTCGCTCTACAACGACCGCGCCATCAGCTACCGCGTGCACAAGGGCTTTGCCCACGACGTGGTGGCCCTGAGCGCCGGTATCCAGCGCATGGTGCGCTCGGATCTGGGGGCAGCCGGTGTGATGTTTACCATCGACACCGAATCCGGTTTCTCCGATGTGGTGTTCATCACCTCCAGCTACGGCCTGGGTGAGACGGTTGTGCAGGGCGCTGTGAACCCCGACGAGTTCTATGTGCACAAGCCCATGCTCAAGGCGGGAAAGCGCGCCCTGATTCGACGCAGCCTGGGCTCCAAGCTGCTGCAAATGGAATTCACGACGGCCGAAGAAAAGGCCGCTGGTGGCAAGCTGGTCAAGACCACCGATGTGCCCACCGAGTTGCGCAACCGCTATTCGCTGACCGACGCCGATGTCGAGCAACTGGCCCGCTACGCACTGGTGATCGAGGAACATTACGGCCGCCCCATGGACATTGAATGGGGCAAGGATGGTATCGACGGCCAACTCTACATCCTGCAGGCACGGCCCGAAACCGTGAAGAGCCAGTCCGCCGACAAGGTGGAATACCGCTACAAGCTCAAGGGCCGTGGCGCCGTGCTGATCGATGGCCGCGCCATTGGCCAAAAAATTGGTACCGGCCCGGTGCGCATAGTCCACAGCATTGCCGATATGGACCAGGTCCAGGCCGGTGACATTCTGGTCACCGACATGACCGATCCCAACTGGGAGCCGGTGATGAAGCGCGCCTCGGCCATCGTCACCAACCGTGGCGGGCGCACCTGCCACGCCGCCATCATTGCACGCGAACTGGGCATTCCGGCTGTGGTCGGTTGCGGTGATGCCACCGACAAGCTCAAGGACGGCATGCTGGTCACGGTCAGCTGCGCCGAGGGCGACACCGGTTTTGTCTACGACGGCCTGCTGGAGACCGAAGTCTCCGAGGTGCAGCGCGGCGTGATGCCCGAGATCGACGTCAAGATCATGATGAATGTGGGCAACCCGCAGCTGGCCTTTGACTTCTGCCAGTTGCCCAACCAGGGCGTGGGTCTGGCTCGCCTTGAGTTCATCATCAACAACAATATTGGCGTGCACCCCAAGGCCATTCTGGACTACCCGAATGTGGATGCCGATTTAAAAAAAGCGGTCGAGTCGGTGGCCCGAGGCCACGCTTCGCCCCGCGCCTTTTATGTGGACCGCGTGGCCGAAGGCGTGGCGACCATTGCCGCGGCCTTCTGGCCCAAGCCGGTGATCGTGCGCCTGTCGGACTTCAAAAGCAACGAGTACCGCAAGCTGATTGGCGGCAGCCGCTACGAGCCGGAAGAAGAGAACCCCATGCTGGGCTTCCGTGGCGCTGCGCGCTATGTGTCGGCCGAGTTTGGCGAGGCCTTTGCCATGGAATGCGAGGCCTTGAAGCGCGTGCGCAACGACATGGGCCTGAGCAATGTGCAGGTCATGGTTCCCTTTGTGCGTACGCTGGAGCAGGCCCGCAAGGTGACCGAGTTGATGGGCAAGCACGGACTGCGCCGGGGTGAGAACGAACTCAAGCTGATCATGATGTGCGAGATCCCCAGCAACGCCATTCTGGCGGACGACTTCTTGCAGTACTTTGATGGCTTCTCCATTGGTTCCAATGACCTGACCCAGCTGACCCTGGGTCTGGACCGAGACTCGGGACTGGAGGTGTTGGCGGCCGACTTTGACGAACGCGACGCGGCCGTCAAGGCGCTGATCAGCATGGCCATCACTGCCTGCCGCAAGCAGGGTAAGTACGTCGGCATTTGCGGTCAGGGCCCTAGCGACCATCCAGACTTCGCCCATTGGCTCAAGGAGCAGGGCATTTCGAGCATCTCGCTGAACCCGGACTCGGTGATCGCCACCTGGCAGCAACTCGCCGCTTAATGCGCAGGGCAAGCGCGCACCGGCCATGGCCCCTGCACGGGGGGCTGTTGCTGGTGTGGTTTGTCGCCTCATTCGGGCTAGTTTTTTTTGCCCGTGACTTGCAAGGGTTGGTGGCCGGTTGGCCGTTTGACTTCTGGTTTGCCGCGCAAGGCTCGCTCTTGGTGTTTGTCGCCATCGTGGTGGTCTTTGCGCGGGTCAGCAACCGGCGCGAGGGGCCTGATCCGGACTTTGACCACGCTGCATTCCGTCTGCAGACAAGGCGCTATCACCGGCGCTTTGCCCTCTTGCTGCTGGGCCTGCTGGTCATGCTGGTGGCGCTCGCCGTGGCGGAGCACTGGGGTCTGACAAAGGTCTGGATCGCCGGCATTTTTCTTTCGGCCACCCTGGTGGTGTACGCCGTCATAGGTGTCTACGGACGCACCTCAGAAGCTTCGGAGTATTACGTGGCCGGTAGGCGCATTCCGGGCCTTTATAACGGTATGGCCACGGCCGCCGACTGGATGAGCGCGGCCTCGTTTATTAGTTTGGCAGGCGGCCTGTATTTGCAGGGATTCTCTGGTTCTGGTGGCCAACCTGGGGGGCTGGCCTACATCATGGGCTGGACCGGTGGCTTTTGCCTAGTAGCACTGCTGGTGGCGCCCTATCTGCGCCGCCTGAATCTGTATACCGTGCCGGATTACTTTGCCTTGCGTTTTGGCGGACGCTGGCCGCGCAGGATTGCGGCGCTGGCTGCGGTGGTGGTGTCTTTTACCTACGTGGTGGCACAAATTTACGGCGTCGGGCTGATTACCTCGCGCATGACCGGCGTGCATTTTGAAATTGGCATTCTGCTGGGCCTGGGCGGTGTGCTGGTGTGTTCCTTTTTGGGCGGCATGCGGGCCGTCACCTGGACCCAGGCGGTGCAGTACTGGGTGATGATTCTGGCCTTTTTGCTGCCAGTTTCCTGGCTGGCCTACAAGCAGGTGGGCAATCCCTTGGCACCGCTGGCCTACGGGCAACAGTTGCAAAAAATTGCCGCCCTGGAGCGCCAGTTGATGGACGACCCGGCTGAAAAACAGGTCATCGCAGAATTCGCGCGGCATGCCGATGTGCTGGACAAAAAGCTGCAAAACGTGGAGCAGTCGCTCCAAGTGGAACGCCTGGAGATCAGGAGCAAGCTCAATGCGGTCAAGCCAGACGATGAGCTGGCCAATCAGCTGCGGCACGATCTGGCCGCGTTGCCGCGCGATGTGGCCGTGGCGCGCGAGCGCTGGAGCGCCATGGCGCAGGACTACCGCGAGCGTGCCAAACCCTTGGGCGGCCTGTCTCCCCATGCCCTGCCGTTTGCGGGCGACCCTGACGGAAATCCCCAACAGCAGCAAGCCTTTCAGAGCTCGCGCCTGAACTTTCTGGCCCTGGTGTTTTGCCTGATGGTAGGCACTGCCGGCCTGCCCCATTTGTTGACGCGCTACTACACCACGCCCACGGTGGCCGAGACCCGGCGTTCGGTGGCCTGGTCCCTGGTCTTTATTTCCCTGCTGTATGCCTCGGCACCGGCGCTGGCGGTCTTGGTCAAGTACGAGGTGATGGCGCATCTGGTGGGCCAGCCGTTTGATGCGCTGCCGAGCTGGATGGCCCAATGGTCACGCGACCCGGCCTTGCTGAGCTATTCCGATGTCCTTGGCGACGGCATTCTGCATTTTGGCGAGCTCAAGATCGGCCCCGATCTGGTGATGCTGGCCTCGCCGGAAATCAGCGGCCTGCCCTATGTGGTGTCGGTGCTGGTGGCCGCCGGTGGCCTGGCCGCGGCCCTGTCCACCGCCGACGGGCTGCTGTTGACGATTGGCAATGCGTTGGCGCATGACGTGTACTTTGAGGGCAACAGCAGCAGCAAGCTGCAGTCCATGCGCCGTGTCATGTGGTCCAAGTTTGCGCTCTTGGTGGTGGCCCTGATCGCCGCCTATGTGGCGGCGCAGCGCCCGGCCGGCATCTTGTACCTGGTGGCGGCTTCGTTTTCACTGGCCGGTGCGGCCTTTGTTCCGGCCATGGTGCTGGGCATCTTTTGGCCACGTACCACCCGCGTCGGCGCGGTCGGTGGCATGCTCACGGGTCTGGCACTCACCTCCTATTACATGGTGATCAATCAGGTCGGTGTGCGCCAGGCACTGGGGCTGGCGGGTGACGGTTTGTGGCTGGGCATTCAGCCGGTATCCGCAGGCATCTTTGGCGTGGCGGCCGGCCTGGCGGCGACGGCCCTGCTCAGCCTGGTCTCCACGCCCGAGCCGCCGAACGCGGTTTAGGCCTGCCGCAGCACTTGGGCTATAATCATGGGCTTCGCCTTGCTGCACCCTGTTTAGACGCCGGGGGCAGCTTTTTCTTTACCCGGTAAATGAAGAATTTCCGGGACATCCACAAGGAGTATCAATGCGTCATTACGAAATCATTCTCATGATCCACCCGGATCAGAGCGAACAAGTTCCTGCCATGCTGGAGCGTTACAAGGGCATGATCACCGCTGGCGGTGGCAAGGTGCACCGTGTTGAAGATTGGGGCCGTCGTCAGATGGTGTACATGATCAACAAGCTGGCCAAGTCGCATTACCTGTGCATCAACATCGAAGCCGATCAGGCTGTGATGGCTGAACTGGAACACGCGTTCAAGTTCAACGATGCCGTGCTGCGTCACCTGACGGTTCTGAAGAAGAAGGCCGACACCGGTCCGTCTTCCATGATGAAGACCGTTGAGCGCGAAGAAACGCGCAAGGCCCAGCAAGCTGAATACCAACAGCAAGCTTAATTGATCAAGCCTGATTGTTGAAAAGCTAAGTTTTCCCCCACAAGGAGTGCAAACCAATTCCCTGGAACTGAACGCCGTGATCGCAGAGGTTGAACCCATGCGTTACACACCGGCAGGCATACCGGCCCTGAACTGCAGACTCGAACACGAGTCGCAAATCCAGGAAGCCGGTGGAATCAGAACCGTGAAGATGGTGATCAAGGCAGTTGCCTTTGGATCCGAAGCCGCCCGACTTGCCCAACAGGCCGTCGGCAGCAACTGGAACTTCAAAGGTTTTCTGGCCAATGCACGACAGGGAAAGTCAGTCGTTTTTCATATTCAGGATTTTTTGCAAAACTAATTTAAGGAGTCCATCATGCCCGGACCAAAACGTTTCAATAAAGACAAGCGCCCCAAGCGCAATACCCAATCTCTGCTGTTCAAGCGCAAGCGCTTTTGCCGCTTCACCGTGACCGGCGTCGAAGAGATTGACTACAAAGACATCGACACCCTGCGCGACTTCATTGCCGAAAACGGCAAGATCATTCCCGCACGCCTGACCGGCACCCGCGCAATTTTCCAGCGCCAACTCAATACCGCTATCAAGCGTGCGCGTTTCCTCGCGCTGCTGCCTTATAGCGACCAGCACAAGATCTAAGGAGTAGACCCATGCAAATTATTCTGCTCGACAAGGTCGTCAACCTCGGTAACCTGGGCGAAATCGTCCGCGTGAAAGATGGTTACGCACGTAACTTCCTGATCCCTTCCGGCCGTGCCCGCCGCGCTACCGAAGCTGCCAAGGCAGAATTCGAAGCCCGTCGCGCCGAACTGGAAAAGTCTGCCGCTGCCAAGCTGGCTGAGTCGCAAGCCTTGGGCGAAAAGCTCGGTGGCACGACCATCAAGCTGACGCAAAAGGCGGGCGTGGATGGCCGCTTGTTCGGTTCCGTCACCAACTCGGACATCGCCGAAGAGTTGGCCAAGAACGGTTACAAGGTTGCCAAGGCCCACGTGCGTATGCCCAACGGCGCTATCAAGGTGGTTGGCGACAGCACCGTGAGCGTGGCATTGCACACCGATGTGGTGGTGGACATCACCGTATCCGTGTACGGTGAAACCGCCTAAGTTGCTAAGTCAAGTCTGACCGAGCCGGTCTGTTCGCAGGCCGTTCGTCACAAAAAGCCGCCGGGTTTGTCCCCAGCGGCTTTTGTCATTGTGGGGTCGCTTATCCACAGCTTTGCACAGCTTGTGCACAGTTTTCACGCCTACATATACCCAGGCTTTGCCCTCGACGGAACGGGCCCGGCGACGTAGCATGAAGGCCACAAAGGAACACCCATGTCAGCCGTCAACACACCCTATGATGAATACGGGCAAGACCGCCAAATTGCCCAACTTCGCATTCCGCCGCACTCGATCGAGGGCGAGTCCAGCGTGCTGGGTGGTCTGTTGCTGGACAACCATGCCTGGGACCGGGTCGGCGATGTGCTGGTCGACAGCGACTTCTACCGCTATGAGCACAAGCTGATTTACAGCGCCATCGGTGCGCTGGTCAACGCCAGCAAGCCGGCCGACGTGATCACCGTGTTTGAACATCTGCAAAGCCAGGGCAAGGCCGAGGAGATCGGTGGCCTGGCCTATCTGAACTCGCTGGCCCAGTATGTGCCCAGCGCCAGCAATATCCGCCGCTACGCGGAGATCGTGCGCGACCGCTCCATCCTGCGCAAACTGGTCAGCGCCAGCGACGAAATTGCCACCAATGCCTTCAATCCCAAGGGCCGGGCGGTGTCGCAAATCGTCGACGAGTCCGAGCAGAAGATCTTCAACATCGGCGAGCAGGGCAAGCGCAACAAGCAGGGCTTCCAGGCCATGGACACGCTGGTGGTCAATCTGCTGGACCGGGTCCAGGAGATGGCGGACAACCCCAACGATGTGACCGGAGTGCGCACCGGATTCATAGACTTTGACCGCATGACCGCCGGTCTGCAGGCAGGGGATTTGATTGTTTTGGCGGCAAGACCCTCGATGGGCAAAACCGCCCTGGCCATCAATATTGCCGAAAACGTGGCCCTGAACGAAGGCCTGCCGGTGGCGGTGTTTTCCATGGAAATGGGCGCGGCGCAGTTGGCCGTGCGTATCGTCGGCTCGATTGGCCGTATCGACCAGGGCCATTTGCGCACCGGACGGCTGACCGATGAAGAGTGGCCGCGCTTGACGGAGGCGATTGAGCGCTTGCGCACCATCTCCCTGCACATCGATGAGAGCCCGGGCCTGAACTCCAGCGAGGTGCGGGCCAATGCCCGGCGCCTGTCACGCCAGTACGGCCAGCTCGGGCTGATCGTCGTCGATTACCTGCAGCTGATGAGCGGCAATGGCGGCAGCGACGGCGAGAACCGCGCGACCGAGCTGGGCGAAATTTCGCGGGGTCTGAAGATGCTGGCGCGTGAGCTCAAATGCCCGGTGATTGCCCTGTCGCAGCTCAACCGCAGCGTGGAGCAGCGCCCCGACAAGCGCCCGATGATGAGCGACCTGCGCGAATCGGGCGCCATCGAGCAGGATGCCGACATCATCATGTTTATTTACCGCGACGAGTACTACACCAAGGAAGCCTGCAAGGAGCCGGGTGTGGCCGAGGTGATCATCGCCAAACAGCGAAACGGCCCCACCGGGACCGTCAAGCTCGCCTTTTTGCGCAATATCACCAAGTTCGAAAACCTGGCCAGCGGCGGCTCTGGGGACTACTGAAAAGCCCCCACGCTCCGGCTACAGAACTTCGCTGGCAAAGTCTGCCAGCCTGGAGCGTTCACCGCGCGCCAGGGTGATATGACCGCCATGTGGCCAGCCCTTGAAGCGGTCCACGGCAAAGGTCAGGCCAGAAGAACCTTCGGTCAGGTAGGGCGTGTCGATCTGGGCCAGGTTGCCCATGCAGATGATCTTGGTGCCGGGGCCGGCGCGGGTGATCAGGGTCTTCATCTGCTTGGGCGTCAGGTTCTGCGCCTCGTCGATGATCACGTACTTGTTGAGGAAGGTGCGTCCGCGCATGAAGTTCATGCTCTTGATTTTGATGCGGCTGCGGATCAGCTCGTTGGTGGCGGCGCGGCCCCACTCACCGGCGCTGGTGTCGGTCTTGCCCAGCACCTCCAGGTTGTCGTCCAGCGCACCCATCCACGGGCCCATCTTTTCTTCCTCGGTGCCAGGCAGAAAACCGATGTCCTCACCGACGCTGACGGTGGCACGGGTGACGATGATCTCCGTATAGCGCCTGTCGTCCAGCACCTGGGTCAGGCCCGCGGCCAGGGCCATCAAGGTCTTGCCGGTGCCAGCCGTTCCGGTAAGAGTGACAAAGTCCACTTCAGGGTCGGTCAGCAGGTTCATGGCGAAGTTCTGCTCGCGGTTGCGGGTGGTGACACCCCAGACCGCATTTTTCAGATGGTTGAAGTCCTTGAGCGTCTTGAGCACGGCGGTGGTGCCGCGAATTTCGGTGACGCGGGCATACAGGCTGGGCTCGCCGGGCGACTCGAAATACACAAACTGGTTGATCAGCATGCCCGGCACCGAGGGGCCGTCCACCTTGTAAAAGGTGTGCTGACCCTGCTGCCAGCTTTCCACGCTCTGGCCGTGCGTGGCCCAGAAGTCGGAGGGCAGGGCCAGACTGCCGGAGTACAGCAGGTCGCCGTCTTCCAGCGTCTTATCGTTCTGGTAGTCGTCGGTGGCCAGGCCCAGGGCCCTGGCCTTGACGCGCATATTGATGTCCTTGGACACCAGCACCACTTCGCGCGGGGCAAATTGCTTGCTCAGGGCCGCTACCACGCCCAGGATCTGGTTGTCCGCCTTGCCCTGGGGCAGGCTGGTGGGCAGAGCGTAGTCCAGCGGCTGGGTCTGGAACAGCAGCTTGCCGCGCGCATCGCGGTGGCCGGTGCTGGCCAGCTGGAAACCGGCCGTGATGTCGGCGCCCGGTGTGCCGGCCAAGGCGTCCAGGGTGCGGCTGGTCTGGCGCGCATTGCGGGCCACTTCCGTCATGCCCTTTTTGTGGCCGTCGAGCTCTTCGAGCACGATCATGGGCAGGTAGATGTCGTGTTCTTCAAAGCGGAACAGACACATCGGGTCGTGCATCAGCACATTGGTGTCGAGCACAAACAGCTTGGTCGGACCGGTATGTACGCGTTTGCTCCGTCGGCTGGCGCCAGCGGGTTTGATGGCGACCGCTGGCGCTGCCTTGGGCGCGGATTCCAGGGCAGCCAGCTGGGGCAGAAAGGAGGCTGGGGCCTTGGCCAACGGGATCTCGGCTGCGACGCTGCTCGACACGGGCGCCACGCTCTGGGCTTTGCGTGGTGGCCGATGGCTGCGCGCAGGGGCATCAAAAGCCTTGGCGGTCAGGCGGTCGGCGCGCTTGGAGGGGGCAGGAGGCAGGGGCATGTAGGGTGGCTCGTGAAGAATGGTTTATGAAAAAACGATGCCGTAAAAGCAAAAAAGCCACCTTGAGCCCAGGTGGCTTTTTCTAACAAACGCGGTCGTGAGAGTCAACGGCATGTGCCCATTATGCATAAGCTGGGTGACACCAGCGCATGTGTCCAAACAAACTCAGGCGGCTTTCTTGTTCAGGATCTTGACCGACTTGAGCACCTCGTCCACATGGCCAGGTACTTTCAGTCCGCGCCATTCTTCCTTGAGCAGGCCGTCTGCGCCCACCAGGAAGGTGCTGCGCTCAATGCCCTTGACCTTTTTTCCGTACATGATCTTGTTCTTGACCACGCCGAACATGTGGCACATTTTTTCTTCGGTATCAGCAATCAGTTCGAACGGCAGTTCCAGCTTGGCCTTGAACTCGTCGTGGGACTTCATGTTGTCGCGGGAAACGCCGAACACGGTGGCCCCGGCCTTGACAAAGTCTTTGTACTTGTCACGGAATTGCATCGCTTCTGTCGTGCAACCAGGGGTATTGTCCTTCGGGTAAAAGTACAGCACCATGGTTCTGCCGTTGTTGGAGGTGTTGGTCACCTTGATGCCGCCGGTGGCATTTGCTTCGAACTCAGGGAGGGGTTTATTGACAACAATCGCCATAGGGTATAAATGTCTCGCGTGCAGGTGTCAGTCAAGGTGAGGGCGTTTAGCGTCGCGGCGCTATTTTCCCTCGACCGCAACCCAGGATTTTACTCTGAAACAGACACCGGCTCCGGCGAGCGCCTTCGTGCCCCTCATAGCAGCAGCGCGGCAATCACCCTTCTGCCTTCGCCCGCTAGAAAATTAAAGGTGCGGCAGGCAGCAAAAGTGTCCATGGTTTCCACCCCGATACGTCTGGCGTAGAGGTTTTGCAAACAGCTGGGATGGGGGAAGCGGATGCGCTCACCGCTGCCAAAAATGATCAGCTCCGGCTGCATGTCGGCAAACAGATCAAAGTGCTCGGGCAAGAGGGACTCGAAACCAGGGCAGGTCCACAGGCTGGCGCCACTCTGTGCATTGACCATCAGATGGCTGCTGAATTTTTGGCCGTTGACGTCCACCCAGCCCGCTCCATATCCGGTGATCGTGGGGCCGTTGGTGGCGTCGGGCTGGAGTTTCATGGTGCTAATGGGGAACGAATGGGGAATTGGAAGTCCGCAGGGTCTGAAGCCTTGCCGCTACACGGGGGCTAACTGTGGTCAAATTATAGGTTTAGCCCCGATAACCCTGTTGGAGTGACTGTGAGAACCATTAGAAAATCAGCCAAGCTGGCCAACGTCTGCTACGACATCCGCGGCCCCATCATGGACCGTGCGCGTCAGATGGAGGAGGAAGGCCAGAAAATCATCAAGCTCAATATCGGCAATCTGGCGGTATTTGGCTTTGATGCGCCTGAAGAAATTCAGCAGGACATGATTCGCAACCTGCCCAATTCGGCGGGCTACTCCGACAGCAAGGGCATTTTTGCGGCGCGCAAGGCGGTGATGCACGAAACCCAAAAGCAGGGCATTCTGGGCGTGACGCTGGACGATATCTATTTGGGCAACGGTGCCTCCGAGCTGATCGTCATGGCCACCAACGGCCTGCTCGATGATGGCGATGAATTGCTGCTGCCCATGCCCGACTATCCTCTGTGGACGGCTGCGGCCAGCCTGTCGGGTGGTACGCCGGTGCACTACCGCTGTGACGAGTCCAACGGCTGGATGCCCGATCTCAAGGACATACGCTCCAAGATCACACCGCACACCAAGGGCATCGTGGTGATTAACCCCAACAACCCGACCGGCGCGCTCTATTCCGACGCGCTGCTGATGTCGATTGTGGAAATCGCCCGTGAGTTTGGTCTGGTGATCTTTGCCGACGAGGTCTACGACAAGGTGCTGTACGACGGCGCCCGGCACACACCGATCGCATCGCTCAGCGAAGACGTGCTGACCCTGACCTTCAACTCGCTCTCCAAGAGCTACCGCTCCTGTGGTTATCGCGCCGGTTGGTTGGTGGTGTCGGGTGACAAGCGCAGCGCCAGCGATTACATCGAGGGCCTGAACATGCTCTCCAACATGCGTCTGTGCGCCAATGTGCCGGGCCAGTGGGCCATTCAGACCGCCTTGGGTGGCCACCAGAGCATCAACGAGTTGGTCTGCGAAGGCGGGCGCCTGCGCCGCCAGCGCGACCTGGCCTATGACCTGATCACCGCCATTCCCGGCGTCACTTGCGTCAAGCCCAGTGCGGCGCTATACATGTTCCCCAGGCTCGACCCGGTGATTTATCCGATCACGGATGACCAGAATTTCTTTATGGAGCTGCTGCAGGAAACCCGCGTGATGCTGGTGCAGGGCACCGGCTTTAATTGGGATACGCCGGACCATTTCCGCATCGTGTTCTTGCCCCATGAGGACGACTTGCGCGAGGCCATAGGCCGGGTTGCCAAGTTTCTTGAAATCTACCGCAAACGTCACGGCAACTAAATCCACTTTATTTTCGGCCCGCGAGCAAACAGCGGGCACAGAACTCTTTAACCTAAAAACGATATGAAACCGATTCAAGTAGGCCTTTTGGGCATTGGCGTAGTGGGCAGCGGCACCTTCAACGTGCTCAAGCGCAACCAGCAAGAGATTCAACGCCGTGCCGGCCGTGGCATTGAGATCACCATGGTGGCAGACCTGGACGAGGCGCGCGCCCGCGCCGTGGTCGGCCCCGATGTGCAGGTGGTAAACGATGCCCGCGAAATCATTGCCAATCCGGACATTGACATCGTCATCGAGCTGATTGGCGGCTACGGCATTGCCAAGACCCTGGTGCTCGAAGCCATCGCTGCTGGCAAACATGTGGTCACCGCCAACAAGGCCTTGCTGGCCGTGCACGGCACCGAGATTTTCGCCGCCGCATCCGCCAAGGGCGTGATGGTGGCGTTTGAAGCGGCCGTGGCCGGTGGCATTCCCATCATCAAGGCTTTGCGCGAAGGCCTGACCGCCAACCGCATCGAGTGGATCGCCGGCATCATCAACGGAACCACCAACTTCATCCTGTCCGAGATGCGCTCCAAGGGCCTGGACTTTGCCGTGGTGCTGAAAGAAGCGCAACGCCTGGGATACGCCGAGGCCGATCCCACCTTTGACATCGAGGGTATAGACGCCGCCCACAAGGCCACCATCATGTCGGCCATCGCCTTTGGCGTGCCGGTGCAGTTTGATAAGGCCTATGTCGAGGGCATTACCAAGCTCTCCAGCCAGGACATCAAATACGCTGAACAACTTGGCTACCGCATCAAGCTCTTGGGCATTGCTAAGCGTCGCCCGGAAGGCATTGAGCTGCGCGTGCACCCCAGCCTGGTTCCAAGCAAGCGCCTGATTGCCAATGTCGAAGGTGCCATGAATGCGGTGATGGTGCAGGGCGATGCCGTGGGCACCACGCTGTACTACGGCAAGGGAGCCGGTGCCGAGCCGACGGCGAGCGCCGTGATTGCCGACCTGGTCGACATCACCCGCCTGCATACCGCCGATGCGGCCCACCGCGTGCCGCATCTGGCCTTCCAGCCCGGCGCCATGTGCGACACCCCCATCCTGCCCATGGCCCAGGTGGTGACCAGCTACTACCTGCGCCTGCGCGTGGCCGATCAGGCTGGCGTGCTGGCCAAGGTGACCGGCATTCTGGCGGAATCCGGCAT
>CAIMZI010000075.1 GCA_903845935.1 uncultured beta proteobacterium | reverse complement strand
GTTTTAACGCGCAAACCAATCAATGCTGTTTGAGCCCCCAGTGCCGCCTCAAGGGTGTGCTGCACCAGGCGACCAATAGCTTTCTTGCGGTACTCGATGATGTAACCCTGGCAGACTTGGTTGCACCTGCGGCCAATCGGGCGAAAACCAGCAAAATGGCCATGCCCGTCTCCACTAAAGCCAGGACAGCAGACGACAAGAAGTCCTAGGCGCTCACGCCCGTGGGACTGCTTCGGACATCGCAAGCCGTTTATACAGTGCGGCCAACATATCGGATTGGGTCACGATGCCAACCACCTTTCGGCCGGCATCGACCACGGGAATATGTGCCAACCCTTTATCCGATACGCGAGCAATCAATTGCGCGACTGGCGTTTGCGGTGTCGCTGTAAAAACATCGGATGTCATGATCTGCCCGACCACCTCAGCCTTCTCGGAAGTGAGACCGGGCGTTCGGCGCAGAAAGCCTTGCAAACGCACCGCCAGTCCGGCCGCGGACGTGTCATCCATCTGTCGCAAGAAATCTGCAACGGTCGCGATGCCAATCAGATTTCCAAACGCATCCACCACTGGCAAGGACTTGATCTTATGCAAGCGCAGGAGGGGTCAAGCCCGTTTGTTAGCCGCTGACATTGCATTCCTGGCGCAGCAGGGCCAGGGCGTCATACAGCTTGTCATCGTGGTCGCTTAGCAGGCGGCCTTGAGCTTCTTCGGAAAAGTCTTGCCACATCTGCAGGTAGCCGCTCTGGTGCTGCTCGGGCGCGTTGGCCAGGATATAGGGCACCACCAGCTCCGGCTGCCAGCCGCTCTTGCGGACCTTGCGCACCAGGGTGGCGGCGGTCTTGGCGGTGAGCAGGGTCTTGTGGGCGCTGCCGCAGGCTATGCATAAAAACAGGGTCAGTAGCGAGCTGTCGTCGCTGTGGCCGCCGGTGGCCTTGTTCCAGGCGGCGGATGCGGCGCGGTCAAAGTCGTCAACCTCGCTCAAGCCGTCTTCCAGCCAGAAGTAGCGGCCCATAAAGGCGGGGGTCTGGTCGAACAGTTTGCGCGCCTGCAGGCTGCTGTCCAGGATCTTGGGCAGATCGGCCAGCACGGACTTGCGCACGCCATCGACCACCGCGCGGAATTCGGACGGCAGTTCTTTGGGCAGGGGAATGGCGACGCTGGCGGTCTTGGAGGCTGCCGCCTTCTTGCGCAGAAAGGCAATGATCTTCTGGAACGCCACCCAGTCCGGCAGCTGCGTCTGCTTGAGCGCCAGCACCAGCAGGGCGGTGCGAATCACGGCCTCGGCATCGCGACCCGCGTCTTCCAGATCATCGGCGTCCAGGCCTAAGTGGTCGGCCAGCCAGAGTGCGGCATCAATCACCTGCGCCACCTTCTGGCGCTTGGCCAGTTCGGCCTGGTAATCGGCCAGGCTGCGCAGCGACCATTTGGCCAGTTGCGGAATATGGTCGTCGCGGAAGCCGCCCTGTTCGTTCATTCCGAAGTGGCTGCTTTGCGGCATGGCAATCAGGGCCTTGAGCATGTCGGAGCCAGCCTTGGATCGCGACATGAAGCTGTGGTCGCGCAGGGACTCGGCCGCGCGCTTCAGGTCGCCTCCGCTGCTGTGCTCCAGATTCAGACTGACCAGGTTGACGATGCGGTCGCGCGCTTTTTCGAGCTCGGGGCGCAGGAACTCGCTGCCGAAATAGCGCGCAATTTGCACCATGCCCTTGGGCGCGTCGGCCTGTATGGCGTCGAGCTTGGCCTGGGCTATGATGCCGTGCTGCAGGCCATGGGCGAGCGCCTTTTCAAAAAACGGGCGGGCGTCAAACAGCGCAACGGTCTGGGATGGCGCCGCGTTGGATGGCGTGAGCGATTCGGACATGGGCAACTAAATGGCCGACTCTTCGTCTGCATCCAATGCGTCCAGCGCCGCTGGTGTGGCCTTGCCGCGGTCGGTGTCGCTGGTTTCGAATTTGCCGTCGTCCTCTTCGGCTTCGAACTCTTCGCCCAGGCCCAGGTCATGGGCACGGGCCTTGGCGCGCAGCACCAGCAGCATCTCGATAAACAGGTCCTGGCATTCGTGGCGCAAGAGCCAGGCCAGTTGCATCCAGTCCTGGTCGGCGATCTCGTCCTCTTCCACGCGCGGCTTGACGAAGGCGCTGGCCAGCAGCGCCGTCTCGGACAGGATTTCGCCATCGTCCTCCATCGGATCAAAGGTGCCGCTGCGGGCAAAGGCCTCGATGCGGCTCCACTTCTCAGAAAAGTAATCGGCCAGGGCCTCGGAGCCGCCTTCGAGCTCGCCAATGGCAGTCAGGAACTCCACCGGGTCGGCGCCTTCGCGGAATATGACTGAGTTGACCATGCCGCGCAGATGGGTGCGGCTCAGGTCCTTGTACTGCTTTTCGATGACCACGGCGCGGGCAAACAGCTCGGGCGTGACCAGCAGGTTGATCACCGACTCCTTGGAGTTGTCGTACTCGCGGATGACGGCCAGGATGTCCTTGGGCGGCAGTTGCTCCAGCACCACCAGCAGGGCATGGTCGCCCTCTTCATCGGCCAGCTCCACCAGCGCGGCCTCGGCCGCCACGATGTCGCCTGAGGCAATCAGGGCCTGGGTCTTGGCAATCAGTGCAAGTGCGGTCATTTTTAGTCTTTCCTGTCAAAGCCTTGTTCCACCATCCAGTCGTTGCCGGCGTCCTCGCGGGCGCGGGCATCGGCCTCGTCTTGGTCTTCGGTGTGGTTGTCGTCATGGCGCTCGTTGCGCACCTCGTCCTGGTCTTCCTCATCTTTATTAACAGGGCCAGCCAGTTGCGCGCGCTCCTGGGCGCTCAAAGGCTTGTGGTGCATGTATTCCAGGGCAGCGGCGAGGGTCATGAACCAGTCGCCCATGGGTTGCGCCAGAATGGTCTTCACCATGTCGCGGGCCCAGGCGGCGATTTCAATTTGGGCGCTGATGCTGTCCCACTCGGGCAGCTCATCGGCGTCCTGCGCCAGCACATGGTCCATCATGGCCGGGCTGGTAAAACGGAAGGCTTGGTGCAGCACGACGGCCACCATCTCCGGGCTGATCTCCATCATTTGCAGCAAAAAGCCCAGTTCCTTGCGTTTCTCCGTCAGCCGTTTGCGCAGCACGTCACGGCCCTCGGAGTCGGTGGCCAGGTCGTCGAGTTCGGCCTGGTAGGCCGAGCGCAGGTCGAGGAAAAAAGTGGAGGTGCTCATGAGGTCTCGATTTTTCGGTTTTTAAGTACTACTTTGGGGTAGTGCGGAAAGCAGGGCGGCAAAGTAGCCAGTCCAGATCTCGCGTGCCGTCTCGGCCGGGTCGTCCAGCAGGTTGCGACGGCGATTGTCGTCGTAGGCCTGGCGTTTGGCGTCATCGCTCAAGACCTCATAGGCCTCTTGCACGGCACGAAAGCGCGCCGCAGCATCGGCGGCATCGTTGCGGTCCGGGTGAAATTGTGACGCCTTCTGGCGAAACGCCTTCTTGATATCGGCAAGCGAGGCGTCGCTGCCTAGCCCGAGGGCGGTGTAATGGTCGTTCATGGGGCAGATCATTCTAGTGCCCAAAGGGTGCTGCCAGAGGCTCGCCCACAAACAGACCCTGGGCCGGCCAGGCCACGCTGCGCCAATAGGCCTCAATGGCGCTACTGCCTTGCAGGTAGTTCAGCAGCAGTACCTGTGGATGTGGGAATTTTTGCAGGTGGTTGCAGGGTTCGGTCACGGTGCCATAGCTGGCGGTGGCGCCTGCGTCCAGCCAGTCCAACACCGTCATCTGACCATGGGCCTCGAACAGCTTGCCGCCAAACGAGGTCAGGTGGTCGGCCAGCGCACCGGGCAGCCAGGGAATGGCGTCGATCGCATCTACCCGGGCCGCGCCGGTTTGCAGCAGCACCACCCGCTGCAGCTCGGGCAATGGGCCGTTGACGCGCTGCACCTCCAGACCCGCAGCGTCGAATCTGCCGGCTGGGGGAAACAGCACCGAACGCACGCTGCGCGCCGCGTCTGCGGTGCTGACAAACACGGCATGGGCATTGGGAACGCCGCGTTTGCCAAGCTGCTGGTCCGAGGCGATGCCGCGCTCGATCAGGGCCTGGGCCGCTTCCACGCTGCTGGCTGCCAGCAGCATGGAAGGCCGCAGCCCCAAGTCGGTAAACGGCTGCAGGGTGTTGTGATTGAAATACGCCGAAGGGGCACTGGCGGCGCAGGTCTGCTTGCACAGCGCGGCTTGAAAGCCCAGACTCAGGGCCGAGGTGATGGAGTTGCACTCCACGGCGTAGGGCCTGGCCCAGGCCAGCGCCAGTGCTTGGACCTTGGGTCCCAGCGCGCTGCCAATCTGCGCTGCCAGCAAATCCAGTTCAACCACGCTTAAGCTGTTGCGCAGCGGCAGGCTGACGCGCACGATCTGCTCGGCCGGGATGCCGCGGCGCTGCGCGTAATACGCGCCCACGGCCACCGAATAGGGATCGTCCACATTGATTACCAGCCCCAGGTCGGCGGCGACCAGTCTGCCAGCGATGCGCGGCACCCGGATGCTGGTGGCGCTCGCCAGCGCCGGGACCTCTGCCGCAGCGCTCTGGCTTAGCAGGCAGGCCAGTGCCTGCAGCAGGGCCAGGGCGCTGCGTCGGGCTGCCACGGTTGTCGGAGTTGCTTTCATTGCCGGCTTCTTGCTTGGTTTGTTGGCATGGATTAAACACCCGCCTGTCAGCAATAATGCGCCATGGATCTCAAGCGCATGCTGCACATCACATGGCTACGCCGCCTGGCCTGGGGCTTGGCGGTTTGCCTGGGCTTGGGCGCGCTGGCCTGGTCGGCCTTGCCCCCGCTGCTCAAGAGCCAGGCCGAGCAGCGCGGTTCTGATGCACTGGGGCGCAGGCTGAGCATCGGCACGCTGGACTTCAAGCCCTGGACGCTGGAGCTTGGCGCCTCCGAGATCCGGGTGGCCAGCGCCGACGGCCAGTCCACCCAGCTGTCGATTGCGCGCATCCAAGCCAAGCTAGAGTTGCAGTCGCTTTGGCGCCTGGCGCCGGTGCTGGATGGCTTGACGGTTATGCAGCCGCAGCTTGCGCTGACACATCTGGGAGCCGGACACACCGACCTTGAAGATGTGCTGGCGCGGTTCCAGACTGCGCCGGAGTCCCCCCCGTCTGCGCCCATGCACTTCGTGTTGAACAATTTGGCGATCCGTGACGGTTCCGCCGATGTGGTCGACCATTTGGCGTCTGGCGAGCGCCACCATAGCCTGCGCAAGCTCCAGGCTTCGCTCCCCTTTTTAAGCAGACTGGATTCCCAGCGCGAACAAATGGTGCAGCCGCACCTGGCGTTTGAACTCAATGGCAGCGCCTTTGACTCCGCTGCCCAGGTCACACCGTTTGCGACCAGCCCCAAGGGCGAGCTGAACCTGCAGGTCACACATCTGGACATTGCGCCCTATCTGCCCTACCTGCCTGCCAGTCTGCCACTACGGCTAAGGTCGGCGCTGCTGGATGGCGCGCTCACGCTGTCGTTTGAGCAGGCCCAGCCCACCAAGCTCCTGATCACAGGCACCGTCAAGCTGTCAGACCTGAGGCTGGATGACCCGGCCGGTGCAAAAGCCCTGTCGGCCGCCTCGGTGCAGGCCGTGTTCAAGGAACTGCGCCCGCTGGAGCACAGCGTGGTGTTGGAGTCCTTGGAGCTGAACAAGCCCACCGTGGCGGTGGGCCGCAACGCTGCCGGGGTCTGGATGCTGCCCGGCGTGGCGCAGTCCGGCAAATCCACGCCAGCGTCGGCCGATTGGCAGGTGGCGGTGCAGCGCATCCAGCTCCACGATGGGCAACTGCGCTGGAGCGATGACAGCGTGGCGCCCAAGGCCCGGTTGGCGTTCACCAATACCCAGGTACAGGTGCGCGACCTGCGTTGGCCGCTTGCCCAACCGGCGCATTTCGAGGCCAGTGCCACCTTGCAGACTGAAGACGCCAAGGGGGTTAAAACTGCCAAGGGCTCCAAACCGGCCACGCTGCAGCTGACGGGCGAGGGCACCGACACTGCCGGTTCGGTGACGGCCAAGCTGTCGGATCTGGGCCTGTCGCTGGCAGCGCCCTATTTGAGCCAAGTCCTTCTGCCCCAGGCAAGTGGCGTGCTGGAAGGCGAGCTGGCCGCCAGTTGGAACGGCGGCGCCCTGCAACTGCAGGCCAAGCGTCTGGCATTGCACGACTTTGCGCTGAGTCCACCGGCCGCAAAGAGCGACAAGAGCGTCGGTGACATTGCCGCCCGGGACCTGCCTTCGTTCAAGCTGCTGGAAGCCCGCGACATCAGCGTCGACCTACAAAAGCGCTCCGCAACGCTGGGTCGGCTGGCCTTGCTCAGCCCCCATCTGCGGGTGTCACGCGGGCAGGACGGCCAGTGGCTGGCTGCAAAGTGGTTTGCCCTCGGCTCGGCCGCCCCGCCCAAAGCTCCGGCCCCAGCCTGGAGCGTGGCGCTTACCGAGCTGGCCGTGGATGACGGCGCGCTGAGCTGGGTCGACCGGGCCGCGTCAAAACCCGTCTTTCTGGAGCTTTCGGCTCTGCAAACGCGGCTTAAAAATCTGACCCTGGACGGCAGAAAGCCGATCCCGGTCAGCCTGTTGGCCAAGGTGCGCGGTGCCCGCACCGATACAGGCAGCCTGCGTTTTGATGGCACGCTGAGCTGGGACCCGTTGGTGGCACAGGGCAGGCTGGAGGCTAAGCAGTTTCCGGCCCAATCCCTGGCCCCCTATGCCATGGGCAAGTTGCGGCTGGACCTGCTGCGCGCCGACACCAGCTTCAAGGGCGACATCCGCTATGCCAGCCTGCCCAACGGGCCCGAGCTGCAACTGCGTGGCGATGGCGCGATCGAAGAGTTGGTGCTCAACGCTGCCCCGACGGCGGTGCCAGGTGCCAAGGCGAATAGCGCTGATAGCGCCGTGTCGCTGACCGAAGCGGCCAGCACGGCCGCAACGGCTGAAGCGGTTACATCCGAGGAATTGCTGCACTGGAAGGCGCTGTCGGTGCCCGCCATCGCCTTCAACATGGCACCTGGAACGCCACTGCGTCTGCAACTGGGTGAGTTGTCGCTGTCCGATTTTTTTGCCCGTCTGGTTGTGAATGCCCAGGGCCGGTTGGTGCTGCAAGATCTGGTCCATTCCGAGGATGCTGCGGCTAGTCCAAGTACGACAGCCACCCCGCTGCAGGCTGGCGCAGCTGCGCCGGTGGTCGACTCTGCCAGTGGCCCGGTGATTGACATAGGCGGCGTCCGTCTGGTCAATGGCCGGGTGGCCTTTTCGGACCACTTTATCAAGCCGAATTACTCGGCCGACCTGACCGAGCTGGCCGGAGCCTTAGGCCACTTCGGCTCCGCTCAAGCAGGCGAGCAGATGGCCAATCTGGAATTGCGTGGCCGCGCCGAGGGCACGGCCAGCCTGGAAATTGCCGGCAAGCTCAACCCGCTGGCCCGGCCGCCGGCGCTTGAAATCAAGGCCAAGGTGCGGGACCTGGAGCTGTCGCCGCTGTCGTCCTATGCGATCAAGTACGCGGGTTATGGCATCGAGCGCGGCAAGCTGAGCGCCGACCTGAGTTACGCCATCAGCCCGGACGGGATGCTGCAGGCAGGCAACCAGATCACGCTGAACCAGCTGGTATTTGGTGATGCGGAACAGGGGACTGCCAGTCCCTTGCCGGTCAAGCTGGCGGTGGCGCTGCTGGCCGACAGCCGGGGGGTGATTGATTTGAACCTGCCGGTAAGCGGCTCGCTCAACGACCCTCAGTTTCGTGTTTGGCCGCTGATCTGGAAGGTGGTCGGCAATATCGTCGCCAAGGCCTTGACCTCGCCCTTTAGCCTGATCCGTGGCTTGCTGGGCGGCGAAGGCGCTGTCGACGAACTCAGCAACGTGGTGTTTGATGCCGGCACGGCCCGCGTTGCCGCGGCCGGGCTGCAAGGACTGGACAGCGTGGCCCAGGCCCTGCGCGACAAGCCCGGTCTGCGCCTCACCGTGGTCGGAACGGCCAGCCTGGAGCGGGAGGCGGATGCCATCCGACGCGAGCGTTTGCAGGGCCTGTTGCTGGCTGAAAAGCGCCGTGCGGCGGCGACCTCAGGCAAGGACGTCACGGCCGTGGACTATGTGACGCCGCAAGAATCCCCGGCCCTGCTGAAAGAAGTCTACCGCCGCTCCGGCGTCAAAAAGCCGCGCAATCTGCTGGGCCTGGTCAAGGACTTGAGCGCTGCCGAAATGCAGGCGCTGTTGCTGGCCAGCATGGCGGTGGATGAAGATACGGTGCGCGAACTGGCACTGAATCGCAGCATTGCCGTGCGTGATTACCTGACTGCGCGACAATTGCCCTCCGAACGCTTGTTTCTAGGCGATGTCAAAACAGACGCCCCTGCGGCCGACTGGCAGCCCCGCGCCGAACTGAGCATTGAGCACCACTAAACATGTACCAACCGCAACACTTCGAAGAAACCCGCCTGGACGTGCTGCAGGCCCTGGTGACAAGCCAGCCCTTAAGCACCCTGGTCACCCTGAGCGACGCCGGTCTGGTGGCCGACCAGATTCCCATGCTCTTGCGCGTAGGCCTGGGCCCCTTGGGCACGCTGGTGGGCCATGTGGCGCGGGCTAATCCGCTATGGCGCGAGACCCGGCTGGAGACGCCGGTGCTGGTGATTTTTCAGGGGCCGCAGCATTACATCAGCCCCGGCTGGTACCCGACCAAGCAGGAGCATGGCAAGGTGGTGCCAACTTGGAACTATGTCGTGGTGCAGGCCCGCGGCCTGTTGCGCGTGCATGACGATGCCGCCTGGGTGAGAGAGCAAGTCACGCAAATCACCCAGCAACAGGAGCGTGCTTCGGCCAAACCCTGGGCCGTGGACGATGCACCGCGCGATTACACCGATGCCATGCTCAAGGCCGTCGTGGGCATTTCGATTGAGGTGACGCATTGGGCTGGCAAGTGGAAAGTCAGTCAGAACCAGCCCGCCGTCAACCGTGCCGGTGTGGTACAGGCACTGGGGGCACTGCCGGATGGACAGGCGCAGGCCATGGCGGAGCTACTCACGGCCCATGCGCCAGATGCCGGGCGGGCATGAGCTTGACTTCATTCTTGCGGGCGCCTTTAGGCCGTGGCCTGGCGGCACTGCTGTTGGTGGCCCTGGCTTTGCTGCTCGACCTTTGGCAGCGTCCGCCGGCACCGGCCGTTGCACAAGCGCTGTTTCCGGCGGGAGCCCAAGGCGTGGACGCCAGCTTGCTCAAGCCGGTGGCGGCCGGGAAAATACCCATGCCCGAAGGCGCTTTGGCGGCCCATGCCAGCAATCTCTTGGCCATGCCCGTAGGCCACGCGGCCGCGCTCACCGCCTTCTGGTTTGCCGGCGACCGCGAGAGCGCGCCCAATGTGCAAATAGCAGCCTCGCAGTTTGACCGCGCCACCCAGCGCTGGTTGCCCGCCCGCTATGTGGTGGACCGGCACACAATGGGCGCGCAGCTGGACTTCGGGCTGCGGCGGCTGGGCAATCCGGTGGCCTGGCTGGACGCGTCCGGTCGGGTGCATCTGTTTGTGGTGGCTACCGGCTGGGGCGGTTGGGCAGCGGGGCGCATCCTGCACCTGGTGCAAAGCAGCGCGGACAACACCCTGGACAAGCTGGTGCTGGTGCCGGACCGGGTGTTGCCGCTGTCCTGGCTATGGAATATCAGCTTTCTGGTGCGCAATGTACCGCTGCCTCTGGCCGACGGCGGCATGATTCTGCCGGTGCATTTCGAGATCGGAAAAAAATACCCTGTGGCCTTGCGCTTTGACCGGCAGGGCGAGTTTTTGGGCATGGTGCGCATGTCGCGGCGACCTTACCTGCTGCAGCCCACACTGTTGGCGCAGACTCCTAGCCAATGGACGGCGCTGATGCGCGACCACAGGCCGGACGGACATATCACCGCGGTGCAAACCCTGGACTCTGGCCGGCATTGGAGCGACCTGCCGGACCTGGCGTTGGTGAATCCGGACGCCGCCGTATCAGGCATGGCGCTCTCGCCGGGGCAGATGGTGCTGACACACAACAGCTCGCCCCACGCACGCAACCTGCTGGATCTGAGCCGCTCGACCGATGCCGTGCATTGGACGCTTTTGCAGCCACTGGCCCATGGCGGCACCGACGACGAATATTCGTACCCGGCAGTAGCCTGGGCCGATGGCTCGCTATGGGTGAGCTATACCGACCATAGGCGCAGTATTGCCTGGCAGCGCTTTGGCGCGGGGGGCAAACCATGAGCGAGTACTTGAGTCTTTGGAGCCAGTTAGGGACGGATGCCGCTCCGGCCTTGCCCGTGGGCTGGGTCATGCGCCTGGGGCTTTCGCTGGGTTGGGCCCTGGTGCTGGCGCTGCTAGGCGCAGCCCTGACATACCGTCTGCCACTGGCGCTGCGGCGCGCGTTGGCGCTCGCACTGGCACTGTGGACGCTGGTGCCAGGGCAAAAATCGCCCGACTACTGGTTGGGCCTGGCCTTCCACGCGCCCAGCCTGTCGGCCATGCTGGTCTCGCTGTGGCTGTTGCGACGTTTGCTGTTCCCCGTGCCAATCGTCTCCTGGAGGCGTTCTGTGGCCGTGGCCAATGGCTGGTGGCTGATGGCTGCTGTAGGCTTGGGCTATGCGCTGTTGCTGGATGCTTTTGCCCTTTTGCCGGTGCAGATTTATTCCTGGGGTTTTAGCCCGGCGCTGGTGCTGGGCCTGATGGCTTTGAGCCTGCTGCCCTGGGTGCTGCGTGGAAAAACGACGGTCGCTGCGGGGCCGGAAATTTGGGTCGCACCGCTGGCGCTGCTGATGTTTGCCGCCACGCGCCTGCCCAGCGGCAATCTTTGGGACGCCTTGCTGGACCCCTGGTTGTGGTCGGCGCTGCACATCGCTTTGTTGCGCGCCCTGTACCAACGCTGGCGACGCTAGCAATATTTACTGTCAGGGCGCAGTCTTCACCAGCAGCCATTCGCGGCTGAACAGCCATTCCTGCGGGTACCACAGGTTGTCCAGCGTGACCTCGCCCGATTTGTGGCGGCTCTTCACATGCCAGCGCTGTGCTAAGAGCTGACAGTTAGGCAGGCAGGTGGCTTGTTCCTGATCTTCGTTGTCCTGCAGCCAGACCACGGCGTCAAATTCGGTGAGCAGACGCTGCAGCCGCTCGGCTGGCGCCATGTCCGGGTACAGCTCGCCGGTGTTTCGTCCCTCGGCGTCATACGGTGTGGTGCGCGCGCCGGGCAGGACAAATCGGTAGTGCTCAAACTGGCCGGTAAAGCCATTGGGCACGGCCACGCGCTTGCCAGCCAGCTGCGCGTGTACGGCCTCTGAATAGTCGGTATTCGGGTGCGATAGCGGCGAGACCATCAGGCCAAAGCTGGCGTAGACTGCCGCACAGGCCACCAGACTGGCATTGCGCGTCCAGCGGGCATTGAACAAGCCCAGGGCCACCGCCAGCAGGCCCAAGCCGGACACCAGCAGCGTCAGTCGGGCCAGCAGCGGCGAGCCAACATCCATCGCGCCAATGACCCAGGCAATGCGCGCCAGCAGCACCAGGGCCGGAGCAAGCAATAGCAGCGTGGCCAGTGACCAGACTCGGCCTATCTGTTGCCACAACAAGGCCATGGCGATGGCCAGGGCCGGCACGGCCGGAATCACATAACGCTCGGAGCGTTGGCTGGGGATGGTGAACACGATCAGCCAGACCAGGAGCCAGGCGAGCAGCACTTTGTGGGCTGCGGTCAGGCCACGGTAGCTGCTGATGCGCAGCCCGCGCTGGACGACCAGCCAGCAAAAGCCCAGGCCGGTCAGCGCCAGTAGCCCGGCATTGACCGGGTAGGCCAGCAGCTGTGTCCACATCGGATAGGGGCCATTCCAGGCGTTCTGCCAGTAACCCATGCTGTTGGACAGCTTGCCGGCATTTTCCGCCAGCACAAACTCCTGCCAGACGGCGGCCGGGTTGGGGTCGAGCACAAACCAAAGGCAAAAAAGTCCAAGGCCTAGCAGGGCGCACCAGGCCACCCCTGCCGTGGTGCGCCACAGGGTTTTCCAGTCCAGGCGCGGCTCACCCCAGAGAATGGCGCACCAGAGCGCCGCGCTGGCGGGAGCAATCAGGGCAAAGGACTTGTAGGCCGAGCCCAGGCCCATGGCGATGCCGAACAGGGTGTAGGCCAGCCAGCCGATACGCGTTGGCGCCACTGCTCCTGGTGCGCTAGCGCGTAGCCTCAGCCACAACACCCACCACATCGGCAGGGCCAGCCAGAAGGTTTCGGGGGCCGAGGTCAGATATACCCGGCCATAGCGAAAGGTGGAGAAGTACAGCAGATAAAGCACGGCCGCCAAAAAACCGGTGCTGCGCTTGCCGCTGATGCGCCAGGCAAAAAACGCCAGCAGGGCGGCCGTGGCAAAGCTGTAGACGACGGCGGGCAGGCGCAGCGCCAGCAGGCTCCAGTGAGCGCCCCAGCCGCTGGCGACGATGGCCTGCCAGATCAGCAGCGGTGGCTTGGTATTGCGCATGCCCACCAGCTCACTTTGCAGGGGCAGCCAGTGTCCGGATTCGGCAGTCATGCGGGCGATATGGACATAGACCATCTCGTCGCCATTGGTGGGGGCGTAGGGTCCGCCCAGACCCCACAGGTACAGGGCGACGATCAGCAGCAGCAGGGTCGGCCACAGCACGGCCGGTCGGAGCAGGGCGCGCAGCAGGGACATGGCGGGTTGCGCTGTGGGGTTGCTGGCGAGGCCTAGCTGCGGCGCTTGAAGGTCCATTTGTCGTTGGCCAAAAAGTTGCTCACGCTTGCCACCACGATGGCAATCACATTGGCGATGCGGTAATCCATGGAGCCCGACAGCAACAGCGTCAGCACGTATTGCAAGGCGCTGCCAAAACCGGAGGCAGTGGCGTATTTGCCAAATTCGCGTCCGAGTTGACCGGGGCTGGGATGCAGTGGGTCGGTGTGCAGCACCATTGCCTCGGCCTTGACGCGGTCCGACCAGGTCCAGAGCCGGTTCCAGCTAAAGTTGTTGAGCGTGGCAATGGTGATGGCCAGGGCCAGTGAGGCATAGGGCTTGCTGCCCACCGGTTCAATGGCGGTAAACAGGTATTCATGGCCCAGATGCAGCACCAGCAAATTAACCACGGTGCCGCTGGCGCCTACGATGCCGAACTTGATGTAGCGGAAATTTTCCAGCCAGCGCAGCAGCGCCAGCACGCGGCCTGACAGAGAAGCGGATTCACTCATAGCGCTGGCGCCGTGCCCTGTAAAAAGTGCAGGGCCTGGTCCAGCACCGGGTCGGGCGCAATGCGCTTGAGACACTGGTTGTCGCCGTCGCAAAAGGTCAGTCGGTGGTTGTACGCCGACAGGCAGGGCGAGCAGGCAATGCCGCTTTCCAGAACGGTGTTGCGTGAGCCCAGTGGGCCATAGAGCTTGCCGGTTTCGGGGCCGAAAAACACCATGGTCTGGATCGGCGTGAGCGTGGCGAAGTGGCCAGGCCCACCGTCGTTGGTGATCAGCAACTCGGAGGCATGGAACAGCATCAGCAGCTCGCGAATGCTGCGCGTATAGCCGGTGAGGTCCAGACAGGCATCGCTGTGGATTTGCACCAGCAGATCCTTGGCCAGCTGGGCGTCGTCCTTCAGACCGATCAAACCGACGGCAAATCCCGCAGCGCACAGGCCCTGGGCCACACGCGCATAGTGGGCGGCCGGCCAGGCACGCTCGGGCAGGATGCCGCCACCGGCATACATCAGCACCAGCTTGCGGGAAGTCGTGACCGGGTGATCGGAGTGCAGCTTGGAGCGGTAAGCCTGGAGTTCCTCCGCCGAAAAGTTCACGCTGAGTTCTGTGTCTGTTGGCAGTTCGCGAATCGCTGCGGCCTTGTTGCGCGGCGTGCTGCCAGCAGACTGCAGACCATCCACCAGCGACAGAAACTGCTTGCTGATGTGCTGATACGGGTTGTAGGGAATGGCCTGATTGATAAAGCTGCCGCGGTACAGGCCTTCTTGCGTGTGCGGCGTATAGCCCACGCGCAGCGGCGCGCCGGTGCTGAACGAGAGCAGGGCGCTGACGCGGGAAAACAGTTCGCAGTCGATCACCGCATCCAGGCCCAGCGCGCGCATCTTGGCGCTGATGGACAGGATGTCCCGCAGCAGTTTGCCGCCGGAACTGTCATCCAGGCTGTGCATGTATTCGGGGTTGGTGAGTTGCAGCAGTTTGGACACTTCCTGGTTCTTCTTGAGCTGCAGGATGTGGATGTGAACGCCGGGGTAATTGCGGCGCAGCTGGGCAAACATCGGGCCGGCCAGCACGATGCTGCCCATCTCCGACAGCAGGATCACCAGAATATTTTTGGGATTCTGGATCGGCTGGGCCGGGCCGGTAAACAGCCCGGTGAAGCGCACCCAGGCAGACACCACGCCGCACAGCAGCTGGCCCACCCAGCGGTCAATAAAGCGTTGTGTCTGAAGTTTCATGGGTCCTATTGTCTACGAGTCCTTCGGCTCATAGCCCTGCTGCTGCACGCAGCGCTGCGGCTTTGTCGGTGCGTTCCCAAGTGAACTCGGGCTCTTCGCGGCCGAAGTGGCCATAGGCAGCGGTCTTTTCGTAGATCGGGCGCAGCAGATCCAGCATCTGGATGATGCCCTTGGGCCGCAGGTCGAAGTGCTCGGCCACCAGTGCAGACAGCTGGTCATCGGGGATCACGCCGGTGCCTTCGGTGTAGACCGTGATGTTCATGGGCTGGGCCACGCCAATGGCATAGGCCACCTGTACCTGGCATTGCTTGGCCAGACCGGCAGCCACCACATTCTTGGCGACATAGCGGGCGGCATAGGCAGCCGAGCGGTCGACCTTGGACGGGTCCTTGCCGGAGAAGGCGCCGCCACCGTGCGGGCAGGCGCCTCCGTAGGTATCGACAATGATCTTGCGTCCGGTCAGGCCGCAGTCGCCCTGCGGGCCACCGACCACGAAACGGCCGGTGGGGTTCACCAGGTAGCGGGTGTTTTGCAGCCATTCCTTGGGCAGCACGGGCTTGATGATCTCTTCGATGATGGCCTCGGTAAAGCTGGCCTTCATGTGGTGCTGGTCTTCGGATTGGTCCGGGCTGTGTTGGGTGGACAGCACTACCGTGTCAATGCTGTGCGGCTTGCCGTCCACATAGCGCATGGTGACCTGGCTCTTGGCGTCCGGGCGCAAAAAGGGCAGGCGGCCGTCCTTGCGCAACTGGGCCTGGCGCTCCATCAGGCGGTGGGCGTAATAAATCGGCGCGGGCATCAGCTCGGGGGTTTCGTCGCAGGCGTAGCCGAACATCAGGCCCTGGTCACCGGCGCCGGTGTTGAGGTGGTCGTCTGAGGCATGGTCCACGCCCTGGGCGATGTCGTTGGATTGCTTGTCGTAGGCCACCAGCACGGCGCAGCCCTTGTAGTCGATGCCGTATTCGGTGTTGTCGTAGCCTATGCGCTTGATGGTGTCGCGCGCCACCTGGATGTAGTCCACATGGGCATTGGTGGTGATTTCACCCGCCAGCACGACCAGACCGGTGTTGGTCAGGGTCTCGGCCGCGACGCGGGACTTGGGGTCCTGCTTGAAGATCGCGTCCAGTATGGCATCGGAAATCTGGTCGGCTACCTTGTCGGGGTGGCCCTCTGATACGGATTCGGAAGTGAAAAGAAAGTCGTTCGCCATAAAGTTTCTCCAAAAGTTCAACAAGGCGCGTTGCTTGGGCTTTCGGGCTTGCAGCGAACGCTTTAGCAGATTTGCCTCTATTGGCAAGGCACAATGGCGACCTCTTACAAGAAAGCCCTCGTGTGTATCGCCCTGCAAGTAGTTCTGTAACTCAGCGACACGCCCCTATCTTATCCCAGCAATGACTGTTTTGTTTCGACTGCTTTCGCATGCCCCGCTGTGGGCCCTGCAGGCCTGTGGCTGGCTGTTGGGCTGGATCGCGTTCTTGGGCTCTGCCGATTACCGTCGCCGTTTCCTTGAAAACGCGGCCCTGGCCGGAGTACGGCGCAGCCACTGGATGGCTGCCGTGGGCGAGTCTGGACGCTTGATTGCCGAGCTGCCGCGCCTGTGGCTGGGTCGGCCGGTGCCGGTGTTCTGGGATGGCGCCGAGCATGTGGAAGCGGCGCTGGCGCAGGCCAAGGGGATTGTTTTTCTGACCCCGCACCTGGGCTGTTTTGAGATCACGGCCCAGGCCTATGCCGCGCGTTTTGGAGCCGTCGGCAAGCCCATGACGGTGTTGTTTAGGCCGCCGCGCAAGGCCTGGTTGCAGAAGGTGGTGCAGGCCTCGCGCCAACGCCCCGGCCTGGCCACCGCATCGACCACGATGGCGGGCGTCAAGCAACTGATCAAGGCGCTAAAAAGCGGCCAATGTGTGGGCCTGCTGCCGGACCAGGTGCCACCCGAGGGGCTGGGCGTCTGGGCGCCATTTTTTGACAAGCCGGCCTACACCATGACCTTGTCGGCAAGATTGGCCTTGCAAACCGGCGCTGTGGTGCTGGTGGCCTGGGGCGAGCGCCTTTCCTGGGGACGGGGCTACGTGGTGCATGTATCACCGCTGGCGCTTGTGCTTTCTAAGGACATGGGAGTGGCCGCGGCGCAGATCAACCGCGCCATGGAATTGCTGATTCTGCAAAAGCCCCAGCAGTATTTGTGGGGCTATGCCCGTTACAAAAAGCCCAAGGGGATGGGCGCATGACGCGCTTCACACTGGCGTTGGTGGCTTGGACCCGCCGCTTGCCTCTGTCCTGGGTGCGGGCCTTGGGTGTGGTCCTGGGCTGGGTGCTGTATCTGGTGGTGGGCTCGCGCCGTCGCGTGGTGTTCACCAATTTGCGCCTGTGTTTTCCGCAGTGGAGCGAGGCCCAGGTCCGCGCCTGCGCCCGGCAGCACTTTGTGAATTTTGCCAAGGCCTGGCTGGACCGCGGCTGGCTCTGGCATGCCGACCCAGACACCATCCAACGGCGGCTGCGCCTGACCGGTGCCGTGCATGAGTTGCATGGCAGCGCGCCCACGGTGATTTTTGCGCCGCATTTTGTCGGCCTGGATGCCGGTTGGACCGCCATCACCCAGCAACTGCCCCGGCACTTCACCACCATTTATACGGATCAGGCCAACGCAGAGGCAGATGCCTGGATTCTGCAGGGACGCCAGCGCTTTGGCGGGGTGCGACTGTTCAGGCGCATAGAGGGTGTCAAGCCCATCATCGCCGCCCTCAAGGCGGGTGAGCCGCTTTACCTGCTGCCGGACATGAATTTCGGGCCGGAGGAGTCGGTGTTTGTGCCGTTCTATGGCGTGCAGGCCTGCACCGTGCCGTCCTTATCCCGCTTTGCCCGCCTAAGCCGGGCCAAGGTGGTGCCGCTCTTGGCGCGCCTAACGGCCGAGGGCTATGACATCGAGGTGTTGCCAGCCTGGAAAGACTTCCCCACGGCCGATGCACTGGCCGATACGGCGTTGATGAACCTGCGCCTGCAGTCCTATATCGACAGCATGCCGGCCCAGTATTACTGGGTCCACAAGCGCTTCAAGGACCGGCCCAACGGAGAAACTCCGCCGTATTAACTGTGCCCCCACGCTTGTGGCTTCGCCGCTCTGCGAGAACACTTTGCGTACTGCGCTCAGTCTGCTTCCGGAAACTCCGGTGGCACTTCTTCTTCGATTTCGGTGATGGCAATGGCGTTTGTCGGGAGCGCTTTTTTGCCTTCCGGATGGGCCCATTTGTAAAGCAGTTGCGCCACTTCTTCAATGCCCTGTCGCTTGGGCGCCGAGAACAGCATGACATCGCCGCCACCGGCCTGCAGCTTGGTGATGGACAGCACCTTGGTCGCCTCGGCGCGGGTCAGCTTATCGGACTTGGTCAGCACGATCAGGAACTTCAGGCCTTCCTCCACGCGTGGGCGTATCACTTCGAGCAAGATTTCGTCCAGCTCGGTCATGCCGTGGCGCGGATCGCACATCAGCACAATGCCCATTAAATTCTCGCGGCTGACCAGGTAATTGGCCATCACCTGTTGCCAGCGGATCTTGTCTTGCTTGGGCACTGCCGCATAGCCGTAGCCGGGAAGATCGGTCAGCACCGCATCCATGATGCCCTGCTTGCCCAGCGAAAACAGGTTGATGTGCTGGGTGCGGCCCGGCTTCTTGGAGGCAAAGGCCAGCTGCTTTTGCTGCGTCAGCGTGTTGATGCAGGTGGACTTTCCGGCGTTGGAGCGCCCGACAAAGGCAATTTCCGGAACGTTGAGCTCTGGCAAAAAATGCAATTGCGGTGCGGTGGTCAAAAATTTGGCGGTGTGCAACCAGCCCATGGCCACAGCGGCGGCGGACTTTTCGGGAGCTGTTTTGGCAGCGGCAGGGACGGCCGTTTGGCTTGGGTTTGGAGAAGTGGACATGGATAGATACGGTAAACCCAAAGCGCCATTGTAGAATGGCTCAGTTTTGCTTCTAAGAAACCACACCATATGAAGTTGATTGCACCCTTGATCGTCGCCGGCTTGATGGCCGCATTTTCATTCTCGGCCGTGGCCAACGAGGCCGCGCCGGCCAAGTACAAGCCGGACCTAGCCAAAGGGGAAGCCAGTTTTGGCGCCGTGTGCGCCGCTTGCCATGGCCCGGACGGCAATTCCATCCTGCCCATTTATCCCAAACTGGCGCAGCAGCACCCTGAATACCTGGTCAAGCAGTTGACCGAGTTCAAGGCCGGCAAGCGCGCCAATCCCATCATGTTGGGCTTTGCATCGACCCTGTCCGAAGAGGACATGAAGAACATTGCCTACTGGGTCAGCGGCAAGACATCCAAGCCAGGTTTCTCCAAGGACAAGGACCTGGTGACCCTGGGTGAGCGCATTTACCGCGGCGGCATTGCCGATCGCCAGGTGCCCGCCTGCGCCGGTTGCCATAGCCCCAATGGCGCTGGCATTCCGGCTCAGTACCCGCGTCTGGCCGGACAGAATGCGGAATATGCGCAAGCCCAGCTCACGGCCTTCCGTGACGGCGTGCGCATGAACAGCATCCAGATGACGCAAGTGGCTGCCAAACTCAATGACCGCGAAATCAAGGCGGTCAGCGACTACATCGCCGGTCTGCACTAAGCACGGTTCAGGCAACAGGGCTCCGGATGTGGAGCCGGTGTTTGCCAGCTTCGCCCCACGTGGCGGGTCCTCTGAGAGAGTGACCCGCTATTTTTTTGTCCCTACGCCTAGGCGGCCCAAGGCGGACATGGTAGTTTTGGCAAACCGTTTTATTCCGCATCTTCACTGTAAGAATTTCTGCGCCAGGCGGACCAACGGTGAACAAAGGAAACATCCATGCTCATCCAATCCTCAAGCGACGGTTTCAAGCACCCAGTCTCTAGCGAGATTACGCCCCAAAGCGTCTACAACCGTAGGCGTGAGTTGCTCAAGGGCATCGCCGCACTGACGGCCGGTTCCGGCCTGGCCTCCTGGGCCGCGCGCGATGCGCTTGCCGAATCGGCATGGGGCGCTCGCCCTGGCAAGTTGGCGGCCCTGAACGCCAGCCTGTCCAAGGTGGAAGGCGCGTTCACCATGGACAAGGTCACGCCCTACAAGGACGCCAGCAGCTATAACAATTTCTACGAGTTCGGCACCGACAAGGCCGACCCGGCGGCCAACGCCCACACGCTGAAGACCAGCCCTTGGAGTGTGGAGATAGAAGGCATGGTCAAGAAGCCGGGCAAGTTTGCACTGGAAGATCTGCTCAAGCTCAGCCCCCTGGAGGAGCGGATTTACCGCATGCGCTGCGTCGAGGGCTGGTCCATGGTGATTCCCTGGGTGGGCTATTCGCTGGCCGAACTGATACGCAAGGTCGAGCCCCTGGGCAGCGCCAAGTATGTGGAGTTTGTCAGTCTGGCCGACCCCAAGACCATGCCCTTTGTCGGCTCGCGCGTGCTGGACTGGCCCTATGTGGAGGGCCTGCGCCTGGACGAGGCCATGCACCCGCTGACGCTGCTGGGTTTTGGCATGTATGGCGAGGTGCTGCCCAACCAGAGCGGCGCGCCGGTGCGCCTGGTGGTGCCCTGGAAATATGGCTTCAAGAGCGGCAAAAGCATTGTCAAGATCCGCTTTACCGACAAGCAGCCGGGCACGGCCTGGAACAAGGCGGCGGCCAATGAATACGGCTTTTATTCCAACGTCAATCCGAACGTGGACCACCCCCGCTGGAGCCAG
Organism: uncultured beta proteobacterium; assembly: GCA_903845935.1. Taxonomy (GTDB): domain Bacteria; phylum Pseudomonadota; class Gammaproteobacteria; order Burkholderiales; family Burkholderiaceae_C; genus Allorhodoferax. The sequence goes on along the minus strand of CAIMZI010000075.1, from coordinate 27,853 downwards.
GCCAGCGAACGCCGCATCGGCGACGGCGGCCTGTTTGCCAAGAAGACCAAGACCCTGATGTTCAACGGCTATGAAGCCCAGGTGGGTCAGCTTTATGCCGGCATGGACCTGAAAAAGTTTTACTGATGATTGCCATGCGCGCTCTTGTCAATCGTGGGCTGTCCAGCCCATGGGGTAAACCGGTCTGGTTCATTCTGTCCTGCCTGCCGTTTCTGTGGCTGGTGTTTGCCGCCTTGACCGATCGGTTAGGTGCCAATCCGGCCGAGGCGCTGGTGCGCTCCACGGGCGACTGGACCCTGCGCGCCCTGTGTCTGGTGTTGGCGATCACGCCGCTGCGCACCGTTCTATGCCTCACTGCGCTGGCGCGGCTGCGGCGCATGGCCGGTTTGTTTGTGTATTTTTACGTGGTGCTGCATCTGCTGGCCTATGCCTGGTTTGACATGGGCTTTGAAGTCGCGGACATTGCCCGTGACATTGCCAAGCGGCCGTTTATTCTGGTGGGTTTTAGCGCCTTTGTTCTGCTGACACCGCTGGCGCTCACCTCGTTCAACCGCGCCATCAAGGCCCTGGGCGGCAAGCGCTGGCAGGCTATGCACCGGCTGGTCTATGCCGTGGCCGGGCTGGCGCTGCTGCATTTCTTCTGGATGCGTGCGGGCAAGAATAACTTTGCCGAGGTGGCGGTCTATGCGCTGATCCTTGGGATTTTGCTGGGCTGGCGCGTGCAGCGTCGTTGGAGCGGCGCCTGGCGCAATTATTTCGGTGCCGCAGCGGTCGGCGGCGTGGGCAGGTAAAGCGCTCCGGTCTGCCCGCAGGCCACCAGATTCAGCCCCACCAAGCCAAGGAACAGCGCGCGGACTAGAATTTGCTTTGTGATCAACATGGTGAAATTATGACCGACCTCGACTATCTGGACAAAGCCGAAAAACTGCTCAAAGCCGTGGAGGCGACATGCGACCGGATGAACGACGAAAGCGACGCCGACATCGACAACCAGCGCACGGGCGGCATGATCACCTTGACCTTTCCCAATCGCAGCCAGATCGTCATCAATCTGCAAAAGCCGCTGCAAGAAGTCTGGCTGGCGGCCAAGGCTGGTGGCTACCATTACCACCTAGTCGATGGTCAGTGGCTCGATACCAAGGGCCAGGGCGAATTCTTTGCCCAGCTGTCGCAGCAGGCCAGCGCCCAGGCCGCCATGGCACTGCAGTTTGCGTCCTAAAGGCGCAAAAATTCTCGACGCTACCCAGTCCTGGCGATGCGCATCCATTGCTGTGTTGCTTATTCCGGGCCCAAGCCATAGGGCGCTGGCACCAGATTCACAATTTTTGTGAACAGCGCGCGGAACTCGCCGGTGGGGCCGGACCAGGGGTCTTTGTTGGCTTCAAAGGCGGCATCGATACCGGCCCAGTCCTCAGGCGCCAGTCGCTGCACCGCCATGGGCAGAAGCTCTTTTTCTTCCAGGCTGATGTGCTTCCAGGTGGAGTCTATGTAGCGCAGGGCCACGGACTCGAACTCGGGAAAACCTGTTGCGCCGGCGGCCTGGTAGGCGCGCAGGGCTTCCCGCAGATGGCGGGTGCTTTGCTCGCCCTTGACGTGGTCGTCCTGCAGCTTGGCAATCAGTGCAGCAGCCTCTGGCACCACTTCCAGAATCTTGACGAACAGCACCTCGTCCTCCTTGGGATGGTGCAGCCTGTCTGGCACTTCGGTGATGTATTCGATCAGTGCGTTCAGCAGCACAAAGTCGGGCTGTTTGGCGCCGCTGTGGATGCTGTCCAGCACATGGTGGAAGGCTTGCACCACAGCGCCCAGGGCGCGGTGTTCGGCGTGGATGATGTCTATGGCTTTCATGGTGTCTCTTTGTGATGGCATCAATGGGCGCGCCAAGGGGCACTTTAGTGGGCAGCAACGCCCAGCCAGCTGTCGAGCAGGGCGCTATTCATCAGCAGTGATTGGGCCGGGCCCAGGTAGACGCCTTTTCCCCGCTCCAGCACCAGCGCCTGTTGGGTCAGCGGCAGGATCTGGCGCGCATGCTGCTCCACCAGAATCACGGCTATGCCGCTTTCTTCGGTGAGCCGCTGGATGATGCTCAAGAGCTCCTGCACGATCAGTGGCGCCAGGCCTTCCAGCGGCTCGTCCAGGAGCAGCAGTTGCGGGTTGAGCATGAGTGCGCGGCCTATGGCCAGCATCTGCTGCTCGCCGCCCGAAAGCTGGTTGCCCATATTGGCGCGGCGCTCCTGCAGGCGCGGGAACATGGCGTAAATCTTTTGCAAATCCCAGTGGCCCTTGGTCTGCACCACGCTCAGGTTTTCTTCCACCGACAGCGACGGGAAAATGTCGCGCTCCTGCGGCACCCAGCCCAGACCCAGATGCGCGCGGGCATGGGGTTTCACTGCCGCCAGGTCCCGGCCCTGCCAGCGCATGGAACCCTTGTGGAAGCGGGCGGCGCCCATCAGCGTGGACAAGAGCGTGCTCTTGCCCATGCCGTTGCGGCCTAAGAGCGAGAGGCTGTCGCCGGCCTTGAGCTGCAAGGAGATGCCCTCCAACACGATGGCCTCGCCGTAGCCGGCCCAGACGTTTTCAAGAGTGAGCAATTCAGACATGGGCGGCTTCTCCGAGGTACACCTCTTTGACCCGGGGGTCGTTGGCAATTTCTTGTGGCGTGCCTTGGGTGAGCAGCGCGCCGCTGACCAGCACCGAGATGGTGTCGGCAAAGCGGAACACCAGGTCCATGTCGTGCTCGATCAGCAGAATGGTCACATCCCGCGGCAGGGCGGCGATGGATTCGAACAGCTCGCGGCTTTCCGAAGTGGGCACTCCGGCTGCCGGTTCGTCCAACAGCAGCACCGAAGGTTTGGCGGCAAGAGCCAGCGCAATTTCGATCAGGCGCTGCCGGCCATAGGCCAGGTTGCGCGTCTGCTCGTGGGCCACGTCCAGTAGCTTCAAGGTACGCAGCAGTTCGGCCGCTTCTTCAATCGCTTGCGTGTGGGCGCCCACCGGTTTCCAGAATTTGGCGCTCAGACCCAGGCGTTCGTTCACCGCCAGCACCACCGACTCCAGCACCGTGAGCTCCGAGAACAATCGGTTGATCTGGAAGGTGCGGGCCAGGCCGCGCTTGACGCGCTGGTGCTGCGCCAGATTCGTCACCTCCTGGCCCTGCAGCAGCACGGAGCCGCTGCTGGGTTCCAGAAAGCCGGTCAGCAGATTGATCAGCGTGGTTTTGCCTGCGCCATTGGGGCCGATGAGTGCGTGGCGCGCACCGGCTTCGACCTTCAGGCTCACATCGTTGGTGACGACAAAGCCACCAAACTTTTTCACCAGTTTTTGGGTTTGCAGTGCGTAGTTCATTGGGCCACTCCCTGGTTTGCACCCAGGCCCAGGCGCGCAGCGGCACGGCGCAGGCCGCCCATCACGCCATCGCGGGCAAACAGCACAATCGCCAGCAGCAGGGCACCGAGCCAGAACTGCCAGTATTCGGGGTTCATGTCCGACAGCACATGGTGGGCCGACATGAACACGACGGTGCCGATGAGGGCGCCATATAGGCTACCCGAGCCGCCCAACACCAGGATCAGCAGCAGCTCGGCCGAGCGGTTAAAGGACAGCACATCCAGCGCCACAAACTGCGTGGTCTGCGCCATCAGCGCACCGGCCACACCGGCATAGGCCGCACCAATGGTGTAGACGGCAGCCAGGCGCATGTTCACCGGCGCACCAAGCGCCGGCATACGTGCCACATTCAGGCGTATGCCCTTGAGGCCCAGGCCAAACGGGCTGTGCACCAGCTTGCGCGCGGCCCAAAACAGCAGAAACAGCACGACCAGCGCATACCAGAAGGCCGTCTTGCCCACCATGTCAAAGCGGAACATGCCCAACACCGGTTGCACCTCCATTCCTTGCAGGCCATCGACGCCACCGGTCAGCCAGGTCATCTTGTTGGCCAGCTCAAACAGCATCATGGCCACGCCCAGCGTCACCATCAGCCGCGTCAGGTCCGCGCCGCGCAGCACCAAGAGGCTGGTGAGCAGGCCGAGTGCGGCACTCACCAGCGCGGCGACAGCCAAGCCACTCAAGGGTTCGCCCCAGCCATTGGCCGCCAGCAGGCCGGCGGTGTAGGCACCCAGGCCGAAGAAGGCGGCATGACCCAGCGAGACGATGCCCGCGTAGCCCAGGATCAGGTCCAGCGAGATGCAGAACAGTGCGGTAATCGCCATCTGTGTTAGAAGCACCAGGTTGTCGGGGAAGACAAAGTAGGCGGCGATGGGCAGCAGCCAGAACACGAACTCGGGAGCTTGCCAACGGTCGGCGTTTTTCAGTTGCGTCACGGCGACGTTGTTGGCGACGTTATTCATCAAAGTAGCGGTTTGCATGAGATTCCTTTGCAGCGCCTTAACGCACAGCCTTGCGGCCAAACAGGCCTTGCGGACGGAACACCAGCGTCACCACCATCACCGCGTAAATCAGGAAGGAGCCGATCTCTGGCACGTAGTACTTGCCCGCCACATCCACCACACCCAGAATCAGCGAGGCCACCAGCGAGCCGGTGATGCTGCCGCTGCCGCCCACGGCCACCACGATCAAAAAGTACACCACGTACTTCACCGGAAAGCCCGGGTCCAGCCCTAGCATCTCCACTCCCATGGCGCCGCCCAGGCCGGCCAGCGCCGTCCCCAGAGCAAAGGTCAGCGTGAAGATGCGCTCCACGTTGATACCTACGCCGCGCGCGGCACGCGGGTTGTCCACCGAGGCGCGCAGCTGCGCACCAAAGCGCGTGCCGCTCACCAGGGCCTGCAGGCCCCAGGCAATCAGGCCGCTCACCACGATCAGGAACAAACGGTACACGCCCATGTCCAGACCCGGCAGCTTGAACTGGCCGCGCAGGAATTCCGGCAACAACAAGGGCTGCTGGTTGGCGCCAAAGAAGTAGCTGGCCGCGGCCATGGACATGAACACCAGGCTGATGGAAAAAAGCACTTGGTCCAGGTGCGTGGCTCCGTATAGGCGGCGGTACAGCAGGCGCTCCAGCAGCACGCCCACGGCCGCCGTGGCCAGTGCGGCCAGCGGGAGAGACAGCAGAAACGGCAGGCCCAGGCGGTTGAGCAGCGTGACGCAGACATAGCCGCCCACCATGGCAAAGGCGCCGTGGGCGAGGTTGACAAAGTTCATCAGCCCCAGCGTGACCGACAGGCCCACGCTGATCAGGAACAGCAGCATGCCCGAGGCAATGCCATCGAATAAAACGGTCATTGCTTGCCGGGGTCTTTGAAGTTGGCGACCTGGTCGAACTCGACGTTCTGCAGCTTGCCGGCTACCTTTTCCACCTTGCGGATGTAAATGGTTTGGATGATGTCGCGGGTCTGCGGATCGATGCTGATGGGGCCGCGCGGGCTGGTCCAGGCCATGCCTTTTGCCGCAGACATGAACTTGTCACCGTCCGAGTCGCCAGCGGTTTTTTCCAGCGTCTTGGCAATCAGCTGCATGCCGTCAAAACCTGCCACCGACATGTAACCGGGGCGCATGCCGGGATAGGCCTTGGCAAAGGCGGCGGTATAGGCCTTGTTTTCAGGCGAGTTGTGGGCCTCGGAATATTGCATGGAGTTGACGACTCCGACGGCGCTTTCACCCAGGCTGTCCAGGATGTCTTCGTCGCTCAGGTCGCCGGTGGCGATGATGCGGATGCCCGCCTTGGCCAGATCGCGCTCGGCAAAGCCCTTGATAAAGGCAATGGTCTGCTCGCCCGGCGGCACAAACAGAAACACCGCCTCGGGTGCGGCATCCTTGATCTTTTGCAGAAAGGGCGCGAAGTCCGGGCTCTTCACGGGGGTGCGCACCTCGCCCACCACTTCACCACCGGCGGCGGTAAAGGTCTTCTTGAACTGGGCTGCAGCGTCCAGGCCGGGGCCAAAGTCGGCCACCAGCGTGAACACCTTTTTGATCTTGTTCTTCGCCGCCCAACTGGCAATCGGTGCGGTCACCTGCGGCAGCGTGTGCGAGACGCGCAGGATGTATTCGGACTTGGTGGTGATGGCCGAGGTGGCGGCGTTCATCACGATCATGGGCTTTTTGGCCTCCGTAGCAATCGGTGCCACGGCAAAGGCCGAGGGTGTCAGGCCAAAGCCGGCCAGGATGTCGACCTTGTCTTTCACCACCAGCTCTTGCGCGGCGCGCTTGCTGATCTCGGGCGCCACACCGGTGTCGTCCTTGATGATCAGCTCGACCTTGCGGCCGGAAAAAGTGCCGCCGCTTTGCGCCAGATACAGGCGCGCGCCGGACTCGATCTGCTTGCCATAAGAGGCGAAGGGGCCGGACATGGGCAGCACCATGCCGATCTTCAGCGGCTCGCCGGCAAGGGCAGCGGTAGCGCCCAGGGCCAGCATCGCGGCGCCTGTCAGGGTGGACAGAAAGAAACGTTTGGTGATCGTCGTCATAAGTTCTCCTCGGTTATTGTTGGGTTCAGGAAGCGTCGGGTTGGGCTGCGGGTGCGGCGCTGGCAAAGGCAGGCAGCGCGCTGCAGGCCTGGTCTATGGCCAGGATGCCAGGGTAGGGCGTCAGGTCCACCTTGAAGCGGCGCGCACCCTCCACCTGCGGAACCAGATACACATCGGCCAGGCCGGGGGCCTTGCCAAAGCAGAAGTCTCCGCGGTTCTTGTCGGCCTGCAGCATGGCTTCCAGCGCTTCAAAACCGGCCTTGATCCAGGTGCCGCACCAGCTATTGATGGCGGCATCATCGGCGCCGAAGCTGGCACGCAGCGTGTCGAGAATGCGCTTGTTGTTGATGGGATGGATGTCGCAACCGACTATTGCGGCAAGCGCCCGCACATGGGCGCGCTCGTTGAGGTCGGTGGGCAAGAGCGCCGGCGTCGGGTAGCGCTCCTCCAGCCATTCGATAATGGCCACCGACTGCGTCAGCACCAGATCGCCATCGACAAGCGCTGGCACCAGACCCTGCGGGTTGAGTGCCTTGAAGGCTGCGCTCTGGTGCGCGTTCTTGCGCAGGTCCACCGCCACGTACTCGTAGTTCAGACCCTTGAGATTCAGGGCGATGCGGGTGCGGTGTGAGGTGGCGCTGCGGAAAAAGTTATGGAGTTGCATGGGTATCAATCCGTGCTCAAGCAGTTTTCGACATTCCAACCGTACAGCCATTCCATCGCGTCATAAAAACGCTCGGCCGAGCGACCCTTCCACAGGCTGTTGCGCACCAGGCGCTCCACACCCTTGGCGTGGTAGAGCCGGCCCATTTCACGGCCCGAGAGCACGATGCGGGCGGTGCGTGCCACGCGGGATTTTTCGTAAAGCGCCAGCGCCTTGGGCCAGTCGTTCTGGTGGACGCGCAGCGCCTCGCCCAGGGTCACGGCGTCTTCCAGCGCCATGCAGGCGCCCTGCGCCATGTACTGCGTGGTGGGGTGGGCGGCATCGCCCAGGATGGTGGCGCGGCCGAAGACCCAGGTGCCAATTGGCTCGCGGTCGGCGGTGGCCCAGCGCTTCCAGGTCTTGGGCAGGTCGATCAGCTGGCGCGGCTTGGCGGCTAGCCCCAAGAAGTAGCTCTGCACCTCTTCCTTGCTGCCGTCGGTCACGCCCCATTCTTCCTTCTCGCGGCTGTGGAAGGTGACGACCACGTTGTATTGCTCGCCGCCGCGCAGCGGGTAGTGCACCAGGTGGCAGTTCGGGCCGACCCAGATGCTGGCCGCGTTCCATTGCAGGTTTTCGGGGAAGTCTTTTTTGTCGACCACGGCGCGGTAGACCACATGGCCTGTCACGCGGGGCGGGTCGTTCACGTACTGCTGGCGCACCACCGATTTGCCGCCATCGGCACCGATCAGGGCCACACCCCGGTAGGACTTGCCGTTCTGGTCAAACACGGTCACCGAATTTTCGTCCTGCTCGACGCGGACGATGCGGGTGTTGGTCAGGAACTTGACCTTCTCCGTTTCCTGCGCACCTTCCAGCAGCGACAGGTGTACATCGACGCGGTGGATTACGGCGTAGGGGTTGCCGAAGCGCTTCAGAAAAGCCTCGCCGGTGGGGATCTTGCCGACCTGGTATTCGTCCAGCGCGTCGTGCATCACCATGTAGTCGGTGTAGACGGCGCGGCCTCTGGCCTTGTCGCCCACGCCCAGTGCGTCAAAGGCGTGGAAGGCATTGGGTCCAAGCTGGATGCCGGCGCCGATTTCACCTATTTCCGGTGCCTGCTCGAACACCGTAACCTCAAAACCCTGGCGCACCAGGGCCAAGGCTGCGGCCAGGCCGCCGATGCCACCACCGGAAACCAGTACAGGAAGTTGCTGTGTCATCTTGTTTCCTTGGGGTTTATTCGGCCGTGCCAATGGTCAGCTGCACCGAGCCGACCTGTTCGATCTGGCCGCTGATCAGGTCACCGCTGACCACGGCGCCCACGCCCTCGGGCGTGCCGGTGTAAATCAGGTCGCCGGGCTGCAGGTGGTAGTACTGCGACAGGTCTGCCAGCAGTTCGGGGATGTTCCAGATCAGCTGCGACAGGTCAGCGCTTTGTTTTGCCGTGCCGTTGACCTGCAGCGCAATGGCGCCGGCTTGCAGCACGCCCAGCTTGCCCTGGGGCACCAGGGGCGAGCAGATGGCGGACTTCTCGAAGTTTTTGCCCAGGTCCCAGGGGCGGCCCTGGTCACGTGCCACCAGTTGCAAATCGCGCCTTGTCATGTCCAGACCGGCGGCATAGCCGTAGATCAGGCGATCTGCGTCGGACTCCTTCACGCGGAAACCTTCAGCGCCAATGGCGACGACCAGTTCCATTTCATAGTGGTAGTTGCTGGTGCCTGCGGGGTAGGGTACGGTCGCACCGGACTCCACCAGGGCGCTGGCGTCCTTGATGAAGTAAAAGGGCTTCATGGTGGACTTGTCCACCGGGCGGCCCATCTCGACGGCGTGCGCGTGGTAATTGCGACCCACGCAGAAGATGCGCTTGACGGGGAAGCGGGCGTCCTGGCCCACAACGGGCAGGGAGCAGACGGGGGCGGGGGCGAAGGTGTAAGTTGTCATGGGGTGTGATCGGTTGATAAAAAGAGCAGTGTGCAATGTTCAGACATTGCGGCCATCGCGGACTTCATAGACACCGAGCTTTTTTTGCAGCGGCGCGTCGTCGGCCATGAATACAAAAGAGGCTTCGGTGGTCGAGGCGTTGACCAAGGTGATGGCCGTGTAACCGGGTATGCAGCAGGTATCGGCCTCGCCCAGCGCAAAGTGGCTGGCATCTGCCGTGACCGAGGCGCCGCCTTCGATCACATGGAACACCATGGCCGTGGAGCGGGCCGGCATGTTCAGGGTCTCACCGGGGCGCAGCATCAGGGCCGAGAAGCCCAGAATTTTTTGCGCGTCGGCTCCGGTTTCGGGGTTGATATAGGCCACTTGCACGGCTTCAATTTCCGGCTGGGTGCGCGCCAGGGTTTGCAACGCGGTGCGCACATCCACCCAGGGGTAGCGCAGCATCGGGAAGGCTGTTTGGCTGCGCTCGAACATCGGCGCCGGCGCCACGCCACCGCGCTGGTATGCCAGTCCGGCGGCATCGCCGCTGATGGTCTGCGGCTTGCCCTCGGTGACGTAAGACGCTTCCATGTAATAGACCATGGGTAGATCCAGCACATCCAGCCAGACCACCGGCTGGTCGCCGTCATGGCCATGTTCATGCCACAGGCCGGTGGGCGTGAGGATCAGGTCGCCGCGCTGCATCAGACACTTTTCGCCGTCCACCGTGGTGTAGGCGCCTTCGCCCTCGACAATCATGCGCACGGCATTGGGCGTGTGGCGATGCGCCGGGGCCCATTCGCCGGGCAGCAGCAGCTGCATGCCCAGATAAATGGTGGAGCTGGCCTGCATTTTTTCCAGACCGTGGCCGGGGTTGGCCAGCACCAGCACGCGGCGCTCGGCTTTTTCCATGGGAGTCAGCTCACCGGCCTTGAGCAAGAGGGGCCGCAGGGCCTGGTAGTTCCAGGCGGTGGCGCGGGTGCGCGGTGTGGGCTTGCCCGGAGGCAGCACGGCACGCAAGCTGGGCCACAGCGGCACCAGGTTTTGCGCGGTGAGGTCGTCACGGTAGTCTTGGGGCAGGTCTTCAAGGCGGCCCAGTTCAGGTAAGGACATGCAGTCTCCACGGCGTTGTTGGAATAGGACGCAAGCGTAAAAGCGGGGTCGGGCGCTGACAATCCAAGGCGCTTAATATGGCGTATTCGAAATTCGAATAAGACCCGCCCCCACAATCAAGACATGGCCCTAGACACGATAGAAATCCGCCTGCTGCAGGTGTTTGACGCAATCTACAAGACGCGCAGCGTGACCGAGGCCGCAGTCAGCCTGGACCTGGGGCAACCGGCGGTCAGCGTGGCCCTGTCCAAGCTGCGCCATCACTTTGGCGACCCGCTGTTTGTGCGCACATCTGCCGGCATGGAGCCCACCCCCTTTGGCGACGGCCTGGTGCGCCCGGTGCGCGGCGTGCTCGAAGCCTTGGAAGTGGTGATGGGCCAGCAAAACCATTTTGACCCCGTCACCTCCAAACGCCTGTTTCGCATCTGCATGACCGACATCAGCCAGCTGGTGCTATTGCCTAGGCTGTGGGAGAGGCTGCGCCTGGCAGCACCCGGCATTCGCATCGACGTGCTGCCGCTCTCCAACGACATTGCGCGCCTGCTGGAAAGTGGCGAGGCCGATCTGGCGCTTGGCCTGATGCCGCAGCTCGAGGCCGGCTTTTACCAGAACGTGCTGTTCTCGCAGAAGTTTGCCTGCATGGTCAGCGCCCACCATCCGCGCATCCAAAAAGAGTTGCGGCTGGAGCAGTTTGCCAGCGAGAACCACGCGGTGGTCAGCTCCTCGGGTGCGGCACCGCAGATGCTGGAGCAGGAGATTGAGCGCTTTGGCCTCAAGCGCAAGATCTCGCTCAACATTCCCAATTTCATAGGCGCGGCGCTGGTGGTGGAGCACACCGATTTGATACTCACCATTCCCGAGCGCCTGGCCGATGTGCTGCAGGGGAGGGCGGCGGTGCGCATCTTTCCGGTGCCGTTCCAGTTACCACCCTACGACGTCAAGCAGCACTGGCATGAACGCTTTCACAACGACCCCGGCTCGCAGTGGCTGCGGCGCGTGGTGGCCGATTTGATGTCCGCAAGCAGCGCCAGTATTGCCTAGGGCGCTGCGCCTTATCTTGGTTACACCCGCTCCAGGATCAGAGCAATGCCCTGGCCCACGCCTATGCACATGGTGCACAGGGCGTAGCGACCGCCGGTGGCGTGCAGGCGGTTGATGGCGGTGGTGGCCAGGCGTGCACCCGAGGCACCGAGAGGGTGGCCCAGCGCAATGGCGCCGCCCCAAGCGTTGACGCGCTCGTCATCGTCCTGCAGACCCAGTTGCCGCAAGACGGCCAGGCCTTGGGCGGCAAAGGCCTCGTTGAGTTCAATCACATCGAGTTGTGCCAGGCTCAGGCCGGTGAGGGCCAGCACCTTTTGCGTGGCGGGTGCCGGGCCCATGCCCATGATGCGCGGTGCCACACCGGCTGTCGCCATGCCGACGACGCGGGCGCGCGGCGTCAGGCCGTTCTTGCGCGCCGTGGCTTCATCGGCCAGCAACAGGGCGCAGGCGCCGTCGTTGACGCCGCTGGCATTGCCGGCGGTGATGCTGCCGTCGGGGCGGACTATGGGCTTGAGTTTGGCCAGGGCTTCGAGCGTGGTGGCACGTGGATGCTCGTCGGTATCGAAGACGAGCGGGTCGCCCTTTTTCTGTGCAATCGGTACGCCGACAATTTCGCGGGCGAAGTGGCCGGCCTGTTGTGCTGCCACGGCCTTGAGCTGGCTGGCCAGGGCCATACGGTCCTGCGCCTCGCGCTCGATATTGAAATCGGTGGCCACGTTCTCGGCCGTCTCGGGCATGGAGTCCACGCCGTACTGCGCCTTCATCAGTTTGTTGACAAAGCGCCAGCCTATGGTGGTGTCATAGACGGCGTTGTTGCGGCTGAAGGCGCTCTCCGCTTTGGGCATGACAAACGGTGCGCGGCTCATGCTTTCCACGCCGCCGGCAATCATCAGCGTGGCCTCGCCGGCCTTGATGGCGCGCGCTGCCGTACCCACCGCATCCAGACCGGAGCCGCACAGCCGGTTGACGGTGCCGCCCGGAACTTCCAAGGGCAGACCGGCCAGCAAGGCGCTCATGCGCGCCACATTGCGGTTGTCTTCGCCGGCCTGGTTGGCACAGCCCAGGATCACATCGGTGATGGCCGCCCAGTCCACACCCGGGTTGCGCTGCATCAGTGCGCGCAACGGAATGGCGCCCAGGTCATCGGTGCGCACGGAAGACAGCGCGCCGCCGTAGCGACCGAAGGGGGTACGGATGGCGTCGCAGATAAAGGCTTGGTTCATGGCGGACGATTCAGTTCAGGCGACAGGGTTTTGGTTCAGATCAAACAGGCTGGTGGCTTCGAGGTCCAGCACTTCCACACCGGCGGCGTTGAACAACTGCCAGCGCCAGCGCAGGATGCCCATACCCGGCTGGCTGCGCGCCACCCGGGTTTCCAGCACCGTGGCGCGAACGCTTAAATCATCACCGGGGCGCACCGGATGCAGCCATTTGATGTAGGCCAGGCCGGGCGAGGCAAACGACTCAGAGCCCTGCAAGGCCTGGTCGGCCATCAGGCGCATCGCGATGCCGCAGGTCTGCCAGCCGCTGGCAATCAGACCGCCGTGGCGCCCCTTGGCCGCGGCCTCGGGGTCGGTGTGGAACCACTGCGGGTCCCAGGCCTTGGCAAATTGCAAGACCTCGTCTTCGGTGAGGTGGTAGGGGCCGGCCTCAATGACCAGGCCTTCGGTGAACTCGGTAAATTTCATGTCAATCCTGCCAGGTGCGCTGGCGCAAGAGCGGGCTGGCGCGGTAGCGCTCGCCACGGTAGAACGCATCCAGCGCGTCCAGCAACTGGCACACCGGCACGGCGCCCCACGAGCTCAGCCATTCAAACGGGCCAGCCGGATAGTTGACCCCCAGCTTCATGGCGGCATCGGCAGCAGCCTCGTTGCAGACGCCCTGGTGCACCGCGTCTGCCGCTTCGTTGATCAGCATGGCGACGCTGCGCGCCACCACCAAGCCCGGCGTGTCGGCCACGCGCTGCGGGTTGAAGCCCAGCGCCTGCAAGCATTGCTCGGCTTGTGCGGTCCAGGCAGCAGAGGCGCGCGAGGAGGGCGCCCAGGCCAGCACCGTGTCTTGGGTGGTTTGCAGCGGCAGGTCGAACACAGCCACCTCGGCCCCGAGTTGCGAGGCACAGCGGCCGTCCGTCATGCGCAGTTGGCAGCCACCGATTTCCAGGCCTATCCAATCGCTGCTTTCGTCGCGCAGCAGCGCGGGTGCAGCAGTGGGCACCAAGGCCAAGGCGCGCTCACAGGCAGCCTGCAGCGCATCGGCCAGCGGGCCCCGGCCATGCAGCCAGAGCGTCTTGGCAATCGGCATTTGCATGGCCTGAGCGGCAGCAACCGTGGGTCTTGTCGCATCGGCTGCGTAGCTGTAAAAGCCCTGTCCCGATTTGCGACCCAAGAGGCCGCCATCGACCATCTCGCGCTGCACCAGCGAAGGGCTATAGCGTTTGTCAAAAAAGTTGGCCTCATAGACCGACTGCGTCACCGAGAAATTGGTGTCGTGGCCTATCAGGTCCATCAGCTCGCAGGGCCCCATGCGAAAACCCACCGCACGCAGACAGGCGTCCAGCACGGTGGGTGTGGCGGCCTGTTCCTGCAGCAGCGCCAAGGTCTCTGCGTAATAGGGGCGGGCAATGCGGTTGACGATAAAGCCCGGCGTGGAGCGCGCATGCACCGCCACCTTGCCCCAGGTTTGTGACAACGCAAAAATGGCGTTGGCCACTGCCGCTTCGGTTTGCAGGCCCGAAACCACTTCCACCAGCTTCATCAGCGGCACCGGGTTGAAGAAGTGCATGCCGACCAGGCGCGCGGGATGCAGCAGCCCGTTGGCAATTGCCGTCACCGAAATCGAAGACGTGTTGGTGGCCAGAATGCAATCGGCGCTGATTATTTGCTCCAATTGCTGAAACAAGCCGCGCTTGGCCTCCAGCTTTTCGACAATGGCTTCGACCACCAGGCCTGCCGCTGCGGCTTCCTGCAAGTTGCCGATCGCGCTGATGCGGGACAGGGTTTGCGCTACAGCGTCGGCGCCCAGCTTGCCCTTGGCAACCAATGCGTTCAGGCTGGCGCTGAGTTTTTCCTTGGCCTCAAGGGCTGCGCCTTCGCGCATGTCGAACAGCATCACGCTGTGGCCCGCCTGTGCTGCTACTTGGGCAATGCCTGCGCCCATGATGCCGGCGCCGATGACCAGCACCGTTGCGTTATTTAAGTTTGTTGCGCTCATTGTGGAATCCAGTTGGGCGGACGCTTGGCCAGGAAGGCAGCAAAGCCCTCGCGGGCTTCCGGCGTGCCGCGCACGCGGCTGATGGTTTGGGCGGTGAGTTCGCGCACCTCCGGGCTAATGGGGCCGACTTCGAGTTGCGCAAACAGGGTCTTGATTTCGCGCTGGGCATTGGGGCTGCCGGCCAGCAGTTCTTTCAGCGTGGCATCCACGGCGGCATCCAGCGCGTCCAGTGCCACGACTTGCTGCACGATGCCAATGGCCAATGCCTCGGCCGCGCCAATGCGCGTGGTGGTCAGTGCCAGGCGCTGGGCCTGGCGTTTGCCCACGGCGTTGGTGACATAGGGGCCGATGACGGCGGGCAGTATGCCGAACTTGGCCTCGCTGACCGAGAAGCTGGCGTTGTCCGCCGCAATGGCGATATCGCAGGCGCAGCCCAGGCCGACACCGCCACCCAGGGCTGCTCCCTGGACGCGTGCGATAACGGGTTTGGGGCTGCTTGCAATGCGGTGCAGCATGCCGGCAAAGCGCCGCGCATCCTGCAGATTCCATTCCTGAGTAGCCTGAGATGCGCGCTGCATCCACTGCAGATCGGCACCGGCGCTGAAGTGCTTGCCCTCGCCGGCCAGCACGATGACGCGCACCGATGCGTCTTCAATGAGTTCGGCAAAGGCGGCGTCGAGTTCACCAATCATCAGTTCATCAAAGGCGTTGAAAACGGCCGGGCGCGCCATGGTAATTTGCGCCACGCCGGGGGTGCGCTGGCTTAGTACCAGGGTTTCAAAAATAGTCATCAATAGGTTTCCAGGTGCAAGCGGCCTTCGCGCTTGAGCGATGTGCCTATTGTTTCCCAATTCAGCCCTGCCGCCTTGGCAATGTCATGCAACGCCAGCACCACGCCCTCTTCCATGCTCTTGAGCCCGCAGACATAGAAGTAGCTGTTGCTGTCGGCTAAGAGCGGAGCCAGATCGGCGGCGCGTTCACGCATCAGGTCTTGCACATAGTGTTTGGGTTGGCCCGGCGTGCGCGAGAAGGCGAAATGCAGGTCGATGAAATCCTTGGGCAGGTTTTGCAGCGGGCCGAAATACGGCAGCTCTTCCTTGGTGCGCGCGCCGAAGAACAGCATCAACTTGCCGCCCTCGAACTTGCCGGAGGCGCGTAACCTGCGGCGCCATTCGGTCATGGCGCGCATGGGGGCGCTGCCGGTTCCGGTGCAGATCATCACGATATGGGAGCGCGGGTGGTTGGGCATCAGGAAGCTGTTGCCAAACGGGCCAATCACCTGCACGCTGTCGCCAATCTTCAGATCGCACAGGTAGTTGGAGGCGACACCGCGCACCGGCTTGCCGCTGTGGTCTTCGAGCACGCGCTTGATGGTCAGCGACAGGTTGTTGTAGCCGGGGCGCTCGCCATTGCGCGGGCTGGCGATCGAATACTGGCGCGCATGGTGGGCGCGGCCGCTTTCATCCAGACCCGGCGGTAGCACGGCAATGCTCTGGCCTTCCAGCACCGGGAACGGCATGGAGCCAAAGTCGAGCATGAGGTGGTGGGTGTCGTAGTCGGCGCCAATCGTGGCACCGACTTCGGTCACGCGCACATTGCCCACCACCTTGGCGGTAATGAACTTCTCCGCAGCCTTGGGACCGTAGAGATTGGTATAGGCATGG
The DNA here is from genome assembly GCA_903845935.1 of uncultured beta proteobacterium. Taxonomy (GTDB): domain Bacteria; phylum Pseudomonadota; class Gammaproteobacteria; order Burkholderiales; family Burkholderiaceae_C; genus Allorhodoferax. The sequence continues at coordinate 11,834 of CAIMZI010000075.1, read as the reverse complement.
GCCGCAGACCAGGGTGGTAGGGTGGCGCCAAAGGCTGCCGAGTTGAATGCGTCCTGGCCGCTGGGGTCAGTTGGGTCTGTTAGCGCTGCGGGTTGCGCTTCGGCAACGGCGGTCTCAGCCACACCGGCGTGTGCCAGTTGTTCTGCCGTCAGCTCGGCGGGCAGCTCGTCCCACAGCAGTTGGTCTTCAATCGCATAGGCGATTGACCGGGGCATGGTGCGCCAGTTGTCGATGGAGCCGGTGGGGCAGGGCGAGATGCAGGCCATGCAGAGGTTGCAGACATCCGCCTTGACGACGTAGTTGCGGCTGTCATGGGTGATGGCGCCCACCGGGCAGATGGCTTCGCAGGTGTTGCAGCGGATGCAGATCTCAGGGTCGATCAGGTGTTGTTGGATGACGGCTTCTGTCATGGTCTCTCTCTTTTTGTGGACAGCCCATTTTGCCTTTATCGGCGTCCGGCGCTCGGAACTACCGGCCTGAGCTCTGGGCAAGCAAAAGCAGTGGCAACCTCCCGCCCGTAATTCCGTATTCGGCGCGAAGCAGCCAAATCGGCTGTCCGCTCCCGGCACCCCTTATCCCGACGGGGGTAAGGGGCGGGGGATGGGGGAGTTGAAAAAATGGAAAAGTTAAAAAAGATCAGTTAAACCGAACGTACTCAAAATCCACCGGCTGGCGATTCACTCCCATGACCGGGGGGGCAATCCAGTTGGCGAACTTGCCGGTTTCCACGACTCGGCCCATCAGGCTTCCGACAAAAGCGCGGTCGGTGTCCGAAGGCAGCCAGTTGTCCACATGGGCCTTCCATTCAGCCTCAGACAACACACGTCCGTCCGGCGAAATCTTGGCGCCCGACAGGGAGCCAATGTTGCGGTGGAAGGCCTTGTGCGGTGTCTTCAGACGGAAGGGAATACCGGCCTTCTCGATCACCTTGTTCCAGCGCTCCACGCCACCAATCGAATCCTTGATGTAGTCGTCGCGCAGCACTTCGTTCAAGGCGTTGAGCATGGGCACTTCGCGTTCAATCAGCTGGCCGTTCACAACCGACAGCACCTTGTAGGTCTGGCCCTTGAGCTGGTGGTCATCCACGCGCTTGCCTTCTTCGTAGCGACCTTTCAGGCCGGTGTTGTAAAAAGTGGCGGCGTTGCTGGACTCGTCGGCACCGAACAGGTCGATGGTCACGCTGAAGTGGAAGTTCAGGTAGCGTTGCAGCGTGGGCAGATCGATCACACCGGCGGCGCGCAGCTTGGTGACGTCGTCGGTCTTCATCTCGTTCATGGCGGCACAGGTGCGGCTAATGACGCGGCTGATGCCGGACTCGCCCACAAACATGTGGTGCGCCTCTTCGGTCAGCATGAACTTGGTGGTGCGGGCCAGCGGGTCGAAAGACGATTCGGCCAGGGCGCACAACTGGAACTTGCCGTCACGGTCGGTGAAGTAGGTGAACATGAAGAAGGAGAGCCAATCCGGCGTCTCTTCATTGAAGGCCTGCAGGATGCGCGGGTTGTCTTCCTGACCGGAGCGACGCTCCAGCAGCGCTTCGCCTTCTTCGCGGCCGTCGCGGCCGAAGTATTTGTGCAGCAGGTAGACCATGGCCCACAGGTGACGGCCTTCTTCGACGTTCACCTGGAACAAATTGCGCAGGTCGTACTGGCTGGGCGCGGTGAGGCCCAGGTGGCGCTGCTGCTCGACAGATGCCGGCTCGGTGTCACCTTGGGTGACGATGATGCGGCGCAGGTTGGCGCGGTATTCGCCAGGCACATCCTGCCAGGCCGCTTCGCCCTTGTGGTCACCGAAATGGATCTTGCGGTCGGCTTCGGCCGGGTTCAAAAAGATGCCCCAACGGTAGTCGGGCATCTTCACGTGGCCGAACTGCGCCCAACCCTGTGGGTCCACGCTGACGGCGGTGCGCAGGTAGACGTCAAAGTTCTGGCTGTCGTCCGGACCCATGTCGCCCCACCATTTCAGGTAGTTGGGCTGCCATTGCTCGAGCGCGCGCTGCAATGTGCGGTCTTCGCTCAGGTTGACGTTGTTCGGGATCTTGTCGCTGTAATCGATGCTGCTCATGGGTCTCTCCTCAGTTAAAAGAAAAATTTTCTATTTGGAAAAATGGCTTAGACGCGGTTCCAGTCGAAAACGGCCTTGTCGCCCTTGCCATAAACTTTTAATGCACCCTTTTCACCGACGGCGTTGGGGCGCTGGAAGATCCAGTTCTGCCAGGCGGTGAGGCGGCCGAAGACGCGGGTGAACATGTTCTCGGGGCCATTGAAGCGCAGGTTGGCTTCCAGGCCGGTGAGGGCGTCGGGCGACATCGAGACGCGCTCTTCAATCGCGATGCGCACTTCGTCGGTCCAGTCGATGTCGTCGGGGTTGGAAGTCACCAGGCCCAGGGCAAAGGCGGCATCTGCGTCCAGGGCCTTGCCGGCCTGTGCACGCACGGCATCCAGGGCCGGTGCTTCGCTGTAGAAACGGCGCTGTAAACGACTTTGCTCGGTAACCATCGGGTAAAAGCCCCCAGGTGCCGCGCTCTGCGCAGCCCCGCCCCCCAAGGGGGACTCGCCGCCTTGGGAGCGGCCCGGCGTCGGCTCGGCACCAAAGTTGGTGTCCGACACCGTAATCCTGGGTGTGGCGGCTTCGTCATCGGGCAGGATCAGCATGTAGCTGCGGTCACAGGCCAGGGCCAGTTCCAGCAGCGTACCGGCGAAGCAGGAGCCGGATTCGATCAGCGCAAACAGGCTGCGCGAGGACACATCCAGGCGTGCCAGCGTGCGGCGCAAGAGACCAATGGTTTCACGCACCAGCCAATGGTTCTGGTGAGCGACCAGGGTGGCATCACTGGCCAACACGGCAGCGGAGTCACCCAAGGTCTTGATCAGCCAGATGCCGATGTCCAACTCGTTGGTGCGCATCTGCAGAATCGCGTCTTCCAGTTCGCGGGCCATGGCCAGCGGGTACCACTGGTCACCGGCGGCCTCGATACCTGCGATGTCGGTGGGTTGCACGCCGTTCGGGCTCTTGACGGTGAACACGGCCGTGCGTTTGGCACGGTCAATTTCCACGCTCACATACTGGTAACGCAATGCGTCGGCTTCCACGGTGCGGTGCAGCGGAGTCAGCGTGACGCCCTTGCCATCTGCAGGGCGGTCGCTTTGTGCGGCCAGCGCCAGTGCGCGTTCCTGCACCTTGGCAGCAAACTGAGCGGGTTTGGCAACACCGTCCACCAGACGCCAGTCCACAGCCTTCTGGCCGCGCACACCCTCGACGCTGGTGCAGAAAATGTCGGCCAGGTCATGGCGCACTTTGCGCTTGTCGGTGACGCGGGTCAGGCCGCCGGTGCCGGGCAGCACGCCCAACAACGGCACCTCGGGCAGGCTGACCGCGCTGCTGCGGTCATCCACCAACAGGATTTCGTCGCAGGCCAGGGCCAGCTCGTAGCCGCCGCCGGCGCAGGCGCCGTTCACAGCCGCCAGGAACTTCAGGCCGCTGTGCTTGGAGCTGTCTTCCAGGCCGTTGCGGGTTTCGTTGGTGAACTTGCAGAAATTCACCTTCCAGGCGTGGCTGGAAACGCCCAGCATGAAGATGTTGGCGCCGGAGCAGAACACCTTTTCCTTGGCGCTGGTGACGACCACGGTGCGCACTTCGGGGTGCTCGAAGCGGATGCGACCCATGGCGTCATTGAGTTCAATGTCCACGCCCAGGTCGTAGCTATTGAGCTTGAGCTTGTAGCCGGGGCGCAGGCCTGCGTTCTCGTCGATGGCTATGGACAGGGTGGCCACCGGGCCGTTGAATGCCAGTTTGACGTGGCGGTACTGGCTGGGGTGGGTCTGGTATTCGACGCGGGGTGGGGTGGCAGTAATAGCAGCGGTGGCGTTGGCGGTAGTCATGGGGGGGCTTGTCTCCAAAAAGAGGTAAATCAGTGCAGGTGTTTGTTTTCTTGATATGAATAATAATGCATCTATTCAAGCGAGGTCAAGCACTTTGTTGCATCTTCTTGAAAATATCAGCTTCCCCGTTTCAGGCCGGCAACTGCAGCAGCGCGCGCACCATGCTGCGCAAGGCCTTGAAGGTCTCATCCAGCGGCTGGGCGCTGGTGTCCAGCTTGAGCTGCGACTTGCTGTAGAAGGCGGCGCGACCGGCCAGAATGCTTTTCAGGTCTTCCATGGCTTCACGGCTGTTGGCCATGGGCCGCATATCACCCTGCGCTACGACCCGCCTCATGTGGTCTTCCGGGTCGGCATGCAGCCAGACCGTGGTGCAGTGGGACAGCAACTGGTTGAAGGTGGCCGGGTCGGACACCAGGCCACCGGGGGTAGCAATCACCGCCTCGGGGTAAATCTGGATTGCCTCTTCCAGGGCGCGGCGCTCGTAGCGGCGGTAGGCGTTCATGCCATACAGATTCTGGATTTCGTTGACGCTGCAGCCGGCAAATTTTTCGATTTCGCGGCTCAGCTCGACAAAGGGAAAGCCCAGATCGTCGGCCAGCATTTGGCCAAGTGAGGACTTGCCGGCACCGCGCAGCCCCACCAGCGCCACGCGGGGATTGGCATGGGGTGTGCCGCCACCGGTGCCTAATGCTTCGCCAATGGCAATGCGCGCCCGGCGCAGGTGCGCCTCGTCTGAATGCTCCAGCAGCTCACGGATCAGCAGCCACTCAGGCGTGGAGGTGGTGACATCGCCCAGCAATTCAAAGAGTGAGCAGTGCAGGGCGCCGGCCACCTGCAGCAGCACCAGGATGGATGCGTTGCCCTCGCCATATTCCAGATTGGCCAGATGGCGCTCGGACACATTGGCCGCTGCCGCCACGGCCTTGCGCGTCATGCCCCGGCGCGCTCTCAGGGAGCGCACGCGCTCGCCCAGGCTCACCAGAAATGGATTCTTTTCCAGCACCAGGGTCGGGCTGGCAGTTGCCAGGGGTGCCGCTTCCAGCGGGCTTGCTTCAGTCGTCATCATGGAACTCGGTGTAAACCCGCATACATGCAATATAGTGCTTGACATGGTGTTGGGTGGGCTTTATCGTTCGAGTGTGCACAATAATTCATGTGCTCGAATTTGGCAAGCCTGAAACTCAAACTGGAGCAAATTGTGTCCACTACCGCCCCCTCTGCCGTAACGCCTGTTGCCGCCTTTCGTGAAATGCTTGCTCAACTGAGCGCCGAGATCGCCGGCCGTCCGCTGGACGCAACGCTCGACACCTGGTTAAACGAACACCATGGCGTCGCCAGCGCCAGCTACCAGCAACTCAAGGCCGCCTGCATCCAGGGCGCAACAGAAGGCTGGCTGTGCAAATACGAGGGCGGCGGACTGCGCTATGGCCGCATCTTCAAACCGGCCGACGATTTGCATGGTTTTTCGGTCGACGTGGTGGACATGAAGGATGTGGCCGGCCCGCACCATGTGCATCCCGAGGGCGAGATCGACCTGATCATGTCGCTGGATGAGGGCGCCCTGTTTGACGGCCGCCCGGAGGGTTGGATGGTGACGCCTGCGGGCAGCGCGCATCGCCCTACCGTCTCCAACGGCCGCGCCCTGGTGTTGTACCTGCTGCCCAAGGGCCGCATCGAATTCACGGAAGCTGCTTGAACGCGCTGGCACTTTCACTCCCTTACAACCCCCTTCGCAATTCGCACTGCGCACCGCGCCGCACCAAGGTAACTCAATCAATGACTGCTCCCGTTTCTGAACTTCTCTCCAACTACCTGGGCGGCCAATGGCGGATAGGCACCGGCAAGGGCACGGCCCTGTTGGACCCCGTCACCGGGACTGAGCTGGTGCGCGTGGACGCTACCGGCCTGGATCTGGCAGCAGGCTTCGCCTTCGCACGCGAACAGGGCGGCGCAGCGCTGCGCGCACTCAGCTACCAACAACGCGGTGCCCTGCTGGGCGCGGTGCTCAAGGTCCTGCAGGCGAACCGCGATGCCTATTACGAGATCGCCACCGCCAACAGCGGCACGGTGAAAAACGACTCGGCCGTGGACATTGACGGCGGACTCTTTACGCTGGGCGTTTACGCCAAGATGGGCGACTCTTTGGGCGATCGCCACTTTCTATTGGATGGTGAACCGGCCCGCCTGGGCAAGGACCCGCTGTTCCAGAGCCAGCATATCCAAAGCCCCACACGTGGCCTGGCGCTGTTCATCAATGCCTTCAATTTCCCGGCCTGGGGTCTTTGGGAAAAAGCCGCACCGGCCCTGCTGTCGGGCGTGCCGGTGATCATCAAGCCGGCCACGGCCACCGCCTGGTTGACGCAGCGCATGGTCAAGGACGTGGTCGATGCCGGCATCCTGCCCGCTGGTGCCCTGTCGGTGGTCTGCGGCAGCTCGGCCGGTCTGCTGGACCAGCTGCAAGCCTTTGATGTGCTGAGCTTTACCGGCTCGGCCGAGACCGCCGCCGTGATCCGCTCGCATCCGGCCGTGACCCAGCGTTCGGTGCGCGTGAACATCGAGGCCGACAGTTTGAATTCCGCCTTGCTACTGCCCGGCGAAGCGATGGGCAGCGAATCCTTCGAGTTGCTGGCCAAGGAAGTGGTGCGCGAGATGACGGTCAAGTCCGGCCAGAAGTGCACCGCCATCCGCCGCGTTTTTGTACCCGAGGCGCTGTATGCCGCTGCCGCACAGGCCATTGGCGCACGCCTGGCCAAGACCAGCGTGGGCAACCCGCGCAATGAGACCGTGCGCATGGGCGCGCTGGTGAACCGCACACAGTACGATGCGGTGCGCGATGGCCTGGCTTACCTGAAGAAGCAGACCGAAGTGCTGCACGACGGCGCCACGCACGCGCTGGTGGATGCCGATGCGTCCTCCTGCTGCGTCGGCCCCACGCTGCTGGGTACACGCGACGCGGCTGGCAGCGATGTGTCAGACCGCGTCCACGACACCGAGGTGTTCGGCCCGGTGGCCACGCTGATCCCCTACCGTGATCTGGCGCATGCCTTGCAACTGGTGCGGCGCGGTCAGGGCTCGCTGGTGTGCTCGGTCTATGGCAGTGACCCCGTCGCCTTGGCCCATGCCGCCTCCGAGCTGGCCGACAGCCATGGGCGCGTGCACATCATCTCGCCCGATGTCGCAGCCCTGCACACCGGCCACGGCAATGTGATGCCGCAGTCGCTGCACGGCGGCCCGGGCCGGGCCGGTGGCGGCGAAGAACTGGGCGGCGTGCGCGCCCTGAATTTCTACCACCGCCGCACGGCCCTGCAGGCCAGCAGCACCGTGCTGGCGCAGCTCACCGCAACTACCGCATAAAACAGGAGACAAGACATGTCCGCAGATACCACCCTGACCGAAAGCCTGGCAGCGTTGTCCGAGCAGTTCAACTTCGCCCGGTACATCCTGAATGAAAACGCAGCACGCACTGACAAGACCGCTTTCGTCGACGACCACGGCGCGCTCACCTATGGCCAGCTCGAAGACCGGGTGCGCCGCGTTGCCGCCGGCCTGCGTGCCTTAGGCATACGCCGCGAAGAACGCGTGCTGCTGCTGATGCACGACTGCTGCGACTGGCCGGTGAGCTTTCTGGGCGCCATGTACGCCGGCCTGGTGCCGGTGGCCGTGAACACCTTGCTCACCGCCGACGACTACGCCTACATGCTGGAGCACTCGCGCGCCCAGGCCGTGCTGGTGTCCGGTGCGCTACTTCCCGCATTGACCGCAGCCATGACCAAGTCCGACCACGAGGTGAGCAAGGTGGTGGTGTCGCATCCGGCAGCACCGCTGCACCCGGCCGAGGTGGAGTTCGAAGCCTTTGTGCAGGCGCACCAGCCCCTGCACAAGGCGGCTGCCACCAGCCCGGATGATCCTGGCTTCTGGCTCTATTCCTCCGGCTCCACAGGCCGCCCCAAGGGCACCGTGCATTCGCACGGCAACCCCTACTGGACCTGCGAGCTGTATGCCAAGGGCATTCTGAAACTGCGGGAAGACGACGTCTGTTTCTCGGCCGCCAAGCTGTTCTTTGCCTATGGCCTGGGCAATGCGCTGACCTTCCCCATGAGCGTAGGCGCCACCACGATTTTGATGGGCGAGCGCCCCACGCCCGACGCAACTTTCAAGCGCTGGCTGGGACATGTTGGAGGAATGAAACCCACCGTGTTCTTTGGTGCCCCAACCGGCTTTGCCGGCATGCTGGCAAATCCGAATCTGCCGGCGCGCGGCGATGTCGCCATGCGTCTGGTGTCGTCTGCCGGAGAAGCGCTACCGGCCGATCTGGGCCAACGTTTCCAGGCGCACTTCGGCGTGGACATTGTGGACGGCATTGGCTCCACCGAGATGCTGCACATCTTCCTGTCCAACACGCCCGAGCGCGTGCGCTACGGCACCACCGGTTGGCCGGTGCCGGGCTACGACATTGAGCTGCGCGGCGATGATGGCAATCCGGTGCCGGATGGCGAGCCGGGCGACCTGTATATCCACGGCCCCTCGGCGGCCATGATGTACTGGGGCAACCGCACCAAGACGCGCGAGACCTTCCAGGGCGGCTGGACCAAGAGCGGCGACAAGTACAGTCGCAATGAAGACGGCAGTTACACCTACGGCGGGCGCAGCGACGACATGCTGAAGGTCAGCGGCATCTACGTGTCACCGTTTGAAGTGGAGGCCACGCTGGTACAACACGCCGCCGTGCTGGAGGCCGCCGTCATTGGCGTGCCCGATGGCGAGGGACTGACCAAGACCAAGGCCTTTGTGGTGCTCAAGGACGGCGCTGTGGCGACCGCCGACGAGCTCAAAGCCTTTGTGAAGGACAAACTCGCGCCCTACAAGTACCCGCGCCAGATCGAGTTTGTGCAGGAATTGCCCAAAACCGCCACCGGCAAGATCCAGCGATTCAAGCTGCGCGACCAGGAAACCAACGGCGCATGAACACTCCGCTGGTCACAGCGAGCGCCAGCGTCACCATCGAATGGGTGGAGCTGGACTGGGCCGGACGCAAGGTGCGCATCGAGCACCAGTGGCTGCGACGCGAAGACGCGGCAGCGCCCTTGCTGGTGTTCCTGCACGAAGGTCTGGGCTCGGTCTCCATGTGGCGCGAATTTCCAGCCGAGCTGTGCGAGGCCCTGCAATGCCGCGGCCTGGTGTATTCGCGTCCAGGTTACGGCCAGTCGACGCCGCGTGCGGCCGATGACGCATGGGGCACGGACTTCATGCACCGCCAAGCCTTTGAGGTCTTGCCCGCGCTGCTGAAGGCGTTGGGCGTGGATACGGTCACAGACAAGCCCTGGCTGTTCGGCCACAGCGACGGCGGCTCGATTGCGCTGTTGTTTGCCGCGCGCTTACCCGAAAGAATAGCCGGTGCCATCGTCGTGGCACCGCACATCCTGGTGGAAGATGTATCGGTCACCAGCATTGCCGAGACCCGCAGCGCCTATTTGCAAACCGATTTGCGCCAGCGCCTGGCGCGTCACCACGCGGATGTGGACTCGGCCTTCTGGGGCTGGAACGACATCTGGCTGCTGCCGGCCTTTAGACACTGGCGCATTGACGGTGAACTGAGCGCCATTACCTGTCCGCTGTTGGCCGTGCAAGGGGCAGGCGATGCGTACGGGACCCTGGATCAGATTCGTGGAATAGCCAGAGTCGCGCGACAATGCAAGCTTGTGGAACTGGCCGATTGCGGCCATTCACCGCACCGGGATCAAAAAGACCGCCTCATAGAAGTGGTCCGCAATTTTTTTCAACAACAACGTCAGGAGACAACACCATGAAGAGCATCCTTTTTCGCACCACCCTGATCGCAGCCGCCGCTGCTCTACTTTCCACCGCAGCGTTCGCACAGACCGGCGCCAAGCTCAAGGTCGGCCTGATGCTGCCCTACACCGGAACCTATGCGTCCCTTGGCAACGCCATTGAAAACGGCTTCAAGCTGTACCTCACCGAGCAGGGCGGCAAGATCGGCGGGCGCGAGATCGAGTTCGTCAAGGTGGACGATGAGTCCGACCCGTCCAAGGCCACAGACAACGTCAACAAGCTGGTCAAGCGCGACAATGTGGATGTGCTGATCGGCACCGTTCACTCCGGCGTGGCCATGGCCATGGCCAAGGTGGCGAAAGAGTCCGGCACCATCCTGATCGTGCCTAATGCCGGAGCCGACGCAGTGACCGGAGCCATGTGCGCACCCAACATCTTCCGCAGTTCGTTCAGCAACTGGCAACCCGGCTACGCCATGGGCGAAGTCATGGCCAAAAAGGGCATCAAGAAGGTTGCCACCATCACCTGGAAATATGCGGCCGGTGACGAGACCGTGCGCGGCTTCAAGGAAGCCTTTGAGAAGGGCGGCGGCACCGTGGTGAAGGAGCTGAACCTGCCCTTCCCCAACGTCGAGTTCCAGGCCCTGCTGACGGATATTGCAGCCGCCAAGCCGGATGCCGTGTTCACCTTCTTCGCCGGTGGCGGTGCCGTGAAATTCGTCAAGGACTATGCCGCCGCCGGCCTGAAGAAAAGCATTCCCCTGTATGGCTCGGGCTTTCTGACCGACGGCACGCTGGACGCCCAGGGCGCGGACGCCGATGGCCTGTTCACCGCGCTGCACTATGCCGACGGCCTGGACACGCCCAAGGACAAGAGCTTCCGCCTGGCCTATGCCAAGGCTTATAAGCTGCAGCCCGATGTCTACGCGGTGCAGGGCTATGACGCGGCGCAGATTCTGGGCATTGGCCTGAAGGCCGTGAATGGCGACGTCAGCAAAAAGGCCGAGTTTGCCAAGGCCGTGGAAGCCGCCAAGATCGACAGCCCGCGCGGAGCCTTCTCGCTGTCCAAGGCCCACAACCCGGTGCAGGACATTTACCTGCGCCAGGTGACGGGCAAGGAAAACAAGCTGGTCGGCGTGGCTTCGAAAGCGCTGACTGATCCCGCTCGCGGCTGCAAAATGTAAATGGACATATCCACTTTTCTTATTCAGTGCCTGAACGCGCTCCAGTACGGCCTGCTGCTGTTTCTGGTGGCCTCGGGCCTGACGCTGATCTTCGGGATCATGGGCGTCATCAATCTGGCGCATGGCAGCTTTTACATGATGGGCGCCTACATGGCCTACGCGCTGGCGCCGATCGTCGCTGCCACCTTTGGCGGCGGCTTTTTTGCCACGCTCTTGGTCGGCGTGGTGCTGGCGGTGATCATGGGCTATGTGCTGGAGTGGGCTTTTTTTAGCTTCCTGTATGAGCGCGAGCATTTGCAGCAGGTGTTGATGACCTATGGCCTGATTTTGGTATTTGAAGAGTTGCGCAGTCTGCTGGTAGGCGACGAGGTGCATGGCGTGGAGGTGCCGCCGTTTCTGGCCGGCACGCTCCCCTTGGGCGAGATGATGACCTATCCCATCTACCGGCTGTTTATTTCCGGCGTCTGTCTGGCGCTGGCCTTGGCCATGTACCTGGTGTTCACCCGCACACGCTTGGGCATGATGATCCGCGCCGGCAGCGCCAACCGCGAGATGGTGCAGTCGCTGGGCATTGACATCAAGTTCCTGTACCGCGTGGTGTTTGCCGCCGGCATGGCGATTGCGGTGCTGGCCGGCATGGTGGCGGCCCCCGTGTCCTCGGTCTATCCGGGCATGGGCGACACGGTGCTGATCATCTGTTTTGTGGTGGTGGTGATTGGCGGCATTGGTTCGATCCGCGGGGCGCTGTTGGCCGCGCTCTTGATCGGACTGGTCGATACCTTTGGCAAGGTGCTGCTGCCACAGGCGGCAGGCGTATTGGTCTACGTGATGATGGCCTTGATTCTTTTATGGAAGCCTGACGGCCTGTTCAAGGCGGCATAGATATGGCACACCCCCCGGCTTGCCCACTGCGTGTGGCCGCTTTCCCCCTTGCAGGGGGCAACGCCAGCGGCCCGGCGAAGCCGGTTCCGCGGCGTTCC
>CAIMZI010000074.1 GCA_903845935.1 uncultured beta proteobacterium | reverse complement strand
TGCGGCTCGCTGCTGGAGACTTCCAGATGCTCGGGCGCAATCCGATTGCTGATGGCACAGGCCTCTTCCATGCTGCGTGTCAAAATCAAAGCACCCCGGTCGTTCAGGCTTTTGGCAATGATTGCGGCGCGCGGCATCTCGGGCAGCAGGCGGTCTATGGCGAGTTGAACAGCGTCCAGATACGCGGCATCCGGGCACAGCAATATGCTTTGCGCCAGCTCGTCGTGCTCGGCCTGGCTGAACAAATCCATGGCCACCCATTCCGGCGGGGTTGTGCCGTCGGCCAGCACCAGAATTTCGCTGGGGCCGGCAATCATGTCGATGCCCACGGTGCCAAAAACACGGCGCTTGGCCGCGGCCACATAGGCGTTGCCGGGGCCGGTGATCTTGTCCACGGCGGGAATGGTGGCCGTGCCGTAGGCCAGGGCAGCAACCGCCTGGGCGCCGCCCATGGTGAAGGCACGCGTGACTCCGGCCACATGGGCGGCGGCCAACACCAGTTCGTTGCGCTCGCCCTTGGTGGCGCCCGCGTTACCTGTCGTGACACCGCTCCCGCCGGTGGCGACGCTGCCGCGCACCGGTGTCGGCACCACCATGATGATTTCCGCCACGCCCGCCACATGGGCCGGTACCGCATTCATGATCAGGCTGGACGGATAAGAGGCCTTGCCACCTGGCACATAAATGCCAACGCGGTCCAGCGGTGTGACCTTTTGACCCAGCAGGGAACCGTTTTCGTCGCGGTAGCTCCAGCTCTCGCCGCAGGCTTTTTTCTGCGCCTCGTGGTAGCTGCGCACGCGGCGCTCTGCGTCCTGCAGGGCACGGCGTTGTGCCTCCGGAATGGCATCGAAGGCGGCCTTGAAGTCGGCTTGGGTCAGTTCGAGTTCGGCCACGCTGGCGGCATTCAGACCGTCAAAGCGCGCCGTGTATTCCAGCACCGCCGCATCGCCGCGCCGTTGCACATCGCCCAGGATGTCGGCCACGCGCTGCTCGATGGCGGCATCGGTATCGGCGGACCAATGTTGCAGCGCCTTAAAGCGAACTTCAAATTCCGGATCGGCCGTGGACAGTCGGGCGGGAGTGGCGTGCAGGGTCATGGAGTGCGGTGCGTGAAGTCTTGCTAAATTAAATTACTTGCCGACAGCGCCGGCAAAGGCGTTGATGATGGCGCGAATCGGCTCCTGCTTGAGCTTGAGCGCGGCCTGGTTCACCACCAGACGCGAGCTGATGTCCATGATGCGCTCCACCTCCACCAGGTGATTCGCCTTGAGGGTGTTGCCGGTGGAGACCAGATCGACGATGGCATCGGCCAAGCCCACCAGCGGTGCCAGCTCCATGCTTCCGTAAAGCTTGATCAGGTCCACATGGACGCCCTTGGAGGCGAAGAATTCACGCGCAATCGCCACGTACTTGGTCGCCACCTTGAGGCGCGAACCCTGCTTGACGGCCGAGGCGTAATCAAAGTCGGCACGCACCGCCACGCTGATGCGGCACTTGGCGATTTGCAAATCCAGCGGCTGGTACAGGCCCTGGCTGCCGTGCTCCAGCAGCGTGTCTTTTCCGGTAATGCCCATGTCGGCACCGCCGTATTGCACATAGGTGGGCACGTCGGTGGCGCGCACCACCAGCACCCGCACGTCGGGCAGATTGGTATCCAGAATCAGCTTGCGCGATTTTTCGGGATCGTCCAGCACCTCGATGCCGGCCGCCTTGAGCAGGGGCACGGTTTCCTCAAAAATGCG
>CAIMZI010000073.1 GCA_903845935.1 uncultured beta proteobacterium | reverse complement strand
CGGCCAGGATGACTGCTTTCATATTTAGACCTGCATATTCATGATGTCAGTGTAAGCCTGCACCATGCGATTTCTCACGTTCAAGGTGGCGGCAAAACCGATCTGTGCCTTCTGGATGGCGACCATGGTTTCTTCCAGACTGACCTTGGGGTTTTCCATTTGCACTTCCTTTTGCAGCCGGGTCGATTCGTTTTGCGCCGCGCTCACCGAGTTCAGTGCCGTCTTGAGTGCGCCGGAAAAGCCGCCGCCCACCGCGCCGCTGGCGCCGGACGCAGCTGGGCGCACACCTGCGGTGGGGCGACTGGCTGGCAGTGATGTGATGGGTAAGAGCTTAAGATCCATGGCAAACCTCCGATAAGACCGGGTTGCTGGCAATTTTCGAGCTTGCGGTGGCCCTCAAGCTCGGCAATTGACTTGCAAAGCCCTGCCTTTTCTGGACTTGGGAGACTGGGGCAGCGCCAATAATCAAGCGCCCCCATGTCAAGTACCATGCCCTACCGAAACCCAAAAATCCTGCTGCTTCTTCCGATCCTGCTGTTGGCGGGATGCGGTGGCGGCGGTCATGGTGGAGCGGACAGCAGCCTCACGACACCGGTAAGCACGGTCTTTAAACTGGGTTCGGTGGCCCAGGCCACGGCTGGCGCCAACCATACGGTGGCCATAGCCCCCAAGGGCGCTGCATCCGGGCCGGCCTATGTCTGGGGTGACAACACCTGGGGCCAGATTGGCGACGGCACCCAGGTGGGGCCGAAGTCTACCCCGGTGTCCCTGGGCGCTAGTTCGCAGTGGAAGTCGGTTGCGGCCGGAGGCTCGCACACGCTGGCGATCAAATCGGACGGCACGCTGTGGGCCTGGGGTCTCAATGTGGACGGTCAGTTGGGTGATGGCAATGCCAGCGGTAGCCGCCAGCCGAACCCGAAGCAAATTGGTGTGGCCAAGGACTGGGTGGCGATTGCCGCGGGTGACGCCCATTCGATCGCGCTGGAGGGCAGCAGTTCGCTGCAAATCATGGCCTGGGGCCAGAATGCATCGGGTCAGTTGGGCTTGGGTGTGACCCTTGCCGCTGTCAACCTCACCAATGTGAACGTACCAACCAAGGTGACCAAGGCCTATGCCGCCAGTACCCTGAGCGCATCCCCGTACACCGGTCTGCCGTGGACGGCGATCAGCGCAGGGGGCAGCAATTCCATGGCCTTGCGCTCCGATGGAACCGTCTTTTCCTGGGGCGACAACAGCTACGGTCAACTCGGCCAGATCCTTCCAAGCAATGTCAGCGTGCCAACCCAGCTGGCGCCGATTGGTGGGGGAACGCTGGGTGCCCTGTCCATCACGACCGGCCGATACCATTCCCTGGCTCTTCTGACAGATCACACCTTGTACGCCTGGGGTGCCAATGCCTCGGGGCAATTGGGTGATGGAAGCACCCTGAACCGCGTCGCAGCGGTTCAGGTTGGAAACGACAACCACTGGTTTGCAGTAGCGGCCGGCGGCGCGCACACCCTGGCCATCAAACTCGATAGAACCCTGTGGGCTTGGGGTTCCAATAGCGACGGGCAGTTGGGCGATGGCACCACCATCGACTCAGCCGTGCCCGAGCAAATTGGTACAGCGACCAACTGGGTTTCCGTGGCGGCCGGCCGCTCCCACTCGATTGCCATCGCCACCGACGGCACGCTGTGGGTCTGGGGCCGCAACGCCGAGGGGCAGCTGGGTAATGGCACCGCCACTATTACTCCGGTGCTGATTCCGACCCTGTTGCCCTGAGCCGGGCTGGGCGCAGCGGCCCCACTATTTCTAATTGGCCGGTATATCCGGCTCTTTTCCCCCTCATGTTTTGCTGCCTGGGTCGAATAATCAGACTCAATCGCAGGGTGCTTCGGTCCCTGCTCCTACGGAAGTCCACATGTCAGCTCCAGTCGCCATCTCAGTGAACCCCAGCATCCTCCAGCGCTTCAATGGCATGGAGCAGGGTCAGCGCATGCGTCTGATCATGGGTGTGGTGCTGTTTATTGCGATTGCCGTGGTGGGCCTGGTGATGGGGCGTCAGGCCGAATGGCGCGTGCTGTATTCGAATCTGGCCGACAAGGATGGCGGCGCCGTGATTGCCCAGCTCGGGACCATGAACATTCCCTACAAGTATTCGGACGGCGGTGGCGCCATTTTGGTGCCGGCCGACCGGGTGCATGATGCGCGCCTCAAGCTGGCCTCGCTGGGCCTGCCCAAGGGCGCGGTTTCGGGCTTTGAGATGATGGAGTCCAACCGCTTTGGCATGACGCAGTTCCAGGAGCGCCTGACCTTTCAGCGCGGTCTGGAAGGGGAGTTGACACGCTCCATTCAGTCGATCTCCTCAGTCGCCAATGCCCGAGTGCACCTGGCCCTGCCGAACCAGAATGGTTTTTTTCGTGACCAGCAAAAGCCCTCGGCCTCGGTGCTGCTCAGTCTGAATCCGGGCCACAGCCTGGACAAGGCCCAGCTGGCCGGCATCGTCCATTTGGTGGCTTCCAGCGTTCCGGAAATGGACCCCAATGCGGTCAGTGTGCTGGATGACACCGGCAAGCTGCTGTCCAAGTCCGCCGATGGTTCCGCCAACGGCATCGGCGTGGATGCCGAGCAGCTGCAATATGCCCAACAGCTGGAGCAGGTCTATAGCCGCCGCATTCTGGATATTTTGGAGCCCCTGGTCGGCGTGCAGAACGTGCGGGCCCAGGTGACGGCCGAGCTGGACTTTTCGCAGTCTGAGTCGACCACCGAATCGCACAAACCCAACCTGACGCCCGAAAGCAGCGCCGTGCGCAGCCAGCAGACGGTGGAGAGCATCAATGGCGTCGGCAGCGCTGCCAGTTCCGGTCCGGCCGCCGGTGTGCCAGGTGCCACCTCCAACCAGCCGCCCACTTCCTCGACGGCGCCCATCAATGGCCAGGCGCAGGCGCTCACCGCTGCCGGTCAGACCAGCGCCAATGGCAGCACCAAGAAGGAATCCATCACCAACTACGAGGTGGACAAGACCGTGCATGTGGTCAAGGGCGCCTCCGGCATGGTCAAGCGCATCAATGCCGCCGTGGTCATCAACAACTTCAACAAGACCGACGACAAGGGCAAGTTCAGCAGCACGCCGCTGACGCCCGCCCAGATCGAGCAGATGACGGCGCTGGTGCGCGAGGCGGTAGGCTTTAACAAGGACCGTGGCGATTCGGTCAACCTGATGAACGCACCCTTTGCCGCCGAAAAGATCGAGGTAGTAGACCTGCCGCTGTGGCGCCAACCCGCCGTGGTGGACCTGGCGCAAAGCCTGGCCTGGCCTCTGGGCACCTTGGCCCTGGCCCTGGTGGTGCTGTTGGGCTTTGTCAAACCGGCGTTGAAAACCCTGACCGAGAGCCGCAGCCATGACGGACTGGCGCTGCGCGAGGGGCAACTCGACGCTTTTGAGTCCGAACAGCCGGAAAGACCCCAGCTGGCGGCGCCGCGGGTGCAAAATGAGCCGCCCGGCATGACCGAATCCGAGTTGCGCATGGAAGAAGCCCGCAAGCTCACGCGTGACAACCCGGCGGCCGTGGCAAATATTGTAAAAACGTGGATCAACGGGGAAGCGCCGGCCTAAAGCCGGAGCCAAGATAAACAATGTCAAACGAAGATGGACTGCAAAACGCTGCGATTCTGATGATGTCTCTGGGTGAGCAAGAGGCGTCCGAGGTGTTCAAGCATTTGTCGCCCAAGGAGGTGCAAAAGCTGGGTGAAGCGATTGCCAAGACCTCGCAGATCACGCGTGACAAGGTCGATGCGGTGGTCGACAAATTCCATGGTGTGGCGGCGGCGCAAAGCCTGCTGGTTTCCAACTCGGGCGACTATGTGCGCTCGGTGCTCAAGCTGGCCCTGGGCGATGACAAGGCGGCGCTGCTGATCGACCGCATCTTGCAGGGCGGCGACGTCTCCGGCATCGAGAGTCTGAAATGGATGGACCCGTTGTCGGTGGCTGAGCTGCTGCGCAACGAGCACCCGCAAATTGTGGCCGCCATTTTGGTGCACCTGGAGTTTGACCAGGCCGCCGATGTGCTCAAGCACCTGGCCGAACGCCAGCGCAACGAGGTCATGCTGCGCGTGGCTACCATGGAGGGCATTCAGCCGACGGCGCTGAAAGACCTGAACGAGGTGCTGTTCAATGTGCTGGCCGGTGGCGACAAGATCCGCAAGGCCTCGCTGGGCGGTGTCAAGACGGCGGCCGAGATGATCAATCTGATGGGCACCGCCATCGAGGGCACGGTGATCGAATCCATCCGCAGCCACGACGCCGACCTGGCGCAGAAGATCATGGACAAGATGTTTGTCTTTGACGACGTGCTCAAGCTCGACGACAAGGCGATCCAGATGGTGCTCAAGGAAGTGAGCACCGACGTCCTCATCGTCGCACTCAAGGGCGCGCAGCCCGAGCTCAAGGACAAGATCCTGGCGAACATGTCCAGCCGTGCCGCCGCCACCCTCAAGGAAGACCTGGAGTCGCGCGGCCCCATGCGCCTGTCCGAGGTGGAGGCGCAGCAAAAGGAAATTCTCAAGACCGTGCGGCGCCTGGCCGACGAGGGTCAGATTGTCATCGGCGGCGGAGGTGGCGAAGACGCCATGGTCTGATGTCGCGCGCCCACTCCTCCTATATCCCGTCCGAAGACATTGTCGAGGCCAACAACTGGGCCTTTGACCCGGTGGACAAGGCCGCGCTGCGCTTTGCCGCCAAGGTCCGGGCGCAGGCCGAGGCCGAGGACCGCGCCCGCGACAACCTGGCGCATCAGACCGGTTTTGAAGCGGGTTATGCCCAGGGTCATGCCCAAGCCACGCTCGAAGGCCAGCGCCTGATTCAGGACTACATCAATACCCAGGGCCAGGACGCGGCCCTGCATTTTTCAGAGCTGTTCAAGGCGGCGCAGCTGCAGCTGGAGCAGTCGCAACAGGTCATGGCCAAGGGCGTGCTGGAGTTGGCCTGCGAACTGGCGCGCCAGGTGCTGCGGCGCGAACTGAGCGTCAACCCCAATGCGCTGCAACCGGTGGTGCGCGAGGCCCTGGCCATGCTGACGGTGGATAGCAAATTGGCGGCCGTGCGCATGAATCCGGTGGATCTGGACCGATTTTCCGAAGATTTGGCGCGTGAATTTTCCAACCTGAAACTGACCCTGGTGCCCGACGCCAGCGTCACGGTGGGTGGCTGCCTGGTGGAGGCTGCCGGTACGGTGGTCGACGGCACGGTGCAGCGGCGCTGGAATAAGGCCGTGGCCAGCCTGGGGCTGGAATCCACTTGGGAGCAGGACGATGATGTCCGCTGAAGCCCTGGTCGGCGCCCCTAGCAGCACGGATCCGCAGGTGCAGTGGGCCGATTTCTTTGCCCGTTCGCGCCAACGCGTGGCGCGCAGTTCGGCACTCGAGGTGCGCGGTACGCTGACCAAGCTGGCCGGTCTGGTGTTGGAGGCTAGCGGCCTGCGCGCACCAGTGGGCTCGCAGTGCGTGGTCACATCGCGTTCGATGGAACCGGTGTTGGCCGAGGTGGTGGGCTTCTCCAATGAGCGTGCGTTTTTGATGCCCGCCGGTGATGTGCACGGCCTGTCCAGTGGCGCCAGCGTGGCGCCTGCGCCCCACTATGTGCCGGTGCCGCTGTTGCAGGGCGCTTCTGACGCCGACCTGGCGAACGACAGCGGCATGCTGCGTTTGCCATTGGGCGATGGCCTGCTCGGCCGCGTGGTGGACTCCCAGGGAATGCCGCTGGACCGCATGGGCCCGATTCTGGATGTGGCGGCAAAAGCCCTGGAGCGCAAACCCATCAACGCCATGGACCGCGACCCGGTGCGCCAGAGCCTGGATACCGGCGTGCGCGCCATCAACGCCCTGCTGACGGTGGGGCGCGGCCAGCGCATAGGCCTGTTCGCCGGTTCTGGGGTGGGCAAGAGCGTGCTCTTGGGCATGATGGCCCGCTACACCCAGGCCGATGTGATCGTGGTCGGCTTGATTGGCGAACGCGGCCGTGAGGTGAAGGAATTCATTGAGGATATCCTGGGCGCCGAGGGCCGGGCGCGTTCGGTGGTGGTGGCCGCGCCCGCCGACGCCCCACCTCTCTTGCGTCTGCAAGGCGCGTCCTACGCCACGGCGATTGCCGAGAGCTTCCGTGATCAGGGCAAACATGTGCTGCTGTTGATGGACTCGCTCACCCGCTACGCCATGGCGCAGCGCGAAATTGCGCTGGCGATTGGCGAGCCACCCGCGACCAAGGGCTATCCGCCGAGCTGTTTTGCCAAGCTTCCCATGCTGGTGGAACGCAGCGGAAATGGACTCAACGGCGTGGGTTCGATCACTGCTTTTTACACCGTGCTGACCGAGGGCGATGACCAGCAGGACCCGATAGCGGACGCGGCGCGCGCTATTCTGGATGGTCACATTGTGCTGTCGCGCACCCTGGCCGAGGCCGGGCATTACCCGGCCATCGACATTGAACAATCGGCCTCGCGCGTCATGCACAACGTGGTCAGCCGAGAGCACTTCGAGTTGGCGCGGCGCTTCCGGGCGATCTACTCCAAGTATGAAAAAGGCCGCGATCTGGTGCAGATCGGCGCCTATGCACAGGGCTCGGACCCCGGCCTGGACGAGGCCATTGCCCTGCATGATGAAATGGGCCGCTTTTTGCAGCAGGACATGTTTGAGTCCTCGCCCTTTGGCCAGGTCGTCGGCCACATGGCCTATGCCTGCAATGCGCAACGTGCCGCCTGAGTCCCGCATGAAAGTCGCAAGCCATGTCTAAATTTAGAGCCCTGGAACTGGCCATTGACCAAGCCACGCGGCAGCGCGATGCCCAGGCGCGCAAACAGGCGCAGGCACAGCGCGGACTGCAATTTGCGCAAGAGCAGCTGGCGCAATTGGAAAATTATTCCAAAGACATAGACACACGCTGGATTGACGGGCGTGCGGTGAATCTGTCGGGCGAGCTCATCAAGCACCATTACCAGTTTATGGAACGCTTGCAAGGCGCGGTCACCCTGCAGCAGGGGGTGGTTGAAAATCTGGAGCGCCAGCTGGGCGTGGTGCACCAGGCGGTACTGCAGGCGGAGTACCGCCTGGCGGGCATCCAGAGCGTGCTCAAAGCCAGGCTGGGCGCGCTTGGGCTGGTGCAACAGCGGCGCGAACAACGCGTCACCGATGAATTTGCCGCCATGCTCCACGCGCGACGCGGCGCGAACCGGGAAGAATGTGTATGACGATTGAAAAAAGCAGCGCCAGTGCGGGCCACGCCAAGGCCGTAGGCCGAAGCGAAGCACATGGCGCCAAGGCCGCCGCGAGCGACGCTGGTGCTCCTGCCGGTGGTTTTGGCTCGATTCTGGGTGCCCTGGGTGATGCCGTGGATGCTGGCGCCGCCACCCCTGCCGCGGTGAGCGATACGGCGGCAGCGGCGAGCGCCGCAGCCGACCTGCCCGCGCCCTTTGATGCCAGCTTGATGCTGCAACAAAACCCTCAGATTGCCGCGGCACTCGCCGCCCCGGCTGCCAAAGATGCCAAGGATGCAGCGCCCGCGTTGGCAGTGGCCGATCCGGTGACACCGCTGCCGACTCCCGCTGTAGATCTCGCGCTGCTGGCCATGGCCGGCCAGTTACCCCCGGCCCCACCTGTCCCCGCCGATGCCAGGTCCAAAACGACGCTTACCGGTGCCGCAAAGAGCGCCGATGCACAAGCCACCGGCGCCCTGACTGCCAATACGCAGTCTGCTCAGTCTGCCCAGCCAGCCGAGTCGCCCACACAAACTCTGCAGCATGGCCACGGCGGCAAGGACTCCGCTTGGACCGCGGCTGTAGATACCGCAGCCAGCAACACGGTCGCCAACACCGCTACGGCACAGGCAGCCGCCGCTGGCCCGACGGCGCTGCCGGATCCCGCTGCAAGCCTGCAGCTGAGCAAGGCACTGGAGCCCATTTTGGCGCCGCTGCTGGCCAAGCAGGATAAACAGCAGGCTGAGCGTGTCGGCAGTAAAAATATGGAACCCACCTATGGCGGTACTGCCTTGGGCGTCAGCAGCCCGGACTTTTCCACGTCTGCAGCGCCCGCTGCGGCACTGGCGTCCGACATGCAGGTGGCCGAGCAGGTCAGCTACTGGGTATCGCACAACGTACAAAACGCCGAGATGAAGCTAGACGGCCTGGGCGCGTCGCCGGTGGAAGTGAGCATCCATGTGCAAGGCAACGAGGCGCAAATCAGTTTTCGCAGCGACGAGGCCGCCACCCGTGGTGTGCTGGAGAGCGCGGGCGCCCATTTGAAAGACATGTTGCAGCGCGATGGGCTGGTGCTGACCGGCGTATTCGTTGGCAGCTCGGGTAGTGGCGACGCGGGCGGTGGCGATTCGGGCAGCGAGCGCCGCGCCCGTCAGCCGTTCCGCCAGGGCGTGCTGGCGCCGTTGGCGCTTGCCAGCGTACCAGCCGCGCGCAGCGGCCAGGCCGCGTCGGGGCGTTCGGTGGATCTTTTTGTCTGATTTGGCGCAAACCGGCAAAAAGCAGGATAGGCTGTCGCAATACCGCCCTTTTTGCCGTTTAGACCGTATGGGTCGGACCAATAATCAGCCCAACATCGTGATCGAGGAATAACCCGTGGCTACAGCACCCGAAGCAAGCGAAGGCACCGATAAGCCGGTCAAAAAAAGCAACAAGCTGATGATCATCATCATCGCTGTGGTGGCCTTGCTGGTCTTGGGCGGCGGCGGCTTCTATCTGTTTGTGATCAAGCCCCGTGCCGCTGCTGCGGCCGCCGAAGATGGCGGTGAGGCGCCAGCCAAGGCCGCTTCGCACGATGCGCACGCGACACCGCCCTCCTATTTGCCGATGGACAATATGGTGATCAACCTGGCCGACCCGGGTGGTGACCGCGTGGCACAAATCGGCGTGACCTTGGTGGTTGGCGATGAGCATGTGGCGGCAACGGTCAAGGCCTTTTTGCCGACCATACGCAGCGGCGTTCTGATGCTGATTTCCCAGAAAACGGCCACCGAGTTGCTGACGCCCGAGGGCAAGGAAGCCTTGTCCAAGGCCATCCTGCGGGAAGCGAGCATTCCTTTTGGCGGTGGCGAAGACGAAGATCCCCCGGCCGAGGCCGAAGGCAGCAAAAAGAAGAAAAAGAAGGTCGTCCATGCCGACTATCCGGTCACGGCCGTGCTGTTTTCCAGCTTCATCATCCAGTAAGCGCACCATGGAAGCGGCACTATGAGCGAGTCATTCCTTTCCCAGGAAGAGGTTGATGCCCTTCTGGAAGGCGTCACGGGCGAGAGCCAGAAGTCGGTGGAGGAGGCCGCCGAGCATGGTGAAGTGCGGCTCTACAACATCTCCAGCCAGGAGCGCATCGTGCGTGGGCGCATGCCCACCATGGAAATTGTCAACGAGCGTTTTGCCCGCAATTTGCGCCAGGGGCTGTTCAATTTCATACGCCGCAGTCCGGAAATTTCGGTAGGTCCAGTGGCGGTGCAGCGTTACAGCGCGTTCCTGCGCGAGCTGGCGGTGCCCACCAATTTCAACATTGTGGCCATCCGCCCGCTGCGCGGCAGCGGCATGATTGTGTGCGAGCCCAGCCTGGTGTTTGGCGTGATCGACACCCTGTTTGGCGGCATTGGCAAGTTCCAGACCCGCATTGAAGGGCGCGACTTTTCCGCCACCGAGCAGCGCGTCATCAACCGCCTGGTGGATGTGATTTGCGAAGAATACAAAAAGGCCTGGAAGGGCATTTACCCGCTGGAGCTGGAATACCAGCGCTCGGAGATGCAGCCGCAGTTTGTGACCATCGCCACGCCGAGTGAGATCGTGATTGCCACGTCTTTTCAGCTGGAAATCGGTGACATTGCGGGCGCCATCCACTTTTGTTTTCCCTATTCCACGCTGGAGCCGATCCGCGATGTGTTGTACTCCAGCACGCAGGGTGACTCGGTGGAGGTGGATAAGCGCTGGGTCAACGTGCTGACACGCGAAATTCAGGCGGCCGAGGTGACCCTGGTGGCGCATCTGGCCACGGCGGATGCCACGGTGGAGCGCCTGCTTTCCTTGAAGAAGGGTGACTTTATTGAGCTGGAGCGCGAATCCCGTATCCAGGCCACCGTGGATGGTGTTCCAATATTCGAGTGCAACTACGGCACCCACAATGCCAAATATGCCATTCGCATAGAGAAGGCTTTACGCGGTAACGACCATAACTGGTTAGGGGAAAGAAATGGCCATTGAAGATACACCCGACGACGGCATGGCCGATTGGGCCGAAGCCCTGTTGGAACAAAAGAGTGGCGAGGGCGATGCCCCACCCGGCGCCGTGCTTTCGGGAGACGCGCCGCGCCCGTTCTCCACCGGCAGCAATTCCGATGGTTCTGCCCATGACATCAATATGGTGCTGGACATTCCGGTGCAGCTCTCGGTGGAACTGGGCCGCACCAAGGTGCCGATCAAGCACATACTGCAGCTCGGTCAGGGTTCGGTGGTGGAGCTGGACGCGCTGGCCGGTGAGCCCATGGACGTGCTGGTCAACGGCTACCTGATCGCCCAGGGCGAGGTGGTTGTGGTGAACGACAAGTTTGGTATCCGCCTGACCGACGTAGTGACGCCTTCCGAGCGCTTGCGCCGCGTCAGCAAGAACTGATTGGTACATGACCCAGTCCCTGATCCTGATCGGCCTGTTTCTGTGCGTGTTGGTGAGTCTGCCGTTTCTGATTGAGCGCATCAAGAAGCACTATGGCCTGGGAGTCAGTGTTCCGGGCGGCCCTGCGCGTTTGGTGTCGGCTCTGGCGCTGGGCCCACAGCAAAGAGTGGTGACGGTGGAGGTCGGGCCACAAAATGCCAGAGTCTGGCTGGTGCTGGGCGTGACGCAGCAATCGATCCAGTGCCTGCACACCATGGCTGCCGATGGCGCCGCCGCCCCAAGCCTGGTGCCGCAAGAAAACCCCTGATTCAACCGTGGCACGCCTGAAATTCCCCATCCCTCCCGGAAAAATTGCCTTGTTCTTGCTGGCGCTGGGCCTGCACGGCCTAGCGCAAGCCCAGAGCCAGGGTCAGTTGCCCCTGATCATTGGCAGCTCGCAGGGCAGCACCAGCTATTCGGTGCCTATCCAGACCCTGCTGTTTTTTACCGCGCTGTCGTTTTTGCCCGCGGTGCTTCTGATGATGACCGGCTTCACCCGCATCGTCATCGTGCTGTCGCTGTTGCGCCAGGCTCTGGGAACGCAGTCTTCCCCGCCCAACCAGGTGATTGTGGGCCTGTCGCTGTTCTTGACCTTTTTTGTCATGGGTCCAACCCTGGACAAGGTCTATGAAGACGCCTACCTGCCCTATTCCAATGGCACGATTTCCTTTGAACAGGCGCTCGGCAAGGGGGAGGCGCCCATGCGCAGCTTTATGTCCAAACAGACTCGGCAATCCGACTTCGCCCTGTTTGTGAAACTGGCCAAGCTGCCGGCGGATACCAAGGTGGAGGCCGCGCCCATCCGCGTGCTGGTGCCGGCCTTTGTTATCAGTGAACTGAAGTCGGCGTTCCAGATCGGCTTCATGATCTTTATCCCGTTTTTGGTGATCGACATTGTGGTGGCCAGCGTGCTGATGTCTCTGGGCATGATGATGTTGTCACCGGTGCTGGTGGCCTTGCCCTTCAAGCTGATGCTGTTTGTGTTGGCCGACGGCTGGAATCTGCTGGTGGGCTCGCTGGCGGCGAGCTTTGTGAGTTAGAAAGGCGAAACGCATGAACGCGCAAATGGTTTTGACCATGGGCCAGGAGGCCCTGCTGATGCTCTTGATGGTGTCGTCCCCGGTGCTGGGTGCGGCCCTGGTGGTGGGTCTGTTGGTCAGCCTGTTTCAGGCTGTGACGCAAATCCACGAAGCCACCCTGGCCTTTGTGCCCAAGCTGATTGCGGTGATCGCCGTGTTTGCGATGGCCGGCCCCTGGATGCTGACCATGCTGGTGGAGTACATACGCCGCACCATGGAAGCCATCCCCAGTTCGGTGGTCTGAAGTCGTGGGTCGGTCATGATCAGCCTGTCAGAGGCGCAACTCGCGGCCTGGATCTCGCCGATCTTCTGGCCCTTTATCCGGGTGCTGGCAGTGTTTGGCTCGGCCCCGGTGTTTTCGTCCAAGGAGTTCCCGGTGCGGGCCCGTGTGGCTTTGGCCTTTCTGGTGGCCTTGGCCTGCCAGGCCAGCCTGCCCGATGCGCCCATCATCGGTTTCAACGATCCGCGGGCCCTGGGTGTACTGGTGCAGCAGGTGGGGGTGGGCCTGTCGATTGGTTTTGCCGTGCGCCTGGTATTCACTGCGGTGGAACTGGCAGGTGAAGTGGTCGGCTTTCAGATGGGGCTGAACTTCGCCGCCTTCTTCGACCCCAGCCTGGGATCGCAGTCCAGCGCGGTGGCCATCTTCTTTTCGCAGATCACCTCGCTGCTGTTTGTGGTGATGAATGGCCACATCATGGTGCTGATGGCCGTCAACCGCAGCTTCAAGGCCTTTCCGATTGACCAGAACTTTCTTCAGGCCCTGGCCCAGATGAAGCTCTACCGGCTGGGCACCGACCTGTTTGCCAGCGGTCTCTGGATTGCCATGCCCATGATAGGCATGCTGATGTTCACCAATCTGGCGCTGGGCATTATTTCCAGGGTCGCGCCGCAGCTTAATATCTTTGCCATCGGTTTTCCCATCACCCTGGTGGTCGGCATGGTGGGCATTGCCTTCACCCTGCCCATGCTGGACACACCGTTTCTGGCGCTGATGGGCCGCGTCATCGATATTTTTGGCTAGACCAGTTCGTTTCTTATCGCGTATACGGTCAGTTCGGCGTTGTTGCCGAGCTTGAGCTTTTCCAGTAAGCGGGCGCGGTAGACGCTTACCGTCTTGGGGCTGAGCATCAGTTCCTCGGCAATTTCCGACAGTTTGCGGCCCGATGCAATCTTCAGCAGGGTTTGCAACTCCCGCTCCGAAAGGGTGGAGTGCAACGTTTCCGAGCTCGGTTCGGACAGGTTGTTGACCAGCATTTCCGAAACGGCCGCGCTGACATATTTGCGGCCCTGGGCAATGGTGCGCACCGCCGCCACCAGCTCGGCCGGGTCACCGGCCTTATTCAGATAGCCGTGGGCGCCGGCACGCAGGCAGCGGATGGCGTACTGGTCTTCGGCAAACATGGAGCAAATCAGCACCCGCACCGCAGAGCCTCCTTCGCGCAGGCTGGCCAACACTTCCAGGCCGCCGCGTCCCGGCAGGTTTAGATCCAGTATCAGCACATCACAATGCGTATTGCGCAGGGCCTCGCGCACCTCGGAGTAGCTGGCCGACTCGCCTACCACCTGGATGTCCACCGCCTCGCTCAGCGTGTCGCGAATGCCACGTCGCACCATGGCATGGTCATCGCACAAAACTACTTTGATCACAGAAAGTCCGCCTCGGTGGGGGTGGTGCTGGCTTCGTCCAGCGGAATGGTAAGTATCACGGTGGTTCCATGCCCCTTGCGGGTGCTGATATCGAGCCAGCCGCCGGCCACCCGGGCCCGCTCCTTGAGGCCGCGAATGCCAAAGGCTTCTGGGTTGTTGAGCGCTTCTTCGGAAATGCCATCTCCGTTGTCCGAAATTTCCAGGGTCAGCACCCCTTCGGCATCCGACAGGTCGATCTTGACCTCGCTGCAGTTGGCATATTTCGAGACATTGGTCAGCGCTTCCTGGGCGGTGCGGTAGGCGGTGAGCTGGATCGGCTTGCTGGGCTGCATGCCGGGGTGGTTGGTCAGCAGCGATGTTTTGACTCCGCTGCGGCGCTGAAAGCTCTCGGCCAGCCACTGGATGGCCGGGTACAGCCCCTGGTCCAGGATGGCGGGGCGCAGGTTCATCATGATGCGCTGGCTGGCGCCAATGGCGTGTTGCAACATGTCATTGGCGGTTGCGGCGTGCTCCAGCATGTCGGCAGACTGGCCGTGGCGCGCAATCCAGGCCAGGTCCAGCCGCACGGCGGCCAGCGAGCCGCCAATGTCGTCGTGGATTTCGCGGGCAATTGCCGCACGTTCATTCTCTATGGCGCTTTGCAGGTGCTGGGCGAACTGAGCCAGGCGCTGCTCGGAGGCCGCCAGGTCGGCCACTGCGCGGGCCTCGGCCGCCTTGGCCTTGAACACTTCCAGCGCGCTGGCGATGACGCGCGCCAGGTTCTGCAGGTCGTCTTTGGGCAGGTAATCACTGATGCCCAGCTGGATGGCTGCTACCGCAGCCGACTCGCCAATCGCGCCCGACAGCAGTACAAAAGGCAGTCGCGCCGCGCTGGCCTGCAGCAAGCCCCAGGCGTCCAGCGCGGTGAAGCCGGGCAAACGGTAGTCCGCCAAAATGAGGTCAAAGGCCTGGGCGGCCAGTTGTTGGGAGAAGTCGACTAGCGAATCAACGCGGGTGATCTGAAACGCGAGCTTGTCACGGCGCAGGGCTCGGCACACCAATTGGTGGTCCAGTTCGGAGTCTTCCAGATGCAGTAGGTTGAGGCTTGGCTGCAGGCTTTTGGGGACGGGAGGGACCATGGGTGTGGATATTCGCACGGATTATCGGATCGCTATCGATTGCGGCGCAAGTTCTTTTGCATGCAATAGCGCAGCAGGCTGGTCAAAGTTTCCACAATCGGCTTGAATCCTGATAACCTAGAAGCCGCAAGCTAGGTAAACGGGGTGGGAACCACATGAAGAAATTTTCAATTCAGCGCGAGGGCGTGTGACGATGCAAGCATCACCAACGACACAGAGTGCGCCTTCCGTGCAAATGCCCCTGATGCTGGTAGCAGAGGTGCAGGACTCCTTGTTGGTGGTTGTTCATGACCTCAATCGCTTGGACGGATTGCTGGCGCACACCATGGAAAACCTGATGGAGCGCTTTACCGCCGCCAGCAGCAATCTCGCCAGCCCGGACCTCGTGGCTTCCAAGGAGCTGGATATCGTGCGCAGCACCCTGCGCGCGGCCGTGACCGAGTTACAGTTTCAGGATATGGCATCCCAGTTGATCACCCACACTTCCAAGATATTGCAGGGCTGTGCCTACCGCCTGGCCTCGGAATCCATGGGTTCCGAAGACGGCGAAGCCATACCCTTTGTAGAAGAGGTTCCCGAGCGACCGAATCCGGTGACGCAGGATGAGATGGACGCTGGCTCCATTGAACTTTTCTAAACCGAAAAACCCAAATTGATTAGCTGGAGCAATTGATGCCTGTAATTCTCGCCGTCGACGATTCACCTTCCATGCGGAAGATGGTGTCTTTTACGCTCCTCGGAGCGGGTTACCAGGTGGTGGAGGCCGTAGATGGGCAGGATGCCTACGAAAAGGCGCAGGGCCAGTCCTTTGACCTGGTCCTGACCGACCAGAACATGCCGCGTATGGATGGCCTGGGACTGACCCGCAAACTGCGCGAGCATCCGCAGTTCAAGACCACCCCGATTTTGATGTTGACTACCGAGTCCAGCGATTTGATGAAGCAGGCCGGGCGCGCTGCCGGTGCTACCGGCTGGTTGGTAAAGCCCTTTGATCCTGCCAAGCTACTGGATGTCATCAAAAAGGTCATCCGCTAGCAGCGTGCTAGGGAGAGACCGAAAATAAATCATTGGAGTAAACCATGTCTGAAACCCACCAAGACAGCGGCAGCAGCGGCGGTGATATCGATCTGAGCCAGTTCTACCAGATCTTCTTTGAAGAGGCTGGAGAGAACCTCGATCTGATGGAGACCATGCTGCTCAACCTGAATCTGGAGACCGCCGACGACGAAGAGCTCAACGGCATCTTCCGTTGTGCCCATTCTGTCAAGGGGGGCGCTGCCACCTTCGGCTTTGCCGACGTGGCCGAGCTGACGCACAAAATGGAGTCGCTGCTGGACCGTTTGCGCCGCCACGAGTTGCAGCCCAACGCCGCCATGGTCGATGTGCTGCTGGAGTCTGCCGACGCCTCGCGCAGCCTGCTGGCGCGGCACCAGACCGGCGACACCAGCCCGGCAGCGCCCACCGGGGATCTGGTGATGCGCATTGCCGATCTGGCGGCAGGCAATGCGCCGCCGGTGGTGGCAAAGCCGGCTGCGCCCGTGGCCGCACCGGTGGTCGCACTCAAGCCCGCAGCACCGGTAGTTGCCGGTCAGCGGCAACTGGAAATCAAGGTCGGACCTCTGGCAAAACCGGAACAGGCCGACGCCATCGCCGAGTTGTTTCGTGACATTCCGGGCTTGGGAACCATCCAAGTACTGAGTTCGGATCGCAAGGACTTTAGGGTGTTTGCGGTCGATACGGCATCCACGGACGATGACTTGCTGGATCTTTTTACCTTCCATGTGGCGCGCGAGCAAATCGAAATCCGACCGGCGGCGGTGATGAGTCCGGCGCCTGCTGTGGCGGTGGTCGATGCCAGCCATGGCTTTTTTGACGGTGCACCCGGTGCACCAGAATCCTCGGCTGCTCCTGCAGCGGTCGAAGCCAGCGCCGGCTTTGGTTTTTTTGACGGCGCGCCAGGCGCACCGTCTGTGCATGAGGTGAGTGTCGCCGTTACGCCCGTGGTGGAGGTGCTTGGTGCTACCAAAGCCGTGACCAAGGCGGCTGCCTCCCAAGCAGCCCAGCCCGAGGCCGCCACCATTCGGGTGGCCATCAGCAAGGTCGACCAACTCATCAATCTGGTGGGCGAACTGGTGATTACCCAGGCCATGCTGGCGCAAAACAGCCGTGCGCTGGACCCGGCGATTTATCAGCAACTGCTGACCGGCTTGGCCGATCTGGACCGCAATACCCGCGATCTGCAGGAATCGGTGATGTCGATCCGCATGATTCCCATGTCGATTGTGTTCAGCCGTTTCCCGCGCATGTTGCGGGATCTGGCCGGCAAGCTGGGCAAGAAGGTCGATTTCGTTACCCAGGGTGAGGCCACCGAGTTGGACAAGGGTCTGGTGGAAAAGATCACCGACCCGCTGACCCATCTGGTGCGCAACAGTTGCGACCATGGCATTGAAATGCCGGCTGACCGCCTGGCCGCTGGCAAGCCGGAGACCGGCACCATCACCCTGTCGGCATCGCATCAAGGCGGCTCCATCGTGATCGAGGTGCGTGACGACGGCAAGGGCTTGTCGCGCGAAAAGATTCTCAAGAAGGCCAAGGAACGCGGCATGGACGTGTCGGACCAAATGTCCGACGCCGATGTCTGGGGCCTGATCTTCGCGCCCGGCTTCTCGACCGCCGATGTGGTGACCGATGTGTCCGGCCGCGGCGTTGGCATGGACGTGGTCAAACGCAATATTGCAGCCCTCAACGGCACGGTGGAAATTGATTCCGCCGAAGGCTTTGGCATGCGCGTGGCGGTGCGCCTGCCGCTCACCTTGGCCATCATGGACGGTATGTCGGTGGGCGTGGGCGACGAGGTCTACATCCTGCCCCTGTCCTCGGTGGTGGAGTCCTTCCAGGTCAAGTCCGATGCGGTCAGCACGGTGGGCCAGGGCTCGCAGCTGGTCAAGGTGCGCGACGAATACATGCCGGTGATCGAGCTGGAAAAAGTGTTCCAGGTGCCGCGCTTCGACTTTGACAAGAACAGCGACATCATGGTGGTGGTGGAGGCCGACGGCAGCCGCGTAGTGCTGCTGGTGGACGAGTTGTTGGGTCAGCAACAGGTGGTGGTGAAGAACCTGGAATCCAATTACCGCAAGGTGCCCAATGTGTCGGGCGCCACCATTTTGGGTGACGGCAAGGTCGCACTGATTCTGGATACCGGTGCCCTGGTGCGCCGGTCCAGGCACTAGAGGAGCAGGCTATGGGAATGATGGAAAAAATGGATGATCTGACCGCTGCGCGCGAGTACCTGACCTTCCGGCTCGACCAGGAGGAATACGGCATCGACATCCTCAAGGTGCAGGAAATCCGTGGCTATGAGCCGCCCACCCGCGTGGCCAATGCGCCCAACTTCATCAAGGGCGTGGTCAATCTGCGCGGCACGATCGTGCCGATTGTGGACATGCGCCTGAAGTTCAATTGCGCCAAGGCGGAGTACGACAGCTTTACCGTCGTCATTATTCTGAACCTGCGTCACCGCATTGTCGGAATCGTGGTGGACTCGGTCAGCGACGTCATGGAGTTGCCGCCCGAGGCATTGAAGGCGGCGCCCGACATTGAAAGCGTGATAGACAGCGGCGCGGTCATGGGTCTGGGTTCCCTGGGTGAGCGCATGCTGATTCTCTTGGATATTGAGCGCCTGATGTCCGCACCGGATATGGGCCTGGTCAGTTCCGGAGAATAGCCCTGGCCCCAAAGGGGGCGCGCGAAGTGAAACGATAACAAAGAGGTTGATTGAGCCAATATGACTGCACGTTCTGCCATCGGTTCCGTGGGTGACCCCTCCGCCATGCAGGGGCGTGAGTTTGCCTGGACTAATGCAGACTTTGACCGTGTGCAAGACCTGATTTACCGTCGCGCCGGCATCAGTCTGCACGATGGCAAGCACGCCATGGTCTACAGCCGGCTGTCGCGTCGCCTGCGCGATACCGGACATCAGAGCTTCAAGGACTACCTGAGCTGGCTGGAAGCCACCGAGGGCGATGAGTGGCAGGAGTTCGTCAACGCCCTGACCACCAATCTCACCTCGTTTTTCCGTGAACAGCACCATTTCGAGATTTTTTCCGAGCATTTGAAGTCCAAACCGGCAGCCCAGCCCTGGCGGGTCTGGTGTGCGGCGGCATCCACCGGAGAGGAGCCCTATTCCATTGTCATGACGGCGCTGGAAGCACTGGGCAGCCGTCCGCATTTTTCGCTGCAGGCCAGCGATATCGACTCCAAGGTGCTGGCGACGGCGGCGAACGGGGTTTACAAGGCGGAATCACTCAAGGGAATCAGTCCGGCCCAGATGCAAGCGTATTTCATGCGCGGCAAGGGCTCCAATGCCGGCATGGTGCGGGTCAAGCCTGAACTCAAGCAATACGTGGAATTTCTGATCGTCAACCTGATCAAGGATGACTGGCCATTTAGGGAGCCATTTGACGTGGTCTTCTGCCGCAATGTGATGATTTACTTTGATGCAGGGACGCAGCGGCGGGTGCTGGAGCGCATCCACCGTGTCATGAAGCCGGGTGCCATTCTGTTCGTCGGACATGCTGAAAATTTCAGCGATTCCCGCGATCTCTTTGTCCTCAAGGGAAAGACAGCCTATGAGCGCCGTTAAACCTGTGCACGGACCTTGCGCCCTGAAACGGGCCTGCCATGACCGCGCCGGGCATGGAGCGTACGCGTTATGAGTGCCAGTTGGACATCTTCGATCGCGGCCTCGTCGCGTTTGGCCGCAGCCATGCCGCCGACCAAGACCCTGCCCAGCGGGCGGGTTTCCAGGGTCGATCAGCTCAAGGCCCAGACGCGCAAGCCCGGCGAGGCCTCTTTCTTTTACGCCGACCACCATTTTCAATACGATGCGGTAAAAGTACTGCCTGGCGAGTACTTCGTATCGAACGAAGAGATAGTGATCATGACGGTCCTGGGGTCTTGCATCGCAGCCTGTATCTGGGATGGAAGAGCCCGCATCGGCGGCATGAACCACTTCATGTTGCCGGATGGCGACACCGGGGATGGTTCGGGGCGATACGGATCGTTTGCCATGGAGCTATTGATCAATGAGATGCTCAAGCTAGGCGCCCGGCGTGAGACCATGCAGGCCAAGATTTTTGGAGGCGGGCAGGTCATGGCCGGTTTCACGACCATGAATGTGGGTGAGCGCAATACCCAGTTTGTTCAGGATTACCTGGCAACCGAGCGCATTCCCATTGTTTCCCAGGATGTGCTGGACATCCACCCACGCAAGGTGTGCTACTTTCCGGTGACTGGCAAGGCACTGGTAAAGCGCCTGGCCCATTCCCATCCTGAAACGCTGGCGGTGGAAGAACGTCGAGGCAATGCCGCCACGGTGGCGAAGTCGAATGCCGGTGGGTCGGTCGATTTGTTTTGAGGATGCGGTTTGACTAAGAAGATTCGTGTGCTGGTGGTGGATGATTCGGCTCTAGTGCGTAGCCTGTTGGCTGAGATCATTAACCGGGAATCCGACATGGAATGCGTGGGCACGGCCAACGACCCGCTGATTGCCAGGGAAATGATCCGCGAGCTCAATCCGGATGTGCTTACGCTGGACATCGAAATGCCAAAAATGGATGGCATCGAGTTTTTGGGAAGGCTGATGCGGCTGCGGCCCATGCCAGTGCTCATGATCTCGACACTGACCGAGCGTGGTGCCGAGGTGACCATGCGGGCGCTGGAGTTGGGCGCAGTGGACTTTGTTGCCAAGCCCCGCATTGGCGTGGTGGACGGCATCAACGATCTTGCCAGTCAGATTGTGGACAAGGTCCGGGTCGCGGCCCAGGCTCACGTGCGCCGGAGCACCGCTCCGTCGGCCAGCGGGAATGCCTCGACAACGCCTCAGACGCGCAATGCGTCGATCGGAAGAGTCTCCACCGAAAAACTGATCTGCATAGGGGCATCTACCGGAGGCACCGAGGCGATCAAGGAAATCTTGGTGCGAATGCCTGCGGACGCTCCCGGAATCGTCATTACCCAGCATATGCCACCCGGATTCACCACCAGTTTTGCAGCCCGCCTGAATGGTTTGTGCCAGATTGCGGTGAAGGAGGCGGCCCAGGGCGAGCGCATTCTGCCTGGTCATGCCTATATTGCACCCGGCGGCAAGCAGTTCCGCATAGAAAAAAGCGGCGCCAATTACTTGTGCCAGGTAGAGGATGGGGAACTGGTGAACCGGCACAAGCCCTCGGTGGAGGTGCTGTTCAAATCGGCAGCCCGCGTGGTGGGGCGCAATGCCTTTGGCATCATGTTGACCGGCATGGGCAACGACGGCGCCAAGGCAATGAAAGAGATGCGCGACTGTGGCAGCTACAACTATGTACAGGATGAGGCGAGCTGTGTGGTCTTTGGCATGCCCCGTGAGGCGATCCTGCATGGTGCCGCCGACGAGGTGTTGCCCTTGCTTGCTATCGCACCAGCGCTATTGGCCAAGCTTGGAGCTGGCAACGACCGCTATCGCGTTTAGGTCACTCAAAACCATGTCATAATCGAGGGCTTCGCTGATTACGGCGTGGTCAGATTTGGTAATCAGAGTGAATAAAAAAACTTTCAACTAAATTTGACCAGCGG
>CAIMZI010000072.1 GCA_903845935.1 uncultured beta proteobacterium | reverse complement strand
GGGCTTTTTCACCGCTGTGCTGGACCCGGATCCACTGAGCCCGGCCGGGCGCGTTAGCCACCACCATATCCAAACCAGCTACACCGATCCGGTGGGGCTGGAGCGCCTGGGCCTGCTGTGCCAGGCCATCACCACCGAGTTTGAGAATGTGCCGGCACCGGCGCTGGCCGAGCTGGCCAAGACCCGCCCGGTATCACCAGCCGCCGCTTGCGTGGCAATAGCACAGGACCGCGCGGCAGAGAAGGCCCACTTTGTGCGCTGCGGCGTGCCCTGCGCGCCATACGCCGTGATCGATACAGCGGAGCAACTAGCGAGCGTGGGTGCCCATCTCTTTCCAGGCATTTTGAAAACCGCCCGCATGGGCTACGACGGCAAGGGCCAGGCGCGCGTGACGAACCGCGCCGAGTTGGCCGAGGCTTGGGGCCATATGCAGCAAAGCCCGTGCGTGCTGGAAAAAATGCTACCGCTGCAACTGGAATGCTCGGTCATCGTGGCGCGCGCGTCCAATGGCGACAGCGTGAATCTGCCTCTGCAGCGCAATCTGCACCGGGAAGGCATCCTGGCGGTGACCGAGGTGTATCCGGGCAACGTGCCCGACGCCTTGGCCGAGCGCGCCATTGCCGCCGCCAAGTCGATTGCCGAAGAACTGAGTTATGTCGGCGTGCTGTGCGTGGAGTTCTTTGTGCTGGATGAGGCCGACCCGGCGGCACTGGGCCTGGGCGGCCTGGTGGTGAACGAGATGGCACCGCGTCCGCACAACAGCGGCCACTACAGCATGGATGCCTGCGACCTGTCGCAGTTCGAGCTGCAGGTGCGCACCCTGGCCAATCTGCCGCTGGTGCAGCCGCGTCAGCACAGCCCGGCCATCATGCTCAATCTGTTGGGCGACCTCTGGCCCGAGGGTGGCGTGCCGCCCTGGGCAAAAGTGCTGGCCCTGCCGGGCACGCATTTGCATCTGTATGGCAAGTTGCGCGCAGCCAAGGGCCGCAAGATGGGCCACTTGAACATCACCGGCAGCACGATAGAACAGGTGCGCAGCACGGCCCGGCAGGCCGCACAGATTCTGGGCATCGACGCTTTTTAACAAGCCTTTTAACTTTTTTGAAAGGGCCGCACCATGATCGTGTCCGCCTATGTGTTTGCCGATGGTGTGGAGTTCGCACCCGAGGCGATTGGCGCGGCCGCTCAGGCTCTGCGTGCCGGAAGCCTGATCGGCCTACCCACCGAGACCGTCTACGGCCTGGGAGCGGACGCTGACAATGCCACCGCTGTTGCCGCCATTTTCGAGGCCAAGGGTCGGCCCGCCGACCATCCGCTGATCGTGCATGTAGCGGCCTTTGACGGCGGCATGTCGGGCGTGGCGCATTACGCAGGTCGCGTGCCCTCGTTTGCCCAGCAGCTGATGTCGGCCTTCTGGCCGGGGCCACTGACTTTGATCCTGCCGCGCCGCGAAGGCGTGGGCGCTGTGGCGGCCGGTGGCCAGAACACCATTGGTCTGCGCTGCCCGGCGCACCCGGTGGCCCAAGCCGTGCTGGCCGCCCTGCGCCAGCCCACGGCGGACGAGCCGGTAGTCTGGGGCGTGGCAGCGCCCAGTGCCAACCGTTTTGGCCGTATCAGTCCAACCACGGCCCGCCATGTGGCAGATGAGTTTAACGATAGACCGGAGTTGCTGATTCTGGATGGCGGGCCCTGCGAGGTGGGCATTGAGTCCACCATCATCGACTGCACGCGGGGTGCCCCGGTGCTGTTGCGTCCGGGTGCCATCACCAGCGAACAGGTGGCGGCAGCTTGCGGCCGTAAGCTGATTTCGCCGGAAGAATTGGAATTGCTGGAGGCCCAGGGACAAGTTGCGCCGCGCGCCTCCGGCACACTGGAGTCGCATTACGCGCCCAACGCCACCGTGCGCCTGATGGACGCCCAAGCCTTGCAGCAGGCGCTGGACCTGCTGGGCAACGACGTAGGCAAGTCGGCCGCGCCGGGCAAGACGATTGCCATTTATTCGCGCGTGCCGCTGAAATCCTCCGCGTGCCAGATCGAGCTGCGCCGCATGCCCTCCGATGCGGCCGTGACGGCACACGAGTTGTTCTCGGTGCTGCGCGAGTTCGATGCCCTGCGCGTCAAGCTGATCTGGGTGGAAACACCGCCCGACGACGTGGCGTGGGACGGCGTGCGCGATCGGCTGCAGCGCGCCGCAGCCTGAAGATAAGTGCCCCCACGCTGCCACTTCGTGTGCTGCACTGCCCCCCACGGGGGTGCGTTTCGCCGTGGGGCGGCCCGGCGGCGAAATTCAGTTATCCCTCGCGGTCCAATCCACCAGCGTCTCCATCACGGCGCGGGCGGCATCGGTGTTGGCATTGGCGTGGTTGATCAGGGCCACCAGCACATAGCGCTTACCGCTGGCGCCGTCCACGTAGCCTGCGCGGGCCAGGGCGTTGCTGAGCGTGCCGGTCTTGAGATGGGCGCTCCCCACCGTTTTCGATTTGAAGCGCTTGAGCGTGCCGTCCACGCCGCTGATCGGCAGTGAACTCATCAGCTCCGACATGGTGGGCGAGCGCCAGGCCACTTGCAGCAGGCGTGCCAGGCCCTGCGCGCTGATACGTTCCTGGCGCGACAGACCGGAGCCGTTGTCCCATACCGGCATCTCGGAGTCGCCGATGCGCTCCTTCCACCAGCGTTGCAGCACGGCCTGGGAGGCTGTAAAGCTGCCGCTGCTCGGCGGTGCATCGCTTGCCGGAACTTCGCCATTAGCACCCATGGCGCTCGCTGCCACGACCCGCCCAAGGGTCAGGAACACCTGCTGCGCCATCACGTTGTTGCTGTATTTGTTGATG
>CAIMZI010000071.1 GCA_903845935.1 uncultured beta proteobacterium | reverse complement strand
GGCGCCTGGGTTCTGGGCGCCGCATTTCTTGTTCTCAAAGTGCTGGAGTTCAGCCACGATGCGGACATTGGTATGCAGCTCTCGCGCAACCTGTTCGACATGTTTTATCTGTCGCTCACCTTTTTTCACTTCATGCATGTGCTGATGGCCATGGTGATTGTCTCGGTGCTCATCCACCACACCTTGCGCGGCCACTACAGCGCCCGCGCGCACACCGGCATCGAGACCGGAAGTTCTTACTGGCACATGGTGGATCTGGTCTGGATCATGCTTTTTGTGCTGGTCTATGTTTTGCACTGATGGCACACCCCCAACACGCTCTTCCACCGGCGGCGCAGCGCCTGCCCCTCGTCTGCTGTGCCCTGTTGCTGTTGACTCTGCTCAGCTACTACGGCCCGAACTGTTTTCCCGAGCGCAGCTTTGTGCTGCTGGTGCTGGCAGCCATGTGGCTCAAGGGCCAACTGTTGGTCGACCATTTCATGGGCCTGCGCACAGTGCGCCGGTTCTGGCGCCTCCTGATGGCGCTGTATCTCCTGGGAGTGACCGTGGCCATTGGCCTGGCCTTTCTGCTTGACTGATTTTTACCCCACGAAGGTTCCCACCATGACACTGCTTTCCCTGCACAAATCCCAGCTGCCCGATATCCCGGCCTATGTCGCCATCGACCAGGAAGTCGAGGTGTTCCAGATGGCCTGGAAAAGCCGCCTGCCCATCCTGCTCAAGGGCCCGACCGGCTGCGGCAAGACCCGCTTTGTGGAACACATGGCGGCGCGCCTGCAGCGCACGCTGTTCACCGTCTCTTGCCACGACGACCTGAGTGCTGCCGATCTGGTGGGCCGCCACCTGATTGGCGCGGACGGCACGTACTGGGTGGACGGCCCCTTGACGCAAGCCGTGCGCCAGGGCGGCATCTGCTACCTGGACGAAATTGTCGAGGCGCGCAAGGACACCACGGTAGTGCTGCACTCACTCTCCGACGACCGGCGCATCCTGCCGATTGACCGCCTCGGCGTCGTGCTGGAGGCGCCGCCCGAATTCATGCTGGTGGTCTCCTACAACCCCGGCTACCAGCATCTGATGAAAGCCTTGAAGCCCAGTACGCGGCAGCGCTTTGTGTCGCTGGCCTTTGACTTTCCAGATGCGGCGCTGGAGCAGCAGATTGTGGTGGGAGAAACCGGCATCGCCGCGCCACTGGCCAAGCAACTGGTGACGCTGGCACGCGCCCTGCGTCAGACCGCTGACCACGACCTGGAAGAGGCACCGGGGACGCGTCTGCTGGTGGACGTGGCGCGCCTGATCATGCAGGGCTGCGAGCCCCATCTGGCTTGCCGCGTCGCCATGATCGAATGCGTCACCGACGATCCGGAGATGGTGCGTTCCCTGATGCAGGTGGTGCAAGCCATCCTGGGTGATTGAAGTGGAAGAGCACGTAGGACTCTGGTGGCACAAGACGCTGACCCGCATGGCGGGCCAGCGCGGACATGCCGCTAGCGTGCCGTTGGAGCCATTGCGCGGAGAACTCGGCCTGCTGTTTCGGGCGCTGGGCGGTGCCCATGTCCTGAAGGTTGATGCCACGGCCGGGGTGCGACATGGCGCGCGCCGCACGGTGCTGGAGCGCATGGCCGGGGTGCATACCAAGGTGGAACTGGCTTCTGTGGACGCGCAGGCCCTGCGGCTGCCGGGCCTGGTCGATGCCTATGCCACGGCAGAACTGAATCTGGCGTTGTACCGTTGGCTTACCGCGCTATGCGCTGCGGCTCCGGACGACGGCGACTGGGTTACACGCAACCAGCAGGGCACCATGCACCTGCTGAGCAACTACCGGGGTCTCGCGGCCAGCTACTGGCTGCTGGTGCAGGCCGAGTTGCTGCGCCGGCCCGACCCGCTCAAGCTGCCGCCCGAAGAGGCACGCACCGAGCGCAGCATCCGCCAGGCGCTGCGCCATCCGGACAGCACTATCACGCTGATCCCCGGTGCACGAGCGCCGGAGCCGGTGCTGCTGTGGTTGGCGCCGTGCACGCAGCGTGCAACTGCATTGACAAAAAAGGCCGGGGCCGAAGACGACTTCGCACAAGACCTGGCCGACAGTCCCACCAGCACCAAGCAGCAGGATGACAAACGCCGCAAAGCCGAAGACGCCGATATGCCCGAGCGCCCGGGCGGTCTGCTGCTGTTCCGGCCCGAGTCCATCTTCAGCTGGAGCGAATACGCCAAGGTGCAGCACGATGTGCAGGAGAACGAAGACGAAGACCTGGCCCGCGCGGCCGATGACCTGGATGCGTTGAGCATCTCAGACGATCAGCGCTCCGTGGCGCGCGCCCTGCGCATGAACCTGGACCGCGCGGCGCGCGAAGAGGCGGCGCCTGCTTCGGCGACCCCCGCTATCTTGCTGCCCGAGTGGGACTACAAGCGCCAGACCTTGCTACCGGCGCATTGCAGCCTGCGCATCAGCCCCATGAACGATGCGCCCCCGGCTGAGCTGCCGGAACGCCTGCGCCAGGAGCAACGCCGCCTGCACCACCAACTGGCCCTGCTGAATCCGGAACGCCAGGTGCGCCGGCGACAGTCGCATGGCGACGAGATTGATCTGGACGCGCTGATCCGTGCCCGCACAGATGCCGGCTCAGGCCAGCAGGACTGTTACCAGCAGGTGCGGCGCAACCAGCGCGACCTGTCCTGCCTGCTGCTGGCCGATTTGTCGCTGTCCACCGAGGCGGCCATCAGCGAAGAGCTGCGCGTGATCGACGTGATCCGTGACAGCCTGTCGCTGTTTGCCGAGTCGCTGTCGGAAACGCGCGACCGCTTTGCCCTCTATGGCTTTAGCTCACGCCAGCGCCATGCCGTCAGCATGGTGGAACTCAAACGCTTTGATGAGGGCTTCAACGCCCAGGTGCGTGGTCGCATTGCACAGATCAAGCCGGCCTTCTACACCCGCATGGGTGCGGCCATACGCCAGTCCAGCGCGCTCTTGGCCAAAGAAAAATCGCGCGAGCGTTTGCTGCTGATCCTGACCGACGGCAAACCCAATGACAACGACTACTACGAGGGCCGCTATGGCATCGAAGACACGCGGTATGCGCTGAGCGAGGCACGCAAAATGGGCCTGCGCCCGTTCTGCGTCACGGTGGATCAGAGCGCCGAAGACTACCTGCCGCATATCTTTGGCAAGCACAGCTTCACGATTGTGAAACGCCCGGCCGAGTTGCCGCGCCGCCTGGCATTGCTGTATGCGCAACTGACACGCTAGGATGGATGCCTGAGCGCTCACTCTGAAGTACCCATGATCCAGAAAAAGTTTCCCATCCACCCGGCGAACCCAGAGCGGCTGTGTTGGGGGTGTGACAAGTACTGCGCGGCCAGCGACATGATGTGCGGCAACGGCTCCGACCGCACCCAACATCCCTATGAACTGTTTGGCGAAGACTGGCAAAGCTGGGGGGTAGAAGGTGCTAGTGATGCTCCAGAACCTGCGATTCAGAGTGCATCCAAACAGACGGATTGAGCTGTAGCAGAATTCGAGCGTCATCGTGTCAAGTGACACAAGCAACTTCCTGATTGTCCAGTTAAATTGCTGTGTCAAATCGTTCGTGGCACTGCATGGTGCATTTTCTGATGGACACCGTTTGGGCAAGGCTCATTTTCTTACCTACATCTTCGGTACTATCTGAGGTACAACTTTGGTAGTAATCACCTGATGCGCTTGAATCATGATGTGGCGCCGGTTAGTCTATGGTCATGCAAAAGCAGCACTCACTCTCCACCAAACTGGTCACCATTGGCGCGGTGCTGCTGGTCGTTGCATTGGTTTCCATTGGGCTAACCCTATGGGTCACTTGGCAGCTCGAAGGAGGAGCTGCGGCGGTCAACGAGGCTGGACGAATGCGCATGCAGATATGGAGGCTCAACAGCACTGC
>CAIMZI010000070.1 GCA_903845935.1 uncultured beta proteobacterium | reverse complement strand
CCTTCGTGGCGTTCGTTTGTCGGTAGACAAAGGGCGTCTGGTCGCGGACCTGATTCGCGGCAAAAAAGTTGATCAAGCCCTGAACATCTTGCAATTCACACAGAAAAAAGCTGCTGTGATCATCAAGAAGGTTCTGGAGTCTGCGATTGCCAATGCTGAGCACAATGACGGTGCCGATATCGACGAGCTGAAGGTTACGACCATCTACGTCGAACAAGGTGCTTCTCTGCGTCGCTTCACGGCCCGCGCCAAAGGTCGCGGAAACCAAATCAGAAAACCCACGTGCCATGTGTACGTGACGGTTGGTAACTGAAAGAGGCCAGGAAGATATGGGACAAAAAATCCACCCAACCGGCTTTCGCCTGAGCGTTAGCCGTAACTGGTCCTCACGCTGGTACGCCAGCAACCGTGATTTCGCCGGCATGTTGGCCGAAGACATCAAGGTGCGTGAGTACCTGAAGGCCAAGCTCAAGAACGCGTCGGTTTCGCGCATCTTGATCGAGCGTCCTGCCAAGAACGCACGTATCACCATTTTCTCGGCACGTCCGGGTGTGGTGATCGGCAAGAAGGGCGAAGACATCGAGAACCTCAAGCGCGAACTCGGCAAGATGCTGAATGTGCCCGTCGCAGTGAACATCGAAGAAGTGCGCAAGCCTGAAATCGATGCCAAGCTGATTGCCGACAGCATTACGCAGCAGCTCGAAAAGCGCATCATGTTCCGCCGTGCCATGAAGCGCGCCATGCAAAACGCCATGCGTTTGGGCGCTCTGGGCATCAAGATCATGTCGTCTGGTCGTTTGAACGGCATTGAAATCGCTCGTTGCGAGTGGTATCGCGAAGGTCGCGTGCCACTTCACACCCTGCGTGCCGACATTGACT
Organism: uncultured beta proteobacterium; assembly: GCA_903845935.1. Taxonomy (GTDB): domain Bacteria; phylum Pseudomonadota; class Gammaproteobacteria; order Burkholderiales; family Burkholderiaceae_C; genus Allorhodoferax. Next base: position 20,863 of record CAIMZI010000070.1, on the reverse strand, counting down.
ACGGTACCTCCGAAGCCAGGACCACCTATGGTGTGATCGGCGTCAAGGTCTGGGTTTACAAGGGTGACACGCTGGGTCGTAACGACCTGCCTGCCGCTGTTGAACCCCGCAATGACGAAGAGCGTCGCCCCCGTGGCCCGCGTCGCGATGACCGTGGTGGCGCACGCCCCTCCGGTGACCGTCGCCCGGCCGCTGGTGCGCGTCGTCCTGCCGGTGCCAATGCTGCTCCCGCAGACGGCAGCGACAAGCCCGCAGAAGCACTTGGTGCCAATGCCAACCCATCAGCCGTTAAGCGCGTACGTAAAGCCGCGCCAGCTGCAGCAGCTGACGGTAAAGGAGAATAACCATGTTGCAACCCGCTCGCCGGAAATACCGCAAAGAGCAAAAAGGCCGTAACACCGGTATCGCGACCCGCGGAAGCTCGGTCGCCTTCGGTGACTTCGGTCTCAAATGTACTGACCGCGGCCGTCTGACGGCTCGCCAGATCGAAGCTGCACGTCGTGCAATTTCCCGTCACGTGAAGCGTGGTGGCCGTATCTGGATCCGCGTGTTCCCCGACAAGCCGATCTCCCAAAAGCCTGCTGAAGTGCGTATGGGTAACGGTAAAGGCAATCCCGAGTACTACGTGGCTGAAATTCAGCCCGGAAAAATCGTGTTTGAAATCGTCGGCGTGACCGAAGAGTTGGCCCGTGAAGCGTTCCGTTTGGCTGCTGCCAAGCTGCCTTTGCGTACCACCTTTGTGGCCCGCATGATTGGCCAGTAATCAGGAGATTAAAGAAATGAAAGCTACTGAACTGCGCCAAAAAGACGTTGCTGGTCTGCAAACAGAAGTCAAAGAGCTGCAAAAAGCCCACTTTGGCCTGCGTATGCAAAAAGCCACGCAACAACTCAACAACACCGCTACGCTGCGCATTGCGCGCCGTGATATTGCTCGCGCCAAGACTATTCTTGTCGAGAAGCAAAGCGCTGAAACTGCAACCGCAAAAGCAACGCCTAGCGTTGCGGCCAAATAAGGAGCCCACATGACGGAAGCTAAAAAATCCCTCAAGCGCACCTTGATTGGCAAGGTGGTCAGCGATAAGCGTGCCAAGACAGTCACTGTGCTGATTGAGCGTCGTGTCAAACACGAACTCTACGGCAAGATTGTCGGCAAATCCAGCAAGTACCACGCCCATGACGAAAAGGGCGAGTACAAGATGGGTGACATGATTGAAATCACGGAAAGCCGTCCGATTTCGAAAACCAAGAACTGGGTTGCGACCCGTCTGGTGCAAAAGGCTGCAGCGGTTTAAGTCTTTGGACTTGTCCCCTGCAGGACTTTGATAAACGGCTCACAATTGTGGGCCGTTTTGCTTTGTAGCATTCGTTTTTATAAATAGGAGTTTTCCATGATTCAAGTAGGCGATTCCCTTCCCGCAAGCACACTGATGGAATATTCCGAAGTGGAGGGTGAGGGCTGCAGCATAGGCCCGAATGCAGTCGACGTGGCCAAGGCCTCTGCCGGCAAGACCATCGCCCTGTTCGCATTGCCCGGTGCCTTTACGCCCACCTGCTCGGCCCAACACGTGCCCGGCTACGTGGCCTCGTATGAAGCCTTCATGGCCGCTGGTGTGGACGAGATCTGGTGCATCAGCGTCAACGACGCATTCGTCATGGGAGCCTGGGCGCGCGACCAAAAGACCGGCACCAAGGTGCGCATGCTGGCTGACGGCGATGCTGCCTTTGCCAAGGCCACCGGCCTGACGCTGGACCTGACCGGCAAGGGTCTGGGCCTGCGCAGCAACCGCTATTCCATGCTGGTCAAGGACGGCAAGGTTGTGAGCCTGAACAACGAAGGTCCCGGCAAATTTGAAGTGAGCGACGCTGCCACCCTGCTGGCACAAGCGCAAGGCTGATAATCCACGGTCAGCCGCCACAGACCAGCAGAGCAGTGGCGGCACATTGGGGGTAGATCAAGAAAGGGCATTCCATGGACAGAAGACTGTTTAATTTGACTCCGCTGTTGGCATTGTTCAGCTTGGCAGTCGGTACTCAGGCCCAAGCTCTGACGCTGGATGATCTCTCCAATGCCGATGCAAGCAAGGGCATGAAGGCAGCGCTGGAAAAAGCGGCGCTGTCGGCCGTGGGCCTGCTCGGTGCCAAGGACGGATTCCTGGGCAATGACCGGGTGCGCATTCCCCTGCCGGGTTATCTCAATGATGCGGCCCAGTTGCTGCGCACCTTTGGCCAGGGAGACCGGGTGGATGAGTTGCTTACCGCCATGAACCGGGCCGCCGAGGCTGCAGTGCCGCAGTCCAAGGCGCTGCTGCTGAATGCCGTGAATACCATGTCGGTGAGCGACGCCAAGGCCATACTGAGTGGAGGGAACACCGGGGTGACCGACTACTTTGCCAGCAAGACCCGCCCGGCACTGGCGACCCAATTTCTGCCGGTGGTGACCCAGGCCACCGCCAAGGTGGGCCTGGCCGACAAATACAACCAGGTCGCGGGCAAGGCGTCCGAGCTGGGCTTGGTCAAGAAGGAAGACGCCAACATTCAGCAATACGTCACCGCCAAGACGCTGGACGGGCTGTTCTTCATGATTTCCGAGGAAGAAAAGAAGATCCGCCAAAATCCGCTGGGCTATGGCAGTGCCATCCTGAGCAAGGTATTTGGCGCCCTGAAGTGAGGCAGCGCTTTGCGCCATACCTGTGGGTCTTGCTGTGCACTTTGGCAGCCTGTTCACCCGCGCTGAATTGGCGTGCTGTGCAGTTGGGCCACCTCAGCACCTTGTTGCCCTGCAAACCGGATTCGGCCACCCGTCAGGTTTCCTTGGCGGGCATCAGCCTGGCCATGGAGATGTCGGGTTGTGAGGTGGAGGGTGCGCTGTTTGCCATCAGTCGCATTCAGGCGGCGGATGTGGTGCAGGCACAGGCGCTGATGGCCGAGTTGCGCAAGTCGGGCCTGGCCCAGGTGCAGGCCCGTGCGGTGCATCCGGCTGCCAACAGCGGCGACGCGCAGACCAGTTTTGATGTGTCGGTGGACGGCAAACGCGCGGACGGACAGACCCTGCAGGCGCGCTTCAAGTGGCAGGTGTTCGGGTCGGAGCTGTACCAGATTGCCGCCTATGCCGAACACCTGGGTCCTGAACAGATAGATAGCCTGGTCGGCGAAGCCCGCATCCGATGAGACTGGCCGGGGGCTGAATGGGGGCCTTGTTTTTGCATGAGCGACAATGTGCGTTGTGCCGCACTTTGCGGCGCGCCAAAAAAGCCATAATCAGCGCAACATGGCACTTACATGAACACAGGCATTCTCATCATCGCCCACGCCCCGCTGGCCAGTGCCCTGCGCGCCGGGGTGTTGCACGTGTTTCCAGGTGTGGAGTCAGGCATTCTCGCTCTGGATGTGCCACCCAGCGAAGCCCCCGAGCTCACCCGCGCGCACGCCTTGGAATTGTTGGCCCAACTGGCCACGCCCAGCACCCTGGTGCTGACCGACGTATTTGGCGCCACGCCCTGCAATATCGCGCAAAAAGTGGTGGATGGCGTGCAGTCCAAGCTGGTGGCGGGTGTCAATTTGCCCATGTTGTTGCGCACCGTGAATTACAGCCATGAAGCACTCGACGTACTGGTAGCCCGCGCGTTGGCCGGTGGCACCCAAAGCATCATGCAGGTCGCGGTGACCGCGCCCCAGAATCAGCAGAGAAAAATCAATGATCAACAGCAACACGACCATAGTCAATAAATTGGGCTTGCACGCCCGTGCGTCCGCCAAGCTCACCAAGCTGGCCGGTTCCTTTCCCTGCGAAGTGTGGATGACGCGCGGTGAGCGCCGCGTCAACGCCAAGAGCATTATGGGCGTGATGATGCTGGCCGCAGGGATCGGCAGCGAAGTCCAGTTGGAGACCAGTGGCGAGCGCGAGCAGGAGGCCATGGACGCCTTGCTGGCCTTGATTGCCGACAAATTTGGTGAGGGCGAGTGATGGCCGCAGATCCATTGGATAGGATGGTGAGCGCTGGAGGCGCAGCTTGAGCTTTTCCATTCACGGTCTGGCGGTGTCCCGCGGCGTGGCCATTGGGCGCGCGGTGCTGGTGGCTTCGAGCCGGGTGGATGTGGCCCACTACTTCATCTCAGCGGCTCAGATCCCCTCGGAAATTGATCGGGTGCGCTCGGGGCGCGATGCCGTGGTCGATGAGATACGCCGCCTGCAGGAGAGCATCACCCGCATGGGTCCCAAGGAGGCACCGCATGAACTGGGTGCCTTGCTGGACGTGCATCTGATGCTCTTGCAAGATGTGGAATTGGTCAGCGGCGTGAAGCACTGGATTACCGACCGCCTCTACAACGCGGAGTGGGCGCTGACCACCCAGCTGGAAGTGATTGCGCGCCAATTTGACGAAATGGAAGACGCCTATCTGCGCGAGCGCAAGGCCGATCTGGAACAGATTGTGGAGCGCGTGTTGCGTGCCATGAAGGGCGCTGCCTCACCGATTACGGTGCACACCCAGCGGCATACGCGCAAGCCCTCACAGCAGGACCTGTTGCTGGACGATACGGTGGACGTACCGCTGGTGCTGGTGGCGCATGACCTGTCGCCCGCCGACATGCTGCAGTTCAAGCAAAGCGTGTTTGCCGGCTTTATCACCGATGTCGGCGGTCGCACGTCGCACACCGCCATCGTCGCCCGCAGCATGGATATCCCGGCCGTGGTGGGTGCGCGCACCTGCAGTCAGTTGGTGCGGCAGGACGACTGGGTCATCATCGACGGCGATTCGGGTGTGGTGATTGTCGACCCCTCGCCCATCATCCTGGCGGAATACGGCTTCAAGCAGCGCCAGGGCGAACTCGAGCGCGGCCGCTTGCAACGCCTGCTGCACACCCCGGCGGTCACCATGGACGGTGAAAAAGTGCAGTTGCTGGCGAATATTGAAATGCCCGAAGATGCGGAATCGGCGCTCAAGGCAGGAGCCCTGGGCGTGGGCCTTTTTCGCAGCGAGTTCTTGTTCATGGGCCGCCAAGGCAAGCTGCCGGACGAAGAGGAGCAGTACCAGGCGTACAAGCGCGCGGTCGAAGGCATGAAGGGCCTGCCGGTCACGATACGCACGGTGGATGTGGGGGCCGACAAGCCCCTGGATGATTCCATCCGTGATGATGCCCACCTCAATCCGGCGCTGGGCCTGCGCGCCATCCGCTGGAGTCTGGCCGATCCGGCCATGTTTTTGACCCAGCTGCGCGCCATCCTGCGCGCCGCTACCCATGGACAGGTGCATCTGCTGGTGCCCATGCTGGCCCATGCGCGTGAAATCCGCCAGACCTTGGCGCATATCGACCATGCGCGCGCCATGCTCGACAATCGCGGCGCGGCCTATGGCCCGGTCAAACTGGGCGCCATGATTGAGATACCGGCGGCTGCACTCAGTCTGCCGCTGTTCCTCAAGCATTTTGACTTTCTGTCCATAGGCACCAATGATCTGATCCAGTACACGCTGGCGATCGACCGCGCCGATGAATCGGTTGCGCACTTGTACGATCCGCTGCATCCGGCGGTGTTGCATCTCTTGGCCAATACCATTGCCGCCTGCCGTGCGCAGGGAAAGGATGTCAGCGTCTGTGGCGAAATGGCGGGAGACACCGCTCTGACCCGCTTGTTGCTGGGCCTGGGCCTGCGCAGCTTTTCCATGCACCCGGCACAAATTCTCGCGGTCAAGCAGGAGATCCTGCGCTCGGACGCTGCCAAGCTCGCACCCTGGGCGCAGAAGGTGCTGGAGTCGGAGGATCCGGCCCAACTCATGGTGCGGGCCTAGTTGCTGTCTTAGCTCGTAACCCGCGAGCCCATCACGGCCGCGCCCACAATCATCACGGCCGCGGCCATCAGGCTGGGGCTGGGAACCTCGGAGCGCAGGCCCAGCAGGGCCAGCGTGGACAGCAGCGGCGTCAGGAATGACAAAACGCCGATCTGACGCGGGTCGCCACGTTTGAGTGCCGCGTCCCACAGGTAAAAGGCTGCGCCCAAGGGCCCCAGGCCCATCGCCAGCAGCAGCATCCCATCGGTGGCACTGAGCGTCACCGCAGGTTCCAGCAGCACATGGCAGAGCAGGGACAGCAGGCCTGACACCAGGCCGAACAGCCCAATGGCGGCACTCGGAAAGGCTGGCACACGCCGGCAAAGAAGGGAGTAACTGGCCCAGACAAAGGCCGAGCAAAGTGCCGGAATATAGCCCCAGGCAAAGCCGGTCTGCAGCTCACGCCCGCCCACAATCGCCAGCGCCGCTCCAGTAAAACCAATCAGCGCGGCCGCCACGTGCAAGGCACGCAGCTTCAGGCCGGGCAGGAACAACGGCGCCATCAGCACGATGCCCAAGGGCCACAGGTAGTTCACCAAATTGGCCTGTACCGGCGGTGCGTGGCGCAGCGCGATAAACAGCAGGAAGTGAAAGCCAAACAGGCCGTACACCCCCAGGCCCAGCGTGGTCGGCGGCACCTTCCATCGGGCCAGATTCCAACCCGATAGCGGCAGGCCTATCACGCTGCCCACCAGCAGGCCCAGACCCGTCAGCAGAAAAGGCGGCACATGCTGCAAGGACACGCCCAAAGGCGCCAGCGTCCCCCACAGCACAATGGCGGCCAAGGCCAACAGCGTGGCGCTGCGCTGCTCGGAGGCAACCTTCAATTTGGGCGCTGATCGGTGGAGGGTTTTTGCCAGAGGTTGATGCCGCCTTCCACCGCATGCTGGTCAATGGCGGCCAACTCCGAAGCAGAGAAGCTCAGTTGCTGCATGGCGCCCACCAGCTCTGTAATTTGAGCCGGGTGGCTGGCGCCAATCAGCGCCGAGGTCACACGCGCGTCGCGCAGCACCCAGGCCACGGCCATTTGCGCCAGGCTTTGGCCACGTGCCTGGGCAATCTCGTTGAGTGCACGCACATGCTGCAGGTTTTGCGCGCTCAGGTGGTCGGCAGTGAACGAGCCGCCACCCGGACGGTTGATGCGCGCATCGGCGGGAGTGCCATTGAGGTACTTGTCGGTCAGCAGGCCTTGGGCCAAGGCACTGAAGGCAATGCAGCCCATGCCGGTATCTTCCAATGTATCCAGAAGCTCTTCTTCAATCCAACGGTTGAGCAGGCTGTAGGACGGCTGGTGAATCAGCGCCGGTACGCCCATGCTTTTCAGGATGGCGGCGGCCTCACGTGTCTTGCCGGCCGAGTAGCTGCTGATGCCAACATACAAGGCCTTGCCCTGTTGCACTGCCGTGGCCAGGGCTCCCATGGTTTCCTCCAGCGGGGTATCCGGGTCAAAGCGGTGCGAGTAAAAGATGTCCACATAGTCCAGGCCCATGCGCTTGAGGCTCTGGTCCAGACTGGCGAGCACGTATTTGCGCGAGCCGCCACCCTGGCCATAGGGGCCAGGCCACATGTCCCAACCGGCCTTGCTGGAGATGATCAGCTCATCGCGGTAGGGCTTGAAATCGCGCCGCAGATGCTCACCGAAATTGGTCTCGGCACTACCATAGGGCGGGCCGTAGTTATTGGCCAGATCGAAGTGGTTAATGCCCAGATCAAAAGCCGTGCGCAACATGTCGCGCTGGGTTTGAAACGGCGTGGCATCGCCAAAGTTGTGCCACAGACCCAGGGTGACGGCGGGCAGCTTGAGGCCGCTTTTGCCGCACTGGCGGTAGGGCATGGTGCCGTCGTAGCGTTCGGCTTTTGCTTGGTAATGGGTTTGGTTTTGCATGCTGTGTCTCGTTATTAGTTTTGGTGGAACGCGCAAGAAGTCACGCTCCGAATGGAGTCTAGTTTTTTGCCGACTGTGCTGCGGCCACACCGGCGCGCAGGCCTAGGAGGTAACTGTCGGCGCCAAAGCCGCAGATCTGGCCGCGCACAATTTCCGCAAACACCGACACATGGCGGAACGCCTCGCGCGCATGGATGTTGGACATATGCACCTCCACAATCGGGCAGCTCAGTATGGCCAGCGCGTCGCGTATTCCATAGCTGTAATGGGTCCAGGCACCGGCGTTGATCAGCACCGCATCCACCTGCTCGGCAAAGGCCTGGTGGATACGCTGGCACATTTCGCCCTCGATATTGGTCTGGAAGCATTCCACTTCCGTGCCCAGCTCCCGGCCGAGTGCGGCCAGATTGCGGTTGATTTCGTCCAGCGTGACCGTGCCGTATTGCTTGGGATCGCGCTTGCCAAACATGTTCAGATTGACGCCGTTCAATACCAAAACCTTCATCTTCAAACTCCTGTGGTGGTGGACGCAGAACTCGCTGCGGAATGCGCTTGCTGATCAGCGTGGTAGCTGCTGCGCACCATGGCGCCGACGGCGGCGTGCTTGAAGCCCATCTTAAGTGCCTCGGCCTCGAACATCTTGAAGACGTCGGGGTGAACATAGCGGCGCACCGGCAGGTGGCTGGTGGAGGGCGCCAGGTACTGGCCAATGGTCAGCATCTCCACGTTGTGGGCGCGCATGTCGCGCATGACCTCCAGAATTTCCTCGTCGGTCTCGCCCAGGCCGACCATCAGGCCGCTCTTGGTGGTGACGTCGGGGAACAGCGCCTTGAATTTTTTCAGCAGGTTAAGCGAGAACTGGTAGTCGGAGCCGGGCCTGGCTTCCTTGTACAAACGCGGAATGGTTTCCAGGTTGTGGTTCATCACGTCCGGCGGTGCCGCCTTCAGGATCTCCAGCGCGCGATCATCGCGGCCGCGGAAGTCGGGCACCAGCACCTCGATCTGGGTCTTGGGCGAGAGTTCGCGCGTCTTGCTAATGCACTCCACAAAATGGCCAGCACCGCCATCGCGCAAATCGTCGCGGTCCACGCTGGTGATCACCACATAGCCAAGCTTGAGCTGAGCTATGGTCTTGGCCAGGTTGCCTGGCTCGTCCACATCCAGTGGGTCGGGGCGACCATGGCCCACATCGCAGAACGGGCAACGGCGGGTGCACTTGTCGCCCATGATCATGAAGGTGGCAGTGCCCTTGCCAAAGCATTCGCCGATGTTGGGGCAACTGGCTTCTTCACAGACGGTCACCAACTTGTTGGCGCGCAGCACGTCCTTGATTTCGTAAAAGCGCGTAGAGGGCGAACCCGCCTTGACGCGAATCCACTCGGGCTTCTTCAGCACCTCACCGGACTGCACCTTGATCGGAATGCGCGACAGCTTGGCAGCAGCCTTTTGCTTGGCCAGGGGGTTGTAATCTTCTGTGCTCTGCACGTCCCGCACGGTCGGGTTAGAGGTTTCTTGGCTGTGGCTCATGGTGTGTGGGCAGGTGGTAGTACGTTGTCGCGTTAGGGCGCGAGATAGGTGGCAAGTTTGTGGCTCAAAACGTCAGCGGCATCCTGCCAACTGACCTGGTAACCGATTGTAGAAAGGTCGACGGTTTTCAAGGCCACATAGCCACAAGGGTTGATGCGCTCAAAGGGCTCCAAATCCATGGCCACATTGAGTGCCAGGCCGTGGTAAGTGCAGTTGCGGCTGACCTTGATGCCCAGTGCGGCGATCTTTCCCAGGCCGGTGAAGTCCGGATCAGGTAACGGTGCTGCGGCTTCCTGCTTGCGCGGCCGATTCTCCAACGGCGCGTGACCGGCAGGGTCATCCAGTCGCACGTAAATACCCGGCGCACCGGCTACCCGGTGACCGGTCACGCCGAAATGCATCAGGGTGCGGATCAGCGCTTCTTCAATGCGGAACACATATTCCTTGACGAAGTAAGCTGCGCGTTTGAGGTCGATCAGCGGGTAGGCCACCACCTGGCCCGGGCCGTGGTAGGTCACCTGGCCGCCGCGGTTGGTTTGCACCACGGGAATGTTGGCTGGGTTGAAGATGTGCTCGGGCTTGCCGGCCAGGCCCTGTGTATAGACCGGAGGATGCTCACAGATCCAGAGCTGGTCGGCGGCGGGCGCATCCGCGTCCAGGTTTCTTTGTTCGTTAAAGGCCTGCATGGCGGCATAGGTCGGCAGGTACTCCACGCGACCCAGATGGGATGTCAGCATGCTCACCGCCTTACAGCACGACCTTGACCATCGGGTGGGTGCTGAGCGTGCGGTACAACTCGTCGAGTTGCTCGCGGCTGGTGGCGTTCACGGTAATGGTCACACCCAAATATTTTCCACCCTTGCTCTCGCGCAGCTCAATGGTGCTGGCGTCAAAGGCCGGGTCGAACTGCTTTGTGATCAGGGTGACGGCATGCACCAGACCGTCGACCTTGGTGCCCATCACCTTGATGGGAAACTTGCAGGGGTACTCAATCAGGGATTCGGTGCGGGCAGCTCCGGTTGGGGGCGCAGGGGGTTCGGATGTGGCCATAGGTGCTCTGTAATGAATGCAAATTATGCAGCCGTAGCAGTAACGCTGCGGCCATCACCGATTTGTAAAGGCTTTGTAATGAAGCGCTGCGTTTCTACGTATAATCGTTGGCTGTGCACAAAATCGGCAGTCACTCTGTAACCTGGGCGTAATCTGACATGGTCACAATCGCACCGGATACGAAAGCAGAAGAGGATGAAGTCTCGGACTTCACTCCGCTGACGGCTGCAGAGGCCAGGGCGCTGCGCGAAAAGAATCCCTCCATTTCTCCCTGGTGGGTGGTGGCGGGTCAGCTGGCGGTTGGAGTCCTGGTGGCCTTGATTGCCTGGGCTGTGACAGGTAGCCAGACGGTGGGTTTGTCGGCGGCATGCGGTGCACTGGCGGTGATTATTCCCGCCGCACTGTTTGCCAGGGGTGTGACGGGAAAGTTTGCCTCGGTCAATGCGGGTTCCGCAGTGATGAGCTTCTTCCTCTGGGAGTTGGTCAAGATCTTGGTGACGGTGGGCATTCTGTTGGCTGCCCAGCGTCTGGTAATTGGATTGAGTTGGCCGGCTATGCTGGTTGGCTTGGTGGTGACGGTAAAGGTGTACTGGGTCGCATTGGCTTTCAAACGAAAGCCCAGGCCAGTATGAATATGAAACGCTTAACGGCAAAAGTAACTGATACGGGTAACTGATGGCTGCTGAAGAAAACGTTGCGGAACATGTGCTCACGGCTGGCGAGTACATTGGCCACCATCTGACGCATTTGCGTACGGGGCACCAGTCCGGTGTCATCGATTTTTCCGTATTCAATCTGGATTCGATCTTCTGGTCGGTTCTGTTGGGTGTGGTGGGCATGTTTGTGATGTGGCGCGTGGCGCGCAGCGTCACAGCCGGTGTGCCAGGACGCATGCAGGCTGCCGTTGAAATCCTGCTGGAGATGGTCGACACACAAGCCAAGGGCATTGTGCACAACGCGCAGTCCCGCAAGTTTGTCGGCCCTCTGGCCTTGACGGTGTTTGTCTGGGTGTTCTTGATGAACTCCATGGACTTCTTGCCGGTCGATCTGTTTCACATGGTTCTGGAAACCACCGGTCTTGACCAGAGCATCCCTTACTTCCGCGTGGTTCCCACGGCCGACCTGTCGATGACCCTGGGCATGTCTTGCTCGGTGCTGCTGGTCTGCCTGTACTACAACATCAAGATCAAAGGCATGGGTGGTTGGGCGCACGAGATGGTGACCGCACCATTCGGCACCAGCAAGAACCCCGTGTTTGCCCTGATTCTGGGCGTGCTGAACCTCGGCATGCAACTGATTGAATTCACCGCCAAGACCGTATCCCACGGCATGCGGTTGTTCGGAAATATGTACGCTGGCGAGCTGGTGTTCATGTTGATCGCACTCATGGGTGCGGTTGGTTTCGGGTCGGCTACAGGCATCGCCTTGTGGTTTGGTCATGTGGTTGCGGGTACCGGTTGGGCGATCTTTCACATTCTGATTGTTGCTTTGCAGGCCTTCATTTTCATGATGCTGACCTTGGTGTATGTGGGGCAGGCCCACGACCACCACTAAGTTTGTCGGTTCTTTTTCTTTCTTGTTTTCTCGTTAACTTAAATCCATAGGAGCTCTTAAATGGAACACGTTCTTGGTTTCGTCGCATTGGCCGCTGGCCTGATCATTGGCCTGGGTGCTGTTGGTGCCTGTATCGGTATTGGCATCATGGGTAGCAAATACCTGGAATCTGCAGCACGTCAGCCTGAGCTGATGAATGAACTGCAAACCAAGATGTTCTTGCTGGCCGGTCTGATTGACGCTGCGTTCCTGATTGGCGTTGGTATCGCCATGATGTTCGCCTTCGCCAACCCCTTCGTGCTGAAGTAAGCCCTTTCGCCTTTCCCAACTTAGAGAGGTGTTGTTGTGAGTATTAACGCAACATTCTTCGCGCAAGTGGCGGTGTTCTTCATATTGGTGATGTTCACGATGAAATTCGTGTGGCCACCGATTGCCAAGGCACTCGACGAACGCGCGCAGAAAATCGCAGACGGCCTGGCCGCTGCCGACAAGGCCAAAGCAGAGTTGACCAACGCTAACAAGCGCGTGGAAGACGAGCTTGCCAAATCGCGCAACGAGACCGCAGGTCGCCTGGCTGACGCGGAACGCCGTGCGCAAGCCATCGTTGAAGAAGCCAAGGGCAAAGCAACCGAAGAGGGCAACAAGATCATTGCTGCCGCCAAGGTTGAAGCCGAACAGCAAACCGTCAAGGCCCGTGAAACACTGCGTGAGCAAGTGGCTGCACTGGCTGTCAAGGGTGCCGAGCAGATTCTCCGCAAGGAAGTCAATGCCGGTGTCCATGCGGATTTGCTGGGCCGTTTGAAGACCGAGCTGTAAGAGGACACCATGGCTGAACTCGCCACTATTGCAAGGCCCTATGCCGAAGCCCTTTACAAGGCTTCCGCGGGCGACTTGGCTGCGGTAAGCGCCTGGCTCGACGAGTTGGCTGCAATTGTCGGCAACGCACAGTTGCTGCAATTTGCAGACAGCCCCGTCGTGACCTCGGCTCAGGTCTTTGATCTGATCACGGGTGTGGCCAAGTCGGTTCTTGGCGATCACGCCAAGAACTTCTTGCGCCTCGTGATTGAGAACTGTCGCTTGGGTGCTTTGCCTGAAATTGCCACGCAGTTCCGGGCCTTGAAAAATGCCCAGAGCGGATCTTCGGATGCAGTGGTCTACAGTGCCTTCCCGATTGACGCGGCAGCATTGGCGGACGTGGCGGCAACGCTGGAAAAGCGTTTCGCCCGCAAGCTCAATGTCTCTGTTGAGTTGCAGCCTGAGCTGATCGGCGGCATTCGTGTCGTGGTGGGTGACGAGGTTCTTGATACATCTGTCAAGGCACGTCTGGAACAAATGAAAGTGGCTTTGACAGCGTAAGGCCCGTGCCACCGCTGCAGCCCTAACTAAAGAAAGAAGGAAAGAGTCATGCAACTCAATCCCGCAGAAATCTCTGAATTGATCAAGAGCCGTATTGAAGGACTGTCTGGCAAAGCCGACATCCGCAATCAGGGCACCGTGGTGTCGGTGACCGACGGTATCTGCCGCATTCACGGTCTGTCTGACGTGATGCAGGGCGAAATGCTGGAATTCCCGGCTGGCAGCGATGGCTTGCCAACCTACGGACTGGCACTGAATCTTGAGCGTGACTCTGTTGGTTCCGTGATTCTGGGCGAATACGAACACATCTCCGAAGGCGACATCGTCAAGTGCACGGGTCGTATTCTGGAAGTGCCCGTGGGTCCCGAACTCAAGGGCCGCGTGGTCAATGCGCTGGGCCAGTCGATCGACGGCAAGGGTCCTATCAATGCCAAGATGACCGACGTGATCGAAAAGGTCGCGCCTGGTGTGATCGCTCGCGAATCCGTTAGCCAGCCCATGCAGACCGGCCTGAAGTCGATTGACTCCATGGTTCCCGTTGGCCGCGGTCAGCGCGAACTGATCATTGGTGACCGCCAGACCGGCAAGACAGCCGTTGCCATCGACGCGATCATCAACCAGAAGGGTCAGAACATGACCTGCGTCTACGTTGCGATCGGCCAGAAGGCTTCTTCGGTCAAGAACGTGGTGCGCGCGCTGGAACAAGCCGGCGCCATGGAATACACCATCGTGGTGGCCGCTACGGCTTCTGAATCGGCTGCCATGCAGTTCGTGTCAGCCTACTCCGGCTGCACCATGGGCGAATACTTCCGCGATCGCGGTGAAGACGCGCTGATTGTGTATGACGATCTGTCCAAGCAAGCCGTTGCATACCGTCAGGTATCGCTGCTGTTGCGCCGTCCTCCAGGCCGCGAAGCCTACCCCGGCGACGTGTTCTATCTCCACAGCCGCTTGCTGGAACGCGCCGCTCGCGTGAACGCCAAGTACGTGGAAGACTTCACCAAGGGCGAAGTGAAGGGCAAGACCGGTTCTTTGACCGCTCTGCCTATCATTGAAACCCAAGCCGGTGACGTGTCTGCCTTCGTGCCGACCAACGTGATCTCGATTACCGACGGCCAGATCTTCTTGGAAACCAGCCTGTTCAATGCCGGTATCCGCCCTGCGATTAACGCCGGTATCTCGGTGTCTCGCGTCGGTGGTGCTGCTCAGACCAACTGGATCAAGGGTCTCTCCGGTGGTATCCGTACCGACTTGGCCCAGTACCGTGAATTGGCTGCGTTCGCGCAGTTCGCCTCCGATCTGGACGAGTCCACCCGCAAGCAGTTGGACCGCGGTGCCCGCGTGACCGAATTGCTCAAGCAAGGCCAGTACCAACCTCTGCCCATCAGCCTGATGGGTGTGACCCTGTTCGCAGTGAACATGGGTGCCATGGACGACATCGAAGTCAAGAAGGTTCTGGCATTCGAGCACGGCCTGCATGGCTACCTGAAGGACAAGCACGCCGAGCTGCTGGCCTCCATCGAGAAGAACGGTGCCAAGTGGGATGCCAAGCCAGCCAAGGCAGATGACAGCGATGCCAAGAAGGCCTTGAAGAAGATTTGTGCCGACGCAGAGACCGAACTCAAAGCCGCTGTCGCTGCGTTCAAGAAATCGTTCGCGTAAATCCATAACCCAAGGAGCCATCAATGGCAGCAGGCAAGGAAATACGCGGCAAGATCAAATCGGTGGAAAACACCAAGAAGATCACCAAAGCCATGGAAATGGTCGCCGCATCCAAAATGCGCAAGGCGCAGGAGCGGATGCGTGCGGCCAGGCCTTACAGCGAAAAGATCCGCAACATTGCGAGCAACCTCGGTAAAGCCAATCCCGAGTACACGCATGCATTCATGCAGGCCAACGAGGCGAAAGCGACTGGTTTCATTGTCGTCACCACAGACAAGGGTTTGTGCGGCGGTATGAACACCAACGTGCTGCGCATCGTGACCGGCAAGCTGCGTGACTTGCAGACTGCTGGTGACACGGCGCAGGCCGTCGCCATCGGCAACAAGGGTCTGGGTTTTCTGAACCGTGTCGGCGCCAAGGTGGTGGCACATGCAACCCAGCTCGGCGATACACCGCATCTGGATAAGCTGATCGGCCCCGTCAAGGTGCTGCTCGATGCCTATGCCAAGGGTGAGCTCAAGGCGGTCTATCTTTGCTACACCAAGTTCATCAATACGATGAAGCAGGAACCTGTGGTGCAGCAATTGCTGCCCCTGTCTGCTTCCGAGATGGATGAGCAGGCCAAGGCAAGTGGTGCGCATGGCTGGGACTACATCTACGAACCGGACGCGCAGTCCGTGATCGACGATTTGCTGACACGTTATGTGGAAGCGCTGGTGTACCAGGCAGTGGCCGAGAACATGGCCTCCGAGCAGTCTGCACGGATGGTTGCCATGAAGTCCGCCACTGACAACGCCGGTAGCGTGATCGGGGAACTCAAGCTGGTCTACAACAAGACCCGCCAGGCCGCGATTACCAAAGAGTTGTCCGAAATCGTTGCGGGTGCTGCCGCGGTCTAAGCCGCAGCGTTCGTCCACTTTGTTATAGATTTAAATTTTTGGAGCAAACAATGGCTCAAGCTAACGCCCTGACTCAGGGAAAGATTGTTCAGTGTATCGGCGCGGTGGTCGACGTTGAGTTTCCCCGTGACAAGATGCCCGGCATTTATGACGCGCTGAAGATGGAAGGTTCCACCCTGACGCTGGAAGTTCAGCAGCAGCTCGGCGACGGCATCGTCCGTACCATTGCTCTGGGTTCTTCTGACGGCCTGCGCCGCGGCATGATGGTGACCAACACCGAAAAGCCGATCCTGGTGCCCGTGGGTCAAGCCACTCTGGGCCGCATCATGGACGTGCTCGGCGCGCCCATCGACGAGCGTGGCCCAGTGGACGCTTCGCTGCACATGTCGATTCACCGCAAGGCCCCAACCTACGACGAACTGAGCCCTTCCCAAGAACTGCTGGAAACCGGCATCAAGGTGATTGACCTGGTTTGCCCGTTCGCCAAGGGCGGTAAGGTCGGTCTGTTCGGTGGTGCCGGTGTCGGCAAGACCGTGAACATGATGGAACTGATCAACAACATCGCCAAGGCACACAGCGGCTTGTCCGTGTTTGCCGGTGTGGGTGAACGTACCCGTGAAGGCAATGACTTCTATCACGAAATGGCCGACTCCGGCGTTGTGAATCTGGAAGACCTGCCCAAGTCCAAAGTGGCCATGGTGTACGGTCAGATGAACGAACCCCCGGGCAACCGTCTGCGCGTGGCTTTGACCGGTCTGACGATCGCCGAATCCTTCCGTGACGAAGGCCGTGACGTGTTGTTCTTCGTGGACAATATCTATCGCTACACCTTGGCCGGTACCGAAGTGTCCGCCCTGCTGGGTCGTATGCCTTCCGCCGTGGGCTACCAGCCTACACTGGCTGAAGAAATGGGCCGTCTGCAAGAGCGTATTACCTCCACCAAGGTTGGCTCCATCACTTCCATCCAGGCCGTTTACGTTCCTGCCGATGACTTGACCGATCCGTCCCCCGCCACCACCTTCGCCCACTTGGATTCCACCGTGGTGCTGTCGCGTGATATCGCTTCCTTGGGTATCTACCCTGCCGTGGATCCACTGGACTCCACCAGCCGTCAGCTTGACCCCAATGTGGTCGGTGAAGACCACTACAACGTGGCCCGCGCCGTGCAAGGTACGCTGCAGCGCTACAAGGAACTGCGCGACATCATCGCCATTCTGGGTATGGACGAACTGGCTCCCGAAGACAAGTTGTCGGTGGCCCGTGCACGTAAGATCCAACGTTTTCTGTCGCAACCGTTCCACGTGGCTGAAGTGTTTACCGGTTCCCCCGGCAAGTACGTCACCCTGGCTGAAACCATCCGTGGTTTTAAGATGATTGTGGCCGGCGAGTGCGATCACCTGCCAGAACAAGCGTTCTACATGGTCGGTACCATCGACGAAGCGTTCGAAAAAGCCAAGAAGGTCTAAGCCATGAACACCATCCACGTTGATGTGGTCAGTGCAGAAGAGTCCATCTTCTCCGGCGAAGCGCGCTTTGTCGCGTTGCCCGGTGAAGCTGGCGAGTTGGGGATCTATCCCCGCCACACTCCGCTGATCACGCGCATCAAGCCTGGCTCGGTGCGCATTGAAAAGGCCGATGGCAGTGAAGAGTTCATCTTCGTGGCCGGTGGCATTCTCGAAGTGCAGCCCCACTGTGTGACCGTGTTGTCTGACACGGCGATCCGCGGCAAGGACCTGGACGATGAGAAAGCCAATGCAGCAAAGACTGCCGCTGAAGAAGCGATCAAGAACGCCAAGAGCGATATCGACCTAGCCAAGGCCAGCGCCGAACTCTCGGTGATGGTGGCCCAGATTGCCGCCTTGCGCAAATACCGCCTGAAGAAGTAACGCCGCTTCCAGACGAGAAAACAAACCGCCTTCGGGCGGTTTTGTTTTTTGCGCTGCACAAAGGCGGTACATATTGGAAAATCAAGACTATGGCAAGAACCAAATCCAAATTGCAGGCGGCGGCACTGGGCGGCACACCCGACGACGTGGAGGCAGCCTTTTACGAGGCGCTGCGCGTTGGCGATCTTGAAAAACTGATGGCCTGTTGGTCCGATGATGACGACATCGCCTGCGTCCATCCGGGTAGCTCGCGCCTCATCGGTGAGGCCTCCATTCGCGCTGCATTTGAAGCCATCTTTAGCAATGGCGCCCAGGTGCCGGTCACACCGGAACACATTCGCCGTGTGGATTCGGTTGCCAGCGCCGTTCACCATGTCTTGGAGCGGGTGGACGTGATGAGCCCCCAGGGGCCCGTCAAGGCCTACGTGTTGGCCACCAATGTGTACCACAAGACCGCGCAGGGCTGGCGCATGGTCGTGCACCATGCCAGCCCAGGAACCGTGGGCGATGCGCAAAATGAGTCGGACGCGCCCAAGGTATTGCATTGACTGCGATCGCCCTGCGGTGAAACAGCCCTTGGGATACATTGCACCGGCGTGGCTGCCGGGCGGCCATTTGCAAACCGTCTGGCCGGCGCTGTGGGGCCGCAAGGCCTTGGCTGATAGCGTGCTCTATCGCCGTGAGCGCTGGACCACGCCGGATCAGGACTTTGTGGACGTGGACTGGCTGGACTGCGCGGCGTCCGAAAGCAGCAAGCCCCTGCTGGTTCTGTTTCATGGGCTGGAGGGCAGTTCGCGCAGCCACTATGCGCTGGCCTTTGCGGGTCACGCCCAACGCATGGGATGGTCTTACGCCGTGCCGCATTTTCGGGGCTGCAGTGGCGAGATCAATCTGGCGCCGCGCGCCTACCATTCGGGCGACTTCGCCGAGATCGACTGGATACTCCAGCGTTTTCGGGCGCAGCACCATGGACCCATCGTTGCAGTCGGCGTTTCGCTGGGCGGCAATGCATTGCTGCGCTGGGCCCAGGAGTCAGGTAGCCACGCCTGCCAGACCGTTGACGCCGTGGCCGCTCTCTGCGCGCCGCTGGACCTGGCCGCCGGTGGCCAGGCCCTGGGCCGTGGACTGAACCGCTGGATCTATACGCCCATGTTTTTGCGAACCATGAAGGCCAAGGCCTTGCTGAAACTGCAGCAGCACCCGGGTCTGTTCGACCGAGCGGCGCTGCTGAGTGCGAGCGATCTGTATGCCTTTGACAATGTGTTTACCGCGCCCCTGCACGGTTTCAAAAATACGCAGGACTATTGGGCCCGTGCCTCGGCCAAACCCCAATTGCGCGCTCTGCGTCTGCCCACCCTGTTGTTGCATGCGCGCAATGATCCGTTTGTACCCGCGTGGAGTTTGCCTGAACAGACGGACGCCAGCGCAGAGGTGACACTGTGGCAAACGTCGCAGGGCGGACACCTGGGCTTTGCACAAGGTATGCCGCCGGGCGATTTGAACTATCTTCCTGAGCAGATCGGCGCTTGGCTGGAACGGCATCTGAAATAAAAGGAAACAGCATGGATGACATCGTCAAACAGGCCATGGCCAAATGGCCTAACGTTCCCCACTGCTATGGTTGGTTGGGGCTGGATGCGCGTGGCAACTGGTATATGCGCGACGAGCACAGTCAGGCCCTGGGTGGCTTTGCCAGCGCAATACCAGGCGCCAAGGGCAGCCTGTTGCAACACGAAAAGCTGATCGAATTCATACAGCGCAACTACGCCGTCGACGATGTGGGTCAGTGGTATTTTCAGAACGGACCGCAGCGCGTTTATGTTGAGTTGGAAGCTACACCGTGGGTCTGGCGCGTCTCCGATGATCTGTGCATCACGGCGCACGATGGCACTTTGGTGCAGTGGCAGTGCAGCCTGGTGGACCAACGCGGCTGGCTGTACTGCGAAACCAGCCGGGGCTTTGGTCTGGTCCACACGCAGGATGTGGCCACAGCGTCTGATGCGATAGAGGCGGGGCTGTGGACGCTTGTAGCCATAGACTTATTGCAACTGCCGCAGCGCTATGGCTACATCACCAGTCCGCAGTTACGACAGGAGAAATAAAAAAGCCGGTTCAGTGACCGGCTTTTGGTAAAAACGTTGGAACCTATTTTGCTGGGCTTGCTACGTCAGCAGCGGGAGCCTTCGGTTCTTCAAACTTGCCGCCACCAGCATTAGCCATATAGACAACACCGCGCGCAACTTCCACATCGCTGAGGTCGCCACCGCCCTGTGCTGGCATGGCGTTCTTGCCCTTGAGCGCGGAATGCCACAGGGAGTCAAAGCCGGTCTTGATGCGCGGGCCCCAGGCCGACGCGTCACCAAACTTGGGCGAGCCCAGGGCACCGCTGGCGTGGCAGGCAAAGCACTGTCCCTGATATACCTGTTCGCCGGTCTTGAGCGCGCGATTGGCATCACGAATTTCAACCATGCCCACTTTTTGAATGCGCTCAGCGAGTGCGCGTTCAGCGTCAGCCGCGCCAAGTCCAGGCTTGTTGCCAGAGGTTACGGTCATCACCAGACCAATGATGATGAACACCGGAACAATGAACGAAAACGCCACAGCCATCAGCAACTGTTTCGGATTTTTGATCGGACCGTTATGAGGTTCGTCGTGAACATTGGCTGTGCTGTTGTCGCTCATGGGTTCCTTAGTTGATCTTGGTCATAAGAATGAGGCTGGATTATACCGGTGGGTCGTGCGATTGCGCCTACAATCGTTGATCTAGATCGCGGCTGTAGCTCAGTGGATAGAGTATTGGCCTCCGAAGCCTATCGTCATCCGGGCTTCCGGCGACAATGTGAGTATTGGTCTTTTTTAGAGTTGCGGCTGTAGCTCAGTGGATAGAGTATTGGCCTCCGAAGCCAAGGGTCGTGGGTTCGATCCCCGCCAGCCGCACCACCAGTGGGGAAACCGCAAATTCCGGGCTCAAATGAGCAAGAATTTTTAATGGTGTCCGATAGTCAAAAAGCAGTTTTTCTCGGAAAAGAGCAATCGTCAGGGAATTTTGGTCCAAACCGACACCACTCCGCCAAGTAAGCTGGTGTTTGAATTGCACATGATCAAACCGTTTGAAGGGCGCAATGTTGCAGCATTCAGTTTGAATGTATCCGGCGATTCGACCAAAGTTACCTGGAGTCTAGATGACAAACAAAACTTGATGCTGAAAACCGTAGCCCT
>CAIMZI010000069.1 GCA_903845935.1 uncultured beta proteobacterium | reverse complement strand
GCCCACCGTACCGCTGACGGTGGTGGTGGGAGACACCACACCGTTGACAGTGGTGACACTGATCGGGTCTACGGAGGCCTGCGCCGCAGTCGTGTCGGAACCCACGGTTAGCGACGCGCTACTGGCGCTATAGCTGCTGCCATAGGCATCGCTGCCGCTGACCACCGCACTGACCGTTTGACCCGCCAATAACGAGCCCGCAATCGCCACGCTAAAGACGCCGCCGCTCACGGTTGTGCTGTAGCTGTGCAGCGCAGCGCCACTGCCCACGCTGACGATGACGGTGTCGCCGTCGTGTACCTGGCCGCTGACCGTGCCGCTGACCTTGATGCTCTGGCCGAACTCCGCGTTGTTGATGCTGTTATCCAGCGCGATGGTGTTCAGGCTGATGCTGGCAAGCGGCTTGTCCACTGTCACCTGAACTGCCGCGGTGGCCGTGCCGGTGCTGCCTGCCGCATCCTGAGCATGGACCGTGGCGGTCACACCGCCGTGATCAATGGCGCTGGATGCAACCGATACGCTGTAGCTGCCGTCGCTGGCAACCGCTATGTTCTGTGCCAACACCACACCATTGGCAGTGATGCTGACCGTCTCGCCCGCCACCGCCGCGTCCACCTTGCCGCTCAGCGTGGTCTGCGCCGACTCGGTAACAAGGCCGTTGACCGTGCTCGAGGTGATCACAGCAGCGCTGGGTACGATCGTAGGAACAACTTGATCCACAACCAAGCCGATGCTGGCGCTCTCAGACGCGATGCTGCCTGCGGCGTCCTGATGTGTCACGCTGGCCGTGACCGTGTCGCCATTGCCGCTGAAGTGGCTGGAGGCGACCGCCAGGCTAAAGCCCAGGCCCTTGCCACCGCCCAGGTCTATGACTTGTGTGCTGAGCTTTGTTCCATCGCCCAGGCTCAGTGTCACGGTATCGCCAAGAGCAGCGGCACCGCCGACCGTGCCACTGACGGTGGTGGACCCTACTCCATTGACGGTGGTGGTGAGTCCCATCGGATCGATGGCAATATGCGCCGCAGTCGTGTCCGAGCCCACAGAGACGGGCGCACTGCTGGCGCTGTAGCTGCTGCCATAGGCATCGGTTCCGCTGACCGCTGCGCTGACGGTTTGACCTGCCAACAGGGAGCCCGCAATCGCAACGCTGAAGCTGCCGCCGCTTACCGTTGCTGTGTAATTGTGCTGATTGGCGCCACTGCCCACGCTGACGATGACGGTGTCGCCGTCATGCACCTGGCCCGTGACCTTGCCGCTGACCGTGATGCTCTGGAGCGACTCCACATTGTTGATGATGTTGTCCAACGCTATGGCGTCAAGGGCAATTCCGGCCTGGGGATTGAGGTCAAACAGCACGGCCTCGCTGGCGCTGGCAGTCACGCTGGACTGGCCATCCGCCGCGACTACCGTCACCGACACCTCCACCTTGCCGCTTGCCTGCAGGTCTGCCGTGTTGATGTCCTTGCTATAGCCCAGCGTGCCATTGGCATTGGCCGTAACGGTGGTGGTGTAGATATGGCCATTGCTGACGAGCGTCACGGTGTCGCCCAGCTTGACATCTCCGCTCACGCTTCCGGTGATGGTGGTCAGCGCCTTGTTTTCGGCCGGCGTGTTGTTGATCACTCCATCGCCCGTAATCGGGTTGATGGTGACCGTGGCATTGGCAACGATTGCTGTGGCAACCTGGCCCACGAGCTCCGTGATAGGGTTCACGCCCAAACCGCTGAAATCAAATCCAGTGCTATTGCCGGTCACGCTTTCGGCCAGTCGCCCGAGTTGTACAAAGCCGCCACCGCCATCGGTACCTGCGCTAGTTGCTCCGGCGCCACCACTCAGTCCGGCAGCGGTGGATTCGAGGGCGGTGCTGAGGTCGGTGCCGCTGTTCAAGGCCTGGATCACGGTTTGGGTAGTGTCTGGCGCAAGCACCGCCGCATCAGCCGCCTTGGGCGTGTCCTCGGTCTGAAACACATGGTTGTCAATCTTGACGCTCTGGTCCCGATTGACCTGCATCAACTGGCCGTCATCCATCAAGAGTTCCACACGACTATCACCCGCCGTGCGAATGGTTTCGCCGCTTTGCAGAACATCGCCCTCTTTGACAGCCCTCTCAACGCCCTGTGCGTTGACTGCAAAAACACGTCCCGAACCGGTGATGCCGACAATGGTGGCCATGGAAACTCCCTGTCTATCGTTGAAAGGCCATGACATGGATTGCGTGAAAAGCAATCGCCAAGCGCAGTTGCCAGCTTAGGGCAAGCAGGCTGTCCCTGCTATTGGACCAAGGTACACATTTCCAAAGAAAAAAGGCCCTTACGCGTTAGTGTGAACTAAGCGTAAGGGCCTTCCGGATTGTGGTGCCGCTTGTCGGAATCGAACTGACGACCTACCGCTTACAAGGCGGTTGCTCTACCAACTGAGCTAAAGCGGCACGTCTTGCATTCTACCCGACAGCGCAGGGCTCTATGGCCTTGCGCGTGGGAAATTACTTGATGCGCGTAAGCGAAGGCCGACCCCCGGGGCGTGGGGCATCCGGTGGAGTGGACTCGACCGGCTTATCCGCAGCCACGGTGGTGAGCGTGGGAACACCCACAGGCTGTGCTTCCGGTGTGGCAACGCTGGCTGCAGGACTGCCTGAACTGGCCAACAAGGGGAAGGCCATGCCCTGGCCATTTTCCCGTGCGTAAATCGCCAGCACCCGCTCCACGGGCACCAGAATGTCGCGCGCCACGCCGCCAAAGCGTCCCTTGAACTCGATGTAGTCGTTGCCCAGCTGCAGCGCGCTGGTGGCGTCGAAGCTGATGTTGAGGACGATTTCGCCGTCCTTTACATATTCATTGGGCACCCGCACCGTTTCATCGACCAGCACCGCAATAAAGGGCGTGAAGCCGTTGTCGGTGCACCATTCGTAGAGCCCGCGAATCAGATACGGGCGCGTGGAGGGGGAGTCTTTGGCGTCAATCATGGCGGCACCGTGTTACTTGCGCATGACCTTTTCGGAAGGCGTCAGCGCCTCGATATAGGCCGGACGCGAGAACACGCGCTCTGCGTACTTGAGCAGGGGTGCGGCGTTTTTGCTGAGGTCGATGCCGTAGTAGTCCAGGCGCCACAGCAGCGGTGCAATGGCCACATCGAGCATGGAGAAGTTGTCGCCCAACATGTATTTGTTCTTCATGAACACGGGAGCCAGCTGGGTCAGGCGGTCGCGAATGTGCGCGCGGGCTTTTTCCAGCGCCTTCTCGTTGCCCTTGGAGGCGCGAGCTTCCAGCGTCACGACGTGGACAAACAGTTCCTTCTCGAAGTTCAAGAGGAACAGGCGCACGCGGGCGCGATCCACCGGGTCACCGGGCATCAGTTGGGGATGCGGAAAGCGCTCATCAATGTATTCGTTGATGATGTTGGATTCGTACAGAATCAGATCGCGCTCCACCAGAATCGGCACCTGCCCATAGGGGTTCATGACGTTGATGTCTTCGGGCTTGTTGTACAGGTCTACGTCCCGAATTTCGAAGTCCATGCCTTTTTCAAACAACACAAAGCGGCAGCGGTGGGAAAAGGGGCAGGTTGTTCCTGAATAAAGCACCATCATGGCGAGACTCCTAAAAAATGAAAAAGAGCGGGCTGCCACAATTCGACGAATTGCGAGCCCACTCTCTGGTGTCCGGGCACTTGCGTGCCGAACCTGGATTTAATTTACTTGACGTCTTTCCAGAACGCTGCGTTCATGCGCCAGGTAAAGAAGGTCAAAACGCAGAGGAACAACAGCACCCACACGCCCAAACGTACACGGGTGTTTTGCGCCGGCTCGGCCATCCATTGCATGTAGTTCACCAGATCGCCCACGGTCTGGTCGTATTGCTCGGGTGACAGCGTACCAGGGGTCAGCTGCTCCCAGCCCTTGAACACATGCACCTCATGGCCATGTTCTTCGGTGACTTCATAAATAGGAACGCGCTTGCCCTGCAACTGCCACAGCGCATGCGGCATGGCAATGTTGGGGAAGGCCAGATTGTTCCAGCCGGTGGGCTTGCTCTCGTCGACATAGAAGGTGCGCAGATACGTATAGATGTAATCTGCACCCGTGCCCTGCCCTTGTGCCGAACGCGAGCGCGTAATCACCGACAGGTCGGGCGGATTGGCTCCAAACCAGCCCTTGGCTTGCTTGGGGTCAATCGCTGCCACCATGTTGTCGCCCACTTTTTCGGTGGTGAACAAGAGGTTGTCCTTGATCTGCTGCTCGGTCAGACCGATGTCCTTCAGGCGGTTAAAGCGCATGAAGGCTGCCGAGTGGCAGTTCAGGCAGTAGTTGACAAACACCTTGGCGCCATTTTGCAGGGCGGCCAGGTCATTGGTCTTGGCCGGGGCCTTGTCCCAGGCGATGCCGCCGGTGTTGGCCTGCGCCGACAGGCCCAGAACCATCAGAAGAGAAACGAGTACTTTTTTCATGGTTTTTGTTTCCATTTCAGTGGGCAACAAAGGTGACGCGGCTGGGTACCGGCTTGGGATCGCCGATTTGGCTCCACCAAGGCATGGCCAGGAAGAAGCCGAAGTAAAACAGCGTCCCAATCTGCGAGATACGACCGCCGATTTCTGAAGGGGGCAAGGTGCCGAGGTAACCCAGTGCCAGGAAGTCCACCACAAACACGGCGTACATGTATTTGTGCCAGTCGGCGCGGTAGCGAATCGACTTGACCGGGCTGTAATCCAGCCAAGGCAGGAAGAACAGAATCACCACGCCACCGCCCATGGCGACGACGCCCCAGAACTTGGCATCGATACCGCCCAACAAGGGCAGCGCCTTGAGCAGGGGCATCAACAAGGGAGCCAGAAATCCGAACATATTGGCAAGACCTGGCAACATGCCTAAGCTCACGGCGACACCCAGACCCACGACCCACAGCGGTGCCTTGAATACCTTGGGCAGCTTGCCAGCAGCGAAGAATACGCCCGCTAGCACGATCAGCGCCAACACCGTTGCAAACTCACCGGTAACGGCGCGCAGCATGGAATAGAAGGGCGTGAAGTACCAGACCGGTGCGATGTGCAGCGGGGTCTTGAACGGATCGGCCGGGATGAAGTTGTTGTACTCCAGGAAGTAGCCGCCGAACTCGGGCGCAAAGAAGATGATGGCGGAGAACACCATCAGGAACAGGCTGACACCAAAGATGTCGTGCACCGTGTAGTAGGGGTGGAAGGGAATGCCATCCAGCGGGTGACCGGCCGCATCGCGCGGTGCATCCGGGCCCTTGATTTCCACGCCATCGGGGTTGTTGGAACCCACATCGTGCAGAGCCAGCAAGTGCGCAACCACCAGGCCCAAGAGCACCAGCGGAACGGCAATGACGTGGAAGCTGAAGAAGCGGTTGAGCGTTGCATCACCCACCACATAGTCACCACGGATCAGCAAGGCCAGATCGGGGCCGACAAAGGGCACGGCGGCAAACAGATTCACGATCACCTGGGCGCCCCAGTAGGACATTTGTCCCCAAGGCAGCAGGTAGCCCATGAAGGCTTCGGCCATCAGGCACAAGAATATTGCGCAACCGAAGATCCAGACCAGCTCACGCGGCTTGCGGTAGCTGCCGTACATCAGGCCACGGAACATGTGCAAATAGACCACGACAAAGAAGGCCGAGGCGCCGGTGGAGTGCATGTAGCGGATCAACCAGCCCCAGGGCACGTCGCGCATGATGTACTCGACCGAGCCGAAAGCCAAAGCGGCGTCGGGCTTGTAATGCATCACCAGGAAGATGCCGGTGACGATCTGGATAACCAGCACCAACAGCGACAGCGAGCCGAAGATGTACCAGAAGTTGAAGTTCTTCGGAGCGTAGTACTCCGACATGTGAACCTTGTAAGCGTCAAAGGCGGTGGGGAAGCGGTTTTCAAACCAGTTCGTCACCTTGGCACCGGCCGATGCGTTGGGGGAAATTTCCTTGAATGTAGCCATGTCTTGTCCTTAGGCTTTCTTGTCTTCGCCGATCAGCAACTTGCTGTCAGACAGGTACATATGCGGCGGCACTTCCAGATTGTCGGGTGCGGGCTTGTTCTTGAACACGCGTCCGGCCAAGTCAAAGGTGGAGCCGTGGCAGGGGCACAAAAACCCGCCTTGCCAGTCGTCCGGCAGCGAGGCCTGGGGGCCTGGCGTGAACTTGTCGGAAGGCGAGCAGCCCAGGTGGGTGCAAATTCCAACGGCCACAAAGAACTCTGGCTTGATGGAACGGCCTTCGTTCATGGCGTATTCGGGCGTTTGTTCGCCGCGCTTGCGCTCGGATTTCGGATCTGCCAATTGACCATCGATCTTGGTCAGCGCGGCGATTTGTTCGGGCGTACGGCGCACGATCCAAACCGGCTTACCACGCCATTCCACGGTCATTTTTTCACCGGGCTTGATGGCCGCGATGTCCACTTCCACGGCTGCGCCGGCGGCCTTGGCGCGCTCGGAGGGCTGAAAAGTACTAACGAAGGGAATGGCTACTGCAATACCGCCAACAGCGCCGGCACAACCAGACGCAATCATCCAGGTACGCTTACTGGCATCGATCGATTTGGTGTCGACTAGGGTTTCACTCATGAGAATCCTCAATGAACATCACAACTAAGGGCAAAGGTTGATTGTAGCTGACCGCCACAGCCCAATTGTTCGTGGAACTTACATTGGCGCCCCCTATCCAGCGCATTTGTGCGACATTACACTTCCGTTTTTTTAGGAGTTTTTATGGGAATGATGCAAGAGTTCAAGGAGTTCGCGGTCAAGGGCAATGCCATGGATCTGGCAGTTGGCGTGATCATTGGTGGCGCATTTGGCAAAATTGTGGACTCTGTCGTGGGTGACCTCATCATGCCCATCGTCAGCGCGGTGGTCGGCAAGGTGGACTTTTCCAACCTGTTTGTGGTGCTGGGCAATGTGCCCGCCGGCACCGACAACACCCTGGCGGCCCTGAAGAAGGCGGGGGTTCCGGTGTTTGCCTATGGCAACTTTTTGACCATTGCGGTGAATTTCGCCATTTTGGCCTTCATCGTGTTCCTGATGGTCAAGCAGATCAACCGCCTGAAAAAAGCCGAGCCGGTGGCCGAAGCCGCGCCCGTGGCAACACCTGAAGATGTGGTGCTGCTGCGCGAAATCCGCGACAGCCTGCGCAAATAACTCTCAGGGAACGAGCAAGGCCCGCGCCATCCGGATCGCCTCGATCAGGCTGGCATGGTCGGCGCGGCCACTTCCGGCAATGTCAAAGGCGGTGCCGTGGTCGGGGCTGGTGCGCACCAGGGGCAGCCCCAGCGTGACATTCACGCCCTTGTCCACGCCCAGGTATTTCACCGGTATAAGACCCTGGTCGTGGTACATCGCCACCACCACGTCGAATTTTGCAACCTCTTGCGCCAATTCACTGGCCTGCCTGCGCGCCCGCATGAACACTGTATCCGGCGCCCAGGGGCCGCTAACTTGGCAGCCCTGAAGCGCTGCAGCCTGCATGGCCGGGGCAATCACATCGATCTCCTCGCGCCCAAACAAACCACCCTCCCCCGCATGCGGGTTGAGCCCTGCCACCGCAATGCGCGGCGCACGACCCAACACCCTGCTCAAGGACGCATGGGTGATCAACAGAGTCTGCAACACGTTATCAAAGGTGACCGCTTCTATTGCCGCCCGCAGAGAGACATGAATGCTCACCAGCACGGTGCGCAACTCGTCATTGGCCAGCATCATGCGCACCGGTACCTCGCCGAGCGGCTTATCTAGATGTTCAGCCGCTACCGCCTGCAGCATTTCGGTGTGTCCTGGAAACTGGTCAAAAGGAGCGCCGGCCGCCGACAAGGCTTCCTTGTGCAAGGGAGCGGTGACGAGTGCCGCGACTTCACCGCGCATGGCGGCGCGTGCCGCAGCCAGCACACAATGGCCGGCAAAGGCACCGGCTGTCGCACTTACCTGGCCCCATACCACCTGTGCCAGCGGCTCGCCTTCTTGCAGCACCGCCATGCAATGCGGCGGCAGGTCCAGCGCCTCGGCTGCGCTGCGAATCTGCGCGACCGGGTACGGCACGCCCTTGCCTACCAGCGCAGCGGCACGGCGCATGGTGGCCAGGTCGCCCCAGACAAAACAAGCCTGCAACAGCTCCGGCTGCAATTGATAGGCCTTGGCAATGATCTCCGGGCCAATGCCGGCGGCGTCGCCCATGGTGATGGCTATGGGGAGTTGCATAGAAGAGGTACTCATGCCGGATTGTCGATGTCGATGAATGCATGTTCGAGGCCGTTCAGCGCGGCCACGTGGGCTGCAACCGCAGGTGCACCATAGCGCTCGCTGGCATGGTGACCGCAGGCAATAAAGCTAACGCCGCACTCGCGGGCGTAATGCGCCTGTGGTTCGGAAATTTCGCCGGTGACAAACACGTCGGCACCGGCAGCAATGGCATCTTCAAATAAGCCCTGCGCACCACCGCTACACCAGGCGACGCGTTGCATGGGGCCGGGCTTGGCAGCCACCAGGGTCACCGCTCGGCCCAGCCTAGATTCGATATGAGCGGCCAGAGCCTGCGGACTGGCCATGCTTTGCGCTGTTCCTTCGCCCAGCCAACCCAGTTGCTGATCACCAAAGCGGCCCTGGGCGGTAAAGCCAAGCCGCTTGCCTAATTGCGCGTTGTTGCCCAGTTCGGCATGCGCATCCAGCGGCAGGTGGTAGGCAATAAGGTTGATGTTGTGCTGCAGCAGCAGGCCCAGACGCTGGCGCATCCATCCCGTCACCCGGCCATCGTGGCCACGCCAAAAAAGGCCATGGTGGACCAAGATGGCGTCGGCCTGGGCCGCCACTGCAGCCTCGATCAGCGCCAGGCAAGCGGTGACGCCGGAGACGATTTTTTTGATCTCCCCGCGCCCCTCCACCTGCAGGCCATTGGGGCCGTAATCCTTGAAGCGCTCGGGCTCCAACAAGGAATCAAGGGTGTTGACTAGTTTCTGACGTTCAATCATGGGAAGTTGCCTCAAGCTCGCAATCACAGCCAATACCCGCTCCAATCCAACGTGCCACCAGTCGGGCGCGCAGGCTGCCTGGGCGCTCGCCCAAGGCAGAGCAGCGATATTGCCGTAAATTCGCTATCCAAACCAAGGCCTTGCACGGCCCTTTGCGGCTGCGGGACAGCACAGTGCCCAAGGGACAGGGCTCGGCCAGACAGCAGACACCGCAGGCATTGCAGGGCGCGCCGACTGCGGGCTTGGCCGCGGCCAGCGGCTGGATGTGGATAACGGCAGACAAAGAGTGGACTTGCAAAGTAGATCAGCTGCCCAATGTAACGCCAAGCTATGCAACCTACAATTTGTACCTATGAAAAGACTCTGGCTCATTTTTTCGCAAACCGCCACGGTGCTGCTGGCGGCCTATTTTGTCGTAGCGACGCTCAAGCCCCAGTGGTTGGGCCATGGTCCGGGCAGTAGCAGCTCGGCCCTGGCCTTGGTGGAAGCCCAGGCGACGGGCCAGGTGCCGCCGGGAAGCCTGCGTGTGGCCGCCCAAAAAGCCTCGGCAGCCGTGGTCAGCATCAGCACCAGCCAGGCCGCCAAAAAGAATCCAAATGCCAACGAGCCCTGGTTCAAATTCTTTTACGGTGACCAGGGCGAGGAGGCCAAGGGCGGGCTGGGCAGCGGCGTTATCGTCAGCCAGAGCGGCTACATCCTCACCAACAACCATGTGGTCGATGGGGCGGACGATATCGAGGTCATCCTCAACGACAGCCGCCACACCAGGGCCCGTGTGATGGGTACCGACCCCGACAGCGATCTGGCCGTGCTCAAAATTGATATGGACAAACTGCCCACTATCGTGCTGGGCGACTCAGACAGTATCCAGGTGGGCGACCAGGTGCTGGCCATAGGCAATCCCTTTGGCGTGGGCCAGACCGTGACCGGCGGCATTGTCAGTGCCCTGGGGCGCAACCAGTTGGGCATCAACACCTTTGAGAACTTTATCCAGACCGATGCCGCCATCAATCCCGGCAACTCCGGTGGCGCGCTGGTGGACACCAACGGCCATCTGCTGGGCATCAACACCGCCATTTATTCGCGCTCAGGCGGCAGCATGGGCATTGGCTTTGCCATACCGGTTTCCACCGCCAAACTGGTGCTCGAAGGCCTGGTCAAGGACGGCCGCGTCACGCGCGGCTGGATTGGCGTGGAGCCCAATGACTTGTCGCCCGAGCTGGCCGAAACCTTTGGCACCAAGCAGACCGAGGGCGTGATCATTACCGGTGTGCTGCAAAACGGTCCTGCGGCCAAGGCCGGCGTCAAGCCGGGCGATGTGATCGAGGCCATAGGCGAGCGCAAGATCAGCGATGTGACACAGCTGCTATCGGTGGTGGCGTCCCTCAAGCCGGGAACAGCCGCCCACTTCACCATTCACCGCAAGAGTCAGACGGTGGAACTGGATGTCACTCCGGGCGTGCGACCCAGGCCCAAGGCTAATTAGTGCTGGGTTCTTGCGGCGCCTGGGTGTGGCGGATAAAGATCTGGGCCGCCCAGATGCCGATCTCGTACAGGATGCACATGGGAATGGCCAGGGCCAGTTGCGACACCACATCTGGCGGTGTCACGATGGCAGCTGCCACAAAAGCCACCACGATGAAGTAACTGCGAAAGCTCTTGAGCTTGTCGATGCTGACGATGCCCATGCGCGCCAGCACCACCACCACGATCGGCACCTCAAAGGCCAGGCCAAAGGCCAGAAACATGGACAGCACAAAGTCCAGGTAGGCCTCGATGTCGGGAGCGGCGGTAATGCTTTTGGGGGCAAAGCTCTGAATGAACTTGAACACCTTGCCAAAGACAAAGAAATACGAGAAAGCCACACCAACAAAAAACAGCAGGGTGCTGGAAATCACCAGCGGCAACACCAGCTTTTTTTCGTGCGCATACAGCCCCGGCGCCACAAAGGCCCAGACCTGCCACAACACAAACGGCAGCGCCAGCAAAAAGGCCGCCACCATCATGATCTTGAGCGGCACCATAAAGGGCGAAATCACCGAGGTGGCGATCAGGGTTGCGCCCTTGGGCAGGGCGCTCACCAGGGGTTGAGCCAGGATGTCGTAGAGCGCGGCCGGACCGGGATACAACGCCAGAATCGCAATCGCAATGCCAACCGCAATGGCGGCCTTAATCAGGCGATCGCGCAGTTCCACCAGATGCGCCACAAAGGGCTGCTCGGTACCGGCGAGTTCGTCTTCCTTGGAATGCTCAGAGGCCATGAAACGCGATCAAAAAAGCCTCAACTGGTGCGGCGGGGACGGAACCGGGCCACGCGCGCAGCGCCGGAAAGGGCTTTGGTACGCACGCCATTGCGCGCCTTGTACCACTGGGGCGTAGCGCCCTGTTTGAGGCGCCAGTTCTTGCCTGGGTGCTTGTAGCTCGGCGCCTCGGGCTCGAACGGCAACACGGATTCGGTGCTGTCGGACCAGGACTTCTCGAAATCGCTGGCCTGGGTTTGAATGGAGTTTTCGACGTCGCGTGCCGCACCCTCCACCGTGTCACGCATCTTTTTGAGCTCTTCCATTTCCATGGCGCGGCTGACCTCGGCCTTGACGTCGGCCACATAACGCTGTGCCTTGCCCAGCAGCGTGCCGACCGTTCGCGCCACCTTGGGCAGCTTTTCCGGACCGATCACGATCAGGGCGACGGCGCCTATCAGCGCCATCTTGGAGATGCCGAGATCGATCAAGACTTGTGCCGCGCTTCCACGTCGATGGTGTTCTTTTCAGACGCCGCGTTGGACACCTGAGCCGCAGCTGCTGGCTTGTCTTCGGGAGATGCCGTGCCGTCCTTCATGCCTTCCTTGAAGCCCTTGACCGCACCGCCCAGATCCTGACCAATGTTTTTAAGTTTTTTGGTGCCGAAAATCATCACTACGATGAGCAGAACGATCAACCAATGCCAAATAGAAAACGAACCCATGAATTTCTCCTAACGATTAATAACGATTCTAGTCGGCCGCAATAGTCTGGCAGCCAAACCTGATTAGCCGCGCAACCACGGACGCGGACCGCCCATGACGTGAAAGTGGAGATGTTGCACCTCCTGGCCACCTTCTCTTCCGGTATTGCTGACCAGACGATAGCCGCCTTCCGGATACGGGTTGCAACCTTGTTCCAAAGCCAGTTGCGGCACCAAGGCCATCATCCGACCCAACAAGGCTGCGTGCTCGGTGCCCACCTGGGCCATGGAAGGAATATGCATCTTGGGTATCAGCAAGAAGTGTACCGGGGCCCAAGGGTTGATGTCATGGAAGGCAAAGATCTCTTCGTCCTCATAGACAATTTTTGAAGGAATCTGCTTGGCGATGATCTTGCAAAAAATGCAATTCGGGTCGTGCGCTGTCACGGTATGGCTCATGCCGTTGTTCCTATTTCTTGGCCTTTGTTCATGGCCATAAAGCCGGTCACGATGCGGTACAGGAACCAGATGGAAATCGCGGTCCAGGCGATCCAGCCCGGCACCAACAAAAGCAGCCACAGCGGAAACGTCAGCAGATAGAGCGCGGCAGCAATCAGCACCGTGCGGATGCGCCAGCGAAGGTGCGACGCGTGCCAGGTGCCGGCGGCCCGGTCTCGGTTCACCATATCCAGAATCAGCGCCACCAGCAAAAACAGCGGACCCATTTGTCCGCCGGGAATGATGGCGCTCACCGCTACGATCAGGTGCAGCACATAGCTGATGGTGCCCACGGTGTTGAGCGACTGCATCTTTTGCAGCTGCGCCTGATCTTGGATACCGGGATGCGTGAAGTCCTGCGTCACGCGCTGCCCTCTTCGCGTGCGATCGCCTTGCGCAAGGCCTTTTCCTCGATGCCGCTGGTGCCTTCGCGGCGCTGCAGCTCTTCAATCACATCGGCCGGCGTCAGCTCGTAATGGGCCAAGGCGATCATGCAGTGAAACCACAGGTCGGCCACCTCGTAGACGATCTTGGTTTTGTCGCCGCCGTGGTCGGCATCTTTGGCGGCCATGACGACCTCTGTGGCCTCCTCGCCGATTTTCTTCAGGAAACTGTCGGGCCCCTTGTGCAGCAGGCGCGCCACATAGCTGGCATTGGCGTCGCCGCCGTTGACGGCCTTGCGGCTTTCGATCACGGCGGCTAAACGGGCCAGCGCGTCCTGGGATGTGGTGGTAGACATGGGCTTACTTGTAGATGGATGCAGGGTCTTTCAAGACCGGGGCTGCACTTTGCCAGACCCCGTCCCTCAGAATGCTGAAAAAACAGCTGTGGCGACCGGTGTGGCAGGCGATGCCGGGCTCATGGCCGAGTTGCGTAACCTTGAGCAGCACCACGTCGTTGTCGCAATCGATGCGAATTTCATGCACGGTCTGCACATGGCCGGACTCCTCGCCCTTGAACCACAGCTTGTTGCGCGAACGGCTGAAATACACGGCGCGGCCCAGCTCGGCCGTTTTTTGTAGCGCCTCGCGGTTCATCCATGCAAACATCAGGACATCGTTACTGCCCTGCTCCTGCGCGATCACAGGCACCAGGCCCAGCGCATCCCATTTGACTTCGTCTAACCAGTTCATAGCCTTACCGGTATGCCGCGCTCTGCCATGCGGGCCTTGGCTTGCCCCACGGTGAACTCGCCGTAATGGAAAATGCTGGCCGCCAGCACCGCATCGGCGCCGCCCTGTTGCACACCATCGGCCAGATGATCGAGTGTGCCGACGCCGCCAGAGGCGATGACCGGCACCGACACCGCATCGGCCACGGCTCGCGTCAGTTGCAAATCGAAACCCGATTTGGTGCCATCGCGGTCCATGCTGGTGAGCAGGATCTCACCGGCACCGCGGCGCGCCATCTCGGCTGCCCACTGCACCGCGTCCAGGCCGACATTCTTGCGCCCACCATGGCTGTAGACATCCCAGCCCGGTCCAATGGCCACGCCATTCACCAGGCGCAGCGCGTCTTCTGCCGAGCGACGCTTGGCATCAATCGCCACCACGATGCACTGGGCACCATATTTGTGCGAGGCGTCTTCAATCACCTGCGGATTGCTAATGGCGGCCGAGTTGAAACTGACCTTGTCGGCGCCGGCATTGAGCAGGCGCCGCACATCTTCCACGACGCGCACGCCGCCACCGACGGTCAAGGGGATAAACACCTGGGAGGCTACCGCCTCGATGATGTGCAGGATCAGGTCCCGGCCATCGCTAGTGGCGGTGATGTCCAGAAAGGTCAGTTCGTCGGCACCCTGTTCGTTGTAGCGTGCGGCGATTTCCACCGGATCGCCAGCGTCGCGCAGTTCCACGAAATTGACACCCTTGACGACCCGGCCACCGGTGACATCCAGGCAGGGAATAATTCTTTTAGCTAACAATGTTTGCCCCCACGGTCGCCCGCTGTGCGTGGCTCCCTGCCCCCCATGGGGGCCGCGTTTTGCCTTGGGGCGGCCCGGCGGTAAAACCCCATCATCCGTTCAGCTCGTCGGCACGCTCTTGCGCTGCAGCGAAATCGAGGTCGCCGCTGTAGATGGCGCGGCCGCAGATCACGCCTTCGATGCCGTCGTCTTCCACCTCGCACAGGGCTTCGATATCGGCCATGTTGGAAAGTCCGCCAGACGCAATGACGGGAATGGTCAGTGCCTTGGCCAGTTTGACGGTGGCTTCGATGTTGATGCCGCTGAGCATGCCATCGCGTCCAATGTCCGTGTAGATGATCGATTCCACGCCGTAGTCTTCAAACTTTTTGCCCAGGTCGACCACGTCGTGGCGGGTCAGCTTGCTCCAGCCGTCGGTTGCAACTTTTCCATCGCGCGCATCCAGGCCGACGATGATGTGGCCGCCAAAGGCGGTGCAGGCATCCTGCAAAAAGCCGGGATTCTTGACCGCCGCCGTGCCGATGATGACGTAGCGCAGACCGGCATCGAGGTAGCGCTCTATGGTGTCGAGGTCGCGGATGCCACCGCCCAATTGCACATCAATCTCGCTGCCAACCTCCTTGAGAATCTTGCGAATCGCCGCCTCGTTTTTGGGATGGCCGGCAAAGGCGCCATTCAAGTCCACCAGGTGCAAGCGCCTGGCCCCCTTGTTGACCCAGCTTCTAGCCATGACGGCGGGGTCTTCTCCAAAGGTGGTGGATTGGTCCATATCGCCTTGTTTGAGGCGAACACAGTGACCGTCTTTCAGGTCAATCGCAGGGATGAGCAGCATGATGGCGGGTTTAGCCGAGGATGAGAATCAGGGATTCCAGTGAAGGAAATTGCGGTAGAGAGACAAGCCGTGCTCGGCACTTTTTTCGGGGTGGAATTGGGTTGCGAAAATATTATCGCGCGCAATCGCCGAAGAAAAGCGCGACCCGTAGTCGGTTTCGCCCACGCTGTGGCTTATATCATACGGTTTGGCGTAATAACTGTGGACAAAATAGAAGTAACTCCCATTGGGCACCTCGCCCCAGACCGGATGAGGGGGCACACCGTGCGCCGTTTGCCAGACCTGGTTCCAACCCATTTGCGGAACTTTGTAGCGACTGCCGTCGGCTTGAAGCTGTCCGGCCAGTTCGAACTTGATCACCTCACCGGGAATCAAACCCAGGCAAGGCGTGTCGAGTTCCTGGCTGTGGTCGAGCAGCATTTGCATGCCGACGCAGACGCCCATCAAAGGCTTGTTGGCGGCGGCATGCATGACGGCATCGAACATGCCGCAGGCGTGCAGGTCTTGCATACAGTCGCGCATGCCACCCTGCCCCGGCAGCACCACGCGGTCGGCGTCCATCACTTCCTTTGCGCTGCGCGCCCAGACGACTTCCACACCGGCATCGGCTGCCACATGCATCACCGCCTGCGTGACCGAACGCAAATTGCCCATGCCGTAGTCGACTACCGCAACTTTCTTCATGCCAGTGCCTTCATGCTAGAGCGAGCCCTTGGTGGAGGGAATGGTGCCGACGCTGCGCGGATCGATCTCCAGCGCCGAGCGCAGGGCCCGGGCAAAGGCCTTGAACACCGTCTCGGCCTGGTGGTGGGCGTTGTCGCCCTTGAGGTTGTCGATGTGCAGGGTGACCAGGGCATGGTTGACAAAGCCCTGGAAAAATTCGTGCGTGAGCTGCGTGTCAAAAGCTCCGATCATGCCGCTCTTAAAGGGCACGTCCATCACCAGACCGGGGCGGCCGGAAAAGTCGATCACCACGCGCGACAAGGCTTCGTCCAGCGGCACATAGGCGTGGCCATAGCGGCGAATGCCCTTTTTGTCGCCAATCGCCTGGTGCACGGCCTGGCCCAGGGTAATGCCCACATCTTCCACCGTGTGGTGGCCGTCGATGTGCAGATCGCCCTCGGCCTCGATGTCCAGATCAATCAGGCCGTGGCGCGCGATCTGGTCCAGCATGTGATCAAAAAAACCGATGCCGGTGGACAGTCGGCTTTTGCCCGTGCCGTCCAGATTGAGCTTGACGTGAATGCGTGTTTCTGCCGTGTTGCGCGACACCTCGGCAATGCGCGGGGGCGTGGGGCCGACTGGCACTTCGGTCAATGGGTAATTGCTCATGTGTTTTCCGGATGGGGAATGTAATCTATTTTAGAAACGTTCTTGGATGCAGCCATCAGCAGGGGTAGACGGTGGTCAAGGCGTTGCCCATGACCAACTGCACCGGCATGTCGGCCTCGTACAAATCGTGGTTGCGCTGGAGTTCGGTCTGGTACAGGCCCTCGGCCATGACGGGCTCCAGGCGGCGGCCATTCAGGCAAATGGAGGCTGCAGCACCGGCGCGCACGCCAGCGTCATGTGCGGCCAGGGTGGATTCCATGGCACCGACCAGGTAGTAGCGCTTGTAGTTGACACCCTGCTTGGCATCGGACTTTTCCAGAGCGCGCAACTCGCGGATCGACATGGCAGAGGCGGCTTGCACCGCGAGCAGGCCTGCCACAGCCAGCACAACAGCGCAACGGGACATCAAGGGACTTGGCATGACCATCAATCGTTTGACTGGGTGCGACGCTTACTTCAGCCGCATTTGCGCCGCCCGGGCATGGGCCTGCAGGCCCTCGCCATAGGCCAACTCGGCAGCAATCGGGCCCAGCACCTGGGCACCGGCCTCGCTCACCTCGATAAGACTGCTGCGCTTCTGAAAATCGTACACGCCCAGCGGGCTGGAGAAGCGCGCCGTGCCGCTGGTGGGCAGTACGTGGTTGGGTCCGGCGCAGTAGTCACCGAGGGATTCGCTGGTGAAGGCGCCCAGAAAGATGGCACCGGCATGCTTGAGCAAGGGCTCCCAGCGGTGCGGCTCGCTGCTGGAGACTTCCAGATGCTCGGGCGCAATCCGATTGCTGATGGCACAGGCCTCTTCCATGCTGCGTGTCAAAATCAAAGCACCCCGGTCGTTCAGGCTTTTGGCAATGATTGCGGCGCGCGGCATCTCG
>CAIMZI010000068.1 GCA_903845935.1 uncultured beta proteobacterium | reverse complement strand
TGGTACAGCCGCAAGGGCGCGCAGATCATTGGCGTGACCGAAGAGACCACCACCGGCGTGCTGCGCTTGAACGAAATGGCCGATAAGGGCAGCCTGATGTTCCGCGCCATCAACGTCAACGACTCGGTGACCAAGAGCAAGTTCGACAACCTTTACGGCTGCCGCGAATCCTTGGTGGACTCCATCAAGCGCGCCACCGACGTGATGATCGCCGGCAAGGTCGCTTGCGTAGCCGGTTACGGCGACGTGGGCAAGGGTTCGGCCCAAGCCCTTCGCGCTTTGAGCGCCCAAGTGTGGGTGACCGAGATCGACCCGATCAACGCCTTGCAAGCCGCGATGGAAGGCTACAAGGTCGTGACCATGGAATACGCTGCTGACAAGTGCGACATCTTCGTGTCGGCCACCGGCAACAAAAACGTGATCCGCTACGAGCACATGGCTGCCATGAAAGACGAAGCCATTGTGTGCAACATCGGTCACTTCGACAACGAAATCGACGTGGCTTCGCTGGAAAAGCTCGAGTGGGACGAAATCAAACCGCAGGTGGACCACATCAAGTTCCCTGATGGCAAAAAGATCACTCTGCTGGCCAAGGGCCGTCTGGTCAACCTCGGTTGCGCCACCGGTCACCCCAGCTTTGTGATGTCATCCAGCTTTGCCAACCAAACCATCGCCCAGATCGAGCTGTTCACCAAACAAGACCAATACGAATCCGGCAAGGTTTATGTGTTGCCCAAGTATCTGGATGAAAAAGTGGCTCGTCTGCACCTGAAGAAGGTCGGCGCCATGCTGAGCGAATTGAGCGAGGAGCAAGCCGCCTATATCGGCGTAAGCAAGTCCGGCCCATACAAAAAAGATACCTACCGGTATTAAGCTCTCCCCGAAGTCGCCCGTGCCCTCAAGGGGCCGGGTCGGCTTGCAACATAGGTAACTCATGCGAATAGATCAACTGCTGGTTCAAAAAGGGCTTGCCAATACCCGTTCACAGGCGCAAAGGCTGATTGCCGATGGCGTCGAATGGGCGCAAGGCGAGACCTGGAAACGCATCGTCAAGAATGGCGATGACGTGCCGGAATCGGCCGAGCTGCGGCTGCTCGATGACTCCGAGGCGCGCTATGTGTCGCGCGGCGGGCTCAAGCTGGAAGCCGCTCTCAAACACGTTGGTCTGTCCGTGGAAGGCTTTGCCTGCCTGGATGTCGGTCAGTCGACCGGTGGGTTTACCGATTGCCTGTTGCAGGCAGGTGCCAAGTCGGTGGTCGGCGTGGATGTGGGGAGCGCCCAGTTGCACCCCATGTTGCGCAGCGATCCGCGTGTCCTGTGTGTGGAAAAAGTGAATGCGCGTGCGCTCACGGCCGAGGATCTGATTCAGGCCTATGAAGACAGCACGGGCGAGGACGGCCAGTTTGAGGTCGAAGACGAGGTTGACGATTTCGATGACGAAGACGAACAGGATGAAGCATCTGATGTAACGGAAGCGGAAGCGGAATCGGTAGCGACCGAGTCTGAGTTCGTGCCGGAGTTCGACCTGATCGTGGCCGACCTGTCCTTTATTTCCCAGACACTGGTCCTGCCGGCCGTGGTACCTCTGCTCAAAGCGGGCGGCACGCTGCTGACCCTGGTGAAACCCCAGTTTGAACTGCAGCCCGGTCAAGTTGGCAAGGGCGGCATTGTCAAGGAGCCGGAGTTTTACGTCGTTGTGGAGCAGCGTTTGCGCGAAGCATGCGCCGCTTTGGGGCTGACGGTGACCGCGTGGTTCGATTCGCCGATTGCAGGTGGCGATGGCAACCGCGAATTTTTTATTTGCGCCACTAAACCGGCGCAATGAGAGCCTGCGCAGCTGCGCGGCCTTGGTAGGAAAAAAGCATGTCTATCGTTAAGCGTGTCCCCCTGAGTCTGGAATTTTTTCCGGCTAAAAATTCCGAGGTTGCCGCCAAGTTGGTCGGTATCCGCAAAGAGCTGTCTGCCTTGCAACCCGAGTTCTGCTCGGTCACCTTTGGTGCAGGTGGCACCACGCAGGCGGGTACCTTCAGCACGCTGCGCGAGATGGTGAGCGAGGGGACGGTTGCGGCCTCGCACCTGTCCTGCATTGGCGCCACCAAGGATTCGATTCGCGAACAGCTCGCCGAGCTCAAGGCCATGGGCGTGAGGCGCATCGTCGCCCTGCGCGGCGACCTGCCCAGCGGCTATGGAATCAGCGGAGACTTTGGCCACGCCAGCGATTTGGTGCGCTTTATCCGGGAAGAAACCGGTGACACTTTCTGGCTCGAAGTGGCGGCCTATCCGGAGGTTCATCCCCAGGCCAAGTCGCCCGCCTCCGATCTGGAAGCCTTTGCCGTCAAGGCCCGCGCCGGTGCCAACTCGGCCATTACCCAGTACTTTTTCAACGCGGACGCCTACTTCCGCTTCTGTGACGACGCACGGGCCTTGGGCGTGGAGATACCCATCATTCCCGGCATCATGCCGATCACCAATTCCACGCAGCTGATGCGTTTTTCAGATAGCTGCGGCACCGAGATTCCGCGCTGGATTCGCCTGCGACTGCAAAGTTTTGGCGATGACACGGCGTCGATCAAGGCCTTTGGTTTGGACGTGGTGACGGATCTGTGTGAGCGCCTGCTTTGCGGCGGTGTGCCGTCGCTGCATTTCTACACCATGAATCAGAGTGCGCCAGTGTTGGCGCTATGTTCGTGTTTGGGGTTGACGCCAACTGTCAAGGCGTCGGAACTTGTGGTGTTGGCGTAGGTTTTTTTACTCCCCC
Source organism: uncultured beta proteobacterium (assembly GCA_903845935.1). Lineage (GTDB taxonomy): Bacteria > Pseudomonadota > Gammaproteobacteria > Burkholderiales > Burkholderiaceae_C > Allorhodoferax. The sequence goes on along the minus strand of CAIMZI010000068.1, from coordinate 7,527 downwards.
ATCCCCCAACCCCTTACCCCCCGTCGGGATAAGGGGAGCTAACAGCCGATTTGACCTTTGCGCGCCGAATACGGAATTACTGGCGGTGCGTTGCTACTGTTTTTTCTTGCCCAGAGCTCACGCCGCGAGTTCCGAGCGCCGGTGACGTGGTAGCCGCAATTATAAAAATGCGTTCATCGTCACGCCGGTGGTGCCGTAGCCGACGCGAGAAAGCAAAATCGGCTGTCCGTATTGAGCTCCCCATCGCCCGGCGGGGGCGAGGGGGTTGGGGGGAGTGGGGAGTAAAAAGAATGGGGGAGTTTTATCCGCCACTTTCCAGCGTAAACGCCGCATGCTGATCCTGCCCCAGGGCCGCCACCAACTGCGGCATGGCGTCTTTGAGAAGCGCCTTCAGGGTGTGCGGCGGGTTGATCAGGAACATGCCGCTGGCGGGCAACCCCGGGCGAACGATCTCGCCTTCGGCATCCTGGGTCAGCTTGCTGTTCTTCACCGTGAGTGACACGCTGAGCCAGCTCTTGCCCGACTTGTTGGCCAGGGTCTTGAGTTTCTTCGGCACGTCATGTGCTTCCGGGCGCGGAATGATGGGGTACCACACGGCATAGGTGCCGGTGGGAAAGCGCAGCATGGCGTCGGTGATCATGGCCTGCACGCGGGCATAGTCGTGCTTGACCTCGTAGCTCGGGTCGCACAGCACCAGGGCACGGCGCGAGGGTGGCGGCAGGAATTTCTTTAGGCCTTCAAAACCGTCTTCGCGCAGGATCGTCACCTGGCGACCGGCTTCGAGCTGGGCGATATTCGCGGTCAGCGTCTTGGTGTCGGTGGGGTGCAGCTCAAACAGCTTGAGCTTGTCGCGCCCATGCAACAGGCTCTGGATGATGAAGGGCGAGCCCGGGTATACCGTCCAGGTGCCGCCATTGTTGAAGCCTGCCACCATCTCGACATAGTCCTGGATGGCGGGGGCAAACGGCTCTTTAGGCTTGTTGGCAATGAGCTTGAGAAAGCCCTCGGCCGCCTCGGCGCTGGTCTTGGCGTAGTCTCCGTCCAGACGGTACAGGCCGGCGCCGGCATGGCTGTCAAACACGTTCAGGGCCGTGTCTTTTTGCGTCATGTAGCGCAGCACCGCCAGCAGAACAATGTGTTTCAAAACGTCGGCGTGGTTTCCGGCGTGGAAGGCGTGGCGGTAACTAAACATGGGCCTATGGTAACCGTTCAGCAGAAAAGTTCCCCAAAATGATCCAGGTTTCGTATAATCGTGGGCTTCGCAGCGCCTTAGTGGTTCCGCGGCGAAGATGCCAATGCAAGTCTTTAACGGAGTTGCAAAGGCAAAACCCACCTAAGAGATTCCCGCCCAAGGCTGCAAGGCCGAGAGTACAAGAAGGAACACCGACCGTGGAAAAGAGCCCGCCAAACCAACTTTCTTTAAAGAGATTCTCATGTCAACTTTCAGCGCAAAACCCGCTGAGGTCGTGCACGAGTGGTTTGTGATTGACGCGACCGATAAGGTCCTCGGACGAGTAGCCAGCGAAGTTGCTCTCCGTTTGCGCGGCAAACACAAGGCCATTTACACGCCTCACGTCGATACCGGCGATTTCATCGTCATTGTCAACGCATCCCAACTCCGTGTCACCGGCGCCAAGCTGATTGACAAGGTGTACTACCGTCACTCCGGTTACCCAGGCGGCATCACTGCCACCAACTTCCGTGACATGCAAGCCAAGCACCCCGGTCGCGCTTTGGAAAAAGCCGTCAAGGGCATGCTGCCTAAGGGTCCCTTGGGCTACGCCATGATCAAGAAGCTCAAGGTCTACGGTGGTGCAGAGCATCCCCATACCGCCCAGCAGCCCAAGGTTCTGGACATCCCCGGTATTTCTCCCGCAGCAGTGAAACGTGAGGCCGCCAAATGATCGGTGAATGGAACAATGGAACAGGCCGTCGCAAATCCAGCGTCGCCCGCGTGTTTCTGAAAAAAGGCTCCGGCCAAATCGTGGTGAACGGCAAGGCCATCGAAAACTTTTTCGGTCGCGCTACCTCCATCATGATCTGCAAGCAGCCCCTGCTGTTGACTAACCACGCTGAAACATTTGACATCATGGTCAATGTCAATGGCGGCGGTGAGTCAGGCCAGGCTGGTGCAACCCGCCACGGCATTACCCGTGCCCTGATCGACTACGACGCCACGCTCAAGCCCGCCTTGAGCGCAGCTGGCTTCGTGACACGTGATGCACGTGAAGTCGAACGTAAGAAGGTCGGCTTCCACGGCGCTCGCCGTCGCAAGCAGTTCTCCAAGCGTTAAGCACCTGCAAGCAATTGCAAAAGGCCGTCGGGATGCAAGTTCCGGCGGTTTTTTTCATGGTGCATCGGTGCAATGCCCACACTGGAATCGGCGGCATACAAGCCACTAAAGAATTCCCGAGCAGTTTGCTGTACTATTGACACATTAAAGATTTGACAGGAGTCGTCTATGAGCGCAGTTGCCGAAAATATCCAGACAGAAATGCCCGCCCCCATCCTATTTACGGACAGCGCGGCGGCCAAGGTGGCCGACCTGATTGCCGAAGAAGGCAATCCCGATTTGAAGCTGCGCGTGTTCGTGCAGGGTGGCGGATGCTCAGGCTTCCAGTACGGTTTCACCTTTGACGAAATCACCAACGAAGACGACACCACCATGAGCAAGAATGGCGTGTCGCTGCTGATCGACGCCATGAGCTACCAGTATCTGGTAGGCGCCGAGATCGACTACAAGGAAGACCTGCAGGGTGCGCAGTTTGTCATCAAGAACCCGAATGCGACTACCACCTGTGGTTGCGGTTCGTCCTTCTCGACCTGAAGCGTTTTTACTCCGCTTTCAAGCGGGGTAGATTGCACCGAGTATTCGGGCGCCGCTGGCGCCCGTCACGCTTTTTGAGCTTGCAGTTTTGCGCTCAAAGCATTGTTTGGCCAGCCAGGCGAAGGCCGTGGCTTCCACTTGCAGCGGCGGCAGACCAAAGGCCTCTGAGCTTGCCACGGTGCATCCCGGCAACAAGGCCTGCAGGCGGGCAATCAGGTGTGCATTGAGTGCGCCACCACCACAGACGATCAAACGCTGCGTACCAGGAATAGTTTGCAGCACGCTGTCTGCGCAACTGCGCGCGGTGAGCTCGGTCAGCGTGGCCTGCACATCTTGCGGTGGCAGACCGGTATGGGCGGCGAGCCTGGCCTGCAACCACGGCCCGTTGAACAAATCCCGTCCCGTGCTTTTGGGTCCTGGCTGACCGAAAAAGGGTTCATCCAATAGCGCTTGCAGCAAGCCTGCATGCACGACACCCGTAGCCGCCCAGCGACCTTTGTCGTCATAGGGCGCACCGGTATGTGCCAGACACCAGGCGTCCATCAGCGCATTGCCAGGACCGCAGTCAAAGCCCAGGAGCCGGTCAGGTTCGTCCACATGCAGCGCCGTGAGATTGGAAATGCCACCGATATTCAGCACGCCACTGACTCCGGGCAAGTGCCCGAAAAACGCCTGATGAAAGGGCGGCACCAAGGGCGCACCCTGGCCACCGGCGGCCACATCACGGCTGCGGAAATCGGCCACCACGGCGATGCCGCTCAGCTCCGCCAGCAGCGCGGGTTGGTTGAGCTGAATCGTGTAGCCGGTGCCATCAAACAGCTGGGGACGGTGGCGTACGGTCTGCCCATGGGCACCGATGGCGCACACCGAAGAAGCTTCCAGTTTGCAAGACCGCAGCAGTTGCTCCACAACCGACGCATAGACGCGCACCAGGCCATTACCGGCCAAGGCGGCGCGGTGCAACTCGTTGGGACCTTCGGAATTCAGTGCCAGCAGTTCTTGTTGAAGGGCCGTGGAAAACGGCGCACTGATATGCCCCAGAACGAGGGGTATCTGCGGTGCAAAATCAACCAACACGCCATCGACACCATCCAGCGAGGTGCCCGACATCAGGCCTGCATAGAGTGCCGACAAGGCGATTCGGCGCCGTTTATTCGATGCTGCTGAGCTTGGTCTGGCCGGCGGCCAGCAGGGCCACACGCGCTTGCGCCGCGGCCTTGTCAAACTGCGGCTTCAGGGCTGCGGTGACTGGCACCGTGTCATGGCGCTGGGCAATAGCCTGCGGGTCTTGGTAAACGCCGTTCACACGGTATTCAAAGTGCAGGTGCGGGCCGGTCGCCCAGCCGGTCATGCCGACCTGGCCGATCACCTCGCCCTGGGGCACTGCTTGCCCGACGCGCACATTGATATGACTGAGGTGGGCATAGACGGTGCTGATCTGCCCCTGGTGTTTGACCTTGATGACATTGCCGTAGCCATTTTGCACGCCAGCGAATTCGACCACGCCGTCTCCCACACTGCGCACGGCCGTGCCAATGGGCGCTGCATAGTCCACTCCCAGATGCGCGGTCCAGACCTGCAGGATCGGGTGAAACCGCATTTTGAAGCCACTGGTGATGCGCGAAAATGCCAGGGGTGCGGCCAGAAAAGACCGCTTCAGGCTCTCGCCCGCAAATGTGTAGTAGCTACCCTTGTGGGCTGCCCGACTGGCCCCGGCAAGTAGCGGTTCCTGGAACCACATGGCCTGGTGGGTTTTTCCGCCATTGACAAATTCTGCGCTCAGCACGCGTCCGGCGCGCAGAGGTTCGCCATCGCCTTCCAGAGATTCATAGACCACCGAGAAGCGGTCGCCCTTGCGCAGGGAGCGGTGAAAGTCGATATCGCCTGAGAAGATGTCGGCCAACTGGTTGGCTACCGAGTCCGGTAGGCGGGCTGCGTCCGTGGCGGCGAATAGGGAGGTGCTGATGCTGCCGCTGCCCATGCGGGTGGTCGCAGTCAGGGGCAGGGTTTCGACCGTGGACACAAAGCCCTGCGCTGTGCGCACTATGCTCAAACGCTGAAAGTTGCCGTCTTCGTCCGGGCTCCAACGCGCCTGTAGCTTGAGCAGGCTGTTGTTGCCAGCGGCCTCCAGGTTGACAGAACGCCCGGCACGGCCCAGCAGGTTCTTTTGCACCAACGCATCCTTGCGCAAAAATGCGGCAGCCTGAGGATCAAACACGCCCATGCGCTTTAACAGGGTTTCAGCAGTGTCAGTGGCGCGGGTCAGGTCGGAGCGATACAGCTTCAGGCTGAGGGCCTCCAGGCTCTCGGCCTGCAATCCCAGGTCGGGCGTGCTCAGGCTTTCGCTGACGCTGCGCACAGGCAATTCGGATGCGTCGGGTGCCAAGTTGGCCACGGCAAAGGTAAGGCCGGTTCCGGTCAGCAGCAGGGTAGCAAGGGTGGCGGAAATGCGTTTGGGGTGACGGGCCAGAACGGCGCTGGTGCGGGACAACAGTTCTTCCGCAATGCGGATCAATGCACTTTTCAAAATCGGGGCTCCAGGGGGCAAAGGCGGGGCGACTAAAATCGATGGTCGCCGGTTCCTTGCGCGTTGCAGGAATGGTCCCGCAGTATAGCGGCGCCCGGCCCATCTTCCTGCCTGAAAACCCTTATGAATCAAGCCTCAAGCCCAACTTTACCTTTAACCGATCGTGTGCTGGAGGCGCTGGCAGTGACCTTGCGTGGCTGTGAGGAGCTGATTCCGCAGGAGGACTGGGTCAAGAAGCTGGTGCGCTCCGAGGCCACCGGCATCCCGCTGCGCGTCAAACTGGGTCTGGACCCGACCGCGCCCGACATCCACATCGGCCACACCGTGGTGCTCAACAAGATGCGCCAGTTGCAGGACCTGGGTCACACGGTGATCTTCCTGATGGGCGACTTCACCAGCATGATTGGCGACCCGAGCGGGCGCAACACCACGCGCCCACCGCTGACGGCCGAACAGATCAAGGTCAATGCGCAAACCTATTTCAAGCAGGCCAGTCTGGTGCTGGACCCTGAGAAGACCGAGTTCCGCTACAACAGCGAATGGAGCGACCCGCTGGGCGCGCGCGGCATGATCCAGTTGGCCAGTCGCTACAACGTGGCGCGCATGATGGAGCGCAACGACTTTCACGACCGATTCAAGGCCGGCACGCCGATTGCCGTGCACGAATTTTTGTATCCGTTGATGCAGGGTTACGACTCCGTGGCACTCAAGAGCGACTTGGAACTGGGCGGCACCGACCAGAAGTTCAATTTGCTGATGGGTCGCCATTTGCAGTCCGAATACGGCCAGGAGCCGCAATGCATCTTGACCATGCCCCTGCTCGAAGGCACCGACGGCGTGGAGAAGATGTCCAAGAGCAAGAACAACTACATCGGCATCTCCGAAGAACCCAACACCATGTTTGCCAAGGTCTTGAGCATCTCGGACGTGCTGATGTGGAAGTGGTACACCCTTCTGAGCTTCCAGAGCGAGGCCGCCATTGCCGCGCTGCAGGCCGAAGTGGCTGGCGGGCGCAACCCTAAGGACGCCAAGGTGGCGCTGGCCAAGGAAATCACGGCGCGCTTCCATTCGGCTGCGGCGGCCGATGCGGCCGAACAGGACTTTATCAACCGCAGCAAGGGCGGCGTGCCTGACGAAATTGCCGAGATCAGCCTGCCGCTGGGCGAAGGCGGTGCGGCGGTGGGCATTGGCGCCCTGCTGAAGTCGGCGGGGCTGGCGGCCTCCAGCGGCGAAGGCAATCGCCTGATCGACGGCGGCGGCGTGCGCATCGACAGCAACACCGTCAGCGACAAGGGCTTGAAGCTGGCGGCCGGCACCTATGTGCTGCAGGTGGGCAAGCGCAAGTTTGCCCGCGTCACCCTGGCCTGAGTGCCATGCTGGCCTTAGTGCAACGCGTCAGCCGGGCCAAGGTCACGGTGCAGAACGACGGTGTTGGCGAAGTCATCGGTGAGATTGGCCGCGGCTTTCTGGTGCTGGTCTGTGCCGAGCAGGGCGACAGCAAGGCGGAAGCCGACAAGTTGCTCTCCAAGATATTGAAGCTGCGCGTGTTCAGCGACGCCCAAGGCAAGATGAACCTGAGCATCCAGAACCTGGACGGTGCAGGTGCCATGGGCGGCCTGCTGCTGGTCAGCCAGTTCACCCTGGCTGCCGACACCACCGGCGGCAACCGGCCCAGCTTCACCAATGCGGCGGCACCTTTGCTGGGGCGCGAGTTGTTCGATTATTTTGTGGCACAGGCCCGTGCCGCGCACCCCATCGTGCAGACCGGTCGCTTTGCCGCCGACATGGCGGTGGAGCTGGTGAACGACGGACCCATCACCATACCGATGCGGGTGGTGCCACAGCCTTCCGATCCACACTGAGCCGTGGCTGCAAAAGAACCGGCCCCGACATTTTGCGAAGCATCATGAAATACCGCAAGGGGCTGTTAGCTGACTATTTGCCCGTTAAAAAACAGATAGCAGAGGCCTACAAAACTGGGGGCGATTCAGTCATGTACCCTCCGTGCCGCTAAGATCACATATTCACGAGTCGAACTTACAAGCCTAACTTTAGAAAATGAAAATGACCGATATCTTTTTCAATCAAACCGTCTTACCCCGAGAGGGAGGCGATGGGTTCATCAAACATTTGCTTGAATGGATGAAGAAGCAGACACCGGAGCGGGTTGATG
>CAIMZI010000067.1 GCA_903845935.1 uncultured beta proteobacterium | reverse complement strand
AGGTCGTTGACCGGCGGCACCTTGAAAATGAAGGAGTAGCCGCCGTCGGAACCGGTAACCATCCATACGCTGCCGTCGGCATTGAAGGTATAAATACTGGTGTCGCCAAATAGCTCTGCCTTCGCAATCGCAGTGACCGCTGTGGCAGGACATGACAGACGCGTCATGGTCACCTTGGCACCCGCTACTGGCTGGCGTGTGACTGCGTTGTAGACCACGCCGGAGGGATCGACCAGGGTTACATTAGCGGTGGAACTGGTGGCCGTGACAAGCTGAACTTCGCCATTGTTGTAGCCGGGCAGGGCAGCCGAGGACAGGGGCTGCACCGCTGCCGCCCAGGCCCGGTTGCTGAACGTCTGCAAGCTACCGGCAGTTTTTAGCGTTACCTGCACGGTGAATTGAATGGTGTCACTGTGACCTTGGGCCAGGGTGCGCGAGCCGTCGACCAGCGTCAGGATGGGATCAAACGGGAAGCTGGCCAGATTGTCCGGATTGGCTTGTGCCACGCGGTCACAGCCTGGGACAGGCATCGGAAAATCCACGGTCGCAACGGGTCGCGCAAAACCTCCGGTAAAACCGCTGGATGGCGTCAATTCGCCAAAGAGCGAGCGCGGCGCTTGCGTGATTTTCCAACTTGCCACAGGTCCGTTGCTCTGATCCGTTTGGAATGCACATACTAAGTTGTCCGCAAGCCGCACATTGGGCGCATCCACCAGGCTGCCATTGGTGACCTTCAAGGCAATGTCCATGTCATAAGTACCCGCCGCAGCACCCGCCACCGGACGCGCGGGCGAAACGGTCTTGACCAAAGTGAGAACCGGCAATCGGGTGGAGTATGGCGTGCTTGAAGCCGCGGCCGGGATACCGGTGTTGCTGGGGTCGGGGTCCAGCCCGTTGGAGGACTGCACGCTGAGCGTCACCGGGCCACCTGATTGAGTGGCCGCAGTTGCAGTTGCGCTGTTATACAGCGTGGCCGCCAAATCCTTCAGGTTAAAGCGCACATCAAATTGGACCGTAACCGATGCACCGGGGGGCAGAATGGCACCGCTGGCCAACAGCTTGGCATTCGACGCCTGACCGGTAAATCCACTGGCCACGTTGGCCACCGTGCCGACACCGGTCACAGACACCAGGCGCAGCGAATCGGCGACAACTGTGTATTGGCCAATGCCCGGAACCGTTGCGCTGGTGTAAGGCCCCAGACCAGCTGCCACATTTTCCAGCAGGTCGTTCATGCTCAGGTTGTACAAGGTGCCGGTTCCAAAATTGCGCGACACCAGCTGGAAGCGAACCGTGGCCGTGCCATCAGCGCCACCGTTCGCATCCACGTTGGCCACCGGCGTGCCTGCGGCCTTGGAAAGTCCCAACAACTCGGGGTTGGTCTTGACCGCGACGGTGTTGGAAGTGGACTCGGCAGCGGATGCACCGTTATTGAAATCGATCCAGGCGGTGTTATTTAGCAAGCCGCTGGCCGTGCCCAAGAGGTTGGCCTGAAAGCTCATGGAGACCGATGAATTGCTGGGCAGCTTGACCGGTAGGCCAATCGCGACTTCCACTACCGAAGGGTCGTCGTAGCCGGAGGCGACGCCGCCTACGGGAGCGGGTGCGCTATGGTAATTGAATGGCGCATCCGACGCACGCCTAAACAGTCTGAGGGCGCCCACCACGGCACTCTGCAATGAGCCCGCCACATACTGTGTGCCCACGGGAAGCGTATCGCGCATCAGCAGCACGGAACTGGGCTGTCCATCCACCAATATGGAGCTGCTTGTAGGGAGCGTGCCGGTGGGCAGTGCATCGCTATTGCCAATATTGTTGGCTGTCACGCTGTAGTTCAGTAGCGTTGAGCCCGGAATCGCCAGGCCGGAATACGTTACTGCCTTGTTTAAAACCACCGCTGCATTGGAGGTGATGGTGACGGAATCGATACTCTGTGCTGTAACCGAGGTGGCATCCGTTGCGGCCAGCAGGCGCGCACAAGACTGACCACCGTCTGCCGCCAGGGGAAGCTGCTCCTGCAACACAAGGTTGACCGACTCTGCGGACGCGAGGGTCAAGGCGGCGCTGGTTCCAAGAGCCAGCAGCCTGTCGCCGCCATCTACCAAGCCATTGCTATTGACATCCACATACAGGCTGGGCGCTTTTTGAAAGCCCAGGTTAGGCGTGGCACAGCCCGTAGCATCCACTACAAAAGTGTAGGTCGAAGTCACATTGCCCAGATTGCTGAGCAGGTGGGAAAAATACACCAGGCTAGCAGCCGGGCGTTGAAAAGAATTGTCATGCGTCAGCGTCAGCGCTTCAACCGGCTTGACGGTGGCGATAACGGTGTTGGACGTACGCGTTTGAGAAGAGCTCTCACCGTCCTGCGTGAAATTAGCCAGTGCCTTGTTTGTAATCACCGTGCCGGCAAGAGGGGCAGCCGACGACGCCGTGGCTGCAAGCAATATGCTGGCGAGAAAAATTGCCAAATACCGGGCCCATAGACGGAACCCGAAAATGCTTTGACCGGCAAGTGATTCGTTAGAGGCTTTGGCCATCATACATTTCTTGCAGAGTGAGACACCACGCATCTGGAGCGCCAGTAATCGAACGGAATTGCGGCAGAGCAGCATATTGTTGTTTTCTATGGCTGACGAAATTCTACCGAATGGATTCAATTTTGAACACTCATTCGAACACTGATGCATGAAGCTTTTGTTGTTTTTATGAAGAGACACACACCACAGTCCCGTGTGAGGACCGGGTGTGTGTCGATTGCTAGCGTTTCAGTAAGTCATTTACTGAAATGCAAGCCTTACTGCTGAACCTGCACCGCGTAGTACAGAGTCAGGGTTCCCAGAGGAGCCAGGGTGACGCCGGTTGTCGTGTTGCTGCAGGCGACTGCAGTCGTTGCAGCACCCGAACCTGTTTGCGAAAACAACGGTGCACCGGTGTTGCCCGTTGCAGCGCACTGCACAACAGGTTGCGTGGCGTTGTAGACGGTGTAGGCGGGCATGGCGTCGCTCAACACGACGCTGGTCACAGGTGAGTTACCCGTGTTGGTTGCAACCACTTGGTACACGATGCAATCGCCGGGCTTGACGCTCAGGTTGGCAGCAGCAAACGACACCATGCTGGCGCCATTGCAGGTGATGGCAGGAGAAGTTCCGCTACCAGACACCTGGGCTTGGGTCTTCAGCACACTCAGCTGGCCGTTGGTCACGGTGTCGGAGTACTTGCCTGTTTGTGCAGGGCAAGTTTGCGTTGGGGTTGCAGTATCCAGATCGGTCACCGTCAGCGTTGCCGTGGCAGTAGATCCGATGGTGGCGTTAGTGGGTGCAAACAACTTCACCAGCATCGGCAGACCCTTGGTATTGCCGGGAGCGGGCAACAGCGGAACCAGGGTGTTGGTCACTGGAACGGTGCCAGTCAGATTGGCCGTCGTGCCTACAACAGCAGTAGAGGCAATCAGTTT
>CAIMZI010000066.1 GCA_903845935.1 uncultured beta proteobacterium | reverse complement strand
TGAACTAAATGATTGATACTTGGGAGTCAACTTTGTAAAGGAGCCAATTATGCATTCCTTCCACCTCTCAGACTTGCACCCTCCAAAAGTGTCGTATTCAGTGCTACTAGCAATTGGCGAAGTCGGTGTGTTTGCGGTTTGCATCGCAGTACTCGCCGCGTATTTCATGCATTAATGCGTCAATTTAGCAGTCCCTTCCTTCAATTGGCATTATTCCACTGTTGCTACGGGCCTCATTTTTCTGGTGATAGGATTTCTCGCTTCTGTGGTAATTGCTTATCTTGAGCGAGATGCTGCCTAAATTGGCTTTCCAATTTTGAGCCTAGGCCTTTATAGGCCCCTGCATTTGTGAGACTTGTTACCTCGGGCAATTACCGATTTAAACCCTGCACTTGATATGCAGGTTTTCCTTGCGGCGCGCGTCAAGGTAGTTGTCGCCTAATTTACGCAGCCAACGGCTGAATAAGCTTTTCCTTTACGTGCTCCGCGATAACGCAGTCACGTTCGGGGTTGAGGGTGACAGGGCCCATGGGGCTCCAGTCGCGCGTATGGCGTGCCCAACGTGCCGGATTGCGCTCCCGGGCTTCGGTGTACAGGGCATGGCGGGCTGACAGAATGGCATGGTCTTCGCCGGTATGTCGCTGTTGTGGCGACACGTAGCGGATGCCGCTGTGCTTGTGCTCCAGGTTGTACCAATGCACGAACTGCGCACCCCACTCACGCGCAGCCTCCAGCGTATCGAAGCCCTTTGCAGGGAACTCCGGGCGGTACTTCGCGGTGCGAAACAGCGATTCCGCGAAGGCGTTGTCATCGCTCACCCGTGGGCGTGAATACGAGGGCTTCACGCCCAACCAGTTGAGCATGGCAAGCACCGTGGTGGCCTTGAGCGTGGAGCCGTTGTCGCCGTGCAATACGGGCTTGTCGCTCAGGGCTGCGATGCCCTCGGCCAAGGCGGTGCGGCGCACCAGATGCACCGCGTGGTCGGCCGAGTCATTGGCATGCACCTCCCAGCCCACGATCTTGCGGCTGTACAAATCCAGAATCAGGTACAAGTGAAACCAGCGACCAATCACCGTTGCAGGCAAATAGGTCATGTCCCAACACCAGACCTGGCGTGCGGCCGTGGCGATGTGGGTGGTGGGCGGTCGCCTGGCCTGGGGGGCCTTGGCTGGGCCTCGGTGGGCTGTTTGCCCGTGCTCGCGCATCACCCGTGCAAACGTGGATTCGCTGGCCAGGTACACGCCTTCGTCGGCCAGCATGGGCACGATGCGTGCGGGCGGCACGGCGCAAAAGCGCGGCTCGTTGGCCACGCTCAGGAGCTTTGCGCGCTCGTCAGCGCTCAGGGCATGGCTGGGTGGCGGGCGCACCGCTTGGGGCCTTCCATCCCCCTTGGTCAGGCCCTCATGCGCATTCCAGCGCTGTAGGGTGCGAGCGTCTATGCCGGCGATCTCACACACCTGCACCAGGCGCGCTCCCGCGTCTCTGGCAATCTGAATGTCCTGGGCCAAACTGCGGCGATCTGCGATGAGGATCATGCGTCCTCGCCCCAGTGGTAGATCGCCGCGACTTTTTTTGACAGCACCAGCAGTGCTGCAGTTTCAGCCAGGGCGCGGTCTTTGCGCAGCAGCTCGCGCTCAAGATCCTTGATGCGCTTGCGGTCCTTGCTGGTGACTTTGGGACTTGCTCGAGCATCCTGGGGCTCTGCCAGTGCGGTGGTGGCGCTGGTGCACCATTGCTCCAACTCAGCCGGGTAGATGCCGTGTTCCCGACACCAGGCGTTCTTGTCGATCTCTGACAGAGCGGCGGTGGTGATCACGGCCTGCAGTTTCGCCGGCGCCGTCCATGCCCGCCCTCGGGCGGGCATGGACGCAATGCTGTCTCTCCACTTCTCCAGCGTACCGACAACAATGCCAGCTTGCTTGGATACCAACTCCAGTGTTGCGCTCTCAGGCGGCAACAGCCGAGCGACTGCCCGGTCCTTGAATGATTGTCCGAAACGTGCCAATTGATTCCTTCATCGCCGCCCCCGTGTTTTTAAGATCTAAGAAGGCGACATCTATTGTGACGCGGGGGGGTACTCCTGTTTCGTCAGTCGGAATGCATCAAGGCGTTGATGAATCGCTTTCTCGGCGCGGCCACAGTCAACTGTTGTTGCCTCAAAGACGCATACGAACATCTTTGGTGTCTCAGTTCCTACCGTGCGGTTCATATCTAAGGCCCTATGCGCACCAGACCTCGTTGACTGCCCAATCTTGTATAGCCCAAGCCGAAAGGCCTCGTTGTGCAGAACGTAAACCACCCCAGGCCGTCCGTCGTTCCGGTCATAGTTAGGCTCATAGCGACGGCTACGGCTCCAATGACGGGGTCTATTGGGGGCTGGCACGGGCATTCTCGGTAATGGTCAATTGAGCGTTCGTAATTTGCCCGATTGTGGACCTTCTGTTTGCATTCACCATATATCGGGATGACTCATCCTACTAGAAATTGGACATTTTCCCCATATGTCGGGAACTCCTCCAATTACGCCTCATGCAGCCTTTGGCCTTGCGCTTCACAAGCACCGGAAGGCCGCCGGGATGAGCCAGGAGCAGTTGGGGCTGGAGTCAGGCGTTCAACGGAACTTCATCTCGCTCATAGAAACCGGGCAGAATCAGCCCACCATCACGACCATTTTCAAGTTGGCGGCTGCGTTGGGTGTCAAGCCGTCAAAGCTTGTTCAGGAGGCTGAGAAGCAAGGGCTGGTTTAGCATCGGCTGCATGATTCGCTTTGAATTCGGCCTCGCCATTTCCGCGCAGGAGTACCTCCAGTACTACCGGGGCAGCGTCAACAAGGTCATTGCAACGTGCGCTGACGGGAAGACTGTCCAGTTCCCTGCAGGGCTTCTGACCCCGTTTGTGACCAGCGGTGGCGTCCGTGGCAGGTTCGTTCTGACATGCGGCGATACCGGCAAGGGCGCGGTCCTAAAGAGGCAGTAGCTCGACGCTAGCTGCTGAACCACCACTATCTTCATTCCCCGAGCCTATCGCGTGGCCGGTGAGTGATTGGCATCGCCGCCCTGGCGAGACATGCAGGGTGTGCTGAACTTTAAGCAGACCTCCGGCTGTGATGGAGATGAGCAGACTTTCCGGCGTTTCTGGCGCTGTATTTCGGAAATCGTCTTACATCCGCCCTTACATCGTGAATTCAGACAAGAAAAAAGCCACCGTTTTGAATGGTGGCTTTCTTTGGTAAGTCATTGATATACAACGACTTTTGTCTGGCTCCTCGACCTGGGCTCGAACCAGGGACCTACGGATTAACAGTCCGGCGCTCTACCAACTGAGCTATCGAGGAATATTGCATTGTCTGCAGCCTCAAATTATAGCGTAACTTTTCAAGGCTTTTTGCCGGAGTCCAAAGAATCTACGCCGAGCAGGCTGTGCAGGCGGGTGCTGGTAGTGGTGTACTGCAGCAACACCTTCTTGTGCGGGAACACGATGGCAGCTGCACCAAAGGCGGCCAGCACGGTTTCGTGGAAGCCGCAGAGGATCAACTTCTTCTTACCGGGGTAGGTGATGATGTCACCCACGGCGAAGACGCCAGGCTGGTCCGTGCAAAAGTCCTCGGTGTTGACCTTGAGCTGGCGGCGCTCCATCTCCAGACCCCAGTGCGCAATCGGCCCCAATTTGGGTGACAGGCCCAGCAGCACCAGCAGCTCGTCTACCGGCAGCTTTTGCTCCTTGCCATCTGCGTCCAGATAGTGCATGGCCGAAATCGATCCGTCAGCCTCTTGCATTGCGGTGAGTTGCCCGGCAATAAAGCGAATCTGGTCGGCATCCACCAGTGCCTGAAACGCGGCAATGGTGGCGGGCTCGGCCGCAAACACATTGCGTCTGTGCATCAGCGTGATGGACTTCGGCCTGGTAGTTTGTGTAGCCAAAGCGATTGCGGCGTTCAGGGCGCTGTCGGTATCGCCCAGCACCAGAACTTCACGCCCGGCCCAGGCGTCGGCATCCGGCGGAGTCAGCTGTACCTGTCGGCCTATGTGCGCGGCCAAGCCTTCCACATTGGGCAGGCGCGCCTGGAAGGCTCCCACACCGGCGGCAATGAACAGGGTCTTGGTGAGAAAGCGGCTGCCACCGCTGGTTTCTACTCGCAAACGGCCATCGGGCTGCGGCTCCATCTTGCTGACCAACTGACCCAGGTGCCATTGCGGCTTGAACGGCGCGACCTGGGTGAGCAGATTGGCAATCAGTTCGCGTCCGGTGCAGACCGGCACGCCAGGAATGTCATAAATCGGTTTGTCGGCATACAGCTCCACGCACTGCCCGCCCGGGTAGGGTAGGGCATCGATGATGTGCGCGGAGATTTCCAGCAGGCCAAGCTGGAAGGCCTGGAAGATGCCGACGGGGCCGGCACCCAGGATGACGGCGTCGGTTTCTATCACGTTGGCCTCACCGAATCGGTTAGCGAATCAGTTGCGACAATTTTCCGGTCTTGTCTTTCCACTCTTCGGCCTCAGGCAACGGTGCCTTGCGCTTGGTGATGGTTTTCCAACCGGACAATTTGGCCAGCTCGGCGTTGAGCTTGATCATGTGCTGCTGGTCCCGCGGCGCGTCTTCTTCGGCATAAATGGCGTTCACCGGGCATTCGGGGATGCAGACCGCGCAGTCTATGCACTCATCGGGGTCGATGGTCAGAAAGTTCGGGCCTTCGATGAAGCAGTCCACAGGGCATACATCGACGCAATCGGTGTATTTGCACTTGATACAGGCTTCGGTGACGATGTGGGTCATTTTTGGATTTCAGGCAAAAGTTGGGATGTGAAGGCGCGCATGCGGCCGAACAGGTGATTTTATTGGTAAATGCTGACAGCAATGTCAGCAGGGCCAAGCCGTGTTGCGCCGTCAGTTGTCTTGTATCAATTCAGCAGCAATGCGCCCGAGGTCTTGTGGCTGGCGGTGTCCACCAGAATGAGCGAGCCCAGCACGCGCGAGGTCTTGTATGGAACGGCGGCAATTGCCTCCTGCAGCGCGATCTCGATATGACCGATGGCATTGGGCAGGATCTGCGTGGCGTCATGCTCTTGCAGCGTGTTGATGTCCAGGCTGTGCACGATCCGCTTGACCCGGGCCTTGATCCAGCGGTGGCCATGCAGCGCCCAGTAGACGCGTCCGGCCACCAGGGGCTCGTCGTCCATCCAGGCGACTGTGGCACTGATTTCGCGGGTTGGCTCAAAGTGCTTGGGTGCATCCACTGTAGCCAGCAGCCAGTCGCCGCGCGACACGTCCACTTCGCGGTCCAGGATGATGCCGGCACTGTGTCCTGCCTCCACGTTATTGGGCTTGCGCACATGGTCCAGCACCTGGGCCACGGTGGCGGTCTGGCCGCTGGGCAGAATCGAAATTTGTTGGCCGGGCTGCACGCTGCCGGTGGCCACTCGGCCCCAGAACACGCGGCGCCCCTGGCTGGTGTCGCTGCTGGCGGAGAATTTTTCCACCCACTGCACCGGGAAGGCGAACGGTACTTCGGTTTCCGGCGCGGTGACCGGCAGCTGCTCCAGCAGGGTCAAGAGGCTGGGTCCGGTATAGCCGCACCAACCCGCCGAGGCATGCACCACGTTGTCGCCCTTGAGCGCCGAGATCGGAATGATGGCGGTCACGTCAATGCCCGCGTCCTTGGCGAACTGCTCCAGCGCTTGCCGGATTTTGTAAAAGGCCATGGCCGCGTTGCCCAATGTTTCAGGCTTGTCGGCGGATTCCAGAGCGTCGAGCTTGTTGACGGCAAACACAATGCCGGGCACGCGCAGCAGGTTGACCAAGAGCGAGTGGCGGCGGGTCTGCGGCAGCAGTTCCAGCAGCCCTTCAGCCTGCCATTTGAGCTTGGTGGCATCCACCAGCACCACGGCGGCATGCGCACTGCTGGCAGCGGTGACCATGTTGCGGGTGTACTGCTCGTGGCCGGGCGCATCACCAATGATGAACTTGCGCGCCGGTGTGGCGAAGTAGCGGTAGGCCACGTCGATCGTGATGCCCTGTTCGCGCTCTGCTGACAGGCCATCGGTAAACAAGGCCAGGTCGGCCTCGCCGCTCTTGGATACATTGGCCAGCTGGTCCAGCATCACCGAGCGACTGTCCACCAGAAGGCGACCAATCAGCGTGCTCTTGCCGTCGTCCACCGAGCCGCAGGTAATGAAGCGCAGCGCGCTGGAGATGTCGCCGTGCGCAGAGGATGCAGCGGGAGAGATAGTCGTTGTAGCGGTTGTCATATTAGAAGTACCCATCCTTTTTACGCTTCTCCATCGAAGCCTCTGATGTCTTGTCGTCCATGCGGGTGGCGCCGCGCTCGCTCACGTCGGCGGACAGCGTTTCGATCACGATGTCGGCGGCGGTGGCGGCGGTGCTTTCCACCGGGCAGGTGCAGGTGATGTCACCCACCGTGCGAAAGCGCACATCGCGCGACTCCACCACTTCGCCCTCTTTCGCAGGCGTGAGTTCGGTCACGGGAACGAGCAGGCCCTTGCGTTCCACCACATCGCGCTTGTGCGTGTAGTAGAGCGAGGGCAGGGCGATCTTTTCGCGCTCAATGTATTGCCACACGTCGAGCTCGGTCCAGTTGGAAATCGGGAACACGCGGAAATGCTCGCCGGGTTGCAGTTTGGTGTTGAACAGCGTCCACAGCTCGGGGCGCTGGGCCTTGGGTTGCCATTGGCCAAAGCTGTCGCGGTGGCTGAAGATGCGTTCCTTGGCTCTGGCCTTTTCCTCGTCGCGTCGCGCGCCGCCGATCAACGCGTCAAAGCGGAATTCCTCGATCGCTTCCAGCAGCGTCACCGACTGGTGCACATTGCGGCTTTCACCGGGATGGGCCAGGCGCACGGTGCCGCGCTTCATGGAGTCTTCCACGCTGCGCACAATCAGCTCGGCACCGAGTTCCTTGGCGCGGAAGTCGCGGAAGTCGGTGACCTCATGGAAGTTGTGGCCGGTGTCAATCATCAACAGCGGGTAGGGGATGCGGCCGCTACCGGAGGGGCCATCCTTGCCCCCGAAGGCTTTTTCGGCGCACTTGAGCATCACCAGCGAGTCCTTGCCGCCGGAGAACAGCAGGGTGGGGCGCTCGAAGGCGGCTGCGACTTCGCGCAGGATGAAAATGGTTTCCTCTTCCAGCGCGTCCAGGTGCTGGTTGGAGAGGCGCTCGAAATGGTGCTGGTCGGTCATGGCGTTCATACGGATGCTTTAGGAGCCAGTGCGGACACTGGCAGGGCTGATACGGGGGAGGCTTCGGAGCCATCGGCGTGTTTGACATGCAGACCGCATTCCTTGGCGGCCTCGTCCTCCCACCACCAGCGCCCGCTTCGGAAATCTTCACCCATGCTGATGGCGCGGGTGCAGGGTTCGCAGCCGATGCTGGGAAAGAAGGCGTCGTGCAGCGGGTTGTAGGCGAGCTTGCTTTCCTTGATGTAATGCCAGACATCGCCCCAGGTCCAGTTGGCCAGGGGGTTGATCTTGACGCGTGGCTCGGAGGTATCCACCAAGGGCACCTCGGCGCGGGCACCGCTTTGCTCGCGGCGCAGGCCGGTGATCCAGGCTTCTTTGCCCTTCAAGGCACGCTCCAGCGGTTCCATTTTGCGGATGTTGCAGCAGGCCTTGCGCAGGTCGATGCTCTTGTACATGGCGTCCAGGCCTTCCTTGGCCACGAACTGCACCACGGCCTCTTCCACCGGTTTGTAGACGGTGACGGGTGCACGCGAGTCGGCCTTGAACTGGTCCAACAGGTCCAGCGTTTCCTTGTGCAAACGACCCGTTTCCAGCACGAAGATGCCGATGTCAAGCTGCAGGCGGTTGATGATGTGGCTGATGACCATGTCTTCTGCGCCCAGACTGGAGGCCTGGGTCACGCGGGCCGCATCACCGTCGGCACCGGCATACTGCGCGGCGGCCTGGGCCAGCACATGCTGCGCTTCCTGCAGATGCAGGCTGTAGTCCTTGTGTGGACGGGCGTTGAGTTCAATCGCGGTCATACTGTCAATTCCTTGTTGTCTTCCCGGCTGAACACTGGCTTTGCGGTGACAGCGTCGCCCTGGTAGAAGGCGCGGTAGCGGTCGAATTGCTTTTGCGCGAAGTCCAGATTTTGGTCGGCGCGCAGCACGGCTACGCTAAAGCCCTGGCGCTCCATCTGCACCAACTGGTCGATCAAGACATCGCCGGTGGCGCGGATTTCGCCGGTGAAGCCAGAGCGGCGGCGCAGATAAAAAGCTTGCGTATAGGCGCGGCCATCGGTGAACTTGGGGAAGTGCAGGTCGATGCGGGTTACGCCTTCCAGCTTGAGTGTGCGTGGGTCTTCGGTGTTGGCCACCACCAGGGTGTTGGCGGCGCCCTCTTGGCCGGAGGCGTCAAGAGAGGCGTCTGCAGCGGATAGCAGTTTCATGGTCAGTGCGGTCATTTTTTATGCTTCCTGTGCGTCGCGGGCATAGCCCTCAGCCTTGGGCAGTTGGTGCAGTTCGGTGTGGGCGTCAAGCAGTCTGGCCGAGTTGGCGGCTAGCTTGAAGGGCTCAAAGCCGACGCGGCGCAGCGTGTCGATAAAGGTCTCGCGGCCATCGCGGTTCAGGCGGAAGGTGTCCAACACGGCTTCGATCACGCCGGGGATTTCGCCCGCGCCAAAGGACGGACCAACGACCTTGCCGGCAATCGCCGGACCGCTTAAGGGTGAGCCGTCGGAGCCACCTAGCGATACCTGGTACCACTCCCGTCCGTCCTTGTCCACGCCCAGAATGCCGATGTGGCCGCTGTGGTGGTGGCCGCAGGAGTTGATGCAGCCGCTGATGTGCAGGTCGATCTCACCCAAGTCGTGCAGCTCGTCCATGTCCTGATAGCGCTCGGTAATCGCCGCTGCCACGGGGATGGAACGGGCATTGGCCAGGGCGCAGAAGTCGCCGCCGGGGCATGCAATCATGTCGGTCAGCAAGCGCACATTGGAGCGTGCCAGGCCCGCGTGGCTGGCGGCCTGCCACAGTGCGGGCAGGTCGACTTCACGTACCCAGGGCAGCAGCAGGTTCTGGTCATGCGTCACGCGGGTTTCACCGGCGCTGAATTCATCGGCAAGGTCGGCTGCGGTGTCGAGCTGGTCGGCGTCCGCATCGCCGGGAGCCTGGCCCAGGCGCTTGTAGGACAGCGTCACCGAGCGCAGTGCCGGATTCTTGTGCAGGGCCACGTTTTGCTTGAGCCAGCGCGCGTAGTCGGCTTGGCGTTCGGCGGGAACCGTCACGTTGCGCGCCGGTGCTGCCAGATCCAAAGTCGGCGGCACAAAGCTCGCCGTTACGCGGTCGAGTTCGGCCTGGGTGATGGTGTGGGGTGCGCCATCGACCGTGATGATCTGCTGGTACTCGGCTTCCACTTCGTCGATATAGCGTTGGCCCTCGGCCTTCACCAAAATCTTGATGCGCGCCTTGTACAGGTTGTCGCGGCGGCCCCAGCGGTTGTAGACGCGCACCACGGCTTCCAGGTAATTCATGATCTGGGACCAATGCAGGAACTCGCGGATGGTGACGCCAATCACCGGGGTGCGGCCCATGCCGCCGCCCACCAGCACCTTGAAGCCCAGCTCGCCGGCCTCGTTGTGCTTGAGGTGCAGGCCCACGTCATGCCAGTAGGTGGCGGCGCGGTCGGCGGTTGCGCCGGTAATGGCGATCTTGAACTTGCGCGGCAGAAAGGCGAACTCGGGGTGCAGCGTGGTCCATTGGCGCATGATTTCGGCAAACGGGCGCGGGTCGGTCAGCTCATCCGGGGCGACACCGGCCAGCTCGTCGCTGGTGATGTTGCGGATGCAGTTGCCACTGGTCTGGATGCCGTGCATGTCCACCGTGGCCAGCAGATCCATCACATCGGCGCTCTTCGCCAATGGAATCCAGTTGAACTGCACGTTCTGGCGCGTGGTGAAGTGGCCGTAGCCCACCGGCAGGTGCGTGGTGCCCCAAGTGGCCTGCGTACCGATGGCCTTGTCAAACACTTCCTTGGAAGGATGGTCAAATTCGCGGGCAATGCGGGCCAGCACGCGCAGCTGGCGGCTGGCCAGCTCGCCATAGGGCACGGCCACGCGCAACATGGGGGCGTAGCGCTGGATATACCAGCCGTTTTGCAGGCGCAGCGGGCGAAAGTCGTCATCGGCCAAAGTACCGGCCAGGTTGCGCTCCAGCTGGTCGCGATGCTGCGCGGCACGGGCGCGTATGAATTGCCGGTCAAAGTCGGTGTATTGGTACATAGGTCAAAAAGTCCGCCTCAAAAGGCTGCAAAAAGAGTCTGCGAAAAAGTCCGCGTTATAGAGCGATGAGTTTCAGGCCGGCATAGGCCAGCAATAAAGAAAGCAGTGAGCGTATCAGGCGCTCGGGCGCCTTGGTGGTGAGGTGCGAGCCGATCCAGATGCCGGGCAGCGAGCCGTACAACAGCGAGATCAGCATGGTCCAGTCGACCGTGCCCAGTGTGGCGTGGCCCAGACCGGCCACCAGGGTCAGCGGCACGGCATAGGCAATGTCGGCCGCAATGATGCGCGGCAGCGGCAGCAGCGGGTACAGCACCATCAACACGGTCACGCCAATGGCACCGGCGCCGACCGAGGTCAGGGTCACCAGCGTGCCGATCAGCGCACCGAACAGCAGCGGCAGCAGCCAATGCTGGGGTGTGGCAGCCAGGCGTTCTTGACCGGCGGCCACTGTCACCGGGCTGGACTTGCCGCGCACTGCCTTGTACAGCGTGGCTGCAGCGGTGAGCAGCAGGGCGCAGCCCAGCGTGCTGGTCATCACGGCCTGCACCTTGGGGCCGGCCGGGCCGATGGTGTGCAGGATGTAAAGCGTGATCAGGGAGGCGGGGATGCTGCCGGCCGACAAATTGCGAACCACAGCCCAGTCAATGCGCCCCGAGCGGGCCAGCTTGACGGTGCCGCCCATCTTGGTAAAGGCGGCGAACAGCAGGTCGGTGCCCACCGCCAGATAGGGCTTGATGCCGAAGACAAAAATGAGGATGGGCGTCATCAAGGAACCGCCACCGACCCCGGTGAGCCCGACAATGGTGCCCACCACAAAACCCGCAACAACAAAAGCCAATTCATGCATCGGGGCTAATGTAGTTGCCTTTGCTTAGATCAAGAACGATATTTTGGCTATACCGATATGCGCGGTTTGAATAAGCTTCTGAGGAAATGGTGCTTGGTATCGGCAGGTTTTGGTACGCCGATGACAACGACGCCTGTTTGTACTCCGCTGCCAGCGCGGTAGATGCTTGCGTCCGTGTCCCCCGCCCTGCGGGCTCCTCCTTTACCTACCGGAACCATCCACCCCACTGGCAACGGCAGCCTGCAGGGTTGGCACGCGATGACCTAATTCCGCTTGAGCCAATCGCTCATCAGCGTGTCTTCCAGCACCTGCCTCGCCGCTTTTGCGTCCACCTCCATGCAGGCATGGGTCAGCGGCACATGGGCCTCCCAACCCATCTGCGGGTAGTTCATGTGGCGCCGTCGCAGAATCGTCTGGCCCTGGGCCAAGCCATCTACCGCCACCCGCACCCGACCCGATTCCAGCTTAAAAAATTCCGGGTTGGTCAGGTAAATAAAGGCCAGCACGTCGTGGCCAAAGCAACCATGGATCTGGGCCACGTGCGGATACAGGTCGCTATAAAAATCGGCATAAAACTTCACCGCGTGCAGCAAGGTGTCCGTGGCCAGATGCTGGTGGTGTCGGGCGATCTGGGCAAACAGGCTGACCGGAAGAATCACCTGGTGCGTCACGTCCAGGCCGACCATGGTCAGCTTCCAGCCTGCCGTGAACACCAGGTCGGCGGCGTGCGGGTCGTTCCAGATGTTGGCCTCGGCCACCGGCGATACATTGCCGGGCTCCAGCACGGTGCCGCCCATCAGAATCACTTCGCGCACCAGACCGGGCAGTTCCGGCGCCAGTTGCAAGGCCATGGCCAGGTTGCCCAGCGGTCCCACCGCCACCAGAGTGATCTCACCCGGATAGGCGCGCGCCATGTCGACGATAAACTGGGCCGAGGCACGCGGGTCCAGCGTGTTCGTGGTGTCATGTCGCGTGACCAGGTTGCCCAGCCCGTCATCGCCATGGATGAAGTCGGGCGGCGGCTCGGAGGTCTTGACCCAGGGTTTGGCAATCCCTTGGGTCACCGGCACCTCTACACCCGCGATGGCCGTCAGGTACAGCGCATTGGTCGCGGCTTGTTGCACCGTGACATTGCCAAAGGTGGTGGTGATGCCGACCACATCGACCTGCGGATGGGCCAGCGCGTAATACAGCGCCATGGCGTCGTCCACGCCGGGGTCGGTATCAAAAATGACTTTGCGGGTTGTGTGGGGCATAGAGGCTTTCAGTTCAGACCGCACAGGGCGCGCAGGGCGGCCAGACGGGAAGGGGTGTTGTTGTCGGTTTGCTGGACCAGTAGGCTTGCGACATCGGTGGCCTCTGGAATACTGGACTGCGCACCCAGGCGGGTGCAGGCCAGGGCACCGGCGGCACAGGCATAACGCAGGGCGTCCGCCATGCCGTGGCCCAGGCTGAGGGCAGCACTCAGGGCGCCGCAAAACGTGTCACCGGCGCCGGTACTGTCTACCGGGCTAATGGCAAATGCCGCCTGCAGGTGCAATACACCTTGTTGCCGGGCGCAGCAGCCGCTCTCTCCCAGCGTCACCACCACCGTTGGCACTTGTAGGCGCTCTAGGCACTCCGCCACGCTGCCCTGACATTGGGACACGACGGCCAACTCGCCCTCGTTGACGATCAAGATATCGACCAGTGAGAGCAGTTCGGGCGCTAGCACCTGTGAAGGGGCCGCGTTCAGCACCACGACCACACCGGCCTTGCGTGCCGCGCGGGCATAGGCACAGACCGTATCCAGCGGGGTCTCAAGCTGCAGCAGCAGATGGCTGAAGCCGTCCAGCGGTGGCAGGTGGACCGGGCGCAAGCAGGCATTGGCACCGGGGGCCACGGTGATGGCGTTTTCGCCGGAATCCGACACGCAGATAAAGGCGGTACCCGTGGCATGGTCTGGTTCGCGGACTATGTGCATCTGAACGCCTGCGCCCCGCAAGGAGGATTCCAGTGGCGTGGCGAAGTCGTCATTGCCCAGTGCCAGCAGCATGTGGGTGACCATGCCACCGGCTTTGGCACAGGCCACGGCCTGATTGGCGCCCTTGCCGCCGGGAAAGGTCTTGAACTCGCGCCCCAGCACGGTCTCACCCGGTGCGGGAATATGGTCGGCCTGGACCACAAAGTCTAGATTGGCAGAGCCTGCTACCAGAATCATTGCGGAACTCCTTGATGCGTCATGCCGGAAAATCGACCTATTGTGCCGTCTAATCACACGATGCCAATGACCACTAGACCTGTTGCCCTGATTGGCGGTGCGAATATGGACATCGCTGCGCACTCCACAGGCGCGCCACTGGCGGGCGACAGCAGCCATTGGTCTGAATCTAAGTGCCGCTTGAACCATCGGTGCGTTTTGCAATGGCCTGTGCCGAACTTACCTTATCCAGTACATTCGCCAATGCACCTGATCTGAGCGTGGCGGTCGTAATGAGCCGCCTGGAACCTACAAGCACATGACGAACCATGCCTATCTCGACATTGCACCCGAGGTGCGCCAGCACGGTGCCGTGCCCGCCTTCTTTACCCGCGACAGCGCCTTCAAGGTGGACTACCGGCTGGACTCGGCCGCCGAAATCGCGGCCGTGCTCAAGGCCAAATGGGCCATGGGTCTTCAGGGTGGCATGGTGGTGGCCAACCCGATTCCCCAAGCATTTGCCATGCCGCGCGCCGCCATTGACCAGGCCATGGATCAGGCCTTGCTGGAGGCTACGCAGCAGGGTGTTGCGGGCAAGGAATCCACGCCGTTTTTGCTGGCCCGGGTATCTGAACTCACCGGCGGCGACAGCCTGGCATCGAATATCCAATTGGTTCTGAACAATGCACGTCTGGCTGCGGCCATCGCCGTGGCCTATGGGGCGAACTAGGGCACGGTCTGTGCTTAGCTGGTATGCCTGCGGGCTGCGGCTGTAAACCCTATGGGCCGCGCGCGCAATAGTCTGTAACATCGATTTTTTCAACCTGCAATCTACGGAGCGTAAAACATGCAATTCAAGAGCAAACTGGCAGTGATGGCCGCAGCGATGGCCGCGAGTTTTGCAGCGATGGCCGAACCCGCCATCATTTATGACCTGGGTGGCAAGTTCGACAAGTCCTTCAACGAAGCCGCCTACACCGGTATGCAGAAATGGGCCAAGGAAAGCGGCAAGAAATACCTGGAATTTGAAGTGACCAATGAGTCGCAGCGCGAGCAGTCGGTGCGCCGTATGGCCGAAAAGGGCGCCAGCCCCATCATCAGCGTGGGCTTCTCGCAGGCTTCTGCCGTTGAAAAAGTGGCCAAGGAATTCCCCAAGCTGAACTTCGTGATCGTGGACATGGTAGTCGATCTGCCCAATGTGCAGTCGGTCGTCTTCAAGGAACAGGAAGGCAGCTTCCTGGTCGGCACCATGGCGGCACTGGCCAGCAAGACCGGCAAGGTCGGCTTTGTCGGCGGCATGGACATCCCGCTGATCCGCAAGTTTGAGTGCGGTTACGAGCAGGGTGCCAAGTACGCCAATCCCAAGGCCGAGGTGTTTCAGAACATGACCGGCACCACAGGTGCGGCCTGGAATGACCCGGCGCGCGGCGGTGAGCTGGCCAAGGCCCAGTTTGCCAAGGGCGCGGATGTGGTGTTTGCCGCTGCCGGCGGCACCGGCACCGGTGTCTATCAGGCCGCCAAGGACAGTGGCAAACTGGCCATCGGCGTGGACAGCAACCAGAACCATCTGCAACCCGGCACCATGCTGACCTCCATGCTCAAGCGCGTGGACGTGGCCGTTTTCAACGTCTCCAAGACCTTCAAACCCGGCATCACCGTGCTGGGCCTCAAAGAAGGCGGCGTGGATTACGCCATGGACGAGCACAACGCCAAACTGGTCAGCGCCGACATGAAAAAGAAGGTGGAAGCCGCCAAGGCCGACATCATCAGCGGCAAGATCAAGGTGGCCGATTACATGGCCGACAACGCCTGCAAGTATTAATCGGTACATGAAAGAAGCGGCACCGCTGGCGGTGCAGATGCGCGGCATCCACAAACGCTTTGGTGCCGTCAAAGCCAATGTGGATGTGAGCCTCAGCGTGCGCGCTGGCACCGTGCACGGGCTGGTGGGTGAGAACGGCGCCGGCAAAAGCACGCTGATGTCGGTGCTCTACGGCTTTTACCAGGCCGACAGTGGCGCTATCGCCGTCAACGGGCAGGAAGTCGACATCCGCAACGCGGACGACGCCATCGCCTTGGGCATTGGCATGGTGCACCAGCACTTCATGCTGGTTGAGACCTTGAGCGCGCTGGAAAACGTAATGCTGGGCGCCGAGCCGCACTGGTTGCTGCGGCGCGCAACGGCGCAGCTGCGCGGCAAGCTCGAAGCCCTGATGCAGTCCACCGGCCTGCAGGTGCAGCTCGACGCGCTGGTGGCCGACCTGGCCGTGGGGGACCGGCAGCGGCTGGAAATTCTCAAGGCCTTGTACCGGGGCGCCAGGGTGCTGATTCTGGACGAGCCCACGGCCGTGCTGACGCCGCAGGAAACCCTGCAGCTGTTTGAGGTGCTCAAGGGCCTGCGCCAGCAGGGCACCACCATCATCCTGATCACCCATAAGCTGAAAGAAGTGATGGCTCTGTGCGATTTTGTCACCGTGATGCGCGCCGGCCAGGTGGTGCAGGAACTGCCGATTGCCGCTGCCACGATGGAAAGTCTGGCCGAGGCCATGGTCGGGCGCAAGGTGCAGATGGGCCGCTTGGATGGCGATGTGCACCAAGCCGGGGAAGTGCTGCTCAGCGCGCAGGAGCTGGAGCTGCGTGACGCCCTGCAGGTGCTGCGCCTCTCCAACGTGAGCCTGGAGCTGCGTGCCGGCGAAATCGTCGGTATTGCCGGTGTCTCGGGCAACGGGCAGAGCGAGTTGCTGGATGTACTGAGCGGCCTGTTGGCGCCGTCCAAGGGCGAATTGACGATCTGCGGCCAGGTATTTACACCCGCGCACTGGCTGGACCCGCAAACTGCCCGCAAGCTGGGCCTGGCCCATGTGCCGGAAGACCGCCATGCACGTGCGCTGGTGATGGACTTTTGTGCCTGGGAGTCTGCCGTGTTGGGCTACGAAAGCTTACCAAGCTTCAGCCGGGGCCCGTGGATGCGGATTGACGCCATGCACCAGGCCACAGTCGACATGATGGAGCGCTTTGATGTGCGCCCCCGCGACACGGCGCTGCTGTCGAGCAAGTTCTCCGGCGGCAACCAGCAAAAGCTGGTGCTGGCACGCGAACTGGGTCAGACGCCCAAGGTGCTGTTAGTTGGCCAACCGACGCGCGGCGTGGATATAGGCGCCATCGAATTCATTTACAGCCAGTTGCGCGCCATGCGCGACGCCGGTTGCGCTGTGCTGCTGGTGTCTAGCGAACTGGATGAAATTTTGGCCCTGTCGGACCGGGTCATCGTGATGAACCAGGGTCGCATTGCCGGTGAACTGGACATCGCCGATTGCACCGAGGCCGGTCTGGGTCTGTTGATGACCGGAGCTTCGCAATGAGTGTTCCCCTAGCCCTGCCGCGCTGGGCCGATTTGGTGCTGCTGCCCGCCGTCTGCCTGGCTGTGGCCTTGGCTGTCGCTGCCGGAGTCGTGGCCCTGGTGGGCCAAAGCCCGCCGGAGGTGATGGTGGCCTTGGTGCATGGCGCCTTTGGCACGCTGCGTGGCCTGAGCTATACGCTGTATTACGCCACCACCTTTATTTTTACTGGCCTGGCCGTGGCGGTGGCCTTTCATGGCGGCTTGTTCAATATCGGAGGGGAAGGGCAGGCGGTGATGGGCGGCCTGGGCACGGGGCTGGCCGCGCTCTACTTATCGGCCAGCCTGCCCGCCTGGGCCATGCTGCCGATCATGCTGATCGCGGGCATGTTGTTCGGCATGTTGTGGGCCTCTGTGCCCGCCTATTTGCAGGCCTACCGCGGCAGCCACGTGGTGATCACCACCATCATGTTCAATTTCATTGCCAGTTCTATCCTGGTCTATTTGCTGGTGAACCACCTGCGACCCAAGGGCAATATGGCGCTGGAAAGCGCGCTGTTTGCGCCTTCAGCCAAGCTGCCCGGCATGCAGCAGGCACTGGCCTGGCTCGGTGTGGAGTGGCCGGCCTCGCCCTTGAACCTGAGTCTGGTGCTGGCCCTGATGGCCTGTGTGGCGGTCTACCTGTTCCTGTGGCGCAGTCGGGCCGGTTACCGGCTGCGCGCGGTCGGCTCCAGTGCCAGTGCTGCGCAATACGCCGGTATCAACGCCAAACACCAGACCTTGATTGCCATGGCCGTGTCCGGCGCGCTGGCCGGCATGGTCGGCATGAACGAGATTGCGGGGGTCAGCGGCAAGCTGATTCTGGAATTTGTGGGTGGCGCCGGTTTTACCGGCATTGCCGTGGCGCTGATGGGGCGAAACCATCCGGTCGGCATCCTCTTTGCCAGCCTGCTGTTTGGCGCGCTGTTTCAGGGCGGGGCCGAGGTGGCCTTTGACGTGCCGGGTTTTAGCCGCGACATGGTGGTGATGCTGCAGGGTCTGATCGTTTTGTTCTCGGGCGCCATGACCTATGTGATTGCGCCCCTGGTGGCAGGGGGCTTGCGCCTGCTGCCGGGAGTGTCAGGAGCACGCCGTGGATGAAGCCTTTCTGGGCGCGCTGCTGGCCTCCACTATCCGTTTGGCCACGCCGCTGATTTTGTGCGCGCTTGCCGGGTTATTTTCCGAGCGAAGCGGCGTGGTGGACATTGGCCTGGAGGGCAAGATGCTGTTCGCCGCCTTTGCTGCCGGTGCCGTGGGCGCCTTGTCCGGCTCCACCAGCCTGGCGCTGCTGGCGGCCATGGCGGTGGCCGTGCTCTTGTCATGGATGCACGGCCTGGCCTGCGTCAGCTACCCCGGCGACCAAGTGGTCTCGGGCGTAGCTGTCAACATCATTGCGGCAGGGATGACGGTGGTGCTGGGCATTGCCTGGTTTGCCCAGGGCGGGCAGACACCACCGCTTTCCAATCTGGTACGCATCCAGCCGCTGTTTCCAGATGCCGGAACTTGGCTGTCATTTATTCCCTTTGTCGGCAGGGTGCTGGGCGAGGGCTTTTTGACGCACAGCGCGCTGGTCTACTTTTCCTATGGCCTGGTGCCGCTGTCCTGGTGGCTGCTGTACCAAACCCGCTTTGGCCTGCGCCTGCGGGCCGTGGGCGAGAACCCGCAGATGGTGGATGCCGCCGGTGTCTCGGTGCTGCGCCTGCGCTATACCGCGCTGACAATGAACGGCATGCTCTGCGGTCTGGCCGGCAGCTATCTGGTGCTGGCCCAAAGCGCCAATTTTTCCGCCAACATGACGGCCGGGCGCGGCTTTATGGCGCTGGCCGCGCTGATTTTCGGTCGCTGGAACCCGTTTGGCGCACTCTGGGCCTGTTTGCTGTTTGGTTTTTTGGACGCTAGCGCCATCCGCATGCAGGGCGTTGCGCTGCCGCTGGTGGGCGAGGTGCCGGTGCAGTTCATCCAGGCCTTGCCCTATGTGCTGACTGTCGTGCTGCTGGCCGGCTTTATTGGCAAGGCGGTGGCGCCCAAGGCGTCGGGCAAGCCCTATCTCAAGGAGCGTTGATGGACGCTAAAAAAAGCTGTTAGGGTATCGGCCTTCTGGAGGTTTCATGAAAAAGTATGTCGTTGCAAGTTTTGTTGTCCTAGCCTTGGCCGCAAGCAGTGTGGCCTTGGCGCAATCCAAGCCCATCAAGATCGGGGAAATCAACAGCTATTCCAGCATTCCGCAGTTCACCGGGCCCTATCGCCAGGGCTGGCAGTTGGCGGTGGAAGAGGTCAACGCCGCCGGTGGTCTATTAGGGCGCAAGGTCGAGGTGATTTCTCGCGATGACGCCGGCAAACCCGAAGAGGCGCTGCGTCACGCCATTGAGCTCAGCAGCAGCGAACAGGTCGACGTGCTGGCCGGTGGTTATTTGTCGAATGTGGGCCTGGCCTTGGCCGATTTCGCCAGCAAGAACAAGCGTCTGTTCGTGGCCAGCGAGCCCTTGACCGACGCGCTGGTGTGGGACAAGGGCAATCGCTACACCTTCCGCCTGCGCCCCAGCACCTATATGCAGTCCGCCATGTTGGTGGAAGAGGCCGCCAAGCTGCCCGCCAAGCGCTGGGCCACGATTGCACCCAATTACGAGTACGGTCAGAGCGCTGTGGCGACCTTCCGCGAGCAGCTAAAGGCCAAGCGCCCGGATGTGGAATTTGTGGCCGAGCAGTGGCCGGTGCTGGGCAAGCTCGATGCCGGTAGCACGCTGCAGGCCATCACCCAGGCCAAGCCGGATGCCATCTTTAACGTCACGTTCGGCGCCGATCTGGCCAAGCTGGTGCGCGAAGGCAATCAGCGCAATGTCTTCCCCAAAACTCCCGTGGTGTCGCTGCTCTCTGGCGAGCCGGAATACCTGGATGTGCTGAAGGATGAAACGCCCAAGGGCTGGATCGTTACTGGCTATCCCTGGGACCAGATCGACACCCGCGAGCATGGTGCCTTTGGCGCCAATTACTACAAGCGCTATAACGAGAGTCCCAAGATGGGATCGGTGGTGGGCTACTCCACCATGCAGGCGATCTTTGCCGCCATTCGAAAAGCGAAAAGTGTGGACAACGAAAAATTGGTTTCGGCCATGCGTGGCCTGCAGTTCAGCACACCGTTTGGCGCCACCACCTTTCGCGCCATCGACCAGCAGAGCACCATGGGTGCCTATGTGGGCAAGCTCGACCTACGCGGCGCCAAGGGCACCATGGTGCAGTGGCGCTATGCCGATGGCAAAGACTACCAGCCCAGCGACGCCTATGTGAAGACCCGCAGGCCCGCCGCCGCCATGCAATAGCCCACGCTGAAGCTGCCAAGCCTCCTGCGGTGCTGCGCTTAAGCTGCGCATGCGCTTGGCGCCTGCTTCTTACGCTGCGGTCTGCTGCTTGCCAGAAGTTTGGCCAGATTGCTTTCCATAGGCAAGGGTTCGTCGCCCAGCCAGGCCGCCAGCAACTCGGCGCACAGGGCCGAAAAACTTAAACCCCGGGCACCCATGGCGGCGCAGATCCAGAGCGTGGGCAGGGCCGCGTCGTCCAGCGCGCCGACCAGGGGCAGGCGGTCGTGGCTGATGCAGCGTGTGCCCTGCCAGGCCTGCACCTGGTGGTTGGCAAACTGCGGCGCCAGCAGCTCTGCCACCGTGGGCAGCAGCGCCCGAAGCTTGGTCTGGTTGATGCCATGTTCGCGCGCCAGGTCGGCGTGCCGTGTGGCGTCGGTCTGGAAGGTGGAACCGGCATACCAGCGCAGGCCCTGCGCCGTGGGCACGCCCGACACCAAGCTGCCATGGCCATTGACAGGAAAGCCTGGAAACGTGGAGGCGAATTCTGCGGGAAAGGGGCCAAGACTGAGCGTGCCCTGCATGGCCTGCAGGGATTGCAGCTTTTCCAGCACACCGGGTACCCAGGCGAGGTCTGCTGGCATGGATGCGGCGAGTCGCTGCAGCAGTTCGGCGCAGCCATAGGCATTGGCAAACACCACCCGGTCGGCCCGTCCCACTTCCAGCCCCTGGGCGTTGGTGAGAGTCCATTGCTGTGCCACGCGCTGCAGGCTGTGTACGCTGGTGGAGCCATGAAAGTGGATGCCCGGATGCTCCAGCCAGGCCTGCACCAGGCGCGCCGGTTTGATCCAGGCCGCATACGGATGCCACAGACCCTGGGCCTGACCCAGCTCGCCGCGTCTGGCCCAGCCCGTAGGCGTTTGCTGCGGTCGGGCATGGGACAGAACCTCGGCCTCCACCTCGGCCAGACCGGTGGCTTCCACATTCAGCTCGATCACGCCGCCGGGCTGCCAGTCTTGGCCCAGGCACAGGCGTTCGCTGGCATGCTGCAGCATCAGCCTGGTACCGCCACGCGACAGGCGCGAGCGCGGGCTGTCGTCGGCCGAATGGTGGGGCACGACCAGACCGACCGGCAGGCCGGCCGCAGCTCCGGCCGGTTGATTTTGGCTGTCGTACACGTCGACCTGCCAGCCGCGCAGCGCCAGCGCTCTTGCCACGCTGGCTCCGGCAATGCCAGCACCAATCACGGCACAGCGGCCGGCCTCGGATGCGGCGCGGCGCTTGGAGCGCAGTTGCCAGCGCGGCTTGTAGCTGGCGTGCAGTGGCTGCAAGCCCGGTTCCGCTTCGAGCTGGAAGCCCGCGTCCAGCAACAGGGCCGGAGTTGGCAAGGGTTGGCCGGAAAAATAGACCTGTGTGCCGCGCTTGCAGCAACGCGCCAGGGCCTTGAGCGCCCATGTGTCCCAGCCTGCTGCGACCGCCCAGACCGTATCGGCGCGCAGGTCCAGCTGCGCCATGCTGGGGCCCAGCTCGCCCACACACAGCGTCAGAGAGATCTGGCCAGCCTGCAATAGGATGCGATGAAATCCCACCCCCAGGCCATAGGCTTGGGACGCCAATGTGGCGCGCACTTCATCCTTGCACGCTGCAGCGGCGGCGCTGATCGACGGTGCAGTGATGGCGGAGCGGGCCAGCTGCAGCCGCGTTGCCAAAACGTCGGCCTCAGCCAGCGACAACAGGCCCACGTAATGCAGCATGGCAGGTTTGCTGCCCTGCGCACGCCATACAGCTACCGTGTCCAGAAACAATGTGGCTTCGGCAAAGCCGGTGTCCAGAATTGTCCAGTTCGGTTGGTCTTTGCAGCGGCACAGTTCAAATGCCAGGGCCATGCGGTACTCGCATTCCGGCGCGCAACGTTATGTCGTTCAGGCCGCGGGTGGCACGTAGCCTTGGGCGGCGTCGGCGCCGTCGCCAAAGAAATGGTTTTCCATCTGGCGTGCCAGGTATTGGCGGGCGCGGGCATCGGCCAGATTCAGGCGGTTTTCATTCACCAGCATGGTCTGGTGCTTGAGCCAGGCGGCCCAGGCTTCCTTGCTGACGCTTTCCCAGATGCGTTTGCCCAAGTCGCCGGGGTAGGGCGCGAAGTCCAGCCCTTCAGCCTCTTTGCCCAACTTGATGCATTGAACCGTACGTGCCATGAATAACCTCAGTCAAAAGTGAATGCCTGATCTTATTCGCTTTGCGCTGCGGCCAAGGCTGGCGGGTGATGGCGGTAGTGCTGGCGCGTTCAAGCCATGCCCTGGGTTACATTCGTCGGCACATGGTGCTTACATTTTTCCGACTTCTTGCCGCTTCGTCCCTGATGGTTGTGTGCGCCCAGGTACTGGGCCAGACCGAAGCGCCGGAGTCGAGCTCAGGCGGAGCGTCGGCCTTTGAGCTCAAGATTGTGGCACCCGACGCGATTGCAAAACTGCTGGAGCGTCATCTGGAGCTGCAGCGCTATCGCGTGCTGACCGACCTGAGCGAGGCCGAGATCCAGAACCTGCTCAGCGACGCCCAACAAAATGCCGCCGACCTGTTGGCCACCCTGGGCTATTTTTCACCCACCATCCAGATCCAGCTGTTGCCGGTCGATGCGAGCGGCCACAGACTGGTGCAGGTAGACGTGAAGCCCGGCACGCAGGTCAGGGTGCGCAGCGTGAATTTGCTGCTGTCGGGCGCGATCATGCAGGACGCCGCCGCACAGCTACAACGCCAGTCCATTCAGGATCTCTGGAGCCAGACCTCGGGTGAGCCGTTTTCGCAGTCGGCCTGGGACGCGGCCAAGGAGCAGGCGCTCAAGCAGCTGCTGTCCAAGCGCTTTGCTATGGCGCGCATCACCAGCGCGCGGGCCGAGGTCGATCCGCAAACTGCCAGCGTGGATCTGGAGCTGCAACTGGATTCCGGCCCGGCCTATCAGATCGGCTCCCTGGAGGTGCAGGGCAGCCAGCGCTATGGCGACGATCTGGTGCGGCGCTTTGCGCGCCTGCTGCCCGGTCAAGACTACGCGCTCTCCGAACTGGTGCAGGCCCAGCAGCGCCTCACCGACAGCGGCTATTTCGATTCGGCCTATCTGAGTCTGGACAGTTCCAGCGACCCGGCACACGCGGTGGTCCATGCCCTGGTCAAGGAAGCCAGCATGCAAAAGGCGGTGTTGGGCATAGGCGCCAGCACCGACACCGGGGCGCGCTGGAGTGCCGAGCACAGCTATAACCAGGTGCCGGGCATAGATTGGCGCGCGGTCAACAAGCTCACCATGGCGCGCGACAGCAAGAGCTTTGCCAGCGACTGGACCTCGCAACCCAGCGAGGGCCGCTGGCGCTGGGCCGCATCGGCGCTGTTTACGCAGGACACGATCGGCGCGATTGAGGTCTCCGGTCAGCGCTACCGCTTCGGGCGGCTCACCACCGATGCCGCACTGGACCAGAGCTACTACCTGCAGTTTGAGCAGACCGACACGGCCTACCCCAGCCTAGGCCAGAACACGACCAACGAGGCGGCCAGTGCCAACTATGCCTTTGCCTGGCGCAACTTCGACAGCACGCCCTTTCCCTCGCGCGGTTGGGGCCTGGGTGGCGAACTGTCGGCGGGATCGGTGCTGGGCAGCGACCAGGAGCCTTATGCCCGGGCCCTGCTGCACGCACTGGTCTACCAGCCGCTGGGGCAAAACCAGGACAGCTTGTTTGCCAGACAGCACGCCGGGCGCTTGGTCTACCGCGCCCAGGCCGGTGGCGTGTTTGTCAACAATGCCACCAGCGTACCCTTTAATCAGCTGTTCCTGACCGGCGGCGATACCACGGTGCGGGGCTACAGCTACGATGAAATTGGCGTCACCCACAACGGCATTCTGTCGGCCGACAGTGGCCGCTACCTGGCAACGGGTGGCATCGAATGGCAGCGCCCGATCGTGCGCAATGGCCTGCTGACCGACTGGGAAAGCGCGGTTTTTGTCGATACCGGAGCGGTAGCCAACCGGGTCGAGGAGTTCAGTTTCAAGTCTGGCGTGGGTGTTGGGGCGCGCTGGAAGAGCCCGGTCGGCCCCTTGCAAATTGATCTGGCCTACGGCGTGGAAACCCAGGCCCTGCGCCTGCACCTCAACGTGGGCTTTGTGTTCTGATGGCCTGGCACAGGCATTTATTTCACATCACGGGCGCGGCGTTCAGCCTGGCGCTCACGCTGTGTGTGGGCCTGCTGCTGTGCGCCATGTTGGCCTTGGGCCTGTGGGTGGATTCCGAGCAATCGCTGGCCCAGACTCTGCACGTCGCATCGACCCTGATGCCCGCCGGCCAGACGCTGGAAAGCAGCGAGGTCAGCGGCGCTATCAAGCGGGGCGGCCACATTGGCCAGCTGCGCTGGCAAAGGGGCGGGCTGCTGATCGAAGTCCGGGGCCTGGATCTGGCCTGGAACTGGCGCGCCCTGCTGGATGGCGAGTTGCAATTGCGCACGCTGCATGCGGCGGCGCTGCGAGTGGAGGATCACGCAGCTGCCACATCTGCGCCGCTCAAGGAACTGCTGCTGCCGCTGCGCGTCGATCTGCCGTTTGTGCTGGACCATCTGGACTATGACGGTGCCATCCAGCTGCAGATCGAGGCCTTGAGCGGCCACTATCGCTTTGATGGCAAGGCCCACAGTCTGCAGAACGGCGGCTTGCGCATGGCGTCTGGCAGTTACCAGGTGCAGGCCGAGCTGCAGGCGCAACAGCCCATGGCTCTGAGCCTGCGGGCCAGCGGCAGCGTGCAAGCCCCGATAGCGATGAAGGAACAACCACTGGCTTTGCAGGCACAGGCCAAGCTGCAAGGCCGACTGTCGGGACCGGACGCCGCGCTGGATTTGGCTTTGGAACTGCAGCCTGGCGGACCTGGCCGCACCGGCGGCGCGTCCCCCTTGGGCGCCATGCAAGCCACGCTGCAAGTCCATCTTCTTCCGGGGCAGGCGCAGCCGCTGGAGCGCTTGCAGGGGCAATGGACCGAGCTGGACCTGGCCCGCCTGTGGCCGCAGGCGCCGCACACCCTGCTGTCGGGCCAGGCACAAGTGAGGCCCGACGGCACGGGATGGAACGCCAAGCTTCAGCTTCAGAACAGCCTGAGCGGTCCGTTGGACCAGCAGCGCCTGCCGCTGCAAACTGCCACGGCTAGCGTGCTCTACCGCAATGGCCAGTGGCTGCTGTCGGCGCTGAAGGCTGCTCTTGCGGGCGGCACGGCCCAGGCGAGCGGCAGTTACGCGGGCAGCCCAGCGCTCTGGCAGTTGAGTGGGCAGGTGCATGGCATACACCCGGCTGCAGTGGATTCGCGCTTGGCTGGCGCGGCGCTGGATGGCCAGCTCAGTGCCAAGCAGACCGAGCAGGGCATTGCGTTTGAAACCCATCTGAATGCGGTTGCAGGCAACGCGCCGGTGCAGCAACTCATGGCCCAGGGCCTGTGGAACGCGCCGATGCTGCAGCTCGACAAGTTGCTGCTGGAGGGCCGCGACGCGCACATCGCCGGGCATGTGCAGATCGACACCCACAGCCTTGGCGGTAGCGGCCAACTGCAGGCCAGCCTACCGGGTGCGCAGCTGAGCCTGGACGGCAAGGCTGGTGCCGACGTCGGTCTGGGGAATGCCAGCATCCAGCTCAGCGACGCGGCTGCGCTGCTGACTTGGCTGCGCGGCTTACCGCTGGTGGCTGCGGCCATTCCCGCTGTCGATGCCCATGGTTCTGCCGAAGTGGTTTTGAATTGGAATGGCGGTTGGCACAGGCTGGGCACCGATTTGCACTTGCAGGCCTCGCTGAGCTCCAAACAGCTGGACATTAATAAGCAGCATCTGACAGACCTGCAACTGGACGTGACTGGCACGCTGCAGAGCCTGGCGTTGCAACTGCGCGGCAAGGCGGCGCTGGGTGCGCAGCGGCTGGCTTGGAACGCGATGGCGCACGCGGGCCAGACCGGCCCCGGCCAATGGCATGGCCGACTGGAGAGCGCGCAGGTCCAGCTTCACGGTGACCCGCAGGCCCAGCCATGGAGCCTGCAACTGCAGCAGCCGGTGGATCTGGATTGGCAGCAGGCAGCGCTGCTGCGCTCCGCCAAGGTGGCTGCCGGTGGACTGCGCCTGCAAGGGCCGGTAGCGGGCACGGTGCTACTCCAGTGGCAGGAGCAGCGATGGTCCCAACTCACCGGCAGTGCGGCGCGCTGGTCCAGCAAGGGCCAGTTGCAGGGACTGCCCGTGGCCTGGCTGGAGTTTTTGGGCCAGACCCAACTGGCGAACTTGGGCCTGCGCGGTGATCTGGTGTTTGGCGGTCAATGGGATGCGGGTATGGGCGATGCCCGGGGCTTGCACATCGATGCCGGTTTGCAGCGCAGCAGTGGGGATTTGCGGATGCTGTCCGTCGATCCGGCCAGTGCCACCCTGGCGGCGGGCCTGCGCGATGCCCATTTGCGTCTGCAGGTCCAGCAGGAAGCGGTGCAGGCCAGCCTGGTCTGGGCTAGCGATGCGGGTGGCAATGTGCAGGCGGACTTCAGCACCCGGTTGCAAAACATGGATGGCAGCCCGGTCTGGGCCGCAGACGCGCCGCTGCAGGCCAAGCTGCACGCCAGCTTGCCGCGGGTGGGGGTCTGGTCGCTGGTGGCACCGGTGGGTTGGCGCATGCACGGCACGCTGGATGCCGACGCCAGTCTGTCGGGCAGCCGCGGCAGTCCGGTCTGGAAGGGCACGCTGGAGGCGCACGATTTGGCGCTGCGCTCGGTGGTCGATGGCATTGATTTCAGCCGGGGTGTGATGCGCCTGCAGTTCGACGGCCAGCACATGGAGATTGCCGAGTTCGCACTGCAGGGCGCGGGCGGCGCGGCTGGCGTGGGTGGCAAGCTCGCTGTCAGTGGATCGGCTGATTGGCTGCCCGGTGCGCCTCAAGCGCCCCTGGTCTCCCGTCTGCGCATGGCCTTGGATGCCAAGGCCCAGGGCTTTCGCGTCTCGGCGCGCGCCGATCAGCGCCTGGTGCTGTCCGGCAATCTAATTGCCCGGCTGGTGGATGCCAGGCTGACCCTGCGCGGCGCATTGGTGGCGGACCAGGCGCTGTTTGTGCTGCCGGACGACACCGCGCCCAAACTGGGCGACGATGTGGTGGTCCGCCAAGCCAAGCCCGGTCCGGCCGCCAAGGCAGTCACGGCACCGCGGCTGGTACAGACGGTGATTCCGGACCTGAACATCACGCTCGATCCCGGTGCCAACTTCCAGTTGCAGGGCCACGGCATCAGCACGCGTCTGGCCGGGCTGTTGACCCTGAAAGCCGAGGG
Organism: uncultured beta proteobacterium; assembly: GCA_903845935.1. Taxonomy (GTDB): domain Bacteria; phylum Pseudomonadota; class Gammaproteobacteria; order Burkholderiales; family Burkholderiaceae_C; genus Allorhodoferax. The sequence continues at coordinate 3,166 of CAIMZI010000066.1, read as the reverse complement.
CCGCGATGCGCCGCCGCGCCTGACGGGCGAGCTGCGCACCGTCAACGGAACTTACCGAGCCTATGGCCAGCGCCTGAATATCGAAGAGGGCACGCTGCGCTTTTCCGGCGCCTATGACAACCCGGCGCTGGACATACGCGCGCTGCGCCCAAACCTGACCCAGGTGGTGGGTGTGCAGGTGGGCGGCACGGCGCAGCTTCCGGTGGTGCGCCTGTATTCCGATCCGGACCTGCCCGACGCTGACAAACTGTCCTGGTTGCTCTTGGGGCGCGCCAGCAGCAATGCCGGCGCCGAGGCGGCCATGCTGCAGCAGGCGGCCCTGGCCCTGTTGTCGGGCAAAGGTGCCAGGCCCATGGATGGGCTGTACAACGCACTCGGGTTGGATGAGGTTTCCCTGGGCCAGACCGCCACCACCAACCTGGATGGAAGCAGCAGCACCGAGGCCACGGTCAAGTTAGGCAAGCGCATCTCGCGCGACTTTTATGTGGCCTATGAGCGCAGCCTGGCCGGCGCCATGGGCACGTTTTATGTGTTTTATGATCTGTCCAAGCGTTTCACCCTGCGCGGCGAATCCGGTGCCCAGAGTGCGGTAGACCTGATCTTTACCACCCGTTACGACTAGCTGCTGCACAACATGGTGGAAAATCATGGCTGCCGACCCAAAAAAACCAAAACCAAACGCCAACCGAATGTTTACCTACATCCTAGAAAACTTTGACTACGCCCCGCGCCGTGTAATGGGCCTGTTGGCCCTGGTGTGTGCCTGCATGCTGGCCTTCGGCATGTATTTGCAGCATGTGCTGGGCCTGGAGCCTTGCCCGATGTGCATAGTCCAGCGCTATGCCGATTTTCTGGTGTTGATTTTTGCCATCCTTGTGGCGTCCACCGGCAAGCGTGCGCTGCAGCTTGGATCGAGCTTCCTGCTGCTGATATCGGCCTGTGGTGGTGCCTTTGTGGCCGCCCGCCAGAGCTGGCTGCAGTGGTATCCGCCCGAGGTGGTGTCCTGCGGGCGCGACCTCTACGGCATGATTGAAACCTTCCCGCTGCAGCGCGTGTTGCCCATGATTTTCAAGGGCAGCGGCGACTGCTCCAAGGTCGATTGGACCTTTCTGGGCGGCTCGATCGCCAACTGGTCCTTTGTCTGGTTCTGCTTTGCCGCAGTCGTTGCCTTGACGCTGCTGCTGCGCCAGGCACGGCGCTAATCAAAGCTTCTTGACCAGCACCTGGCTCTTGCGGTCCCAGTTGTATTTGCGTTTGCGCGCCTCGGGCAACCAGTCCGGGTCCACCTGTACAAAGCCGCGCTTGATAAACCAGTGCATGGTGCGGGTGGTCAGCACAAAAATGCTGTCCAAGCCGGAAGCCTTGGCGCGCTGTTCCACCCGCTTCAAAACTCGCTCGCCATCGCCCTGGCCCTGCACATCGGGCGATACGGTCAGCGCGGCCATCTCGGCGGTGCGGGCCTCAGGATAAGGGTAGAGCGCGGCGCAGGCAAAGATCACACCGTCGTGTTCGATGATGGTGTAGTTGCCGACATCGCGTTCGATCTCGGTGCGGCTGCGCTTCACCAGCGTGCCGTCTTTTTCAAACGGCTCGATCAGCTGCAGAATGCCACCCACGTCGTCGGCCGAGGCCTCGCGCAGTTCCTCCAGCTTTTCGTCCACCACCATGGTGCCTATGCCGTCGTGTACATAGACCTCCTGCAGGATGGCGCCGTCCACCGAGTACGGAATGATATGGCTGCGCTCCACGCCGTTCTTGCAGGCCTTGACGCAGTGCTGCAGGTAAAAGGCCACATCGGTGGGTTGGTTGGCAGCGGGCAGGTCTTTGAGCAGGCGCTCGGCGGCTGCCAGCGGCAGCTCGGTATCGATCGGGTTGTCCTCGCCCGCGGGCTCTGTGGGTTGCACGCGGATGCCGGGTACCTCGGTCAGAAAGATCAGTTTGTCGGCCTGCAACGCAATCGCCACCGAGGTGGCGACTTCCTCCATCGCCAGGTTGAAGGCGTCGCCGGTCGGCGAAAAACCAAAGGGCGAGAGCAGCACCAGCGCGCCCATGTCCAGCGTCTTGATGATGCCCGCCGTATCGACCTTGCGCACCAGTCCGCTGTGCTGAAAGTCCACCCCGTCCACAATGCCCACCGGGCGCGCGGTCAGAAAGTTGCCGGAGATGACCCGCACCGTGGAGTCGGCCATCGGCGTGTTCGGCAGACCCTGGCTAAACGCCGCCTCAATTTCGTAGCGCAGCTGGCCTGCAGCCTCTTGTGCGCAGTCCAGCGTCACCTCATCGGTAATGCGCATTCCGTGGGAATATTTGGCCGCATGGCCCTTGGCCTGCAGTTGCTCGGCCACCTGCGGCCTAAAGCCATGCACCAGCACGATCTTCACGCCCATGCTTTGGATCATGGCCAGGTCTTGCGCCAGGTTCTGCAGTTTGCCCGCTGCAATCGCCTCACCGGCAATGCCCACCACAAAGGTCTGGTGGCGGAACTTGTGGATGTAGGGTGCCACCGATCGGAACCAGGGCACGAAGGTGAAGTTAAAAACTGAGGACATGGGGTAAGGCCTGGCTGAGGTGACTTGGAAAATGCAGGCTCTAAATGTAGCGGATGGGTTCTGATGTTTTGTCTGATCGATGGCGCCGGCTAATCCGGATTGCGGCACTGACCCACGCCGCTATCGCCGCGCATCCAACAGGGGCTAGGCGAAATGACATCGGGTGTGGGAATGCCCTCCATGTCGATGCGGGCCACGCGGGTGTCAAAAGCGCGCACACCGCCGGCGTCGAGTTGCAGGCGCAGCACCCAGCCAATGCGCTGCTGGTCGTTGTCGGTCTCCTTCATCACGAAGTTGCCCACGCTGTAGATGATGGGCTTGCCGTGGTATTGCTCTATGTCCTGCGTCACGTGCGGGTGGCCGCCTATGACGGCATCGGCTCCGGCATCGACCATGAGCCTGGCCAACTGGTGCTGGCGAGCGTCGGAAAGTGGCTCGTTCTCCCAGCCCCAATGCATGATGGGAATCACCAGATCGGCATGGTGCACGCTGCGGGCGGCGCGGATATCGGCCACCACCTGCTCGTCCTCGCTCCAGGCACTGCCCGGCGCATCGGCATCGGCCTCAAAGCTGCGCGGCATGAATTCGTTGTAGCCCAAGAGGGCGATGCGCAGGCC
>CAIMZI010000065.1 GCA_903845935.1 uncultured beta proteobacterium | reverse complement strand
CGATGATGGTGATCCAGGCGAACCAGATGTCGAACTTGACCGCCAGCAGACTCAGCACCAGGGTGACCTCGATCAGTGTGGGGATGATGCTGTAGAGCGAGTAGCTGATCAGCGAATGCACACCGCGCGTGCCACGCTCGATGTCGCGCGTCATGCCGCCGGTCTGGCGCTCCAGGTGGAAGCGCAGGCTCATGGCGTGCAAATGGCGGAACACCTGCAGCGACAGACTGCGCGCCGCGCCCTCGGTGGCCTTGGCAAACACCAGTTCGCGCAGCTCGGTAAACAGCGAGGTGGACAGACGCAGCGCGCCATACCCGACCAAAAGCGCCACTGGCACCACCAAGATGGCGGCAGGGTCACCAGGCTTGACGGTCATGGCATCGACCAGGTTTTTCAACAATAGGGGCACGCCCACATTGGCCATCTTGGCGCCCACCATGAAGCCGAGAGCGGCCATCACCCGCCATTTGTAGGCCCAGAGGTAAGGGAACAGGCGCGTCAGCGTTTCCCAGTCGGAGTGGGCTTTGACCGGTTTGGCGCTGGCGATGGCTAGGGGATTAGAGGTGGTGGCAGGGCCAAAGGAACGCATGGAGGACAATTAAGACTAGTAAATACAACGATTGTGCCTATGTCCCGTAATTCAAGCGCCGAGCCGGTCTCTCTGCCCACCGACCAGGAACTGGTGCTCAAGGTGATTCCCATGCCGGGGGACTGCAATCCCAATGGCGATATCTTCGGCGGCTGGGTCATGGCGCACGTAGACCTGGCGGGCTCGGTGCAACCCGCGCGCTACACCCAAGGCCGCATGGCGACGGTGGCGGTGAACGAATTTGTATTCAAGCAACCGGTGAAAGTCGGCGATATTTTGAGCTTCTTCTCCAAGGTGACGCGCATTGGCCGCACCTCGATCACGGTGAAGATCGAGGTCTATGCCGAGCGTCATTACAAACAGGGTGAATATGCCAAGGTCACCGAGGCCTCGCTGACCTACGTGGCGATTGACGAGCAGGGCCAGCCGCGCGAAATTCCAAAAGACTGAAGGTTTGCCCTACCGAGCCCTGTTATCTCAAAACTTATGTAAAGCCCACGTAAACTTGGTCAACGGTCTGACCCCTTGATCGTTATAGGAACAAGCCCTTAGAAATCTTGGGGCTCGCTTGAGACGGTCGAAGCTACAGCGACTGTCGTTTTGTAAGTGAGAAGCCACATGTTGAACATCAAGTCCCTGATTGCCGCTACCCTGTTGACCGGCGTTGCCGCTCTGTCTTTCGCTGCTGCTCCTGAAGCTGCTGCACCAGCAGCAGCAGCAGCACCAACTGCCGATGCGATGGCAAAGCCTGCTATGAAGAAGCATGCCAAGAAGCACGCCAAGAAAATGAAGGCTGCTGCCGCACCCGCTGCTGACGCTGTTGCAAAGTAATCAAGAACCTTACGTTCTGATCGGGGTACCCGGGAAACCAGGTACCCTTTTCTTTTGCGTCAAACCTGGCGCTATTCGTAGCGGAAATCCTTATGACAGGCCTTGCAGCTATTGGTCACGCCGTCCATGGCGCGCTGCACCGACTCCAGCTTGCCGACCTGTGCCGCCAGCAGCAGCGCATGGACGCTGGCCTGGTAGGTATCCTGAGCCCGCTTGAAGGCCTCCGGCTGACTCCACACCGCGGGCTTGGCATGCGTAGGCGGGTAATTGCCATCCGCAGGAAAATAGATCCAGGGCTTGCCAGACAGCTTCTCCAGGTCCTGCACCATGGCCAGAAATTCGTCCGGTTTGTAGGCATTGCGACCGCTGGCCACCAGACCCATGGGCTCAAGCGCACGCGTGAACTGTTTGAACAGCGCACGCCGCTTGGTCAACACCTGGTCCGGGTGCGTGTCCTTGATCGGCTCGAAACAGGCGCTTAAGCACATGCAAAGCAGCACACAGGCCAGGGTTCTGAATTTAAGGGGCACAGCAATCCCGCAAATAGGTGCTAGCAAACCAAACCAGCACGCCACAAAAAGCCACGGCCAGTCCGCAAACCGTCAGCAGGCGCCCAAACCGTGGTTGGTATTCTTTGCGTTCAGCACTCATGGCGTGATTGCACGCCGTTGCGGGCTGGCTTCCACCGTGTTGGCGCAGGCAATGTCCGTGAAATCCGGGCCGCTGAGACGCAGCGTCTTGCCATCATCAAACAGAATTTCGGCGGGTGGTGCAAAGCCCAGCAGGCTGCGGTCGTTGCCAAAGCCCTGCCAATCAAAGTGGTTTTTCTGCACCGTGCCGTCCAGCGAGCCGTTGAGCGATTTGATCTTGACGCGGTCCGTGCCGTGCAAATACAGGATAGAAAAGCTGCCCGAGGGCGCACTGCAGTCGTAGCGCTCGAGTTTGGTGGGCGGCGGAATAAAGCTACCGTTATGCAGCGCGCTGAGGCCAATGCTGCCCAGCACATAGACAACGGCGCCACCAATCACGGTAAAAACCACATAGGGAATGAATTCCACGCGCAGCACAAAGCGCGCGACCTCGCCGATATCAAATTTGCTCATGGCCCGATTATCAGGCTCTTCTGTCAAGAGATGATGTAGGCGCCCGCACCGGTAGACAACAGCTTGCCATCGGCGCCCAGAAACTCCATGCGCGTGGATGCCACACGGGAACCCAGTCGCAGCACCTCGGCACGCAGCACAAAGTGCTCGCCAATGCCGGGGCGTAGGTAATCAATGCGCAGGTCTATGGTGCCCAGCTTGGCAAAACGGTGCAGCCGAGCCTCGATGGGTTCATCCATGTGACGCGCACCAATGGCCGCCAGCACGGCCATGCCGCCCATGGCATCCAGGCCGGCGCTGATGACGCCGCCGTGGATGCGGTTGTACGCAGGATGCCCGACCAGTTCGGGGCGCATGGCCAAGCTGCCCGTCACCCCTTTCTGGGTGACGGAGGTGATCTTCAAACCCAGCGTCTGATTGAAGACGATGCCTTCTTCAAAGATTTTGGTCAGCGCCTGGACAAATTCCGGCTCGAAATCAAGGAATGCGGCTTTGGGCATGAATATCTTACTTGTCCTTCATCTTGCCGCGCGGAGCGACATAGGTGGTCACCGTCGGGCGCACCGGTTCATTGCTGCTCGAAGATGCGGGCTTGGGAGGCGAATTGTCCTTCTTCGGCTTCTTGGATTCCTTGTTGGTTTTTTGTTGACCTTTTGCCATGGCGATTACCCTCGTGGTGGTTAAAAAATGGAATGCTCTGCAGATTCAAAATGCATGCAGTCTAATACCCGCAGTATGACAGCGCCCATCACCATCAACGAGTCGGAAGTGACCGTCACTGCCATCCGCTCCCAGGGTGCGGGTGGGCAAAACGTCAACAAGGTCTCCAGCGCCATCCACTTGCGCTTTGACATCCATGCCTCCAGCCTGCCCGAAGACGTCAAAGAGCGCCTGCTGTGTCTGCATGACAGCCGCATCACCCAGGACGGCGTGCTGATCATCAAGGCCCAGCAGCACCGCACCCAGGAAATGAACCGCATGGACGCGTTCGCCCGCCTGCACGAACTGGTCAACAGCGTGGCCAAACCCCCGCGCGCGCGCCGCGCCACCAAGCCGACCCGCGCCTCGAAAGTCAGACGACTGGAAGGAAAAAGTCAACGCTCCGGCATCAAGGCCAACCGCAGCAAGGCCGGTTTGCAGGATTGAGCACTAATCCAGCGTCTGCCGGTAGCGCTTAAGCGCCACCACACCGGCCACCAGCAGAAACACCAGCATGGGCCAAAGCTCGGGCCAGAGTTGGTCTACCGTGTTGCCCTTGAGCAGGATGCCGCGCACGATGCGCAAAAAATGCGTCAGCGGCAGAATTTCGCCCACCGCCTGAGCCCACTCCGGCATGGCCCGAAACGGGAACATAAAGCCCGACAGCAGCATGGAGGGCAAAAAGAAGAAAAAGGTCATTTGCATGGCCTGCAACTGGTTTTTGGCCACCGTGGAAAAGGTAAAGCCCACGCCCAGATTGGCCACGATAAAGACTCCGATCAGAACCAGCAACAAGGGGATGCTGCCCACCATAGGTACCTCGAACAGGGTGAAGGCGGCAATCAAAATTACCGCTAACTGGATATACCCCATCACCACATAGGGAAGGATCTTACCGACCATCACCTCGGCAGGTCGCACCGGCGTGGCCAGCAGGTTTTCCATAGTGCCGCGCTCACGCTCGCGCGTCATGGCCAGGGAAGTGAGCATCACCATGGTCATGGTCAAAATGGTGCCGACCAGGCCGGGCACGATGTTGTAGCGCGACAGCCCCTCCGGGTTGTAGCGCCGGTGAATGCGCACCTCAAAAGCGGGCGCGCCGATTGCCAAGCCATGCAGGGAGGCCGGCAGATCGTGCGCTATTGCCATGGGCACCAGGGAACTGAGTGCTGCAATCGCATTGCCCGAGGCGCTCGGGTCGGTGGCATCAGCCGACACCAGCAGCGCCGGCTTTTCGCCGCGCACCAGGCGGTGGCTGAAGTCGCTCGGAATCACCACCATGAATTGCGCCTGGCCGGTCTCCACCAAGGCCTCGGCATCTTTCTCGCTGGTCAGCACATGGTCGATGCGGTAGTAGCCGGTGTTCTGCATGGCCGCCAGCACGCCGCGCGACATGGGGCCGGCGTCAGCGCTCACCACCACCGTCGGCAGGCCCTTGGGGTCGGTGTTGATGGCATAGCCGAACAGCACCAACTGGATGATGGGAACGCCCACGGCCATGGCAAAGGTCAGCCGGTCGCGCATCATTTGCTGGAATTCCTTGATGAAGACAGCCAGCATGCGGTTCAGGGAAAGCCGCTTCATAACCGGCCCCTGGCGCGCAGGGGTCCAGCCCCATTCGGGTCGGAGAAGTTGTCCGGCGCAGTGGCAATCAGGCTAATGAACACATCCTCCAGATTGGCGCTGGTCGGCTCGATTTGAATGCCGGCGCGCTGGCGCAGCGGGTGCAGCGCCGCCTCCAGCAGTGCCGCATCCTGACCGGCCACGTGCACCGCATTGCCAAAGGCAGCCACCGACAGCACGCCGGGTGCCGCCTTGAGGTCGGCCAGCATGCCGTTCAGGTCTTCGCCGCGTATCGCCCAGACCTTCAAGCCCGAGGCATCCATGATGTCGCGTTCGGTGCCGCGCGCCAGCATCTTGCCGTAAGCGATATAGACCAGCTCGTGGCAGCGTTCGGCCTCGTCCATGTAGTGGGTGGAAACCAGCACCGTGATGCCCTCGGCGGCCAGTGCGTGGATCTGATCCCAGAAGTCGCGCCTTGCCTTGGGGTCGACACCGGCGGTCGGCTCATCAAGCAGCAAGAGGCGCGGCTCGTGAATCAGGCAGGCGGCCAGCGCCAGGCGCTGCTTCCAGCCGCCCGAGAGCGAGCCGGCCAGCTGACCGGCGCGGGCCGTCAGGCCCAGGCGCTCCAGCGCCAAATCCACGGCGGCACGGCGCTTGGGCAGCTCGAACAGACGCGCCACAAAGTCGAGGTTCTGGCGAATCGACAGGTCGTCATACAGGCCGAACTTCTGCGTCATGTAGCCGACCTGGCGTTTGATCGCGGCGGCGTCCTTGAAGATATCCAGCCCCAGGCAGGTCCCGCTGCCGCCGTCCGGCGTGAGCAGTCCGCAGAGCATGCGAAT
>CAIMZI010000064.1 GCA_903845935.1 uncultured beta proteobacterium | reverse complement strand
GGTTATTTTACGTCATCAAAAAATGCTAAAAATGTCACGCAGCTGTCGCATTAACGCAATGGGAGTCTAAGCAAAGACTGTGACACTGATGTGGCAGATGGTCAGTGCGATTGCCAAGGGTTGGTGACTTCCAGACCTTCTATGCCTTCAACGTCGGCGCGCAATTTGTCTTGCTGGAACGGCAAGCGCCTCAAAACCCGGTCAATCAGGGTAATCGACTCGGAATGCCCACTATTTTTCGATGAAACCGCGTCATGACCTCCAACAACTGCCCTGCAGCCTGGGTGGCGGCCTGCAGGCGCTCAAAGCGTTCGGCCGCACTATCGGGGTAGTCGTGCGCAAACTGATTGCGCACTTGGCGCAACGTCAGCCATTCGTCGGCGCTGGGCAGCCAGCCAAGTTGCTCCAAACGGCTGAAGCGATCTATGGCCGTCAGAGCTGCAATGTCTTCACCCAAGGCTTTGAGCACAGCCGGCATCAGTCGCGCGCCCATGTCGTCTTGCAAGCGGGTGTAGCGATAAGCAAACTGGTCGAGCAGGCGACGATCGGCCTTGCTCAGGTTCTGGTAGTCATCAAGGCTAAGCCCGCGCAGTTGCATGTCTTGCAGAGATTCGGCCAGGGTCTCGGCATGGCCTTGGCAAACCGCATGACTGTGTTGCAACGCAAGTTGCTCTGGGGTGTTTTTCATTGGATTTGGATGCCTGTGCTGTGGGCCACTGCCACGATTGCCCTTGTGTCATCGGGCTGTTCTATGACCAAGTCAATTTTGCGTTCGCCCAGCAGGTGCTCAAGCAGGCTTAGCATTTTGATTTTCTTGGCAAAGGTCTGCTCTGCGTCCGTGGCCAAAGGGCGCACCAGCAGATCAATGTCGCCGCCCTTTTTGGTGTCGTCGACGCGTGACCCAAATAGCCACACGGCCGTGTCAGCACCAAACGTGGTAACGGCGGCGTGGCGTATGGCTTGGATTTGGTCTGGGCTTAGGCGCATGGTGTCAGGACAGTGGCGGCTCGATTCATTCACAATAAGTCTGAACTTATCACAGCTATGCCTATGGCCTGCGAATTAAGACGTCTGGGCACCGTCACGCAAGCGGTGGAGCGGCGCGGGCGATACCTATGCTTTACCATAGGCACTTTCCAACAATTAACTCCACCATGCTGATCCAACCAGTCATCCTCTCCGGCGGCTCCGGCACGCGCCTGTGGCCTTTGTCCCGCGAAAAATACCCCAAGCAACTGCTGCCGCTGATTGGCGAGGATTCGCTGTTGCAGGCCACGGTGCGCCGGGTGGAGGGCATTGAGGGCATGGAGCTGGCAGCACCGATGGTGGTGTGCAACGAGGAATACCGTTTTGTGATTGCCGAGCAGCTGCGCGTGATGGGCAAGCCCGGATGCGTGGTGCTGGAGCCCAAGGGCCGCAACACCGCCCCGGCTCTGACCATTGCCGCCCAGGCGGCACAGGCCGATGGCAAGGACCCGGTGCTGCTGGTGATGCCGGCCGACCATGTGATCATCGACAAGGCTGCCTTCCAGATGGTGGTGCGCCAGGGTGCTGTATTGGCCGATGGCGGTGCGATGGTGACCTTTGGCATTACGCCCGATGCGCCCGAGACGGGATACGGCTATATCCAGACCGGTGCTGCCTTCCAGGCCGACGGTGCGCTGCGGATTGCCCGCTTTGTCGAGAAGCCCGATGTGGCCACGGCCGAGGCCTATCTGGCCGAGGGCAACTACCTGTGGAACAGCGGCCTGTTCATGGTGCGCGCCTCGGTGTGGCTGTCGGCCCTGAAAATTTGCCGACCCGACATCCTGGCGGCCTGCGACACGGCCTGGGCAGCGGGCAAGAGCGACGGCGAGTTTGTGCGCGTGGGTAAAGATGCCTTTGCCGCCTGCCCCTCCGACTCGATTGACTATGCCGTGATGGAGCGCATTGCCCGCCCGGACGCAGATGCCGCCCTGCCCGCTGGCGTGGTGATTCCCCTGAGCGCCGGTTGGTCGGACGTGGGCGCCTGGGAAGCGCTGTGGAAGGCTCTGCCCAAGGACGCCGATGGCAATGTGGCACAGGGCGATGTGCTGTTGCAGGACAGCAGCAATACCCTGGCCCTGTCGGACGGACGCCTGATTGCCTGCGTGGGCGTGAATGACCTGGTGGTGGTGGAAACCGCCGACGCCATTTTGGTGGCGCACAAGGACAAGACCCAGGACGTCAAGAAAATTGTGGACCGCCTGAAGGCCGCAAACCGCACCGAAGGACAGGCGCACCGCAAGGTGTTCCGGCCCTGGGGCTCTTATGACAGCATCGACAACGGTCCGCGCTTTCAGGTCAAGCGCATCATCGTCAAGCCGGGTGCGGCCCTCTCCTTGCAAATGCATTACCACCGCGCCGAGCATTGGATTGTGGTCAGCGGCACGGCCAAGGTGACCAAGGGCACCGAAACCCTGCTGCTGTCGGAAAACGAATCCACCTACATCCCGCTGGGCACCACCCACCGCCTGGAGAACCCCGGCCGCGTGGACCTGGAGATGATCGAGGTGCAGTCCGGCAGCTACCTGGGCGAAGACGACATCGTGCGCTTTGAGGACGTGTACGGAAGGTAAGGGGTTGCTCTTGTATGGAGGGAAGGGTTGATCTCTGTTATATTCGTATATAACTCACCTAAAAGAGACATCCTATGCATACAACCACGCTACGCAAGGTCGGCGGCTCGGTCATGTTGGCTGTGCCACCCGCATTTCTCGATCAGTTGCACATGCGGGTGGGCGCCATGGTCGGCATGGCCGTGGATCAAGGCCGCTTGGTGGTGGAACCCAAGCCCCCTCTGCGCTACTCGCTGGCCGAGCTTCTGGCCGCATCAGACTATTCGCAATCCCCCTCTGCACAAGAACGCGAATGGCTTGACGCGCCCGCTGTGGGTGGCGAGCTGATATGAAGCGCGGTGACATTTACCTGGTGTCACTGGATCCCACAGAAGGACGCGAGCAACGTGGAAGTCGCCCCGTGCTGATTGTGTCGCCGACCGAATTCAACGAAGCATCTCACTTGCCGGTGGTACTACCTATTACCAATGGCGGCGAGTTCGCCCCCCGCCTGGGCTTCTCCGTTCCCTTGAACGGCATCAAGACAACGGGTATTGTTCGTTGCGACCAACCCCGTGTGATCGACCTAAATGCCCGCCATGCGCGCAAGGTGGACTCTTTGCCAGAAGCTATCATGGACGAGGTGCTGGCGAAGGTGTCCACGCTTTTTGAGTAAGCACCGAGACTCCGCACCAAAGGAAACACGCCATGTACAAAACCATTGTTTTAGCCTACGACGGGTCTGAGGCCGGGCAGCAGGCGCTGTTGCAAAGCCAGGAGTTGGCGCAGTGGAGTCACGCGGCCCTATGGCTGATAGCGGTGATGCCCTCCCCCGTCAATTTGGCGGGCTACGACGGCAGCATTTACATTCCGGAAATTGCCGAGCGCGACAAGCAGCGCTTCCAGAGCATTTTGGATGACGGCCTCAAGCGCATGGCCGAAGCCGGCCTTCAGGCCCAGGGTGAGCTGCTGATGGGCGAGTCGGTGCACGAGATAGCGGAGTTCGCCCGCAAGACCCAGGCAGAGCTGATCGTGGTGGGCCACAAGCACCTGGACAGCTGGGCTGCCCGCTGGTGGCGCGGCTCGGTGTCAGGCGCCTTGATTGAGCATGCTCCCTGCAGCGTGCTGTGCGTGATTAAGGGGTGAACAGCGCCCAGCCTGAACTTTTTTAAACCCAGGTAACACAATGAAAAAATGGATTTTGGCATCGGTCTTTTTTGCCGTCTCAGCTGCCGCCTATGCAACTGCAACAGCCTCTACACCACTCAGCCAGGAAACCTTGGATGACATTGCCAAGCACGAGACGATTGCTGCGGCCCACACACAGGCCGCAAAATGCCTCAGGGAAGGCAAGGCGGATGAGGTCTGTGAGGGTGCTTTGCTGCCAGCGTGCAAGGGCGTAGCCATTGGCAGGTTCTGCGGAATGAAGCACTAAGCTGCGAATAGGACGCTGCGCTGGGTGGGCGTCTAGCCCCCTAGGCTAGCAAGTTTCAGCAAACAGCTCACGGCCGATCAACATGCGGCGAATTTCGCTGGTGCCGGCGCCGATTTCGTACAACTTGGCATCGCGCCACAGGCGCCCCAGCGGGTATTCGTTGATGTAGCCGTTGCCACCAAAAATCTGCACTCCCTCGCCGGCCATCCAGGTGGCTTTTTCGGCGGTCCACAGGATCACCGAGGCACAGTCCTTGCGCACCTGGCGCACATGCTCAGTGCCCAGCAAATCGAGGTTCTTGGCCACGGTGTAGGCAAAAGAGCGGCCGGCCTGCAGCACCGTGTACATGTCGGCCACCTTGCCCTGAATCAGCTGGAACTCGCCAATGCTTTGGCCAAACTGCTTGCGGTCGTGGATGTAGGGAATCACGTTGTCCATCACCGACTGCATGATGCCAAGCGGGCCGCCGGTCAGCACGGCGCGCTCGTAGTCCAGGCCGCTCATCAGCACCTTGGCGCCCATGTTCAGGCCGCCCAGGATGTTGGCCTCGGGCACTTCCACGTTGTTGAACACCAGCTCGCCGGTGTGGCTGCCGCGCATGCCCAGCTTGTCGAGCTTTTGCGCGATGGAAAAGCCCTTCATGCCTTTTTCGATCAGGAAGGCGGTGACGCCGCGTGCACCGAGTTCGGGCTCGCTCTTGGCGTAGACCACCAGGGTGTCGGCGTCGGGGCCGTTGGTGATCCACATCTTGTTGCCGTTCAAGAGGTAGTAGCCGCCCTTGTCTTCGGCCTTGAGCTTCATGCTCAGCACGTCGGATCCGGCACCCGGCTCGCTCATGGCCAAGGCGCCCACATGTTCGCCGGTGATGAGTTTGGGCAGGTATTTGGCGCGCTGCTCGGGCGTGCCATTGCGTCGAATCTGGTTGACGCAGAGGTTGCTGTGCGCGCCGTAGGAGAGGCCCACCGAGGCCGAGGCACGGGAAATTTCTTCCATGGCAATCATGTGCGCCAGATAACCCATATTGGCGCCGCCATATTCCTCGCCCACGGTGATGCCCAGCACGCCCAATGAGCCCATCTTCTGCCACAGATCCATCGGGAACTGGTCAGAGCGGTCGATCTCGGCCGCACGGGGTGCGATCTCTTCCTGCGCAAACGCGTGCACGGCATCGCGCAGGGCGTCAATGTCTTCACCGAGTTGAAAGTTCAGTCCAGGCATTCCATTCATGATTGATCCTTGAGTAATGGTTGTATTCGATAACGATTCAACGGGTCAGCGCAAGCGCTCAACCCAGTCTTTTGGCCAGCAGTGCATTGGCAGCGCGTGACAAGGGTTTGCGGCCCAGGGCCTCGCTGATAAAGTTTCCAGCATCGATCAGCTTGTCCAGATCAATGCCGGTCTCAATACCCATGCCGTGCAGCATATAGACCACATCTTCGGTGGCGACATTGCCGGTAGCACCCTTGGCATAGGGGCAGCCGCCCAGGCCGGCGACCGAGGTGTCAAAGTTCCAGATGCCCAACTCCAGACTGGCCAATGTATTCGCCAGGGCCTGCCCATAGGTGTCGTGGTAGTGACCGGAAATATGGTCCACGTCATAGTGTTGCAAGGTGGCTTCCAAGGCGCGCTGCACCTTCAGCGGTGTGCCTACGCCTATGGTGTCGGAGACGCCCACATGGTCTACGCCAATGTCTTTCATCAGGCCGGCAAGATAGGCCACCCTGTGCGGCGCGATCTCGCCTTCATAGGGACAACCGACCGTGCAACTCATGGCGCCGCGAACCGTCATACCCAGCGCCTTGGCGGCCAGCACGACCGGGCGAAAACGCTCAATGCTCTGGGCAATCGAGCAATTGATGTTCTTCAAGCTGAAGGCTTCACTGGCGGATCCGAACACCACGACCTCATCCGGGCGCGAGGCTACTGCCGCATCAAAGCCCTGCATATTGGGAGTGAGCACCGAATAGCGCACGCCCGATTTGCGCACAATGCCGGCCATGACTTCGGCGTTGTCGGCCATTTGCGGCACCCATTTGGGCGACACAAAGCTGGTGACTTCAATTTCGCTCAGGCCGGCATCCTGCAAGCGATGAACCAACTCGATCTTGACAGCGGCTGGCACCGGCTGCTTTTCATTTTGCAGTCCGTCGCGCGGACCGACATCCACCAGTTTGACGCGCTGAGGAAGCGTCATGCTGTCACCAACTTGAGTAGCTCGGCACCCTCGGCCACCTGGTCACCGACGGCGTACAGCAGTTCGGCTACCACGCCATCGACCGGCGCGGCAATCAGGTGCTCCATCTTCATGGCGTCCATCACGGCCAGCGGCTGGCCCTTGGTGACCTTGTCTCCCACCTTGACGGCAAATGACACCACCTTGCCGGGCATCGGTGCGGTGAGGCGGCCGACGTCGCTGCGGCTTTCGCCGGCGTGCGCCAATGCATCCACTACCGTGATTTCGGCAGCACCTTGGGCCGTGAACACGTGAGCCACTTCGCCGGTTTGATACACATGAGCCAACACCCGCTGAGCGCCCAAGCGCACGTCCAGCGCGCCGCTTGCGGTGCTGGCAAAATTCAATTCATAGGAAGTGCCATCGATCAGCAATTGCAGCACGCCACCATGGGCGCGTGTCAGCACCACGGTGTGCGCCTCGCCACGAAACTCCATCATGAAACTGCGCAGCGAAGGGCCGTGCGAACGCCAGCCGTCTCGGCGACCCCAGGGATCGACCCAGCCGCGTGCGTCGGGCTTTTCAAAGGCGCGGGTTTCCTTTTCCATCAGATGCGACAGCAAGGCCGCTGCCACCACCGGCATGCCCAACTTGGTTTGTCCGAACAGTGCGGCTGACTCGCGCTGAATGAGTGCGGTGTCGAGTTGTGCGGTGGAAAATGCGCCCGAGCTCACCACATGGCGCAGGAATTGCACATTGGTGGCCAAGCCGACGATGTGCGTTTGCGCCAGGGCCGCGTCCATTCGTGCCAGCGCCTCTTCACGGGTGCTTCCGTGCACAATCAGTTTGGCAACCATGGAGTCGTAGAACGGGCTAATGGTGTCGCCCTCGCGCACCCCGGAATCCACCCGCACGCCCTGTTCGGCACGCACAAAGGTGGCGCATGGCGGCAGGCCATAGACCTGAAGCGTTCCGGTCGCAGGCAAAAAGTTGTTATCCGGATTCTCGGCACAGATGCGCGCTTCGATCGCATGGCCGTGGATCTTCAAGTCGGCTTGCGCCAGGGGCAAGCGCTCGCCGCTGGCCACACGCAACTGCCACTCCACCAGATCCAGACCGGTGATGGCCTCGGTGACCGGATGCTCCACCTGCAAGCGGGTGTTCATTTCCATGAAATAGAACTTCATCGATTCCGGCTGGTCGTAATCCGTCTGCTCAACAATGAATTCCACCGTACCGGCACCGACATAGTGGACGGTGCGCGCGGCTGCCACTGCCGCCTCTCCCATGCGTGCCCGAATGGCCTCTGTCATGCCGGGCGCCGGCGCCTCTTCCAGCACTTTTTGATGGCGTCGCTGCACCGAGCAGTCGCGCTCGAAAAGATAGACATAGTTGCCATAGCTGTCGCCAAACACTTGAATTTCAATGTGGCGCGGCCGCTGCACATATTTTTCAATCAACACGGCATCGTCACCAAAGCTGTTGATGGCCTCGCGCTTGCAACTGGCCAGTGCCGCAGCAAATTCTTCGCTGCGGTCAACCGCACGCATGCCCTTGCCGCCACCTCCGGCACTAGCCTTGATCAGCACCGGGTAGCCAATCTGGTCGGCCTCGCGTTGCAGCAGGTCGGGATCCTGGTCGGCACCGTGGTAGCCAGGCACCAAAGGCACGCCGGCTTTTTCCATCAGTTGTTTGGACTCGGCCTTCAGGCCCATAGCCTTGATGGCAGAAGCGGGTGGTCCGATGAACACCAGTCCGGCAGCCGCGCACGCCTTGGCAAATTCTTCGTTTTCGCTGAGAAAGCCATAGCCGGGATGGATGGCCTGCGCACCGGTCGCCAGCGCCGCTTCAATGATGGCCTCCCAACGCAGATAACTATCGCGCGGCGCACTGCCCCCGATATGCACCGACTCGTCGCAGGCGGCGACGTGCTTGGCATTGGCGTCCGCATCCGAATAGACCGCCACGGTCTGCACCGCGAGGCGGCGCGCCGTTTGTGCGACACGGCAAGCGATCTCGCCACGGTTGGCAATAAGAATTTTTTTGAACATGAGGTGTTTCCTGAGAACTTAGACCAACCAATGGGGCTTGCGCTTTTGCAGAAAGGATTGGACGCCTTCGCGTCCCTCGGGGCTGGTGCGGATATCCGCAATGGCGTCGACCGTGCGGGCAATCAGAGCGGCGTTGATCTCTTGCTCGGCGACCTCATGCAGCAAGCCCTTGCAGGCCCGCACCGCGGCCGGACCGGCGCTGACAACGCTTTGGACCAGTTCATCGACCTTGGCGTCCAGAAGCGCGGCTGGCACCACCGCATGAACAAAGCCCAGACGGTGCGCTTCGGCCGCGTCGAATTTTTCGGCAGTCAGAAAGTAGCGATGCGCCGCTCGTGCTCCCATCGCTCGCATCACGTAGGGACCGATGGTCGCAGGGATCAACCCCAGCTTCACCTCGCTTAAGCAATAGGTGGCGCTGTCGATGCTGACGGCCATGTCGCACACCGCCACCAGCCCTACGCCACCGGCATACACGTCGCCCTGAATCCGGGCAATGGTCGGCTGGGGACAGGTATAGATGGCGTGCAGCATGGCAGCCAGGGCGCCGGCGTCGGCGACATTTTCGGCACGCGTGTAATCGGCCATGCGGCGCATCCAGTTGAGGTCGGCCCCGGCACAGAAGGCTGGCCCAACCGCTGCCAACACCACGGCGCGCACGTCGGTGCGCTGGCCTAGCGCATGAAATGCATGCGTGAGCTCCTGGATCACTTCATCGTTGAAGGCGTTGCGAACTTCCGGTCGGTTCAGCGCAATGGTCAGCACCGAACCCTGTTGCGAGATGTGTAATGCAGCCATGTTTACATCCGGAACACACCGAACTGGGTGTCCGCAACCGGCGCATTCAAGGAGGCACTCAGGCCAAGCGCCAAGACGCGGCGGGTGTCGGCCGGATCAATGATGCCGTCGTCCCACAGGCGCGCGCTGGCGTAAAAAGGATGGCCCTGCTCTTCATATTGGAGCCGAATCGGTGCCTTGAAAGCCTCTTCCTCTTCAACGCTCCACTGGCCACCCTTGGCTTCGATGCCGTCACGGCGCACCGTCGCCAGAACGCTGGCGGCCTGTTCACCGCCCATTACGCTGATCCTGGCGTTTGGCCACATCCACAGGAAGCGAGGACTGAAGGCTCGCCCGCACATGCCGTAGTTGCCAGCGCCAAAGCTGCCGCCAATGATGATGGTGAACTTGGGTACTGCAGCGGTGGCTACGGCCGTCACCATCTTGGCGCCGTTTCTTGCAATGCCTTCGTTCTCGTATTTGCGCCCGACCATAAAGCCGGTGATATTTTGCAAGAACACCAATGGAATCTTGCGTTGGCAGCACAGCTCAATGAAGTGCGCGCCCTTGAGCGCCGACTCTGAAAACAAAATGCCGTTGTTGGCGATGATGCCTACCGGCATGCCTTCCACGTGTGCAAATCCGCACACCAGAGTGGTACCAAAACGCGGCTTGAATTCATGGAACTCGGACGCATCGACCATGCGCGCAATGATCTCACGCACATCAAACGGTTTGCGGGTATCGGTAGGAATCACCCCATACAGCTCTTCGGCCGGGAAGCGTGGTGCAACGCTTTGACGCAACTGCGTGTTGATGGCCTTGCCACGGTTGAGATTCGCAACCGCAGTACGGGTCAGCGACAGCGCATGCAGGTCGTTTTGCGCCAGATGGTCGGCCACCCCGGAGAGCCGCGTATGCACGTCACCACCGCCCAGGTCCTCGGCCGTAACCACCTCACCGGTTGCCGCTTTGACCAGGGGCGGACCACCCAGAAAAATGGTTCCCTGGTTTTTGACGATGATGGTTTCATCGCTCATTGCCGGCACATAGGCGCCGCCCGCAGTGCAACTTCCCATCACCACGGCGATTTGCGAAATGCCCTGTGCGCTCATGTTCGCCTGGTTGTAGAAAATGCGGCCAAAGTGATCTCGATCCGGAAACACTTCATCCTGGTTGGGCAGGTTGGCACCACCCGAGTCGACCAGATAGATGCACGGCAGCTTGTTTTGTGCGGCCACTTCCTGGGCGCGCAGGTGCTTCTTCACCGTCATCGGGTAGTAGGTGCCGCCCTTGACCGTTGCGTCGTTGCAGACAATCATGCAGTCGACACCGCTGACGCGACCAATTCCCACAATGACACCGGCGCTGGGCGCGCTGTCGCTGCCGTCACGATCGGGGTACATACCCAATGCAGCCAAAGGCGAAAGCTCCAGAAACGGCGTGCCCGGATCCAGCAGGTTGGCGACCCGGTCGCGGGGCAACAATTTGCCTCGCGCCGTATGTTTGGCACGTGCGGCCTCACCACCGCCCAGTGCGGCCTTGGCGATTTGTGCATTCAGTCCGTCCACCAAGGTGCGCATGGCGCGGGCATTGGCCTGGAAGTCGGCAGAACGGGAGTTGAGTTGGGTATCCAGTTGGGACATAGATTCTTTCAGGCGGTTTTGTCATCTTGCAAGCCGAGTGCTTGCTTCATTTCGTCACGGATCTTGAATTTCTGAATTTTGCCGGTCACAGTCATGGGAAAGCCATTGACAAAGCGGATATAGCGGGGCACCTTGTAGTGTGCAATCTGCCCCTTGCAAAAACTGCGGATTTCCTCTTCGCTCAGAGTTTGATGCTCCTTCAGCACGATCCAGGCGCAGAGCTCCTCACCATATTTGAGGTCCGGTACACCGACCACCTGCACGTCCTGGATCTGAGGCAGTCGGTAGAGAAACTCTTCTATCTCGCGCGGATAGATATTTTCGCCACCCCGGATCACCATGTCTTTGATGCGCCCGACGATGTTCACATAGCCCTGTTCATCCATGGTCGCCAGGTCGCCGGTGTGCATCCAGCCGTCGGCATCAATCGTCTCTGCGGTGCGCACCGGGTCTTCCCAATAACCATGCATCACCGAATAACCCTTGGTGCACAGTTCGCCCGACACCAGGGGCAACACCACCTCACCCGTGCTGGGGTCCACAATTTTTACCTGCAGATGCGGCTGCACCTGGCCGACCGTGGTCACGCGCTTTTCCAGCGGCGTGGTGGTGGTGCTTTGGCAGCTCACCGGGCTGGTCTCGGTCATGCCATAAGCAATGGTGACTTGCGACATGTGCATGTCGCGCACCACGCGTTTCATCACTTCAATCGGACAGGGCGAGCCCGCCATGATGCCGGTTCGCAGGCTGGACAAATCAAACTCGGCAAAGCGAGGATGGTCAAGTTCGGCAATAAACATCGTGGGCACACCATGCAAGCCGGTGCATTTCTCGTCCTGCACGGTTTGCAGCACCGTCAGTGCATCGAATCCATCGTTGGGATAGACGATGGTGGCGCCATGCGTGAGACAAGCCAAATTGCCCAGCACCATGCCAAAGCAGTGGTAGAGCGGCACCGGAATGCAGAGGCGGTCTGCGGCAGTGAGTTGCATGGCCTCACCGATGAAAAACCCGTTATTCAAGATATTGCGGTGCGTCAGCGTCGCGCCTTTGGGAAAACCGGTGGTACCGCTGGTGAACTGGATGTTGATGGGGTCTGTGGCTCGCAGATGAGCCCCCATCGTGGCCAGGCGCGGATCGCTTGCGTCTCCGCGAGCCAGCAGACTGGAAAAACGCAGCATTCCTGGCAGGTCTTCGCCCTGCCCGGGTTCATCGATCCAAATGACGTCGCGCAGATGGGGCAGGCGTGCGCCGTGCAGAGCGCCGGGCTGGGCGGTGCGCATTTCAGGCACCAGCTCCAACAACATGCCGACGTAATCGCTGGTCTTGAAGCGGGCCATGGTGACCAGCGCCTTGCACGCTACCTTGTTCAGCGCATATTCGAGTTCAGACACCCTATAGGCCGGGTTGATATTCACCAGCACCAATCCGACCTTGGCGGTGGCCAACTGCATCAGCAGCCACTGCGAATTGTTGTGCGACCAAATGCCCACCCGGTCGCCCGGATACAAACCCAGCCCCAACAAGGCGCTTGCGAGCCGATTGGCCTCTGCTTGCAGCGCCCTATAGCTGTAGCGGTGTCCCTGGTGAACGCTCACCAAGGCCTCGTGCTCTGGCAGTCGATTGGCGACTTCGTCGAAGAAAGCGCCCAGGGTTTGTTCAATCAGTGGCACATCACAGCGGCCAACAGACACACTGTGAGTGAGCGTGGGCACAGCGGACGGGCCCTGGACGGTGGCTGACATCAATTTCTCCTCTTATTTGCATTGGCCTGAATCTCTACAGCTGCTGCAGAGCATAGGGAGTTGTCGGCGCTGACGGCGGCCACTTAGGTTGCAAATTGTGCCAAAAATCATCAAAATAACGACATGGGTAGACCTTCCTCCAGCACACAGCCATCCACTAGCCGAGCCAAAGTGGGACGCTCTGTTACGCCCATTTCGTTTGTGCATGCCATTTTGGAGGCCTATAACCGCCGAGCCATCGATCCAGCAAAGGTTCTGGCACAAGCACAAATTGCGACATCCACCTTATCGAACCCCGCTGCGCGCATTACCGCGGCGCAAATGGAGCGCATCTCCGGGGCCGCCATGCAAGAGCTCGATGACGAGGCATTGGGCTGGTTTTCGCGGCGCCTGCCCTGGGGCAGCTACGGTATGCTGGCGCGCGCATCCATTACCTCGCCCAACCTGGAGCGAGCGCTCAAACGCTGGTGTCGCCACCACGGCTTGATCGCTGACGATCTCAGCTTGCAGCTGAGCCAGGCCGGATCTGTCGCCACCTTGAAGATCACTGAAAACCGGGATTTGGGAGGCTTGCGCGAATTCTGCCTGGTATCCATGCTTCGCAACGTCTACGGTGTGGCTTGTTGGCTGATCGACGCGCGGCTCCCGCTACTGGGTGCCGACTTTCCCTTTCCCGTGCCTGCGCATGCCGATGTGTATGACGTGCTGTTCCAAGGAGCCATCACCTTCGATGCGGCATGTGCCTGCATCCGGTTTGATGCCAGTTACCTCGAATTGCCGCTACGGCGCAACGAACTGGCATTGCAACAAATGCTGCAACATGCCTTGCCCTTGACCGTACTCCCCTACCGCCGCGATCGCCTATTGGCACAACGCCTGCGACAGGCCTTGGGACACCATTCATCCCACATCCACACCGCGACTAGCCTTGCGGCGCTGCTCAATGTGTCGGTGCGCACGCTGCATCGCCAGCTCAGCGAGGAAGGCACTTCGCTGCAAGCATTAAAGGACGAGGCCAGACAAGCAAGGGCCTGTGAGCTGCTTCTAAGCAGCACGCGGGTGATCAAACAAGTCGCCGAGTCAGCAGGCTTTCGAAACGAAAAAAGCTTCATCCGGGCCTTCCGTGCTTGGACTGGCCTGACTCCGAGCGAATACCGCAAACAATCTAGCAGCAGTCGAATACTGCCTCAGGCTTAGCAGCCAACTTGCTACTGCGCTCTGGCCAACATCACCGCCGTTTCAGCCACCGGCTGGTCGCCGATGTGGATCAGATCCAGCAGCGCCAACCTGGCCGACTCGGCTGCCACGGCATTGGCAGCATGCACCAGCGCCAGCAGGCTGCCCTGCTCGACCCGCTGGCCGATCTTCACGAAGTGCGAAAACCCGACGCGGGAGTCCACTGCGTCTGTTGCGACATGCCGCCCTCCTCCCAGCGCAATCACCTGCAGACCGATGTCGCGCGTGGCCATGGAGCTGACCCAACCGGCGCGTGGCGCACACACTTCCAGTTGAACCGGCGCAGCCGCCAGATAGCTGGCCGGGTTTTCGCAAAAATCGGCCGGGCCACCCAGCGCCTGGACCATGCGGGCGAACTGTTCCAATGCGCGGCCACTGTGCAGGGCAGCATCCACTTTTTGCAGGCCAAGTTCCACGGTGGCAGCCAGGCCGCCGAGTTGCAACAGTTCGGCGCTCAGGGTGCGCGTGACTTCCAGCAGGCGCGGCTCCTGGCGTTCGCCCTTCAGAAAGGCCAGCGCCTCCATGACCTCCAGAGCGTTGCCGCAAGCATCGCCCAGCACCTGGTTCATGTCGGTAATCCAGGCCCGCGTCGGCAGGCCCGCGCCATTGGCTACGCTCACCAGAGACCGCGCCAGAGTCTGCGCATCCTCCATGCTTGCGGCAAAGGCGCCATTGCCGGTTTTGACGTCCATGACCAGGCCCTGCAGCCCGGCGGCCAGCTTTTTGGACAGAATGCTGGCCGTGATCAGCGCCGTGGACTCCACCGTGGCTGTGACGTCGCGGATGGCATAGAGCCGCCGATCGGCCGGCGCCACCTCGGCACTGGCGCCCACAATGGCGCAACCAGCGCTGCTCAGCGCGTGCAGCAGCTGAGCGGAATCTGGGGCAATCTGGTAACCGGGAATGCTTTGCAGCTTGTCCAGCGTGCCGCCGGTATGGCCCAGTCCACGGCCCGACACCATGGGCACAAAACCGCCACAAGCGGCAACGATGGGTGCCAGCATCAGGCTGACCTTGTCGCCGACTCCGCCGCTGGAATGCTTGTCCAGAATCGGGCCCGGCAAATCGGCACTCCTCCAGTCCAGCATGGCGCCGCTGCGGGCCATGGCCAAAGTCAGGCTGACCGTTTCTGCAGCGCCCATACCCTTGAGCAGCATGGCCATGGCCATCGCAGCGGACTGGCCCTCGCTCCAGCTGCCGTCGACCAGACCACTGACAAAGGCGGCGATTTCGCCCTCGCTCAGAGCATGGCCGTCGCGCTTGCGGCGAATGATTTCCTGTGCCAGCATGGGTTTAGTAGCCTGCGGACGGTTTAATCGGCACCGGGCCCTGCCCGGCCAGCACGGCTTCGATGTCGGCCAGCACACTGCTGGCACCGATGCGAAAGCGCTGGGCGTTCAGCGCCTCACGACCCAGAATTTCTTCGGTTAAGGCGATAAAAACGGCAGCATCTGCCACCGTGCGTATGCCACCCGATGGCTTGAAGCCCACGCGTTGGGCAGCGCCGGGGTCTGCCGCAATCGCCAACAGCATGGTGCGCGCAGCCTCGGGCGTGGCGCTGATGGCGGTCTTGCCGGTACTGGTTTTAAGGAAGTCGGCGCCGGCCTCCAGGCTGAGTTGGGCGGCGCGCAGGATGTGATCCGCACCCACCAAGATGCCGGTCTCCAGAATCACCTTGAGCCGCAGTCCGGCGCTGGCCTTGCGCACCGTAGCCAGCAGCCCTGCCACCACGGCTTCATTGCCCTGTAGCAGTTGCGCATAGGGCAGCACCAGATCCACCTCCTGCGCGCCGCTTTGCACAATCTGACCGGTCTCGCGCAGGACGCGCTCCAGATCGGCACTGCCATCCGGAAAATTGGCCACTGCCGCCACCGCAATGGAGGTCGGCAGCTGCTTGCGCGCAAAGGCCGCCAGCCTAGGCCAGACGCAGACTGCTGCCACCGGACCACAGGGCCCTTGGGCACGGGCGCAGAGTGCGGCGATGTCGGCCTCGGTGTCCGCGTCATTCAGGCTGGTGAGGTCCAGACAGGACAAGGCCAGGCGCGCCGTGGCTTCACGGTTGCGCAGCCAGTCGGTGCCAGCTGCGGGTAAAAGGGATTGGTTCATGTTTTAGTCCAGCACCAGGGTGCCAATGATGTGGGCCAGCAGGCTGCTGGCGCTGTGGCTGGCCAAGGCGGCCTGGCTCAGGGTGTGGGCATGGCTTAACTGCTCTTGCGACAGGCCGGCGCCCATGTTGGTGATGAGGGACAACGCCAGCACGCGCAGGCCCAGGTAGCGCGCCAGAATGGTTTCGGGCACGGTGCTCATGCCCACCGCGTCGGCACCCAGCAGGGCCAGCATGCGAATCTCGGCCGGGGTTTCAAACTGCGGGCCAAAGGCCCAGGCATAGACACCGCTGTGCAGGCTGCAGCCCTGCTCGGCCGCCCGCGCCAAGGCCTGAGCGCGCAAACCCGGATCGTAGGCATCGACCATGGCGACAAAGCGCTCGGAGCCGCCCTCGCCGACCAAGGGTGAACGCTGGGGCAGGTTGATGTGGTCGGTGATCAGCATCAGGCTTTGTGGCGGCAGGTCGGCGCGCAGGCTGCCGGCCGCATTGGTTTGCACCAGCAGCTCGCAGCCCAGGGACTTGAGCGTTTGCAGCGGCAGCTTCATGCCGTCCACGGCACCCGTCTCGTAACCATGCTTGCGTCCGCTCATCACCGCCACGGCATGGCCGCCGATGTGACCCAGCCATAGCTCGCCGCCGTGGCCGGCTACCGTGGCCTGCGGGAAGCCTGGCAATTCGGCATAAGGAATGCGAACCGGATTGGAAATACGCTCGGCCAAGCCGCCCCAACCGCTACCGAGCACCACGGCAATGCGCGGCCGAAAGCCCGGTGCGCGAGCCTTGATGACAACCATTGCAGCGGCGCTCATGGTGTTTTCAAATGGCCGGGGCCAAAGCTGTGTGGCAGCAGTTGCTCCAGCGTATAGACCGGCCCCAGCGCGTCTGCAGTGGCCGACTGGATAGGCACTTCGGGGTCGCAGAATTCGCGCAGCTTTTGCCTGCATCCGCCACAGGGCGTGATCCAGTCGCCACCCGTAGCTCCACCGTCACCACCCAGCACCAGTACGGCGCGGGCCCGCCTGGAGCCCGACATCACCAGGGCAGCCAGGGCGCTGGCCTCGGCACACCAGCCCTGCGGATAGGCAGCGTTTTCCACATTGCAACCGGCGTGGACTTCTCCTTGCTCATCCAGAATGGCAGCACCCACGGCGTAGCGCGAATATGGTGCATAGGCTCGGGTCTGGGCGGCACGCGCAGCCGCCCACATCTGCGTTAATTGTTCCGCCGGAATCGGTGCGGGTGTTGTGCTCATGGTCACCATAATAGCCCTGAAGCAAGCCGCAATCCGGGACCCGACGGCAAGTTCGAGCCGTTGCTTAAAGAAGTCCCTCCCCGTCGATCGATCGTCCTAAAATGGCAAAGTCTGCCATTGCCCTTTGGAGCCCATCATGTCTTTGAATGTGTCTTTACCACCGGAACTCGAGAACAGGGTGCGGGCCCGTGTTGCCTCCGGCATGTTTGGCTCGGCCAGTGAGCTTATCCGTGAAGCGCTGCGCCTTTTTGAGACCTACCAGTCGGTACAAGGTGCCGCTTTGGCCACTCTAAAGGCTGACATTGAACAAGGCCAATCAGATAGACGTGCTGGACGTGTCGCGCCACTAGATATCGAAGCCATAAAAGCTGAGGGCAGAAAACGGCGATCCACGAAGGCCGACGCCTGATGTTGCGACTGGTGTTTACCGATAGGGCGCAGGCAGACCTTCTGTAGACTTGGTTCTACATTCGTCACCCGCGCGACGCCGCAATCGCGCCAATGCGGCTATGGTCTGGCCATGCCTTTTAACGGAGCCAACTTTGGACTTTGAACATTCCCCCCGCGTCAAAACTTTGCAACAGGAACTGAGCGCCTTCATGGACGAGCATGTGCTGCCAAACGAGCACCTGTTCAAACAGCAGACCGCGCAGAACCGCTGGAGCGAGCCGCCAATTTTGCAAAGCCTCAAGGCCCAAGCAAAGGCGCAAGGGCTGTGGAATCTGTTCATGCCGGGTCATGAACACGGCGGCCAGGGCCTGAGCAATGCCGAATACGCGCCGCTGGCCGAGATCATGGGCCGGGTGTTTTGGGCGGCCGAGGTGTTCAACTGCAGCGCGCCCGACACCGGCAATATGGAGGTGTTTGCGCGCTACGCCACGCCGGCGCAGCAGGAGCAATGGCTGACACCGCTGCTGGCCGGCGAGATCCGATCGGCCTATCTGATGACCGAGCCGGAGGTGGGCTCCAGCGACGCCACCAATGTGGAACTATCCATTCAAGGGGATGGCGACGATTACGTGATCAACGGGCGCAAATGGTTTGCCACCGGCGCCATGTTTGACGCCTGCAAAATCTTTATCGTGATGGGCAAGACCGATCCCGACAACCCCAACCGCCACATCCAGCAGTCGCAGGTGCTGCTACCACGCGACACGCCGGGCGTGACCATCGTCCGCCCCTTGAGCACCATGGGTTACTGGGAAGAGCCGCATGGCCACGCCGAGGTGCTTTTTGAGAATGTGCGCGTGCCCAAGGCCAATATCCTGCTGGGCGAGGGACGCGGTTTCGAGATTGCGCAGGGCCGACTGGGGCCTGGCCGCATCCACCACTGCATGCGGGTGATCGGTGCCGCGCAACGCGCTTTGGAGACCGCCTGCAAGCGCGTCAACAGCCGCGTGGTGTTCGGTAAAAAACTCAGCGAACAGGGCTCGGTACGCGAGAGCATTGCGCTGATGGCTTCCAAGGTGGAAATGTGCCGGTTGCTGACGCTGCGCGCTGCTGACAAGATGGACCGTCTGGGCAACAAGGCCGCCATGGACCTGATTGCCATGGCCAAGATCATGGTGCCGCAACTGGGCGCCGAGGTGATCGATATGGCGATCCAGATGCACGGAGCCGGCGGCCTGACCGATGACTATTTTCTGGCCGAGGCCTTTAACTATGCGCGCTGGTGCCGCATTGCCGACGGCCCGGACCAGGTGCACATGATGGCGTTGGGCAAGCAGGTGATTCGCGAGCTGTCGGCTTAGCCGCCCAGATAGGCGGCTTCGACCCTGGGGTCGGCCAGCAGCTTGGCACCGGTATCGGCCAAAACGATTTTGCCGGTCTCTATGACAAAACCGTGGCGCGCAATCTTGAGCGCCTGACGCACGTTCTGCTCCACCAGCAGTACCGAGAGGCCGCCCTTGTTGATGGTGACCAGGGTGCGAAAAATCTCCTGCACCATGATGGGAGCCAGGCCCATGGAGGGCTCATCCAAGAGTAGCAGTTTGGGCTTGGCCATCAGGGCGCGTCCTATGGCCAGCATCTGCTGCTCGCCGCCCGACAGATTGCCGGCGAACTGGGTGGCGCGGTCCTTCAGGCGCGGCAGCAGGTGGTAAATCTCGTCCAGCGATTGTTGGATTCCGGCCTTGTCCCGGCGCGTGTAGGCGCCGAGTTGCAGGTTCTCCAGCACGGTCAGCGTGCTCAGGATGGCGCGACCCTCGGGCACTTGCACCACACCGCGCTGCACGATCTGATTCGGTGCCAGGCGGCTGATGTCCTCGCCCTCAAACTCGACCCTGCCGCGCTTGGGCTTGAGCAGGCCGGACAGGGCCAGCAGCGTGGTGCTTTTGCCGGCGCCGTTGGCTCCGACCAGGGCCGTAATTTCCCCGGTCTGCAGCTCCAACGCAATGCCCTTGACGGCCTCGATGTGACCGTAGGCCACGGCCAGGTCGGTGATGCGAAGACACACGGTCATTTGGATAACTCCGTGCTGCGCACTGCGGTGCGCGCTGGTTTGGGGCGGGCCGGCACTGCGCTCATTGGTCGTCCTCTTTGCCCAGATAGGCTTCAATCACCTCGGGGTTGTTGCGGATCTGGTCGGGATTGCCCTCGGCGATGATGCGCCCGAAGTTCAGCACTGCGATGCGGTCGCACAGGCCCATGACAAAGCGCATGTCGTGCTCGATCATGAAGACGCCGTAGCCGCGATCGCGGATGTTGCGTATCTCTTCCATCAACACGGTTTTTTCCGAGGGGTTCATGCCGGCCACCGGCTCATCGAGCAGCAACAGCTTGGGCTCGGTGGCTAGCGCTCGGGCGAACTCCAGCTTGCGCTGGTCGCCATAGGACAGGCTGTCGGCCAGCAGGTCGGCCTTGTGATCCAGCCCGACCCAGGTCAGCAACTCAAGGGCGCGCTCGCGGGCCTTTTTCTCGGCGCGGCGATAGCCCGGCGTATTGAACAACAGACCCAGGGTGCCGTATTCCAGATGGTCGTGCAGTCCGACCATCACGTTTTCCAGCAGGTCCATTTCCTTGAAGATGCGGATGTTCTGGAAGGTGCGCGCAATGCCACGGTGGGTGATGCGGTGACTAGGCAGACCCAAGAGGCTTTCACCCTGGAAGTCGATGTTGCCGCCATTGGGTTGCAGCAGACCGGTGACCAGATTGAATACGGTTGTCTTGCCCGCGCCATTGGGCCCGATCAAACCGTAGATGCTGCCGGCTGGCACTTCAAAGTTGACGTCTTGCAGCACATGCAGGCCACCGAAGCGCTTGCTGACATTGCGGATGGAAAGCAGGGTGTTGCTCATTTGGAAACCCCGGTCCGGCGCACCCACCAGGCGCGCACGCGGCGCGGCTCCCAGATGCCCTTGGGCAGGAACAGCACCACCAGCACCAACACGGCGCCGTTCACCAGGGATCGGAAGTCGTGCAAAAAGCGCAGCAGCTCGGGCAGCAGCGTGAGGATCGTGCCACCCAGAATGGGGCCTACCAGACCCGAGGTGCCGCCCAGCACCGTCATGGTCAGGAAGTCCACCGCATTCTCAAAACCGTATTCGCGCGGGCTGATGAAGAAGGTGAAGTGGGCGTTGAGCGCCCCTGCCACACCGGCAATAAAGCTGCCCAGCACAAAGGCCAGCAGCTTGTAGCGGGCCACGTTGATACCCATCAGGCGGGCCGCCACTTCGTCTTCCTTGATGGATTCAAAGGCCCGGCCGACCTTGGAGCGGCGCAGGCGATGCAACACGTAAATCGTCAGAGTCAGCAGCAGCAGGATGTGCCAGCCCTCGGTGGCCAGCGGGATACCGTTCAAGCCCTCGGGACCGCCGGTGATGTCCATATTGAGGATGGTGATGCGCACCACCTCGCCAAAGGCCAGCGTCGCCATGGCCAGGTACACGCCCGAGAGACGCAGCACCGGCACGCCGATGACCAAAGCCACCAAGGCGGGAGCGACTCCACCGGCCAAGAGCACGGCAGGGAAAGACCAACCCGCCTGCAGCGTCAGCAAGGCGGAGGCGTAGGCGCCGATTCCCATGAAGGCGGCATTGGCCAGCGACAGCAGGCCGCAGGACAGGGTCAGCCACAGCGACAGCGCCATCATGGCATGCACGCCGACCGTAAATACCAGGGTGCTGTAGGTGGACCAGAAATCATTGAACCAGGTGGCCATGGAAGACATGTTTAGGCCTTCCTTTCCAGCTGGCGCCCGAACAGCCCGGCGGGCCGCACCAGCAGAATCAGGAACAACAGGCCAAAGGCCACGGCGTCACCCATCTGGCTGGACAAATAGGCCTTGCTGATGACCTCGGCAAAGCCCAGGAACAGCCCGCCAATCAGTGCCCCCCGGATATCGCCCATGCCGCCCAGAATGATCACGGCAACACCCTTGTGCAACATGGGCTGGCCCATGCCGGGCGTGATGGCGTTGAAGTCCAGCGCGATCAGCACACCGGCAATTCCGCCCAAAGCGGAGGCGACAAAAGAGGTGGCATGGAACAGGCGCTCCACCGGAATACCCAGCAGCCAGGCCGCCTTGGGCGACTCGGAAATGGCGCGCAGGGCGCGGCCCAACTGGGTGCGCTTGAGGATGGTAAACATCACCGCCATCAGGATGAAGGAGATCAGGACAATCGCAATTTCCAGCGCCCGCACATGCACATCGCCGACGATGTACTCACCGGCCGGCAGCGTCTCCTCGGGAAAGCGCATGGCCTCGGCACCAAACAGACCCTGGGCCGCGCTGGTCAGCATGATGCTCACGCCAATGGTGGCAATCATGGGAATCAGATGCGGCGCATTGCGCAAACGCAGCGGCTTGAGGACCAGCACGTCGACCAGCAGGCCCAGCGTGCCACTGACCAGCATGGCACCCAGCATGGCCAGCCAGAGCGGTGCGTTAAAGCGCGTGACCATTGCCAGCGCGGCATAGCTGCCGACCATGAACAAGGCGCCATGCGACAGGTTGATCACGGCCAGCACGCCAAACACCAGAGTGAAGCCCAGGGCAAACAGCGCATACACGCTGCCCAGCGTCAGCGCGTTGAGAAGTTGTTGTTCAAGCAAACTTACTTGCCTTCGAACAGGGTGAACTTGCCACCGCGCACGACATAAATGAAAGGCTTCTGATCGGCATCCCAGCCGCCGACCTTGCCGTCTTTGGTCTTGGCGGGGCGGAACTTGAAGGGACCTGTTGCGCCACTGATGGAGGCCTTGGGCAGCGCATTCTTCAGGGTTTCACGGTCGGCGCTCAGGTCGCCCGAGAGCTTCACGTCCTTCAGGGTGGCGGCGACGATGCTTAAGGCGTCATAAGCTTGGGCGGCAAACTGATTCGGCTGGGCGTCGTACTTCTTCACATAGGCCGCGACAAAGGCCTTGTTGACCGGCGCCGGGTTGGTGTTGGACCAGGGGCTGCCGACAAAGGTGCCCTCACCTGCCAGCTTGGAGATCTCGAACAGCTTGGGCGAATTGAAGCCATTGCCGCCTATGAACGGGGCCTTGATGCCTAAGCCCCGCGCCTGGATCATGATGTTGGCGGCTTCTTCAGCCAGGCAGGAGCAGACCACGGCATCGGGCTCGGTGGCCTTGATCTTGGTGAGCTGGGCCTTGAAGTCCACATCGCCCTTGACGTAGGTCTCGGTGGTGGTGACCGGCAGCTTCAGATCGGCCAGCACGCCCTTGAACACGTCATAGCCGCTCTTGGTGAAGGCGTCGTCGTTGCCGTAAATGACCGCAACCTTCTTCAATTTATAAAATTTCTGGGCCGTCGCCACGGTGACCGGCAGCACGTCGGACTCCATCACCGAATTGCGGAACACATAGGGGCCGATATCGGTGATGCCGTTAGCCGTGACCGAGGTGCCAAACATCACGGTCTTGGCGGCGTTGCCGACCGGGCCGCCGGCAAACATGGAGTTGGACAGCGTGGGGCCGAACACCATCAGCACCTTGTCCTGGAACACCAGCTTCTTGACCACGTTGATGGCTTCTTCCTTCTTGCCCTGCTCGTCTTCGATCACCAGTTGGATCTTGTCGCCGTTGACTCCGCCCTTGGCATTGATTTCATCGGCGGCCAGCTGGAACCCATTGCGAATGGCAAGACCGTATTGGGCGGCACCGCCGGACAGGGCTTCTGCCACGCCCAGCTTGATGTCGGCGGCCTGGGCCATGGCGGCGCAGGTCAGAGAAAGGGTCAGAGCGAAAGATCGGGGGGTGAGGCGCATGGGTGCTCCGGTAGGGTTTGAAGAATGACGCGGACTGCTCAGACAGGGCCATCATTCTAACTTGGCCGCCCGCTACCAGCATCCCGAACAACACACTCTCGCAAAAAACAGGCTCACGCTTAGCACATTTGCAATAACCATTTGCATAGTTTTTAGGCACTCTGCGCCAGGCCAATAGGCATGCGGGTTTGCCACAGCTGTCCCGCACTTATCAACAGATCAGTTCACAATTCCTGGGGATGAATCCCATGGCAGGCAATGCCCAGCGTAAAGGGATTTCACGCTGACCGAAGTTTGTGGATCTGGCAAAGTCCAAGGGAAAAGGCTGGGTCGAGGGTTATAAGTTCCTCAACCCGGTGTCCCAAAAGATTGAAGGCAAAGCCATGTACCTAGAGCGTCTGGGCGAGACTTTGCTGGCCGCCAGCATCCTGTTGGTGGGAAGCCTGGTCAGTATATGGGATTGCAATCCAAGGTTGAGGCGGTGCAAAAGGATGAGGTGGACGCCAAGCGACAGCGTGCTGCTTACCTTGTGGCCAAGGGCCGACTGGAGGCCGATGGCATGGGCGACAAGGAGCGTGAGATTTTCAGCAAACTCGCCGACATCGATCAGCAAATGGATGCGCAGTTCAAGGAAGCGGTAGACCTAGCCTCTCAATTCAACACCGAGCAGGCCCTTAGCAGCAACCAGACCACCGCCAATGTCATTGCTGGCGCGGGTGTACTGGTTCTGGTGCTGGCCGGCCTGATGGCCTGGAGCCTGACCAACAGCATCACCACACCACTGAAGACAGCGCTTGACGCCACCGGGCGCGTTGCCCAAGGGCATACCAACAGCCGTGAAGAGACCCAACTTCTGCTGGCCGGTTTATTGGAGATGCGCAATGGGCTGGTACGCATGGTCGGTGAGGTACGTTCCGGTGCGGAGAACATCTCTACTGGCGCCAATGAGATTGCTGCTGGCAATACCGATTTGTCACAGCGCACAGAAAACCAGGCGAGCAATCTGCAAGAAACCGCATCGTCCATGCAGGACTTGAGCAACAACGTCAAAAACAACGCGGAGACTGCGCGACAGGCCAACCAGATGGCCAGCTCCGCGAGTGCTGCGGCCGCCAAAGGGGGGGAAGTGGTGAGCCAGGTGGTCAGCAACTTCAAACTGGGTGGCGCGCCCTCAGTGCAGCACTGGGAGACTTTCTGACGCGCCAGGCCTGGCCCCCAGGCACTGATCACCCATGCGAAATCTTAACGGCAGCCGTCCGAGTCTGGGCCCGCTGGTCAATGAAGGCACAGGCCATCCTACAACGCTTAACGAAAGCGGGCACTGCCGAACGGCTGCTGTCTGGTAGTCCACTATGTCGACCATGTCAACTAGGCTAGATAGCACGTGGCAGCAAAACCGTAACCGTCGTGCCCTTTCCAATCGAGCTTTCAACGTCTACGCGTCCATGGTGAAATTCAATAATCTCTTTGACGATGTTCATACCCAAGCCTGTACCGGGAATCTGGCCTGAAGTGTCCGCTCGGTAAAAGCGTTCAAACACCCGCTCCAACTGTCCGGCTGTCATCCCGATACCGTGATCGGTGACTGAGAAGCCAACCAGTTGCCTGCATTGTTCAAATTTCGTGATGAAGTGAATGCTGACAACGCCGCCTTCGGGCGAGTACTTATAGGCATTTGAAATGATATTGACTAAAGCCTGCTGGAATTTTCCGCAATCAACGTTGACAGAGAGTGGCTCGGGTGCCGCTGCGACGACAGGACCATCGCGATGCTCTGGAACTTTGAAGTCGTGTATTGTTTTCGTGACAAGGTCATACATGTCAGCGTGTTCCAGAACGAAGTCATCCCCCCTGCGTGCCTCAATTCTGGCTAGATCGAGAAGGTCGTTGATTATGTTGGCAATCAACACGGACTGCCGGTGAATGATGGCTGTCATTTCGTGCCGTTCATTCGCGTCGGAATCATTATTGAGGAGGAGCACCTCGGAAAACCCCAAAATACTCGCCATGGGTGTGCGCAATTCATGCGCTGCCGTGGCCAGAAATTCATTCTTAAGGTTCTCAACTTCAGTTTCGTGAGTGATATTACGGACGTGCAGAATTTGCGACACTGAATCCGAAGATCCTTTTCTCAATGCGATGCGCAGAACCTTATTGCCTGGAGCTGACGGGAGAATCGTGTTTTTGTAATGCTGGTCGCCACCTTGCTCCCCGATCTGGTTCGCACCCATGGATGCGATCCCTATAAATCGACTCGTCGGAATGCAGGCGTTTGCCAAACTATCTGAGAATTCCTTTTCGTTGAGCCCCATCACTGACTCTATTGACAATCCACTTAGTCGTGAGAATGCCGGACTTACATAATTGACGCAATGGCTTGCGTCAAAAGACACGAATCCGTCTGGGCTCAAAGCGAAAATCGTCTCGAGCTGTGCAGATTTTTCTTCAACAGCCTTTTTAAGTTGTGATTCAATTTTCTGCCTTCGAACGATTTCAAGTCCAACACGCCATGCTAATCCCAACGCAAAAGCAATCAGTACTGTAGCGACACCAGCAAGTTGCAGTAGAACGAGTTGAGTCGGTTCCTCCACCTCATTCGCTGGTATGCCGATGACTACCGACCATCCGGTTACTACCGAACGATCGAATACGGTGTAGACAGTTTTTCCCTCTTGATTGGTCGCCGTAAAAAGGCCGCTTTGAGAAGCAGAGATAGGTTTGGCCAGAGAATACGTAGCGGGAACGCCCACATAGCGCTCCGGCGCCCGGGAGCGACCAGCCAGCACCAAGCGGCTGTCAATGATTGCGCCCGTCCAGGTCGACGGTAGCCGCTGTTCTGCAAATAAGCCGTTGATCGCGTTGGGGTCCATCGCTATCGACAGCACGTATCGAACTTGGTTGTTTCGAAAGACAGGAGCCATGAGAAGTATGAACGGCTTCTTTGTGACTGCGCCGGAGGCGACAGCTCCAACAATCATGGACTTGCGCGTCTTTAAAACTTCATCCACTGCACTTGAAGCAATGCTGACCAGCGGGCCCACTGCCGAAGTAGCAGTTGTGGCGACAATGGCATGAGAGATTGGATCGATCAAAGATGCAGTAAACCATGTGCCGTTGGTTGCGATTACTCGCTTGGCACTGTTTGTGAATGCTGTAAGGTTGTCGTTATCGAGACTTGCGTCAGTCGCCAAAATTTCGACCTGCGTCATCTGACCCAGCAATTCGTGGTCAACTGCCACCCGCAGTGCACTGGTGGTGCTCTTCAAGTTGTCAGCAATTGCCAACTTCTTTTGGACAACGATCATCCAGGCAACGCCACCTCCGAAGATCAGCAAAGGCAGCACGGCAACCAAAACCAACCCTACCAATGCCTGCCAGACACGGTGTTCCATCCATTTTTTATGTATGTTCATGATTAAAGATTCTTGATCCCACTAGATGTGGCGGTCATCGACTGATGGGTCAGCGCTTAGCTCACTTTGCGATTTTGAGTGGTGCAAATTGCCTTCGCGGATGCCTCGTTTAAGGTGGACCGTTGTGGTCTGCATTCTGCCTTCTTCCTTAAGTACAATCTGAATCATTCTTTCGCCTCACCGTCTGTTAAGTAAACAGAGTGTGGTTTTGAGTGCAATCGTCAGTAACGAATTACCAGTTTTTTTGGCCTTCGTGAAAATCAGATGGACTCAATCCGAAGACGTAGTCGATGTTTCCCAGCGAACTTGTCGTGAAACTTGCGATGGAGTGAGAAAGACTCTGGTTGAATTCGACTTGACGTTCAATGATTGCATGGCGGAGGTAGGCAATCGCGACTTTTGCAGCAGCCATCGCGATCACTGCAATGACGAGTGCCGCTATCTTGAGTGCAAAACGATTGTTCATCCTATGCAAGCATGTATTACAGAGTATGTCTGCTCTAGCCGTAACATGAACATTGGTTTGCGCTTTTCAAGCAAATGCATCCAGTTGAACTGCACTGAACGCATAGGAGGCAAGATGGACGCTCCCGCTAATTCAACTATTCTCAGAGGTTTTGCCAGGGCAGCGACCGAAACCACTGAAGACTCTACGAGAAAGCCCGCTGGCAATCAAGGCAATTTCGCGAACGGATTTTCTGTGCAAGCCACCTAGCCGTCAATTCAGTAGAAAAAATGAAGCAAGGGTTTCATTTTTTGGTCCAAGGCCTGCTAAATTCGAGTGAGCTGCTCGAACACCTTCAGCCAGGCCGGTGGTGCGCACCGCTTCAAAACGAGAACCACAAGATTTACAAGTTCAAATCACAGGCTGAAGGTGACGTCATCATGCTGGAGGCCAGTGGCGACCAGTTGCTAACCATTATTGGCAGGAAGCCATCAGCACAGGGGATCATCACGCATGAGGCAACTGAAGACCAAGAACCTGGGCATCTTGGAACAGAAGTGGCGGTAAGTGGCGACAGCGTCCGTCTGCGCGCCACGGAGCCGTTGTTCACTTACAAGGAGCGATGTCACGGTACTGGCCTGGGCCTGCCGATGGTGGCCGGCTTTGTGAGCCAATCTCGCGGCAACGTGAAAATTCAAAGTGTGGAGGGTCAGGATCCCGCCCTGGCCGAGCTCGTCAGGGCATGGGCCAAAGCGCAAGGCCATACGGTTGTGCTGGCGAATTCTGCTGACGTGCCATGGCCATTGCTGGTGAAACCGTTTGGCAAGGAAAACTTCTATCAGGCTATAGCCAGTGCCGATAGTGAATCGAGCTTCGTGGCGCTGGAGTCATTGAATTGACGCTACCGAAAATATCTTGACCGTTGCGAACCTAAACCCGATGAATAGCGTTCGACTGGCACCGGTCGATCTGCATTCGATCAAGTTGGACGTCCCCCTGCCTTTTAGCCTGGTGGACAGTCGTGGCATTTTGCTTGCCCACAAGGGATTCATCTTTCAGACTGAAAAAATTCTGGAGGGCCTGGCTAATCGAGGAAGCGGCTTTTTTGTTAACTTCGCTGATCGCAGCGATCCGCAATTGCGGATCACCGAGAGGGCCTATGCCAGTCAACTTCAAAAGAGTCTGCGCAGCCAGAACCCCCTGGGTGACTTACTCAAAGTTCAAGTCAGCTATGCCAATAGCCTGATCGAAGATGCAGATCAAAAGCCTCTCGATTGGTTAGATCTGATCGAAGGTTGCAACGCGATGTTGCATACCCGCGATATCAATTTTTTCAATCGGCGCCTGGATAGCATTGCTTCGATTTTGAGCCATCAGTTAAGCACGAACCCTGACGAAGCATTGCTTGCGCTGTTCTATTTATCCGAAAGGAACGGGCGGCTTTACAGCGCCACGCATGGCCTGTTGGTCTGCGTCATCTGTGTGCTGACGGCGACTCACGTACTGCGTTGGTCTGAGTCTGATGTTGACTTGCTCATGCGATGTGCGCTGACCATGAATATCGGCATGGTGGACCTTCAGGACGATCTGACACTGCAGGCAGGGCCCCTTGATATGAGTCAGAAATTTCTGATCGGGGAACACACCAACCTGTCAGTTCACATCCTGGACATGTTTGGTGTTGAGGATAAGGACTGGTTGACGATTGTGCGCCTTCATCACAAGACGGTGCAAGAACCACTGCAGTCTGCCCATGTCACTGACCGCCTTATCGGACTGATAAACCGCGCAGATGTATTTTCAGCCAAATGCTCATCTCGCAGGTCACGGGAAGCACTGCACCCCGCCCTGGCGATGAAGTCCATCTATATTGATGCCCAGGCCAAAGCGGACCCCATGGGAGCGGCCATCATCAAAACGGTCGGCATATACCG
This sequence comes from uncultured beta proteobacterium, assembly GCA_903845935.1. Lineage (GTDB taxonomy): Bacteria > Pseudomonadota > Gammaproteobacteria > Burkholderiales > Burkholderiaceae_C > Allorhodoferax. The sequence goes on along the minus strand of CAIMZI010000064.1, from coordinate 52,498 downwards.
GCCTGGCTCATTTGTGAAACTCGCCTCTGGAGAAGTGGGATTGGTGATACGAAGAGACGCCAATACCACCACCCCAGCCGTGATGGTGGTGCTGAACCGCGACGGCATTGCCGTCGTGGCCCTATCCATTCGGGATACATCCGACAGAAAGTACGCCGTGATTTCCAATGTGCCTTCTTCAATGGTCAAGGTCACATTGAATTTGGAGAGAATCCTTGAATTGAGCAGGCAGAAAGAATATGTGGCCATCCCCGGTTGGAGCTTAGCTTCTGTTCATGGGCCAGCAAATGCCCAAATTGAACCGACTCAGTGAGTGATCGCTTGGGAGAAATCATCGAGGTTTTATGGCTAGACCTGAACTACGGCTTTCTGGGGACTGAGAAACTAGCGAAACCCCTGATCTCAATGCGGTGCCCACGCACCATTGCGCTATTCATCGCCTCCAAGATGGTCGAAAACGGCGGTTTCAGCATCCCCCTGTGTTAGCTGACTGAACCGGTCGGAGAGAAGTTGCACGAGGTCTGATCGGTTCATTTGCTCCGAGGGATAAGGCAGCTTTTTCAGGATTGGCCCAAAAAGCGCGTTCAAAAGCCATTTAGGCGTGCTTTGGGACCACCACTAACAGCGGGAAAAGGATGGCGGCTTTGAGCGCCTTTTTCCAAGAAAAAAGCCCGTAGTCTCAACGACTTACGGGCTTTTTAAGGTTCACCGGTTTGGTGGTGGGCGATGCAAGTTTCGAACTTGCGACCCCTGCAGTGTGAATGCAGTGCTCTACCCCTGAGCTAATCGCCCTGAATTGTGTTCAGGAAAGTCTACTATTATATAGCGAAATTAGGCCGTTTCTTGCCAAATCGCTTTTCCACCACTGGCTTTGTTGATTTGTTGGATGGCGTCGGTGTGCGCGGCCAGCTCCTGCTGGTTGGCCAATAGCACCGTCAGGTCAAATCCGCTCAGGTCCATTCCCTCCACCGCCGATCCGCCCTCTTCCTGTTGCTCACCGGAGTCCATCAGCAATGCGTCCTGGCCACGCGTCATGTTGATGTAGACGTCGGCGAGCAGTTCGGCATCCAGCAGCGCGCCGTGCAGGGTGCGCCCGGAATTGTCGACCTCCAAACGGGAGCACAGGGCATCGAGGCTGTTGCGCTTGCCGGGAAAAATTTCCTTGGCCATGGCCAAGGTGTCGACCACGCTGGCCACGTGTTCCTTGAACGGCAGTTTGCCCGCGCGCTTCAGTTCCACATTCAGAAAGCCGACATCGAAGGCCGCGTTGTGGATGATGATTTCGGCGTCCTGCACAAAGGCCAAAAACTCATCCGCAATTTGCTCAAACTTGGGCTTGTCACGGAGGAACTCCGTCGTGAGGCCGTGCACTTTCAATGCTTCTTCATGGCTGTCTCGCCCGGGATTGAGGTAAATGTGCAGGTTGTTGCCGGTGAGCTTGCGGTTGAACAGCTCGACGCAGCCGATCTCCACCACGCGGTCGCCCTGGTCCGCGGACAGGCCGGTGGTTTCGGTATCCAGAAAAATTTGACGCATGCTGGATTTTGACTTGTTCTAGTGGTTTTCTTTGGCGTGGTTGATGGTGTACTTGGGAATCTCTACCACCAGGTCTTTTTGCGCCAGGATGGCCTGGCAGCTCAGGCGCGAGTTGGGCTCCAGGCCCCAGGCGCGGTCCAGCAGGTCTTCTTCCGTCTCTTCCAGTTCGTTAAGCGAGGCAAAGCCTTCGCGCACCACCACGTGGCAGGTGGTACAGGCGCAGCTCATGTCGCAGGCGTGTTCGATGTGGATGCCGTTTTCCAGCAGCGCTTCGCAGATGGATGTGCCGGCCGGTGCGCTGATGTCACGGCCCTGCGGGCAGTATTCCGGGTGCGGAAGGATCTTGATGATGGGCATGGTGGAGACCTAAATGTTTGCAATATTTTTGCCAGCCAGCGCCTGCGCAATGCTGTGGTTCATGCGCGCGGCGGCAAAGGCTTCGGTGACCTGGCCCAAGGCCTTGGACACGGCCTCGATATGGGCTGCGTCGGTGCTGGCCAATGAGGCTTCTGACAATGCCATCGCCGCGTCAATCTGGGCGCGCTCGGCAGTGTCCAGCAGCGCGCCGTCCACGGCCAGCGCACTGCGCGTGGCAAGCAGCAGGCGGTCGGCGTCCACACGGGCTTCCACCAGCGCGCGGGCCTGCATGTCCTGCTGGGCGGTGCTGAAGCTGTCCTTGAGCATCTGGGCGATCTGGTCGTCCGTCAGGCCGTAGGAGGGCTTGACGTCAATGCGGGCTTCCACGCCGCTGACCTGTTCCTTGGCGCCCACATTCAGCAGACCGTCGGCGTCCACCGTGAAGGTGACTCGAATGCGCGCCACACCGGCGGCCATGGGCGGAATGCCGCGCAGCTCGAATCGGGCCAGGCTGCGGCAATCGGCCACCAGGTCGCGCTCGCCCTGCACCACATGCAGCGCCAGCGCGGTCTGGCCATCCTTGTAGGTGGTGAAGTCCTGCGCCATGGCGGTAGGGATGGTCTGGTTGCGCGGCACAATGCGCTCCACCAGGCCACCCATGGTCTCAATGCCCAGCGACAGCGGGATCACGTCCAGCAGCAACAGATCACCGCCTGGGTTGTTACCGGCCAGCTGATTGGCCTGGATGGCGGCGCCCAGCGCCACCACTTCGTCGGGGTTGAGGTTGATCAGCGGCTCCTGGCCGAAGAATGCACCTACGGCGCGGCGCACCTGCGGCATGCGGGTGGAGCCGCCCACCATGACCACGCCCTTGATTTCGTCCTTGCTGAGCTTGGCATCGCGCAGGGCTTTCTTGATGGCCTGCACGGTGCGCTGGGTGAGCGCGGCGGTGGCGGCTTCGAACTGCTCGCGGTTCAGCGACAGGTCGATGCTGCCGGTGGAAAGCTCCACCTCGGCGGTCACAATTTCTTCGGTTGAGAGCGCTTCCTTGCACTGGCGCGCATGGGCCAGCAGACGGGCCTGGTCTTCCATGGAGTCGACGGCCAAGCCGGACTCGTGCAGCAGCCAGTCGGCCAGGGCGCGGTCGTAATCGTCGCCACCCAAGGCCGAGTCGCCACCAGCGGCCAGCACCTCGAACACACCGGCCGAGAGGCGCAGGATGGAGATGTCAAAGGTGCCGCCGCCCAGGTCGTAGACGGCGTAAACGCCTTCGGAGGCGTTGTCGAGGCCGTAGGCGATGGCAGCGGCCGTGGGCTCGTTGATCAGGCGCAGCACGTTCAGGCCGGCGAGCTGGGCCGCGTCCTTGGTGGCTTGGCGCTGGGCGTCGTCAAAGTAGGCGGGCACGGTGATCACCGCGCCAAAAATGTCGTCGTTGAAGGTGTCTTCGGCGCGGAATCGCAGCGTGGCCAGAATCTCGCCACTCACTTCCACCGGGCTTTTGTCGCCCGCAATGGTGCGCACCTTGACCATGCCGGGCTCATCCACCAGGGCGTAAGGCAGCTTCTCAGAGTGGGCCACGTCAACCAGACCGCGGCCCATCAGACGCTTGACGGAGGCAATGGTGTTGCCGGGATCATTGACCTGGTTTTCCAGGGCATCAAAACCGATCTGACGGCGCTGGGCATCCAGGTAGCGCACCACGCTGGGCAGAATCGCCCTACCCTGGCCATCGGGCAGGCATTCGGCCACGCCGTTGCGCACGGAGGCCACCAGGGAATGGGTGGTGCCCAGATCAATACCTACGGCTATGCGGCGCTGGTGCGGATTGGGCGAAGCCCCGGGTTCGGAAATCTGTAAAAGCGCCATGGTCTCTTTATGCGAATTGGTCCAGCCGCTGGTTCAGGTCGTGGGTGAATTTTTCGATGAACATCAAAATGCGCACCAGACCGACCGCAGCGGCGTAGTCATGTTGTTCGTCCAGCTGCACGGCGCAGTGGTGCAACACCTGCTCCTTGCTGTGCAGCACCATGTCCGACAGCTCTTCCAGCGGCTCCAGTCCGCGCGCGTCGTCCAGCGCCTCGCGCCATTCCATCTGCTGCATCAGGAAGGCGGCGGGCATGGCCGTGTTGGTGTGGGCATTGACCGGATGGCCGGCCAGCTCGCACAAATAGGCTGCGCGCTTGATCGGGTCTTTCAGTCGCTGATAGGCCTCGTTGATGCGCACCGACCACTGCATGGCGACGCGCTGGGCGGCTGCTCCCTGGGCGGCAAACTTGTCGGGGTGGGCCTCGCGTTGCAGGTCTTTCCAGCGCCCATCCACCTCTGCGCGGTCCTGGGCGAACTGTTTCTCCAGACCGAACAGTTCAAAGTCATCATCTTGTAAATTCACACGCGGAACGACTCGCCGCAGCCGCATTTATCCCGTTCGTTCGGGTTGTTGAATCGGAAGCCTTCGTTCAGGCCTTCGCGGACAAAGTCCAGCTCGGTGCCGTCGATATAGGCCAGGCTCTTCGGGTCCACCAGCACCTTGACGCCATGGCCTTCAAAAACCGTGTCTTCGGGGGCGAATTCGTCCACATATTCGAGCTGGTAGGCCAGGCCGGAGCAGCCGGTGGTCTTGACGCCCAGTCGCACACCCACACCCTTGCCGCGCTTGGCAAGGTAACGGGTGACATGTCGGGCAGCGGCCTCGGTGAGGGAAATGGCCATATCAGTTCAGATGCTTTTTCTTGTAGTCTTCCACTGCCGCCTTGATGGCGTCTTCGGCCAGGATGGAGCAGTGAATCTTAACGGGCGGCAGGGCCAGCTCTTCGGCGATCTCACTGTTCTTCAATGCGGCGGCCTGGTCCAGGGTCTTGCCCTTGACCCATTCGGTCACCAGCGAGCTCGAAGCAATCGCCGAACCACAACCATAGGTCTTGAAGCGCGCATCTTCAATGATGCCGGTTTGCGCATTGACCTTGATCTGCAGCTTCATCACGTCGCCGCAGGCGGGTGCGCCCACCATACCGGTGCCAACGTCTTCGTCGCCCTTGTCGAAGGAGCCGACGTTGCGCGGGTTTTCGTAGTGATCAACAACTTTTTCAGAATAGGCCATTTGGTTTACCTCTTAAATTTCAATTAGTGGGCTGCCCACTGGATGGTGGAGATATCGATGCCTTCCTTGTACATATCCCACAGCGGACTGAGATCGCGCAGCTTGGCAACGTTCTTCTTGATCGTGTCGACGGCATAGTCGATTTCTTCTTCGGTGGTCCAGCGGCCAATCGTCATGCGCAGGCTGCTGTGCGCCAACTCGTCGCTGCGGCCCAGGGCGCGCAACACGTAGCTGGGCTCCAGGCTGGCCGATGTACAGGCAGAACCGCTGCTAACCGCCAGGCCCTTGATGCCCATGATCAGCGACTCGCCCTCGACATAGTTGAAGCTCATGTTGAGGTTGTGCGGAACACGCTGCTCGGTGTGGCCGTTGATGAACACCTGCTCCACATCCTTCAGGCCGGCCAGCATGCGGTCGTGCAAGGCACGGATGCGAATATTTTCGCCGTGCATTTCTTCCTTGGCGATACGGTAGGCCTCGCCCATACCGACGATCTGGTGCGTGGGCAGCGTGCCCGAACGCATGCCGCGCTCGTGGCCGCCACCGTGCATTTGCGCTTCCAGTCGGATGCGCGGTTTGCGGCGCACAAACAGGGCGCCAATACCTTTGGGCCCATAGGTCTTGTGTGAGGTCAGGCTCATCAGATCGACCGGCAAGGTGGTCAGGTCGATGTCCACGCGGCCGGTGGCCTGCGCCGCATCCGAATGGAAGATCACGCCTTTTTCGCGGCAGATCGCGCCGATGGCGGCGATATCTTGAATCACGCCGATTTCGTTGTTGACGAACATGACACTGGCCAAAATGGTGTCAGGGCGAATCGCCGCTTTGAAGACGTCCAGGTCGAGCAGGCCGTCGGGCTGCACGTCCAGGTAGGTGACTTCAAAGCCCTGGCGCTCCAGCTCGCGCATGGTGTCCAATATGGCCTTGTGCTCGGTCTTGACCGTGATCAGGTGCTTGCCCTTGCTTTGGTAAAAGTGCGCCGCACCCTTCAAGGCCAGGTTATTGGATTCGGTGGCGCCGCTTGTCCAGACGATTTCGCGCGGGTCGGCGCCAATCAGGTCGGCAACTTGCTCGCGGGCTTTTTCAACCGCGGCTTCGGCCTCCCAGCCCCAGGCGTGGCTGCGGGACGCCGGGTTGCCAAAGTGGTTGCGCAACCAGGGGACCATGGCGTCCACCACCCGCTCGTCGCAGGGGTTGGTGGCGCTGTAGTCCATGTAGATCGGAAAATGGGGTGTGGTGTCCATGAATCGCTCGGTGCTCAAAAAGTTGGGGGGTGCTTGCGCAATCAGTTCTTGGAAATGGAGAAGGCATTGCCCAGGGCAAACACCGAATTCGGCGCATTGATGCGCATGGGCTTGACCACCGGCATGGCCGAGATGGCGCGCTTGACGGTGGGCTTGTCTTCAATCTGCAGGCCCTTAGCCAGCTGATCGTCGACCAGCTTTTGCAGCGTGACCGAGTCCAGAAACTCCACCATGCGGGTGTTCAGCGAGGCCCACAGGTCATGGGTCATGCAGCGGTTACCTTCGCCCAGGCAGTTTTCCTTGCCGCCGCATTGGGTGGCGTCAATCGGCTCATCCACCGAAACGATGATATCGGCCACGGTGATGTCCGCCGCCTTGCGTGCCAGGGTGTAACCGCCGCCGGGGCCACGGGTCGATTCCACCAGCTCGTGGCGGCGCAGTTTGCCAAACAGTTGCTCCAAATAGGACAGCGAAATCTGTTGGCGCTGGCTGATCGCGGCCAAGGTGACGGGGCCTGTAGCTTGGCGCAGGCCCAGGTCTATCATGGCGGTAACGGCAAATCGGCCTTTGGTGGTGAGACGCATGATGAGTGTCCAATTGGTTGACTAACGGCCTCAAGTATAGCAATAAACCCAGCGTTTCGCTCGGGTAACTAGACTGAGCAGTCGCAAAACCTTTTATTTCAAAGGGATTGGTACCAGATTGTCCGAGCCCGGCGCACCAAAGGCCTGTTGCTTGAGAACGCCCAACTGGTCGCGCACCCGGGCGGCCTTTTCGAATTCCAGGTTGCGGGCGTGCTCCATCATCAGCTTCTCCAGCCGCTTGATTTCGCGCGACACGTCCTTTTCGCTCATATCCTCCACCTGGGCACGCTGCACAGCAGCCAGCTCCAGGCGTTCGGCTTCCTTGCCGGCCTTTTCGCTGTAAACGCCGTCTATCAGGTCGCGCACCTTCTTGACGATGGCGCGTGGCGTGATGCCGCGCTCCAGGTTGTGCGCCACCTGCTTGGCGCGGCGGCGCTCGGTCTCGCCCATGGCGCGGGCCATGGAGTCGGTGATCTTGTCGGCATAGAGGATCGCCCTGCCCTCCAGATTACGGGCGGCGCGGCCTATGGTCTGGATCAGCGAGCGCTCGGAGCGCAAAAAGCCCTCCTTGTCGGCGTCCAGTATCGCCACCAGCGAGACCTCGGGAATGTCCAGGCCCTCGCGCAGCAAGTTGATACCGACCAGCACGTCAAAAGTGCCCAGGCGCAGGTCGCGCAGGATTTCCACCCGCTCCACCGTGTCCACGTCGCTGTGCAGGTAGCGCACCTTGACGCCGTTGTCGCTCAGATAGTCGGTGAGCTGCTCGGCCATTCGCTTGGTCAGGGTGGTGATCAGCACCCGCTCGTTCTTCTCGACGCGGATGCGGATTTCCTGCAGCACATCGTCGACCTGGCTGGTGGCCGGTCGCACTTCCACTTCGGGATCCACCAGTCCGGTGGGGCGCACCACCTGCTCCACCACCTTGCCGGCATGGTCCTTCTCCCACTGTGCCGGAGTGGCCGAAACAAACACGGCCTGGCGCATGCGGGCCTCGAATTCCTCGAACTTCAGCGGCCGGTTGTCCAGCGCGCTGGGCAGGCGAAAGCCGTATTCCACCAGCGTGGTCTTGCGGGCGCGGTCGCCGTTGTACATGCCGCCAAACTGGCCGATCAGCACATGGCTTTCGTCTAGAAACATCACCGCATCCTTGGGCAAATAATCGGTCAGCGTGGCAGGTGGCTCGCCGGGAGCTGCGGCGCTCAGGTGGCGCGAATAGTTTTCAATGCCCTTGCAGTGACCCACCTCGCTGAGCATTTCCAGGTCGAACCGGGTGCGCTGCTCCAGTCGCTGCGCCTCCACCAGCTTGCCCATGGAAATGAACTCCTTGAGTCGGTCGGCCAACTCCAGCTTGATGGTCTCCACTGCGGCCAGCACCTGCTCGCGCGGCGTCACGTAGTGGCTGCTGGGGTAAACCGTAAAGCGCGGGATCTTCTGGCGGATGCGCCCGGTCAGCGGATCGAACAGCTGCAGCGACTCGATCTCGTCGTCGAACAGCTCGACGCGGATGGCCATCTCGGAATGCTCGGCCGGAAAGACGTCGATGGTGTCGCCGCGCACGCGAAAGGCGCCACGCGAGAAGTCGATGTCATTGCGCTGGTACTGCATGCGCACCAGCTGGCTGATCAGGTCGCGCTGGCCAAACTTGTCGCCCACGCGCAAGGTCATGATCATCTTGTGGTACGCCTCGGGCTGGCCGATGCCGTAGATGGCCGAAACGGTGGCCACTATGATCACGTCGCGCCGCTCCAGAACACTTTTAGTGCAGCTGAGCCGCATCTGCTCGATGTGCTCGTTGATCGCCGAGTCCTTTTCGATGAACAGGTCGCGCTGCGGCACATAGGCCTCCGGCTGGTAGTAGTCGTAGTAGCTGACGAAGTACTCCACCGCGTTCTTGGGGAAGAACTCGCGGAACTCGCTATACAACTGCGCGGCCAGCGTCTTGTTGGGCGCGAACACGATAGCCGGGCGACCCAGCTCGGCTATCACATTGGCCATGGTGAAGGTCTTGCCGGAACCGGTGACGCCCAGCAGGGTCTGAAACACCTCGCCGTCGTGAATGCCCTCCACCAGTTGGCGGATCGCCTCAGGCTGGTCACCGGCCGGGGGATAGGGCTGGTACAGCTCGAAGGGCGAATCGGGGAAACGCACAAAGCTGCCGGTGCGCTCGGCATCCCCGGACTCGGCGGCAAGGGCGGCAACAGGCTTGGAGACGGACATAGCGGAAAATTTTCACGATGCAAAGGATGAACTGTAGTCCAGTGGCGGCACTCGGGCTGGCGCAGGCGCAACAAACCCTGTCACTGCAAGTGATTGAATGGGCGGCACAAAGCGCAAGTAAAATCTGGGGTATTCCCTCACTTAATCCACAGGACTTGTTCATGTCTCTCTTTTCCGCCGTCGAAATGGCCCCCCGCGACCCCATCCTGGGTCTGAACGAACAGTTCAACGCCGATACCAACCCCAACAAGGTCAACCTCGGCGTCGGCGTGTATTTCGGCGACGACGGCAAGCTGCCCCTGTTGCACTGCGTGCAGGCCGCAGAAAAGACCATGATGGAAAAACCCACGGCGCGCGGCTACCTGCCCATCGACGGCATTGCCGCCTATGACGCCGCTGTCAAGAGCCTGGTGTTTGGCACCGACAGCGAGCCCGTCAGCTCCGGCCGCGTTGCCACCGTTCAAGCCATTGGCGGCACCGGCGGCCTGAAGATTGGCGCCGACTTCTTGAAGCACCTGAGCCCCAATGCCAAGGTCTTGATCTCCGACCCAAGCTGGGAAAACCACCGCGCCCTGTTCACCAACGCCGGCTTTCTGGTGGAAACCTATGCCTACTACGACGCAGCCAAGCGCGGCGTGGATTTCGACGCCATGCTCTCCAGCCTGAACGCGGCCGAGCCTGGCACCATCATCGTGCTGCACGCCTGCTGTCACAACCCGACCGGCTATGACATTACCGCTGCCCAGTGGGACCAAGTGATCGAGGTCGTGAAGACCAAGCAACTCACCGCGTTCCTCGACATGGCTTATCAGGGCTTTGGTTACGGCATCCAGGAAGATGGCGCCGTGATTGGCAAGTTTGTCGCCGCCGGCCTGAACTTCCTTGTCTCCACCTCCTTCTCCAAAAGCTTCAGCCTGTATGGCGAACGCGTGGGCGGACTGTCGGTGCTGTGCCAAGACAAGGAAGAAGCATCGCGCGTGCTCAGCCAACTCAAGATCGTGATCCGCACCAACTACTCCAACCCACCCACCCATGGTGGCGCCGTGGTGGCCGCCGTGCTGAACAACCCCGAGCTGCGCGCCCTGTGGGAAAAAGAGCTAGGCGAGATGCGCGTGCGCATCAAGGCCATGCGCCAAAAGCTGGTCGATGGCCTGAAGGCCGCCGGTGTGCAGCAGGACATGAGTTTCATCACCACCCAGATCGGCATGTTCAGCTACTCCGGGCTATCCAAGGACCAGATGGTGCGTCTACGCAGCGAGTTTGGTGTGTATGGCACCGACACCGGCCGCATGTGCGTGGCCGCGCTCAACAGCAAGAACATAGACTATGTCTGTGCCTGCATTGCCAAGGTGATCTGACCTTTTGTTGATGCGATTTCTCCATTCCCTGGTCCTGCTGCTGGGACTGGCAGCTACGCAGGCCCAGGCCTGGGGAAATCACAGCTTGGTTAGCTACCGGGCATTCGAGCGTATGCCGGAGGTGGCCAATGCATCGAGCGTCACCGTGGAGTCGCTGGAGGCTTTTCTAAGGGCAGAGGAAAATACCATAGAGGCACTGCTGGCAAGCCAGGAGGCCTGGGCGTTGGCGCATCTGAAAAAATATCCGCCGCGTCCCGCCGAACTGGCATTTGCCGCCGACGCGTCGCGCACGGACGAAGCCCGGCGCTTGGCGTTTCTGATGGCCTTGCGCGTCGCACCGAACAGCAAATTTGCACTTTATTTGCAGACCGATCCCTGGAATCCCCAGTCGGGTTCAGCCTTGCCGCGCGGTGCCGTGAGCAGCTTGCCGGAAGCGCCCGGCAGCAGCGACTCATACCTGGCGCTGAAGGCCGGCGACCAGGTCTCGCCCTTGAGCGCGCTGGCATCGGCAACCGAGGAGCCGGAATATGGTCTGGATATCAACCTGTTTGAGGACAACCCGTCCGACTGGGGCGGCCTGTACGGCTTTGGCACGCAGCCCTTTGGTAATCCAGCACTTGCAAGCGCGTCCCAGGCGCCATTTCACGTGGCCTTCCTGCACGAAAGCCGCATGCTGTACCTGGCCGTGCCCTTGATTGGACGCACTTTTTTGCTGCTACGCTCACACCAATTTTCCACCTTGTCATCGCTGGCATTTCGCACCGGTCATGCCTACTGGGGCTGGCGTTTTGCTGGCCTGTCCTTGCACTATCTGCAAGACCTGACCCAGCCCTATAACGCCGCCCTGGCGCCTAGCTATTCCAGCGCCAAGCTGTTGACTGCCAGCGCGCTGGCGATGGCGGGCATGCCGACCATGAAGAGCGAGTTGTTAAGCGTGCTGTCCAATAGCCACCGCTTGCTAGACCGGTACCAGTCCGAGTGTCTGCTGCGCGCCGCAGCTCGCCAACAGGAAACCGGCCTGGAGAAGGCCTTGCACGCCATCGACAGGGACAAGGGCTACCCCGACTGGAGCGACCATTACCTGCGCGATGTGGTCAGTGCCCAGGCTGTGCGGGCTGCAGCGCCACTAGCGCAGGCTCTGTCGGCGGCCATACCGGCATTGTCGGACCCGGGCTTTGCTGCCCACGAAACGGACATCAAGCTGCTGGACGAACTCTCAAAAAGGGACGGCGCCGAACGGGCCAGACTTGAGAGCGCGATGGCAGAGTTGCTGGGGAACTTGGGCGCCCACAGCCGAAACGGCTTAAGGGGCATACTTAGAGCAAGCGACCCACCCTGAGATGCTTAAAACTGTTATATTGCACTGCACCATTTTTATAAGAGAGTGATTTATGCTGTACCAGCTCTATGAAACCCAACGTTCCCTGATGGAACCGTTCGCGGACCTGGCCGCTGCAGCGGCAAAGGCTTACTCCAACCCGACCTCGATGGCGGGTAAAAGCCCGTTCTCACAGAGGCTCTCGGCCACCTATGACCTGATGCATCGTTTGGGCAAGGACTACGAGCGCCCACAGTTCGACATCCGCTCGATCAATGAAAACGGCGTCGAAGTCGCGATCCTCGAGCGCGTCGAAGTGGACAAGCCTTTTTGCGAGCTGCGCCGTTTCAAACGGCTGACAGACGATGCTTCCACATTCGCCAAGATCAAGGACGAACCGGTCGTGCTGATCGTGGCCCCTCTGTCTGGCCACTATTCGACGCTGCTGCGCGATACCGTCAAGACCATGCTCAAGGACCACAAGGTCTACATCACGGACTGGAAAAATGCCCGTCTGGTGCCCATGAGCGAAGGTGAATTTCACCTCGATGACTACGTCAACTACGTGCAGGAATTCATCCGCCACGTGCAGGCCAAATACGGCAACTGTCACGTCATGAGCGTGTGCCAGCCCACCGTACCGGTGCTGGCTGCGGTGTCGTTGATGGCCAGCCGCGGTGAGAAAACACCGCTGACCATGACCATGATGGGCGGCCCTATCGATGCGCGCAAATCTCCCACGGCGGTCAACAACCTGGCCATGAACAAGAGCCATAGCTGGTTTGAGAACAATGTGATCTACCGTGTGCCCAGCAACTTCCCGGGTGTCGGACGCCGTGTCTATCCCGGCTTTTTGCAGCACACCGGCTTTGTCGCGATGAACCCCGACCACCATGCCAAGAGCCATTACGACTACTTCAAGGACCTGATCAAGGGTGACGACGCCAGCACCGAGGCCCACCGCAAGTTTTACGACGAGTACAACGCGGTCTTAGACATGGACGCCGATTACTACCTGGAGACCATCAAGGTGGTGTTTCAGGACTTCAGCCTGGTCAGCGGTACCTGGGACATCAAAAATCCCAGCGGTCAAATCGAACGCGTGCGTCCAGCAGACATCAAGAGTACGGCCCTGCTCTCGGTCGAGGGCGAATTGGACGACATCTCCGGCTCCGGCCAGACCAAGGCGGTGCACGACATCTGCAGCGGCGTTCCCAAGGCTTTGCAACAGCATTTCGAGGCCGAGGGCGCTGGGCATTACGGCATCTTCTCCGGCCGCCGCTGGCGCGAGCATGTGTATCCGGTGGTCAAAAAATTCATCCTGGACCACAATGGTGCCGACTCCCATGCGTCCAATGTGGCTGCCACGCCGCAGCTATCCGGGATGGCTGCACCCGCAGCCAGCAAGTCGCTCGCCAGCACTGCAGGCGCCAAGAAGATTGCCGTAAAAAAAGCGGCTTCCAAGACCTGATGCAGAAGTGGATACAGAGGGGGTCTTGAGTCGCACCCTGGCCGGGCGCATCCACGACGCCCTGCCCCAAACCCAGTGCAAGCGCTGTGGCTACTCGGATTGTCTGGGCTATGCCGAGGCGGTGGCAGCGGGCGAGGCGGACATCAACCAGTGCCCGCCAGGAGGGGCGCAGGGGGTGGAGCGACTTGCCGCAATCACCGGGCGCAGCATTAAGCCACTGGACCCGGACTTTGGCGCCGAGGGTCCGCGCACCCTGGCCTTTATTGATGAGGATTGGTGCATAGGCTGTACCCTGTGCATTGCGGCCTGCCCGGTGGACGCCATCATCGGTTCCAACAAGCAAATGCACACCGTGCTGGAAGCCCATTGCACCGGTTGCGAGCTGTGTTTGCCGGTCTGCCCGGTGGATTGCATTCTGCTGGAAAACGTGACGGCGCAAACCACCGGCTGGAGCGCTTGGTCAACTACCCAGGCCGAGCACGCGCTGAATCGCTATTCCCAGCGCGGCCTGCGGCTGGAACGTGAAGTGCAGGAGCAAGAGCAACGCCTACTAGCCAAGGCCGAACTCAAAGTGTCCGATATAGCAGCGCATTCCCAGCATTCAGATCCAGCCATCTTGGACAAAAAGCGCGCCATCATTGAAGCGGCGCTGCAGCGGGCACGCGCCAAGCGCCTGCCTGGATAGATTGCCCGTCAGCAAAAAGCTGCTGAATCACAGCGGCTTTTTGCATTGATCGTCAAAGCTAAACGCTGCGGCCAGGGAAGGCCAGTTGCGAAAAGGCCTTCACCACCTCCGGGGGGGCCTGCACCATTTCGATCAGCACGCCCTCGCCGGCAATCGGGAATTCCTCATTCGCCTTGGGATGCAAAAAGCAGATGTCAAAGCCAGCTGCGCCCTTGCGAATGCCGCCCGGTGCAAAGCGCACGCCATGGGCGGTGAGCCACTCTACGGCGGTGGGCAGATCATCGATCCACAGGCCGATGTGATTCAGTGGCGTGGCATGGACGGCCGGCTTTTTGTCCGGATCCACGGGTTGCATCAGGTCCACCTCGACCTTGAACGGACCGGCGCCAATCGCGCATATGTCCTCATCCACGTTTTCGCTTTCGCTGCGGAACGTGCCGGTGACTTCCAGACCCAGCATCTCCACCCACAGCTTTTGCAGCCGCTTCTTGTCCGGCCCGCCAATGGCAATCTGCTGGACACCCAGTACTTGAAAAGGACGTATCATTTACACAAACTCCACGATGGCCTGATCCACCGTCAGGCTTTCACCCTTGGATGCAAGAACCTTGCCGACCACTCCATCGGCGACGGCAAACAGCACATTTTCCATCTTCATGGCCTCGATAACGGCCACGCGTTCACCGGCCTGGACCTTCTGACCAGGCACCACGGCCACGTTCACCAGCAGCCCCGGCATAGGCGACAGCACAAAGCGGCTCATATCGGGGGCTGGCTTGAAGGGCATCAGCGCGTGCAGTTCGGCCGTGCGCGGTGACATTACCTGCACATCAATGCGCTTGCCGTTGTGCTGTACCCGCCACGCCAGCGGATTGCGTGGCGTGCCACTTTCCACCTGGGCGGTAAATGGCTTGCCATTCACCTTGCCGTGCAGACAAATGGCGTTCAGGCGAGAGTCACTCTCTATTTCATAAATACGACCGGCCACCGTGACACGCGCTGCGCCGGTGTGCCCTACATAGTCATCCACATGCACCGGCGTGTAGATATTTTCACCGCCGGCACCCAGCGTGACCACCACATATTCCTTGGCCACGGTCACCGCATAGCCATGCATCTGTCCGCTGATGCCGGCCGCACGTTCACGCGTCTTGCGTCGCACCAGCGTGGCCAATGCCAGCAGGAAGTTGGCATCGTCATGGGGCACGTCCTCGGCCACAAAACCCTTGCTGTAATGCTCGGCGATAAAACCGGTGTTGAAGTCACCCGAGACAAACTTGGGATGCGCCAGCAGGGCCGACTGGAACGGAATATTGCTCGACACGCCGCGGATCACAAAGCCGTTCAGTGCTTCGCGCATCTTGGCAATCGCGTCCAAACGGTCCTTGCCGTGCACGATGAGTTTGGCAATCATCGAGTCGTAGTACATCGGAATTTCTCCGCCATCCACCACGCCGGTATCCACGCGCACGCCATACAGATGCTCGGTGTCACCCTGCCACATGGTCTGATCGGGTGGCGAGAAGCGCACCAGACGGCCGGTGCTGGGGAGAAAGCCGCGGTACGGGTCTTCGGCATTGATGCGGCATTCCATGGCCCAGCCATTGCGCTGGACCTGGTCCTGCGTCAGCGGCAGCGCTTCGCCGGCCGCCACGCGAATCATCAGCTCCACCAGGTCCAGGCCGGTGATGGCTTCGGTGACAGGATGCTCCACCTGCAAGCGGGTGTTCATCTCCAGGAAGTAAAAGCTCTGGTCCTTGCCAACCACAAACTCCACCGTTCCGGCGCTCTGGTACTTCACGGCCTTGGCCAGCTGGACCGCCTGCTCGCCCATGGCCTTGCGGGTGGCGTCGCTGATGAAGGGCGACGGCGCCTCTTCAATCACCTTCTGGTGGCGACGCTGGATCGAGCACTCGCGCTCGTTCAGATACAGCACATTGCCAAACGAGTCACCGATCAGCTGGATTTCAATGTGGCGGGGTTCTTCGACAAACTTTTCGATAAACACGCGGTCGTCGCCAAAGCTGTTGCGCGCCTCGTTGCGGCAACTGGTGAAGCCCTCAAAGGCTTCCTTGTCGTTGCCCGCCACACGCAAGCCCTTGCCGCCGCCGCCGGCGCTGGCCTTGATCATCACCGGATAGCCAATGCTCTTGGCAATTTCCACCGCACGCTCAGGCGTATCGATGGCGTCGTTGACACCGGGAATGCAGTTCACGCCCGCAGCACCGGCCAGCTTCTTGGATTCGATCTTGTCACCCATGGCGGCAATCGAGAAATGCTTGGGGCCGATAAAGGCAATGCCCTCTTCCTCGCAGCGCTTGGAGAATTCAGCGTTTTCGCTCAGGAAACCATAGCCGGGGTGCACGGCCTGGGCGCCGGTTTGCTTGCAGGCAGCAATGATTTTTTCGGCCAGCAAATAGCTCTCGCGGCTGGGGGCTGGACCAATGTTCACGGCCTCATCGGCCAGCAGCACGTGGCGCGCTTCCTTGTCCGCATCCGAATAAACGGCGACGGTCTTGATGCCCATCTTGCGGGCCGTAACGATCACGCGGCAGGCGATTTCGCCGCGGTTGGCAATCAGTATTTTGGTAAACATGTTCTTGTTCTCCTTGGGGCTTACAGAGGGATGTTGCCGTGCTTGCGCCACGGGTTTTCCAGCTTTTTGTCTTTCAACATCACCAGCGAGCGGCAAATGCGCTTGCGGGTCTCGTGCGGCAGGATCACGTCGTCGATAAAGCCACGCGCACCGGCCACAAACGGGTTGGCAAAACGCGCCTTGTATTCGGCTTCCTTGGCGGCCAGCTTTTCGGGGTGGCCCTTCTCCTCGCGGAAGATGATCTCCACCGCCCCCTTGGCACCCATCACGGCGATCTCGGCATTCGGCCAGGCAATGTTCACATCGCCGCGCAAATGCTTGGACGACATCACGTCATAGGCACCACCATAGGCCTTGCGCGTGATCACGGTGATCTTGGGCACGGTGCACTCGGCGTACGCATACAGCAACTTGGCGCCGTGCTTGATGATGCCGCCGTACTCCTGTGCTGTGCCGGGCATGAAACCGGGCACGTCGACAAAGGTGATGACGGGAATGTTAAAGGCATCGCAAAAGCGCACAAAGCGCGCCGCCTTGATGCTGCTCTTGATGTCCAGGCAACCAGCCAGCACCATGGGCTGATTCGCCACAATGCCCACGGTCTGACCATCCATGCGGCCAAAGCCGATGATGATGTTCTTGGCGTACTCAGGCTGGATCTCGAAGAAGTCGCCGTCGTCCATGGTCTTGACGATCAGCTCCTTCATGTCGTAGGGCTTGTTCGGGTTGTCAGGAATCAGAGTGTCCAGGCTCATGTCCAAGCGGTCGGCCGGGTCACCGCTGCGACGCACCGGTGCCTTTTCGCGGTTGGAGAGGGGCAGGTAGTTGTAGAGGCGGCGCAGCATCAGCAGCGCTTCCACATCGTTCTCAAACGCCAGGTCGCAGACACCGCTCTTGGTGCTGTGGCTGACCGCTCCGCCCAGTTCTTCGGCCGTCACGTCTTCGTGTGTCACCGTCTTGACCACCTCGGGGCCGGTCACAAACATGTAGGAGCTATCCTTGACCATGAAGATGAAGTCGGTCATGGCGGGTGAGTACACCGCACCGCCGGCCGAGGGGCCCATGATCATGCTGATCTGCGGAATCACGCCGCTGGCCATCACATTGCGCTGAAACACGTCGGCATAGCCGCCCAGGGACGCCACGCCTTCCTGAATACGGGCACCGCCCGAATCGTTCAGGCCGATTACCGGTGCGCCGACCTTCATGGCCTGGTCCATCACCTTGCAAATTTTTTCCGCATGGGCTTCCGATAGCGCACCACCGAACACCGTGAAGTCCTGGCTGAAGACAAATACCAGGCGGCCATTGATCATGCCGTAACCGGTGACCACGCCATCGCCCGGAATCTTTTGGTCGGCCATACCGAAGTCAACGCAGCGGTGCTCCACAAACATGTCCCACTCTTCAAACGTGCCTTCATCGAGCAGCACCTCAATGCGTTCACGCGCCGTGAGTTTGCCCTTTTTGTGTTGCGCGTCGATTCGCTTTTGGCCACCGCCCAGACGCGCGAGTTCGCGCTTGGCTTCCAGTTGTTCAAGGATGTCGTGCATGGTTTCCTTCTTTCTAAGTGTTCGCTATTTGAGTATTTTGGGCTGCTGCGCCAGCAGCATGCAGGGCCAGCAGATTGCGCGCCGCGGTGCTTGCAGCCAGCTGACCGGACTGCACCGAGTTGATAAATACTGGCAGTTGCGCACGCACTGCAGGATTGTTCTTGAAGGCCTGTTTGAGGCCTGCGTCTACGCGCTCCCACATCCAGGCCAGTGACTGGCTCTGGCGCCGACTGGCCAGTAAGCCGTTTGCGGTTTGCAGGCGCTGAAAGGTGCTGACCGCTTCCCAAAAGGCATCCAAGCCCTGCCCTTGCAGCGCGCTCATCTTGAGCACGCGTGGATGCCAATGCGCATCGCTGTGCGGATCATGGGGATTGCCGGATATGCCCAGCAGGCGCAGGCTGGAGGTGATTTGCGCCTCGGCCCGCATGGCGGCATCGGCGTCGATATCGGCCTTGTTGATGACGACCAGATCGGCCAGTTCCATCACGCCCTTTTTGATCGCCTGCAAATCGTCACCGGCATTGGGCAGTTGCATCAGCACAAACATGTCGCTCATGCCTTGCACTGCCGTTTCAGACTGGCCCACCCCGACGGTTTCCACAATCACAATGTCAAAGCCGGCGGCCTCGCAAACCAGCATGGCCTCACGGGTTTTTTCGGCCACACCGCCCAAGGTACCGCTGCTGGGGCTGGGGCGAATATAGGCGCGCTCGTGCATGGACAACAATTCCATGCGCGTCTTGTCGCCCAGGATGGAGCCGCCGGAAACCGAACTGCTGGGGTCCACCGCCAGCACGGCCACGCGGTGGCCCTTCGCGATCAGGTAGAGGCCCAGCGCCTCGATAAAGGTGCTCTTGCCAACGCCTGGCACGCCGCTGATGCCCAGGCGCAGCGACTTGCCGCTGTGCGGCAGCAAGGCCGTCAACAGTTCGTCGGCCAACAGGCGGTGGTCGGCGCGGGTGGATTCCAGAAGGGTAATGGCTTTCGCCAGACTACGCCTTTGCGCCAGGCCCTGCCCCTCCAGAATGTCACTGGCACGAACGCCCTGCCGCACGGCTGGTGCGGCGACAGTTTCAGCGGCCATCCCCATGTTCCCGCTGGGGGCTCAGGCCGCAGCCAGTGCCTTGTTGATCTGGTCCAACACATCACGGGCGCTGGCCGGAATAGGTGTGCCGGGGCCATAAATTCCCTTGACGCCAGCAGCGTACAGGTAATCGTAATCCTGACGCGGAATCACGCCGCCGACAAACACGATGATATCGTCGGCGCCCTGCTTGCGCAGTTCGGCAATGATGGCCGGCACCAGAGTCTTGTGACCCGCCGCCAGGGTAGACACGCCGACGGCATGCACATCGTTTTCAATCGCCTGGCGCGCGCATTCTTCGGGGGTCTGAAACAGCGGACCCATGTCCACGTCAAAGCCGAGGTCGGCAAAGGCCGTGGCCACCACCTTGGCGCCGCGGTCATGGCCGTCCTGGCCCAGTTTGCTGATCATCACGCGCGGACGCCGACCCTGCACCTCGGCAAAGGCGGCGATGTCTTTCTTGAGCTGCTCCCAATATTCCATGGTGTCTCCATTCGCGCTGTCGTAGGCGGCGGCATAGACGCCGGTGACCTTTTGCGTGTCGGCACGGTGGCGGCCAAAGACCTTTTCCAGCGCATCGCTGATTTCGCCCACCGTGGCGCGCAGGCGCACCGCCTGAATCGACAGATCCAGCAAGTTGCCGCTGCCATCTTCGGCAGCGGCGGTCAGGGCGGCCAGCGCGGCATTCACCTTGTCACTGTCGCGGCTGGCTCGGATGCTGTTGAGGCGCTCGATCTGGCCGTCGCGCACGGCCACGTTATCGATGTCGCGCGCCTCGATGGCGTCCTCGGTCTTGAGCTTGTATTTGTTGACGCCGACGATGACGTCGCGACCGGAGTCGATGCGGGCCTGCTTGTCGGCCGCAGCGGCTTCGATCTTGAGCTTGGCCCAGCCAGAATCTACGGCCTTGACCATGCCGCCCATGGCTTCGACCTCTTCGATGATCTTCCAGGCGGCGTCGGCCATGTCCTGGGTCAGCTTTTCCATCATGTAGCTGCCGGCCCAGGGGTCGATCACGTTGGTGATGTGGGTTTCTTCCTGGATGATCAGCTGGGTGTTGCGGGCAATCCGGCTGGAGAACTCGGTCGGCAGCGCAATGGCCTCGTCAAAGCTGTTGGTGTGCAGGCTTTGCGTGCCGCCAAACACCGCGGCCATGGCCTCGATGGTGGTGCGCACCACGTTGTTGTAAGGATCCTGCTCGGTCAGCGACCAGCCGGAGGTCTGGCAATGGGTGCGCAGCATCAGGCTCTTCGGCACCTTGGCGTCAAAGCCCTTCATGATGCGGCACCACAGCAGACGCGCCGCACGCATCTTGGCCACTTCCAGGTAGAAGTTCATGCCGATGGCCCAGAAGAAGGACAGGCGTCCGGCAAATTCGTCCACATTCATGCCGGAGGCGATCGCGGTCTTCACGTATTCCTTGCCATCGGCCAGCGTAAAGGCCAGCTCCAGCGCCTGATTGGCACCGGCTTCCTGCATGTGGTAGCCGGAGATCGAGATCGAGTTGAACTTCGGCATGTTCTTGGCGGTGTAGCCAATGATGTCGCCGATGATGCGCATGCTGGGTGCGGGCGGGTAGATGTAGGTGTTGCGCACCATGAACTCTTTCAGAATGTCGTTCTGAATCGTTCCGCTCAGCTTGTCTTGCGACACGCCCTGCTCTTCCGCCGCCACCACATAACCAGCCAGCACCGGCAACACGGCGCCATTCATGGTCATGGATACCGAGACCTTGTCCAGCGGGATTTGGTCAAACAGGATCTTCATGTCTTCCACCGAATCGATGGCCACACCAGCCTTGCCGACGTCGCCGGTGACGCGGGGATGGTCGGAATCGTAGCCGCGGTGGGTGGCCAGGTCGAAGGCCACCGACACGCCCTGCCCACCGGCCGCCAGCGCCTTGCGGTAGAAGGCATTGGATTCTTCGGCGGTGGAAAAACCGGCGTACTGGCGGATGGTCCAGGGGCGCACCGCGTACATGGTGGCCTGCGGGCCGCGCAAATAGGGCTCAAAGCCCGGCAGCGTGTCGGCGTGCGCCAGATCGGCGGTGTCGGCCGCGGTGTACAGGGGCTTTACGGCGATGCCGTCAGGGGTGATCCAGTTCAGCGCCTCCACATTGCCGCCGGGGGCGGACTTGGCGGCCGCCTTGTTCCAGGCTTCCAGGGTGGCAGATTGAACAACAGGTTTCTTTTCGGTCATGGCGGGGTCCGTAGCAGTTGAAGCACTCAGCTCAGCAAGCTTGGCAGCTGAATTCAGCCGGATCAAAGTTTACATTATTTATAATTATTCATTAAAAAATGGACACCCCGCTTACAATTCGCGCCCATGGCAGCACTCATGTCCGACAGCCGCTCCGGCCCATCCATCTCCCCTCGCGCGCTCTATGAGGAGGTTGCGGAATTGCTGCGCCAGCGCATTTTCAAGCGGGAGCTGGAACCCGGTAGCTGGATTGACGAACTGAAGATTGCCGAGGAGCATGGCATCAGCCGCACACCCTTGCGCGAGGCCCTCAAGGTGTTGGCGGCCGAAGGTCTGGTGACCATGAAGGTACGGCGCGGCGCCTATGTGACCGAGGTCTCAGCCCAGGACCTGCGCGACGTCTACCATTTGCTCAGCCTGCTGGAAAGTGACGCGGCCGGGGTGGTTGCCGCCACGGCGACGGACCTACAGCTTGCCGAACTGATGACACTGCACGCGGAACTGGAACAAGCGGCCCTGCCGGGCATTGCCAATACCGACGCCTTTTTTGCTGTCAACGAACGCTTCCACATGCGACTGCTAGCGATTGCCAACAACCGCTGGCGCGACCAGATGGTGGCGGATCTGCGCAAGGTGATGAAGCTCAATCGGCACAACTCCCTGCTCAAGACCGGGCGCATGGGCGAGTCGCTGCAGGAACACCGCGAAATCATGACTGCACTGAGCACAAGAGATGCAGCGGCCACCGTGAAGCGCATGCGCGAGCACTTCGCCAACGGCCTGGAAGCGGCTGCGTAAATTTACAGCGCTGCTTCCGTGGGCGCGGCCGCAGAGCAGCTGGCCTGGCGGGCAATAGCCCACACCTCTCTGGCTGGCAATGCCTTCAGCCGGTGGTCGCTCCAGACCTGACGCCACTTGCGCGCCCCCGGCAGGCCATGGCGCAGGCCCAGCATATGGCGGGCGATGCTGTACCAGGACGTACCATGCTGGGCCGCCTCACGCTCCATGTAGACCACCATCTGCTCTTCCACCGATTCCCGCGTCAACTCGGAAGCCGCGTCGCCAAAAAAGGCCTGATCCCATTCGGCCAGCCACCAGGGCTTGTGATAGGCCTCGCGTCCCAACATGACACCATCGACATGCTGCAAATGCTCGGCCACCTGCGCACTGGTGGTGACGCCGCCGTTGAGGGAAATGGTCAGCGCTGGAAAGTCTCTTTTAAGCTGGTACACCAGGTCGTAGCGCAGTGGCGGGACTTCGCGGTTTTCCTTGGGACTCAGACCCTTGAGCCAGGCGTTGCGGGCATGCACGATAAAAACCTGGCATCCAGCCTCCGACAGGGTGCCGACAAAGTCGCGCACAAAGGCGTAACTTTCTTCACGGTCAATGCCAATGCGGTGCTTGACTGTGACCGGAATGTCCACCACATCCAGCATGGCCTTGACGCAATCTGCCACCAGCGGCGCCTCATTCATTAGGCAGGCGCCAAAGGCACCCCGCTGCACCCGCTCGGACGGGCAACCGCAATTGAGGTTGATCTCGTCATAGCCCCAGTCCTGGCCCAGCTTGGCACAGGCAGCCAGATCGGCTGTGTCGCTGCCCCCCAGCTGCAACGCAAGCGCATGTTCTTCGGCGTTAAAACGCAGGTGGCGTGGCACGTCGCCATGCAACAAGGCACCGGTGGTCACCATCTCGGTGTAAAGGCGGCCATGGCGGGTCAACAGCCGGTGAAAATAACGGCAATTCCTATCTGACCAGTCGAGCATGGGGGCCACGCTGAGGCGGTGCGGTGAGTCAGTGGACTTCATAACGATGGTGTAGCGCACCAGGGCGCGGTATTGTGAACCAGGCCCATCCACAGCGCCCAGCCAGAGCTGCCAGCCAGCGCCAGTCCGGCTAGGCGAACGCCCCAGGAACCACTGCCACTTTTTGCCACACTGTTGCCGCGCAGCTTAAGCCACAACCAGGGTGCCGCGCTCATGGTGACGCTGGTACCCAGGGCAAACGCGGCCATGACAAAGGCGCCGTCCACGGGCCCCCCCGCCATGGCGGCCACCAGCAGGGCTGAATACAAGAGCCCACACGGGAGCAGCGCCCACAAGCTGCCAAGCACGACCGGCGCAGCGCCTGCGCCCATGGCCTTGGCGTAGGTCCAAATGCGGCGCCCGGCAAGTTCCAGCCATACCGGCTGCTGGGCACGCAGCAGCAGCACCAGTCCCAGCAACAACGCAGCCACATGAAACATGGTCCAGACCGGCCTGAGTGCTGCAGACTGGACAGTCATCCAACCCAGCCCCTGCATGGATACAGCGGCCACGGCGCCCAGCGCCGAATAGCCCAGCACACGCCCCAGTTGGAAGCCCAGAATGGCCGAATTTTTGCGCGCGCCTGCTGCCTGTCCGATACCCGCGCAGGCAGCGCCGCACATGGAGACACAATGCGGACCGCCCACCAGCCCCATCAACAACGCTGTGGCGCCCAAAGAAAATTGCATCTCCGAATGCTAAATGATCTTGGAAAACCTTGCGCGGGTACGGTCGGTTTGCAAATACCGATCAAACACCATCGCCACGGCGCGCACAAAGAACCAGCCCTTGTCCGTCACCTGGATTCCAGTATCGTCCAGACTCACCAGTCCCTGTTCGCTCAATCCCTGCAAGGCTTCCATTTCTTTTGCGAAATAGCTTCGAAATTCAATCAGGTAGGCCAGCTCTATGGATTCGAACTGGACGTTTCCCTGGCACATCAGTGCCATGATCACGGCCCGGCGCACCAGGTCGTCTCGGGTCAAGGCCAGACCACGCACGACGGGAAAGTTGCCATGGTCCAAGGCGTCGTAATACTCTTCCAGCGTCTTAGCATTCTGGCTATAGGTGGCGCCTATGCGGCCTATGCTGGAAACACCCAAAGCAATCAAATCGCAATCGGGTTGGGTGCTATAGCCCTGGAAGTTGCGATGTAATCGACCTTGGCGCTTGGCCACGGCCAGTGCGTCATCGGGCAGCGCAAAGTGATCCATGCCCACATAGACATAGCCGGCACCCAACAAGGCAGCCAAGGAGCGCGAGAGCATGGAAATCTTGGAGCCACCCGTGGGCAAGTCCAGCGTATGGATTCTCCGCTGCGGCTTAAAGCGATCCGGCAGATGCGCATAGGCGTACAGCGCAATGCGGTCGGGTTTGAGCTCGACCACCTGAGCCAAGGTGCGATCAAACGACTCCGGGCTTTGTTTGGGCAGGCCATAAATCAGATCCACATTGATGGACTCAAAGCCACGCGAACGGGCCGCAGCAACCAAGGAAAACACCTGCTCGGCCGGCTGCACCCGGTGCACCGCCTTTTGGACGGCCAGGTCAAAGTCCTGAACGCCAAAGCTCAGGCGGTTAAAGCCCAGTTCGGCCAAGGTGTCCAGGCGCCTTTCGTCGATGGTGCGCGGGTCGATTTCAATCGAATACTCGCCACCGGGAACAAAGCTGAAGTTGCGCTTGAGCATGGCCATCAGGCTGCGCAGTTCTTCGTCGCTCAAAAAGGTCGGACTGCCCCCGCCTAGGTGCAACTGGCTAACCGACTGCGCCGTGCCCATCAAGGCGGTGTGCAATTCCACTTCACGGCCCAGGTAACGCAAATATTCCTCTGCCTTTTCATGGTGCTTGGTGATGATCTTGTTGCAGGCACAGTAGTAGCACAGCGATTCGCAAAACGGAATGTGAACATAAAGGGACAAGGGCAGGGCCAGCGCGGCCACTCCGCTGCGCCGCTGAGTCAGCGCCTGCGCATAATCGGCGCCTACAAAAGCCTCTACGAATCGGTCGGCTGTGGGATAGGAGGTGTAGCGGGGACCGGGCACATCGTATTGACGCAGTAAATCATCGGTAACGGGTGCAAAAACGGTCATAGCGGGTCTCCAATTCGGTCTGAGCAAATATGCGCCAAGATCCATTTTTCAAGTTTGATGTGAATCAATCTATACAGGTGACACCCCTGCGAACAATTAGGTTCATAATTGACCTGTATCAGGCGAACTTAAGTTGGAACAAAAATGAAGGCATTTATCTCTGACGAAGCACATTCGTGCATCTCAATCAAGTCGACCACCAATGTGATTGAAATGAATTCCCACAGCATTAAAGTGGCTTGCTCCAATTGCAATCTGCGTGAGCTATGCATGCCGCTAGGCCTCAGTCCGGCCGAGTTGGAGCGCATTGATGATGTGGTGGCCAACCGACGCAAAATCAAACGCGGTGCCACCCTTTTTCGCAATGGCGAGAAGTTCTCCAGCCTGTATGCCATTCGCACCGGATTTTTCAAGACCTGTGTTGCCTCGGAAGACGGGCGCGATCAGGTCACAGGCTTTCAGATGGCCGGTGAGATCGTGGGCCTGGACGGCATTGTCAACGACCACCACACCTGTGACGCGGTTGCGCTGGAAGATGCGGAAGTGTGCGTCATGCCCTTTGACCGGATTGAAGAACTGTCGCGGGAAGTCAATGCCCTCCAGCGCCACGTACACAAGATCATGAGCCGCGAAATTGTGCGTGAAAACGGCGTGATGTTACTTTTGGGCAGCATGCGCGCAGAAGAGCGTCTGGCGGCTTTTCTGCTCAACTTGGTACAGCGACTGCATGCACGCGGATTTTCCCAGTCCGAGTTGATTCTGCGCATGACACGCGAGGAAATCGGCAGCTACCTGGGTCTGAAATTGGAAACCGTGAGTCGCACATTCTCCAAATTTGTCGAAGACGGCATTGTGGAAGTCAAACAGAGGCATGTCCGCATTATCAATACGGACGCGCTCAAAGACATTGTGAATCCCAGGGTCTGCGACTAGATCCTCAGATAGTACCCAGCACCGCACTCAGGGCGCGTTGCTCGGCTTCGGTACACCGGTAGCGGCGTTATTTCTGGCGACCTCAGACGGTGAGGCGCTAGACGGCGTTCCACCCAGGGTCTTGTTGATATCTATACCTTTTTGGTAGTAGTTTTCGTCGGTCACCGGATCGGGCCGACTGATGGCCAGATAGAGTGTGAAAAAACTGGCGACCACCACGATCGCCGGGCCGCCCACCACCAACCAGACATGCCCGAACTTCCACCATGGAGTGGTCTCTGATTGTGCAGTTTGAGTCATATATTTCCTTGAACAAAAAACCAAACCCCTGTGCCATTTCGAGAAAACCCGAAACGGCACAGGGGCAAGACGGAAGTGCCAGTCTAAATCAAGAACTTACTTCGCAGCAACATTGTTGGACAGACCCCAAACATAGGCCACCAACACACGGATTTGCGCCTCAGTCAGTCTGCCGCCTTGGGCCGGCATGACGCGGGCTCGTCCATTGGTCACCTGGTTGATGATGCCGGCCTCGTTAAAGCCCCGGCTCCAGATTCCATCGGTCAAGTTGGGAGCGCCAAGAACCGGGTTGCCCTTGGCCTCTGGGCCATGGCAAGCTGCGCAGACCACGAATTTTGATTTGCCCAATTCCGCACGAACCGAGTCATGCGGGTTGTTGGACAGACTCAACACATAGTTTGCGACGTTCTTGACATCCTCTGCCGTTCCCACCGCTGCGGCCATGGTCGGCATTTGACCCTTGCGGCCGCCGGTCACGGTCTCAATCAGCTTGTCCGGCGTTCCGCCCCACATCCAATGTCCGGAAGTGAGGTTAGGAAATTCCTTGCTGCCGTGGGCGTCCGAGCCATGGCACTGGGAGCAGTTGTTCATAAACAAACGCTCGCCGATGGCATGGGCCTGGGGATCCCTGGAAACATCTTCCACCGTCATGGCCAGGAACTTGGCATACAAAGGAGCGACCTCGGCATTGCCCTTGGCCACTTCGGCGTCATATTGCCCTTGCGATGTCCATCCTGCAGAGCCGGGCGAGCCGCCCAAACCTGGGTACAGGTAGAGATACACAACGGAAAACACGATCGTGATGATAAACAGCCCGACCCACCAACGCGGCAAGGGGTTGTTCATCTCACGCAAGTCACCGTCCCAGACGTGGCCGGTGGTGTTGTCGCTAGCGGTCATTGCCTTGGCTTTACCAGTAAACCACAGCAGCAAAGCACAGGCTGCAATGGAAATAATGGTAATGCCAGAGACATAAACTGACCAAAAATTGCTTGTAAAGTCACTCATGTTGAATCCTATTAGTCTTGATCAGTCTTGCTGAAAGGGCAAATTGGCGGCTTCAGAAAAGTCGTTGGAGCGCCGCTTGGACCAAGCCCACCACACAATTCCCAAAAATGAGCCGAAGCTGACCAGTGTCGCAATTTCCCGCAGGGGGGTGATCATTTCCCACAGGGTGTTGATATCGAATGGCATGTCGGTACTCGATGCCTTATTTAAGGGCCAGGCCCAGAGACTGCAAATAGGCGATTACCGCTTCGAGCTCGGTCTTGCCTTGTACATCCTCAACCGACTTGGCGATTTGCTCGTCGGTATAGGGCACGCCGACCCGACGCAAACCGGTCATGTGGGCTGGCATCACTTCCGCGTCCACCAGGTTCTTGGACAGCCAAGGGTAGGCAGGCATGTTCGACTCAGGCACCACGTCACGCGGGTTGGTCAGGTGAATTCGATGCCATTCATCGCTGTACTTGGAGCCGACACGGGCCAGATCGGGTCCGGTGCGCTTGCTGCCCCATTGGAACGGGTGGTCATAGACCGACTCGCCGGCCACCGAATAGTGACCATAGCGCAGGGTTTCTGCCCGGAACGGACGAATCATCTGCGAGTGACAGTTGTAGCAACCTTCACGGGTAAAGATGTCACGGCCTGCCAGTTGCAGTGCCGTATAGGGTTGCACGCCCTTGATCGGTTCGGTGGTGGACTTCTGGAAGAACAGCGGAACGATTTCCACCAGTCCGCCAAACAGCAGGACGAGCAGAATCAGAGCGATCATCAGGAAGTTGTTAGTCTCAATGGCTTCGTGAGACATGCCGGAAGATTTATTTGACATTTTCAATATTCCTTCAAGCGTGGGCAACTGTAGTGGGCACTGCGACATGAACCGCGCGGCCGCTGGTAGCAGTCTTCAACGTGTTCCACAACATGATGATCATGCCGCTCAGGTACAGCAGACCGCCCAACAGACGCAGCACATAGAAGGGATAGGTTGCTTTGACGCTCTCGACAAAGGTGTAGGTCAGTGTGCCATCGGGGTTGATGGCGCGCCACATCAGGCCCTGCATCACACCGGCAATCCACATGGCAGCGATGTAAATCACGATACCGATGGTAGCGGTCCAGAAGTGCACCTCAATCGCCTTGACGGAATACATCTGTTTTTGACCGAACAGCTTGGGGATCAGGTAGTACATGGAACCCATGGTCACCAGACCGACCCAACCCAGAGCACCAGAGTGCACGTGGCCCACGGTCCAGTCGGTGTAATGGCTCAGTGCATTGACGGTCTTGATGGCCATCATCGGACCTTCAAAGGTCGACATACCGTAGAACGAGAGGGACACGATCAGGAAACGCAGGATAGGGTCATCCCGCAGCTTGTGCCAGGCGCCAGACAGCGTCATCACGCCGTTGATCATGCCGCCCCAACTGGGAGCCAGCAGAATCAGGGAGAACACCATACCCACAGACTGGGTCCAGTCAGGCAGAGCGGTGTAATGCAGGTGGTGAGGACCGGCCCACATGTAGGTGAAAATCAGCGCCCAGAAGTGGACGATCGACAGGCGGTAGCTGTAGACCGGGCGGCCCGCTTGCTTGGGGATGAAGTAGTACATCATGCCCAGGAAGCCGGCGGTCAGGAAGAAGCCCACGGCATTGTGGCCGTACCACCATTGCACCATGGCGTCCTGCACACCGGCATAGGCCGAGTAGGACTTCATGGCGCCGACCGGGATTTCTGCACTGTTGACCAGGTGCAGCAAGGCCACGGCCAGGATGAAGGCGCCGAAGAACCAGTTGGCCACGTAAATGTGGCGCACCTTGCGGGTACCGACCGTGCCAAAAAACACGACTGCGTAGGCCACCCAGACCAGGGTGATCAGGATGTCAATCGGCCATTCCAGCTCTGCGTATTCCTTGCCTGAGGTGTAACCCAGGGGCAGGGACACAGCAGCCAACAAAATGACCAATTGCCAACCCCAGAAGGTAAAGGCCGCCAGCTTGTCGCTGAAGATGCGGACTTGGCAGGTGCGCTGCACCACGTAGTAGCTGGTTGCGAACAGTCCGCAACCACCAAACGCGAAAATCACTGCATTGGTATGCAGTGGACGCAGCCGACCAAAGGTCAGCCATGGTATGCCCATATTGAGCTCGGGCCAAGCCAGCTGGGCGGCGATGATCACGCCAACCAGCATGCCAACCACCCCCCAGACCACCGTCATGATGGCGAATTGCCGGACAACGGTGTCGTTGTACAGCTCGGCTTTCTGATTTGCAAATGCCATAGTTACCTCTTCATTAATTAACCTGGTACAAGTTTCTTGCCTGCAACATGAAATCAGTTTGACCGACATCAAAGCCTGCAAAAGAAACCTGAAGATTTGTTAAGAATACCCCTGATCGGCTCGCGAGCCTTTCACGAATCTTTCAAAATGCGCTCACCCTCGCGTTCGATGTCCTCGAACTGCCCTCGATCAATGGCCCACCACAGTCCGCCAAGAATGCAAAACACCAACACGACCGATAGCGGTATCAGTAAATAAAGTATGTCCATCAAGTTCCTTTGGGCACTTGCGCCGATGCCGTCAGGCGCAAAGCATTGGCAACCACCAGCAGCGAACTGCAGGCCATTCCCAGGCCGGCGAGCCAGGCCGGCAACAAGCCGAGAATTGCCAACGGCACACCGGCCACGTTGTACAAAAGGGCCCACCACAGGTTCTGGCGAACCACCGACATGGTTCTGCGCGACAGCTGCAAGGCTTGCACCACGGCCAATAATTGACCGCCCATCACGATGAAGTCGGATTGTGCCTGCGCCAGGGGTACGGCTTGACCAAAGGCAAAAGAAACATGCGCACCGGCCAGCACCGGGCCGTCATTCAGGCCGTCACCAACCATCGCGACCTTGCGCCCCTGAGCCTGCAAATCGCGCAGCACGGCCAGCTTTTCAGCCGGGGAACAGGCACCTCGCACCTGCACAATGCCAATTTTTGCGGCCACTCGTTGCACCGACTCAGCATCATCACCGGACAGCAGGTGCACCTGAACCCCGGCCTGCTGCAGCAAAGCGACCGCCCGAGCGGCCTGCGCACGCACTTCTTCACGCAGCTCAAAGCTGGCCAACCAGCCCTGTGCGTCGCTCACATGCACCCGCAGACTATCGGATGCGCCGCGTGTCAGTCCACAAAAACGGGCCGAACCCAGACGCAACAAGCATTCCTGCGCACCCTGCACGGCATGGCCTTCCAGCCCTTGGCCCGCAAACTCGGTGACAGCTTCGCAGGTCCATGCCGATGCGGCGTAGGCAGGCAGGCTTGAGGCCGCGCACAAGGCCTTGGATGCGGGGTGCAGCGAATGTGCAGCCAAGGCCGCGGCCATCTGCAAGGCCTCGGCCACCGACACGCCCGCACGCACCTCGGCGGCACCGATCACCATGGCTTCCTGGGTCAGCGTTCCGGTCTTGTCAAACACCACCGTGTCCACGCTGGAGAGCGCCTCCAAGGCCTGCAAATTGCGCACCATGACGCCGCCACGCGCCAGGTTTCCAGCGGCGGCGAGCATGGCGGCCGGCGTGGCCAAGGAAAGGGCACAGGGACAGGTCACCACCAGCACCGCCACCGCTACCATCAGAGCCCGCTCCGGGTCGGTCTGCCACCACCAAAGGCAGGACAGGCCTGCCGCCAAGAGCACTCCTATCAAAAAGGGCCTGGCCAGGCGATCGGCCAGCGCGGCTGTGGCGGGTTTGGTGGTAGATGCACTTTGCATCAGGGCCACAATCTGGGCGAAGCGGGTCTGCTCGCCCAACGCCTGCACCCGCACCTGTACCGTGGAACTCAGGTTATGACTGCCAGCCACCACCTTGGTTCCAGGCCCGCGGCGCAGCGCATGGTACTCGCCGGTCAGCAACGCTTCATCGACCAAGGTCTGGCCCTGCTCCACTACGCCGTCGGCAGCAAAGGCCTCGCCGGGATGCACCCGCACCAGGTCACCGACCAACAGCCTGCGGGCCGCCACGCGTTCAAAACCGCCCTCGGCATTGAGGCGCTCCAGACTCTCGGGCAGGCGATTCATCAGTGCTTCCAGCGAACCGGCGGTGCGGTCGCGCAGGCGCAGCTCCAGCCAACGCCCGGTGAGCAGGAAGAACACGAACATGGTCAGCGAGTCGAAATACACGGCACGTCCGAATACTCCGGTGGGATCAAAGGTGCCCAAACTACTCACCGCAAAGGTGATGGCGATGCCAATCGCCACCGGCAGGTCCATGCTGACCGAGCCCCGGCGCAGGTCGCGCAGTGCGTTGCCAAAAAAAGGCCCGCAGGAAAACAGCATCACCGGCAAAGACAACACCCAGGAGGCCCAACGCAGCAGGCGCTCCATTTCGGCCGTGAGGTCTCCGGGGTGAGCGGTGTAGGCCGGGTAGGCGTACATCATCACCTGCATCATGCACAGGCCGGCCACCAACCAGCGCCACAGTGCCTTGCGCGTTTCCACACGGCGGCGTTCGCTGGCAAACACATCATTGGCCGGCATGGCGCGGTAGCCACGCTTTTGTATGGCCAGCATCCAGGCCGAGGGCTGCACCTGCTCGGCGGACCAGATCACCCGAGCCCGATGGCTGCCCGCGCTGACCTGCACCTGCAACACGCCGGGAACTGCGGCAATGGCATCCTCCACCGTGAAGCTGCAAGCGGAGCAGTGCATGCCCTCAATCACCACACTGGACTCCCAGCAAGCCGCTGTCTTGCCGTACGGGCGGCTAAAGGCGCTCCATTCCTGCGGGTCGTCCAGCAACTGCAACGCCTCGCCACTGTGCGGGGCAATCGGCGTCAGTGGCGCGGATCCGGCGATAGGCATGACAGCAGGTTCCGGGTCTGATACGGTCGCTTCCAACGTGGCAAAGGGCATGGTGGCTAGTATGCCCGTCCTTGACCGGCGTCACTTGATTCAAATCAAGCGGGGAGAAGCCATCCAGAGGCACAGGAATCGCTGGGCCCTTGTTTTTCTACTCCTTGGGCAGCAGAAAGCTCTCCTGGTATTTGTTGCGCACCTGCTCCACGTCATCCCAGGCCTTGATGAGCGCATTCACGCAGGCCGGATCAAAGTGCGATCCGGCCGCCTTCTTGATAAAGTCTGCAGCAGCCTCCACTTCCCAGGCCTGCTTATAAGGGCGCGCCGAGGTGAGCGCATCAAACACATCGGCCACGGCAACAATGCGGCTAAAAATGGGAATGTCTTCGCCCTTGATTCCGAACGGGTAGCCGCTGCCGTCAAACTTCTCGTGGTGTCCCTTGGCAATTTCAGCACCGGTTTGCAGCAGTTTGGAGGAGCTGCCGCTCAGCAGTTCATAGCCAAACATGGCGTGCTGCTTCATCACCTCAAATTCCTCAGGCGTCAAACGCCCTGGCTTCAAGAGAATGCTGTCTGCAATGCCCACCTTGCCAATATCGTGCATGGGCGCGGCCTCCAGCAGCAGTTGCTGATCCGCTTCCGGCAGACCCAATTCGCGGGCGATCAGCATGGAGAAATTCGCCATGCGCACGATATGCGCCCCTGTTTCCGGATCCCGGTACTCCGCCGCCTTGGACAGGCGCAGCACAGTTTCGCGCTCCCTGTCCATGATTTCGCGCGTTGCCTTGCGCACCTCACCCGCCAGCCAGGACGCATGGTCGGCCATGTGCTTGCGCGCCAGGTTCAGGCTCAGCATATTGCGGGTGCGTGCCAGAAACTCGACCTTGTCTATGGGCTTGGTTAGGAAATCATTGGCACCCAGGTCCAGAGCGCGGTAACGGATCTGCTTCTGGTCATT
The DNA here is from genome assembly GCA_903845935.1 of uncultured beta proteobacterium. Lineage (GTDB taxonomy): Bacteria > Pseudomonadota > Gammaproteobacteria > Burkholderiales > Burkholderiaceae_C > Allorhodoferax. Next base: position 19,269 of record CAIMZI010000064.1, on the reverse strand, counting down.
GGCGGTGATCATAAGGATGGGCACCAGCTCGCGCCCAGGCATTGCGCGCACCAGACGAATGAATTCAATGCCATCCAGGTCGGGCATCATGTAATCCACGATCACCAGGTCCGGCACCTGCTCACTCACCCACGCCAGCGCCTGGCGCGGATCGGCAAATACATGGGCCTGGCAATCATCCAGTTTTTTGACCAGCGCGCCGAAGAGGATCAAATTGATCTCGGTATCGTCGACGATAAGTACTTGTTGGGGCACGGTTTTTTAGCCTTGATCGTGAAGCTGCATCTTAGTCCGAATTGGCGGGCATGCCGCCGTCACGCGCCAAGACTGCTGCGCAAAGCGCTCAGCAGTTGCTCCACCTCCCCAACAAACGTAGTCAACAGCGGCTCAATCGACGCCAGATCACCCCGGCCAGCACAGGCCTCGATGCGCGCGGCCAGCTGGCTGGCCGGGTCTGCACCAAACATGGCCAGGGTACCCTTGAGCGCATGCGCCGTATGCAGCACCGGCAAGGCCTCGCGCTGACCCAGATGGGTACGCAGCAGGCCGATGTCCTCGGCCCAGCGGTCCAGAAATGCCTGCCCAATGATTTCCAGGATTTCCTGGTCCATGGCCTTCAGCCCACCCGCGTAATCAAAGGGCTGGCCCAGTCCCGGCTTAATGGCTGACTCAGGCGCTAGGGCGTCCGCGCCAAGCATCTGGCGTGCCTGCGCCACACCACGCAAGAGCTGCTGCAAGTCGGCCGCCTTGATGGGCTTGGAAATGTAATCGTTCATTCCCGCCTCCAGGCATCGCTCCCGGTCAGACTCCATGGCATTGGCGGTCATGGCAATGATGGGAACTCGTGCCGCGGGCGTGCTCATGGCACGTATGCGTTGAGTGGCCTCCAGCCCATCCATCACCGGCATCATCATGTCCATCAGCACCACATCAAACGCCTGGGCTCCCACTTGCTCCACCGCCACTTGACCGTTCACGGCCAGAGTGACCTGGTGGCCCCAACGCTCGAGCAGTGCGAGCGCCAACTTCTGGTTGATGGTGTTGTCTTCCACCAGCAGCACCCTCAGGGCTGGGCTATGGCTCGGCACCGGACCGACAGGCGCGTTTGTGTCAAGCGCAGGACCGCCGACCGCGGAGCTATGGTCCACATCGGCGCCCATGGTGAAGTGAAAAACGCTACCCATCCCCAGTTCACTTTCCACCCAAATTTGCCCGCCCATGGCCTCGACCAGCCGCGCGCAAATCGTCAGCCCCAGTCCGGTGCCACCAAAGCGGCGCGTCGTGGAACTGTCTTCCTGTGAAAAGGCTTCAAAAATCGAACGCAATTTGTCTGCTGCGATGCCGATTCCGGTATCTGCTACCGAAAAATGCAGCAACAGGCGTTCATCGTCCGTTTGCGCACGCGCCACGCGTACCGTAATCTTGCCCCGGCTGGTGAACTTGATCGCATTGCCCAGCAGGTTCACCAGGATTTGCCGCAATCGACCCGGGTCGCCAATCACCGACACCGGCACATCTGGCGCAATCTCGCACACCAGCTCCAGCCCCTTGTCGCGGGTGCGGGCGGCGACGGCCTTGCGGGTTTCTTCAATCGTGTGCACCAGGCCGAAAGGAATCTGCTCGATGAGCAGCATGCCGGCTTCGATCTTGGAGAAATCCAGAATATCGTTGATGACCCGCAACAACGCGTCGGCCGAACTTTTGACGATACCCACGTACTCGCTCTGTTCGGCATCCAAGGTGGTGTCGAGCAGCAAATCGGCCATACCCATGACGCCGTTCATCGGGGTGCGGATTTCGTGGCTCATGTTCGCCAAAAAATCCGATTTGGCACGGCTGGCGGCCTCGGCCTGGTCCTTGGCGCGCTGCAGCTCCACCGCAATTTCCTTGGCTGCGGTGACATCATTGAAATAGCCGTTCCAGACCCAGCTGCCGTTGGGGAGCTGGCGCGGACCGGCCTCACCATGGACCCAGACGGTTTTGTCCGTCTGGGCATGAACCAAGCGAAAATCGAGCGCCTGTGTCTTCGCCAGTGCATGGGCCGGACCCAGAGCATCGACAAACATCTGGCGGTCATCCGGATGAACCCGCTGCAGCAGCAGGCGCGAGTCGCTCATGATGTCTTCGGCCCGCACACCACAAATGGCCTGAATGGCATGGCTTAAAAAGGGCAGTACAAAGTGGCCCGCGTCGTTGAGGGCATACTGAAAAATTGCCACCGGCACGTTTTCGGTCACCTCGCGCAGACGCGCATCCGAGTCCTTGCGCTCGGTGACATCCTGCCAGATGCCAGTGAACAGACCGGGCCCATCGGCGTTGCGTTCCGGGTCGGGATTGATCTCCGAGCGTATCCAGCGCAGCGTGCCATTGGGCAGGCGCACCCGGTACTCGCCCCTCCATGCGCTCATGGCCCGGATAGCCTCGCGCAGTCCCGTTCGAATCTCTTCGCGGTCTTCTTCCAGCACCTGCTGCAAAATCAGCGAAGCGTCATCCTTCAAGGCCTGTACGCCCAGACCCAGTACTTGCTGAATGCGGGGGCTGACGTAGGTGAAGCGGTTCGAATCGGCATCCACCTGCCACTGAAACACCACACCCGGTACGGTGTTGGTAATGCGCCGCAGACGTGCCTCCGCTGCCTTGATATTCGACTCCATCTGCTTGCGTTCGGTGATGTCGGTGCGGATGGCAATAAAAAAGGTGGGCTTGCCGGATTCGTCACGCAGCGGCACCAAAGTGGCATTCACCCAATACAGCTGTCCGAATTTGGTACGGTTGCAAACCTCACCGTGCCAGACCTGCCCGGACAGGATGGTGGCCCACATGTCGGCAAAAAAAGAACGGTGGTGCGTGCCGGAATTGATCAGCGCATGGCTATGCCCCAGAATTTCCTGCCGCGAATAGCCGCTGATCTGGCAAAACTTGTCATTGGCGTAGGTGATCACACCCTTGACATCGGTGATGCTGACAATCGCATGCTGGTCCAGCGCGAACTTCTGATGGGCCAGATCGGTCAGCGCGGCACGCAAATCCCTCTGGCTTTCCTCTTTTTGACGCACCAGTTCGCTCATCAGCACCGACAGGCTTTCCAGGTTGTCGTCCATGATGCCGGTCTCGTCCAGATCGACGAATTCCATCAGCCCTATGGCCGTTGTGCGCAGCGAGTCAATGGCCCGGGTCCGGCTGGCCAATTCAGCGCGCAGCCGCGCATTGCTTTCGGTCAGTTCCACCGAACTCAATTCCAGACTGCGCGCCTTGAGGTCCAGATCGCGGTCATTCTGGCAGTAGGCCTCTTCCACCCGCTGCACAAAGCCGTCCAGCCCGCCCAGCACCACCCTGGCCGCAGGCGACAGCGCAGTCTGCTGAGCCAGCAAGGTGAGTTCCTTGTGCACCTCGGCCAGTTGCGTCTGCTCCAGACCCAGCGTGGACTTCAGCTGGCGCGCTAACAGCTTGTGCATAGTCCACCGGCCATCAACTTGCCTCCGAAATATGGGCAATCGTCATGGTCTGGTTGTGCAACTTGCAGCCCACCATATTGCCAAACGGACTGATTTCGCCATAGGAATAAAAGCCGGTGAGCGTGGTACCAGGGCCAAACACATGGGCCACCGCCTCCACCTCTTCATCCACGCGTCCGCCCATGACCAGCTTGCGGCCTACGCAACTCACCAAAATGGCCAGCCCTGCGCCATGGCCAGCCTGCATATCCCGCGCCCCCTCGGCCGCAGTCTCCGCACCGCCGACCAGAGCGTCGGTGCTGGCATGCATGAGCTTGAGATAGCCATCCGGATCAATTTCGCCGGCCAGGGTCAGGCTGCCATCTTGCTCATTGACGCCCAGAATGGTTCGGATCAGACCCAACTCGCCATGGTCCCGGCCCAACATGGCAAAGGGAAACAGCAAACCCGATGCCGGCAGGTCGCGCGCATGCTCACCCAGGTAGCGCTTGTAGACGGCAAGCGCGGGCTCGCCATCGAGCTCATACAGCACATTGTTTGCGCAACGCGTCACCCTGCGCGCCGGACCAAAGGGTGTCCAACCACCAAAGCTGCCATGCGAGAAGCGCAAGTCTTCACCGTAGAGCCCGACGCAAACCAGGCGACTGCTGCTGACACCCTGGTCATCCAGCACCCAGGTGCGCTCAAAGGCGCCACCGTCGCCCGCCAGTCCACCGGCAATCGGCACGTCGGCGCCCAGCACCTCGCCCATTCCTGCCAAAACGGCACTACCGTTGATCTGTACACCCTGCCCCAACAGCAGGACGGCGCGCAAGCCCTGCATAGCCAGGCCCAGCGCCAGCCTGCGACCCGCATCCAGCGAATCGTCCATGTCGCGCAGTTCGGTACTGACCTGGCGGACTTGGGAGCCGTCAAATGCCAGGGCGGTCACCACCAGGCTGGCGTCACTGACACCGCTGCTGGAAATTTCACCCGCGGTGGAACAGCCCGCTATGTGCGCGCCCACAAAGGCCTGGCGCATGGCATCTGCGCCTCTGCACAGTGCGTCAACGCAGCCAAAGGCCAGCACCAACTGCGGCGCTATGGCGGCCAGTGGCGCAAATTCCGACGCATCTAGCTTTGTTTTGGTCAGAACGACTTGGGATATGCGCACTGTCACTCTCCTGCTGTGGAAGAAAATTCAACCCTTCAAGAATAATACGCTGGAAACGCTGTGCGCCCCCAGCATCGCAGGCGCAATTTGTGGCCGGGTTGAGTCAGACTCAGGCCTTGGCGAAACGCGCTCGCAGCAGATTCTTTTGCACCTTGCCCATGGCATTGCGGGGTAGCTCATCGACCAGCTCGCAGCGTTTGGGAATCTTAAAATTGGCTATTTTGGACTTGAGGGCCGCAAGAATCGCCTGCGGATTCAGGTCCACGCCGCTTTTGGCAATCACCACGGCCACGCCGACCTCGCCAAAATCCACATCCGGCACACCCACCACGGCACTCTCCATCACACCCGGTAAGGCATTGAGATAGCCCTCGATCTCGGCCGGATAGACGTTGTAGCCGCCGCTGATGATCAGGTCCTTGCTGCGGCCCACAATCGTCACGTAGCCTTGGTCATCGACGCGACCGACATCCCCGGTCTTGAAGAAGCCGTCGACGGTGAATTCCTCGGCAGTTTTTTCCGGCATGTTCCAGTAACCCTGAAAAACCCCCGGCCCCTTGACCTGGATATCGCCCACCTCACCCGTGGCCAAGGCCTCCCCACCCTCTCCCACCACGCGCACTTGCACGCCGGGCAAGGCAGGCCCGACGGTGCCGCCTTTGCGCTCGCCGTCCTGCACAAAATACGGATTGGAGGTGAGCATGATGGTCTCGCTCATGCCGTAGCGCTCCAGAATGGTATGCCCGGTACGCGCCTGCCAATCGCTAAAGGTCTGCGACAACAAAGGCGCCGAGCCCGAGATAAACAGCCGCATGTTGCGCACCGCCTCGCGCTTCAGGCCGCTTTCGCCCAGCAGGCGCACGTACAAGGTCGGCACACCCATAAACACGCTGGCACGCGCAAAGTGCTGCAAGGCAAGGCGGGCGTCAAACTTGGAGAACCAGATCATCTTGCTGCCGCTCAGCAGCGCGCTGTGGATGGCCACGAACAGGCCGTGCACATGAAAAATCGGCAGGGCATGGATCAGTACATCGCCGCCCTGCTCCGGCGCGCGCCAGCCCCAGGCCTTTTGCAAGACCTGGGCATTGCTCAGCAAATTGCCGTGCGACAGCATCGCGCCCTTGCTGCGTCCGGTGGTGCCGCTGGTGTAAATGATGGCGGCCAAGTCATCCGGGCCGGACTCGGCCACGCGGTGCTCGCGGCTGAACTGGGCGGCGCGCTCCAGCAGGGAGCCGCTGCGGTCCTCGTTGAGCGTAAACACATAGGCCGTGCCTGCGGTGAACGCCAACTTGCTGAGCCAGCCAAAGTTGACTCCCGAGCAAACCAGCACGGCCGGTTGGGCGTCTTCCAGAAAATAGGCCATCTCCGCGCTTTGGTAGGCGGTGTTGAGCGGCAGATACACCAGACCGGATCGCAAGGTGGCCAGGTACAGCATCAACGCCTCGACCGATTTTTCCACCTGTACCGCGATGCGTGCGCCGCTCGGCAGGCCCAACGACTCCAGCAGATTGGCCAGCATCGCACTGCCATCCAGCAGGTCTTGCCAGGAGTAGCACAGACCGCTATCGGTTTCCACCGCGACCGAATGCAGGTCTTGTGGAAATCCCGTCTGCAGAGCGGCAAACAGATTGGAATGGGGTGGCGAAATAGGCATGGGTAAACAAATTCAAAGGTTTTGGAAATGCGGCTTGCGTTTGGCGATAAAGGCGGCAATGCCTTCGCGGTGCTCGGCGCTGGCCGCATAGGCGTAAGGATTTTCAATGGCGCCGCCGAGTTTCAGCGCGCGCAGCGTCTGCTTGTTCAGACGGGCGGCCTGCGGCGCCAAGCCCGATACCCGTTTCGCCAACGCCTGGCAGGCGGCGTCGAGCTCAGCTTCGGCCAACACTTGCGTCAAAAAGCCCTGGGCCGCCATATGGGACGCGCCAAAAACCTCGGCCGCCAGCAGCATGGCCCGCGCCGTCATGTCACCGACAGCGCCAGCCACCAGGGCCGCTTCACGCTGCGCCATGGGGAATCCCAGGCGAGCAATCGGGGCACCGAATTTTGCCGACTCGGCGGCCAGGCGCAGGTCGCAGGCGCTGGCAATTTCCACACCGGCGCCCATGCACACACCCTGGATCTGGGCGATGACGGGCACATCGCACTCCAGCATGGCCGATAGCGCGCCCCACACCTCGTCCTCGTGGAAGCGGCGCAGTTCTGCCTCATCAAAGCGAAAGCCGGGATACTCGGCAATATCGCCACCGGCACAAAAATGAGAACCTGCACCGCGCACTAGCACGCAGCGCACCGATGGATAGCCTTGAATGGCTTCAAACGCAACTTTTAGTTCGCGCCACATGGAGCGCGACATGGCATTGAGCTTGTCCGAGCTGTTCAAAATTACGCTGGTAATGGCGCCGCTTTGAACCACGGAAATGCCCGCCGCCATCAGCGTGCTCCTGAAGTGCGGGCCCGCCCGAAGTACAACCACAGACCGGCGCCGCCCAAGATCATGGGCAGACACAGCCACTGGCCCATGCTCATGCCCAGCGACAGCAGACCCAAAAAGGCATCTGGCTCGCGGAAAAATTCGGCAATAAAACGGAACACGCCGTAGCCAAACAGGAAGGCGGACGCCACCCGGCCCTGCTGCGGCGCCGTGCGTGCGTACCACCAGAGCAGCACAAACAGCAGCAGGCCCTCCATCAAAAACTGGTAGACCTGTGAGGGATGGCGCGGTGCATCACCGGCACCCCGAAACACCATGCCCCAGGGTAAGGTCGGGTCGCAGACGCGACCCCAGAGTTCGCCATTGATGAAATTGCCCACCCGCCCGGAGGCCAGACCGGTGGGCACGCAGGGCGCCACAAAGTCGGCCACCTGCCAGAACGGCTTGCAGCGTGAGCGTGCAAACCAGACCATGGAAGCGACGACTCCCAGCATGCCGCCATGAAAGCTCATGCCACCCTGCCAGACAAAAAACACCTCCAGCGGATGGCTGGCGTAGTAGCCGGGCTTGTAAAACAGGCAATAGCCTATGCGCCCGCCCAGCACCACGCCCATCACGCCCATGAACAAAAAGTCTTCAACGTCTTTATAGGTCCAAGCGGCCGTTCCGATCATCGTGGCATAGGGGCTGTGCTTGAGGCGCCTGCTGCCCAGAAACATGAACAGACCAAAGGCCACCAGATAGGTCAGACCATACCAGTGCACGGCCACGGGGCCCAATTGCAGGGCAACGGGATCAATTTGCGGATGTATCAACATGGCCGATATTGTGCACGGGCCAGGTGAAGTCTCTGCCAGTTCAGAATTCGGTTCGCAGCTCATGTAAAAATACAGGCTATTCCCTTCGAGAGACTCCCATGGACATCAAACCCGTCATCCTCAACCCCCGCAGCAAGAACATCACCGAGGGCAAGTCGCGCGCGCCGAATCGCTCCATGTACTACGCCATGGGTTATGAGGAGTCTGACTTCAAGAAGCCCATGGTCGGCGTGGCCAATGGCCACAGCACCATCACCCCTTGCAACAGCGGCCTGCAGCGCCTGGCCGATGCGGCCATTGCCGGCATTGAAGAGGCCGGTGGCAATGCCCAGGTGTTCGGCACGCCCACCATTTCCGACGGCATGGCCATGGGCACCGAGGGTATGAAGTATTCACTGGTCAGCCGCGAGGTGATTTCCGACTGTATAGAGACCTGCGTGCAGGGCCAGTGGATGGACGGCGTGCTGGTGGTGGGCGGCTGCGACAAGAACATGCCAGGCGGATTGATGGGCATGCTGCGCGCCAATGTGCCGGCCATTTACGTCTACGGCGGCACTATTCTTCCGGGCAAATACCAGGGCCGCGACCTCAACATCGTCAGCGTGTTCGAGGCCGTGGGCGAGAACTCTGCCGGGCGCATGAGCGACGAAGACCTGCACCAGATCGAGCTGCGCGCCATCCCCGGCACCGGCTCCTGCGGCGGCATGTACACGGCCAACACCATGAGCTCGGCCTTCGAGGCCCTGGGCATCTCCCTGCCCTACTCCTCCACCATGGCCAATCCGCACGACGAGAAAATGAACTCGGCCAAGGAGTCGGCCAAGGTGCTGATCGAGGCCATCAAAAAGGACATCAAACCGCGCGACATCGTCACCCGCAAGTCGATTGAAAATGCCGTGGCCGTGATCATGGCCACCGGTGGTTCGACCAATGCCGTGCTGCACTTTCTGGCCATCGCCCACGCGGCGGAAGTGGAATGGACCATCGACGACTTTGAGCGTGTGCGCATCAAGACCCCGGTGCTGTGCGACCTCAAACCCAGCGGCAAATACCTGGCGGTGGACCTGCACCAGGCCGGTGGCATTCCCCAGGTCATGAAAACATTGCTGGCGGCCGGTCTGCTGCATGGCGACTGCATCACCATCAGCGGCCAGACCATTGCCGAGGTGTTGAAAGATGTTCCGAATGTGCCGCGCGCAAACCAGGACGTGATCCGCCCCATCAGCAATCCAATGTATGCCCAAGGCCACCTGGCCATTCTGAAGGGCAACCTATCGCCCGAGGGTGCCGTGGCCAAGATCACTGGTCTGAAGAACCCGGTGATGACCGGACCGGCCCGCGTGTTTGACGATGAACAGTCGGCGCTGAAGGCGATTCTGGCCGGCAAGATCAAGGCCGGCGACGTCATGGTGCTGCGCTACCTGGGCCCCAAGGGCGGCCCCGGCATGCCCGAGATGCTGGCTCCAACCGGCGCGCTGATTGGTGCGGGCTTAGGCGAAAGCGTGGGCCTGATTACCGACGGTCGTTTCTCCGGCGGCACCTGGGGCATGGTGGTGGGCCACGTGGCGCCCGAGGCGGCGGTGGGCGGCGTGATTGCCTTTGTGCAGGAAGATGACTCCATCACCATCGACTCGCGCCAGCTGATTCTGGAACTGAACGTGCCGGAGGCCGAAATCGCCCAACGCCGCGCCGCCTGGACGGCCCCCGCGCCGCGCTACACGCGTGGGGTGCAGGCCAAGTTTGCCTTTAACGCGTCGACCGCCAGCAAGGGCGCGGTGCTGGACAACTTCTAGGCAAGCCACATCCGAAGCGCTATGCATGGCGCACCAGCGAAAAAGCCACTGCAATACAGTGGCTTTTTTTGCGATCTTTTTGACTATCGCCTTTTGGATTTGCCCAGCGTGCCAATGTTTTGCCGGTTCTTGTTGATGCGGTCGTTCTTGCGCTCCAATTCGCGCTCCATGGCGCGCCGCTTGGTGTAACCGCTGGCATCGGCCCAGGCCCACCAAGCAACAGCCAGTGCAAACGGGGTCAGCACCCAGATCCAGGACCAAGCCGCAACCGGCCCATATGCCAGGTATTTCATGGCCATCAACACCAGCCCCAAGCCTAACAAGTACATGCGCCACTCCCTACAATTGCAGCTCCCGACTGTAATCCAATCCAGAGCATGCCATGACCCGCACTTTGCCCAACCTGCTGATCACCGCCGCCTGCGCCATGGCATCCTTGCCGGCTGCGGCGGATCTGGCCCTGGCGACCGCCAAGAACTGCATGAGCTGCCACCACCTAGACAAAAAGGTGGTAGGGCCAGCCTACAAGGACGTGGCTGCCAAATACCGGGGAGACAAAGCCGCAGCCGCGCGGCTTGCCGCCAAGGTCATGGAGGGCGGTGGAGGAGTCTGGGGCGTAGTGAAAATGCCATCCAATCCCCAGGTGAGCGAGGCCGAGGCCAAAAAGCTGGTGGCCTGGGTGCTGAGTCAATAGCCGCCATTTGCCGCCGTCAACCGCCTAAGTTCCTGTCTCCGCCTCGGTATCGTGTATGCGCGAGTAGTCCATATGCGATTTGCCCTGCGCGTCGGTGCTCAGCAGGTCCACATGGCGATGGCCCCAGCGGATCTTGTGGTGCTCGTAAATATGCCGCGACAGCATGGTCTGGCCGGTGGTTTCATCCACGCCGCTGATGCTGAGCACCAAAATCGCATCGCTCTGGGTCTGCGGATCGCGCAGGTCCTGCAGAGGCCCTTGCGGGTCTAGATCGTGCATCAGCGACCAGCCCAGAATGAACATGGGTTGCTCATCGCGCCGCAGCTTCAGGTCGTAAATACGCCTAAACTGTTTGCCTTCGGCCGTGTACTCGGTGCGTATCAATCGCAGCTTGGCCGAGGCGTCCACGATCATGTTTTGCCGCGCGTTGGCCATGCGTATCATCAGCGTCTGGCGCCCGTCCATGGTGCTCACCACCGGATGCTCGGAAAACAAAATCCTCGCCCTGGGCAGTGAAAAACGCGCAAACATCACGCCGGTGATCAAGGCCACACTGCTCATGCCGATAAAGATTTCCACCGTCGCCACCGCATGCGCATACAGCGTGGCCGGGTGCATATCGCCATAGCCCACCGTGGCCAGGGTTTCCACACTGAAGAAAAAAGCGCCCCAGAATCCGTCTGGAAACTGGTTGGCAATCGCCCCGTCAAAGACCATGTAAAGGCCGGCAAAAAGCGTATTCAGCAGCAAAAAAGCGCTGGCGCAGATGACCATAAACCACCACCAGCTCAGCGTCATGGCGTAGTGGTACACGTCCTGCAAATAGGCGCTCGGCAGGCCGTGGGTTTGGACCTCGGTGGAGCCCATGCGGATCTTGCGCGTGCGGGCAAAGCTGCCGGTTCGCTTGTCTTTGGCTTGCGTCATGGCCCGATTGTGAGGGAAACCGCTACCGTCTCGTCGGACACAAAAAAACCGCCCTGAGGCGGTTTTTTTGCGGTTTTTTTGTTGGCAGCTAAGCTGGATCAGTAGGCTTGGCCCAACTGGTCCAGAATCGCTGGGTTTTCCAGGGTCGAGGTGTCCTGGGTAATGGCTTCGTTCTTGGCGATCGAGCGCAGCAAGCGGCGCATGATCTTGCCGGAACGGGTCTTGGGCAGGTTTTCACCAAAGCGGATGTCCTTGGGCTTGGCAATCGGTCCGATTTCCTTGCCCACGTGGTCGCGCAGCAACTTGGCAATGGCCTTGGCCTCGTCACCCATGGGCAGCGAGCGCTTCAGCACGACGAAGGCGCAGACGGCTTCACCGGTGGTGTCGTCCGGGCGGCCGACCACGGCGGCTTCGGCCACCAGATCGGTATAGCTCACCAGCGCCGATTCGATTTCCATGGTGCCCATGCGGTGACCCGACACATTCAACACGTCATCGATACGGCCGGTAATGGTGAAGTAACCGGTCTTTTCGTCACGGATCGCGCCGTCGCCAGCCAGGTAGTACTTGCCCTTGAAATCATCGGGGTAGTAGCTCTTCTTGAAACGCTCGGGGTCGCCCCAGATGTTGCGGATCATGGAAGGCCATGGCTTTTTGACGACCAGAATGCCGCCTTGGCCATTGGGCACGTCCTTGCCGGTTTCGTCCACGATGGCTGCCATGATGCCCGGGAAGGGCAGCGTGCAGGAACCGGGAATCATGGGCGTGGCACCGGGCATGGGGGTGATCATGTGACCACCGGTTTCGGTCTGCCAGAAGGTGTCTACGATGGGGCAACGGCTGCCGCCCACATGCTTGTAGTACCACTCCCAGGCCGCAGGGTTGATGGGCTCGCCCACCGAACCCAGCAGGCGCAGGCTGGTCAGGTCGTAGCTCTTCGGATGCACGGAATCCTTGGCTTCGGCGGCCTTGATCAGCGAGCGGATGGCGGTGGGTGCGGTGTAGAACACGGTGCACTTGTGGTCCTGAATCATCTTCCAGAAGCGGCCGGCGTCCGGGTAAGTGGGCACACCTTCAAACACGATTTCGGTACCGCCCAGGGCCAGAGGGCCGTAGGTGATGTAGGTGTGGCCGGTAACCCAGCCGATGTCGGCCGTGCACCAGAACACATCGTCGGCCTTCAAATCGAAGGTCCACTTGGTGGTCAATGCTGCGTGCAGCAGGTAGCCGCCGGTGGAATGTTGCACGCCCTTGGGCTTGCCGGTGGAACCCGACGTATACAGCAGGAACAGGGGATGCTCGGCTTCCACCCATTCCGGTTCGCACAGCAGAGATTGGCCCGCAACGACGTCGTCCATCCAGGTATCACGGCCTTCGGTCATGGCAATGGCAGAGCCACTGCGCTTGACCACCAACACATTCTTGACGGAATCGCAACCACCCAGGGCCAGAGCCTCATCGACGATGGCTTTCAGGGGCAGCAGTTTGCCACCGCGCACCTGGTGGTCGGCGGTGATGACGGCGACAGCGCCGGTGTCTTCAATGCGGTCGCGCAGCGACTGGGCCGAGAAGCCGCCGAACACCACGGAGTGGGTGGCGCCGATACGGGCGCAGGCCTGCATGGCGGCCACGCCGTCGATGGACATGGAGATGTAGATGACCACGCGGTCACCCTTTTTGACGCCCATGCCGCGCAGGCCGTTGGCGATCTGGCTGACCTTGTCGAGCAGCTCCTTGTAGGTGATCTTGGTGACTTCGCCGCCGTCGGCTTCAAAAATGATGGCGGTCTTGTTGCCCAGGCCCTTGTCGACGTTGCGGTCCAGGCAGTTGTAGGAGGCGTTGAGGCGTCCGTCGGCAAACCACTTGAAGAACGGCGCGTCGCTTTCATCCAGCACCTGGGTGAAGGGTTCTTTCCAGGTCAGGAATTCATTCGCCAAACGACCCCAATAGCCTTCGTAATCGGTCTCCGCTTCCTGGCACAGGGCGTCGTAAGCGGCCATGCTGGGGATGGCGGCGTTCTTGACGAACTCGGCGCTGGGCAGGTAAGTTGTCAGGGGGGTGGCAGTGCTCTCGCCTGCAGTCGTTGTAGTCATCTAGAGTGTCTCCTCGGTTGAATCAAAACTGGGCGGATGTTGGTGCCACGCACTTACACATCACTGACTTAGGTCACGGTTTGTCAGGTCGCGTCAGTTGGACGTGGGTCGGATTGGCTAAACTCCTGCGCTAGATCAATCACACCCTCCTTCCACACCCATCATGACCACCTCCATCCGCCAGGCTGACCTGATCGAATCCGTTGCCGCTGCCCTGCAGTACATCAGCTACTACCATCCCGCAGACTACATCGCACATCTGGCCCGTGCCTACGAGCGCGAGCAAAGTCCTGCAGCCAAGGATGCGATTGCCCAGATCCTCACCAACAGCAAGATGAGCGCCACCGGCCACCGCCCAATCTGCCAGGACACCGGCATCGTCAATGTGTTCCTCAAGGTCGGCATGGACATTCGCTGGGAGGGCTTTACCGGCAGCCTGGATGACGCCATCAACGAAGGCGTGCGCCAGGGCTACAACCACCCCGACAACACCCTGCGCGCCAGCGTCGTGGCCGACCCTGAGTTTCTGCGCAAGAACACCAAGGACAACACGCCCGCCGTCATTTTTACCGAAATCGTGCCCGGCAGTACCGTCGAAGTGACAGTCGCGGCCAAGGGCGGCGGCAGCGAAAACAAAAGCAAGATGATCATGCTCAACCCCGGCGACTCGGTGGTCGACTGGGTGCTGAAAACCGTGCCGACCATGGGTGCTGGCTGGTGCCCACCTGGCATGCTGGGAATCGGCATTGGCGGTACCGCCGAGAAGGCCGTACTGATGGCCAAGGAAAGCCTAATGGACGACCTGGACATGTACGAGCTGCAGGCCAAATCCTCCAGTGGCGCGGCGCTCACGCAAACCGAACAGCTGCGTCTGGAACTGTTCGAGAAGGTCAACGCCCTGGGCATTGGCGCCCAAGGCCTGGGCGGCCTGACTACCGTGCTGGACATCAAGATCAAAATGTACCCCACCCACGCGGCCAGCAAGCCCGTGGCCATGATCCCCAACTGCGCCGCCACCCGCCACGCCCACTTTGTGATGGACGGCTCCGGCCCGGTCTACCTGACCCCGCCCAGCCTGGACCTGTGGCCCAACGTCAACTGGACGCCCGACTATGTCAAGAGCAAAAAGGTTGATCTCAACACCTTGACCAAGGAAGAAGTGGCCAGCTGGAAGCCGGGCGACACCCTGCTGCTCAACGGCCGGATGCTGACCGGCCGCGACGCCGCACACAAACGTATCCAGGGCATGCTGGCCAAGGGCGAGCCGCTGCCGGTGGACTTCACCAACCGCGTGATTTATTACGTCGGACCGGTCGACCCGGTCGCCGGTGAAGCTGTCGGTCCTGCTGGCCCCACCACCGCCACCCGCATGGATGGTTTTACCGAGATGATGCTGTCGCAAACCGGCCTGATCTCCATGGTCGGCAAGGCCGAGCGCGGCCCGGTCGCCATTGAAGCCATCAAGAAGCACAAGAGCGCCTACCTGATGGCCGTGGGCGGCGCCGCCTACTTGGTCAGCAAGGCCATCAAGCACGCCAAGGTGGTGGGCTTTGCCGATCTGGGCATGGAAGCCATTTACGAATTCGACGTGGTGGACATGCCCGTCACCGTGGCCGTGGATGCTGGCGGCACCAGCGCCCACATCACCGGACCCGCTGAATGGCAAAAAAAGATTGCCACCGGTGAGTTCAAAAACATTCCGGTGACCTCGCGCTAATTTCGCTTTAAACCCATTGCACGTGGCCGCAGACAGAACGCGCCCCATCGGTGTCTTTGACAGCGGTGTGGGGGGCCTGAGCGTGCTCCGAGCGCTGCAGGCCGAGCTGCCGCTGGAGCGCTTTGTCTATGTGGCCGACAACGGCCACGCCCCCTATGGCGAGCGCGACGATGCCCATGTGCTAAGGCGCTCGCATGCCATCGCCGACTACCTGATTGCCAGCCATGGCATCAAGGCGCTGGTGGTGGCCTGCAATACGGCCACCGCTGCGGCCATTCATGCCCTGCGTACTACCTATCCCGACCTGCCCATCATCGGTATTGAGCCGGCCCTCAAGCCCGCTGTTGCGCTCAGCAAAACCGGCGTGATCGGCGTCATGGCCACCCGTGGCACGCTCCACAGCGAAAAATTCCGCAAACTCCTGTCCAGCTTGGATGGCAAGGGCCACTTTGTGCTGCAGGCCTGCGACGGACTGGCCGATGCGATTGAAAACTCCGACAACGAGCGCGTGCTGGGCCTGTGCCGCAGCTATACCACTGGCATGGGCGCATTTGGAACGCAGGCCGGACAAATGGACTGCTTGGTGCTGGGTTGCACCCACTACAGCTTCGCCGCCAATGTTCTGCAGACGCTGATTGGCGCTGAGGTTCCCTTGCTGGAAGGCGGTGTGTCGGTGGCGCGTCAGACCCGACGCCTGTTAGAGCAATTAAAACCATCCAGCCTCGGCCTGCCAAGACCATGGTCTAGCGCGCAGTCCCAGGCGCCGATTTTCTATTCCACCGGCAAGCTGGAACTGCTCGAATCTGCAGTGAGACGTTGGCTGCAAATGGACGACCGGGCCACGCTGCTGAACGTCTAAATCCCGTATGGCCGCAGCCCACCCAGAAGTGCGGCTGCCCCCTTTATGCCGAGCTAAGCTGATGCGACCAGATCCGTGACCACAGGCGCTCCACCACAGCGTCGCCTCGCAAAGCGGCCAGACGCGGGTCATCGCGGGTCCAAGCAAACTGGGGGATGCCACGCTCACTGGCATCCTGCAACAAGGCAATCGCCCGGCCTCGGTCGCCCAGCGCCAGATACACCGGCGCCATGCAGGCTGAAGGTTGCGGCAGAGTCGAGCTCTCAATCGTATTCAGCACGCTGCGCGCCTCCTCATGGCGCCCGCCAAAGGCCAGCGCATAGGCCAGTGGTGTGTGCAACAGCGGTGTATGGGGAGCAAGCTCCAGGGCCTTCCAGCCGCAGGCCACCGCCTCGTCATGCAAGCCATTGACCGAGGCCAGAACCGAAGCGATGCCCTGTGCGCTATCGACGGTGGGAAAGCGTTTGGCCAGCAGCTGCGCCACCTCCAGCCCATCGACGCTCTTGCCGGCAAACATCAGATACAGCGCCAAAATGGAATTCACGGAATGGCTGACCGAGTTGAGATCCAGCGCGCGGCGCATCATGTGGACCGACTCTTCGTTGCGCCCGGCGGCCTGCAAGGCCCAGCCACGCAGCAAATTGGCAACCCAGTAGTCCGGATCAATGGAAATCGCACGGTCCAAATCGTCCAGCCCCCGCTCACCCTCCTGGTCAATTAGCACCCGCACCCAGCCCAAAATCGACAGAGCCGATGCCGATTGCGGGTCTATAGTGAGTGCAGTCTGTGCCGCCTCCTTGGCCAGCCAGCCCGCCTCCCGCGGTGGGCGCAGCGAGCGCATGGCCTGAAAAATGCGAATTTCTGCAAGCGTCGCCCAGGCCGCCGAAAAACTGGGGTCCAGGCTGATGGCCAAACGCACGGCATGGGCGGCAGCCTCAATGTCCTCCACCGACTGTCTGGCCAGAAATTCGCGGCCGCTGATCAGGGCGGCAATGGCATTGGGGCGCATGGAATGGGTCAGGGCATTCAGCGAGGAGGACTCCTTCAGGCTGGCCTCGCGAATCGGCACCGTGATGCGAAAACCGGCGTTGTAGACGGTCTCGACCACTTCGGGCCCGCCCGAGGTCTGCATGGCCACACGCAAACGGTAGACGGTGCGCGAAATGCTTTCATCCGAGGTTTCGCTGGTGCCCCAGACCTTGACCATCAGATCTTCCTTGCGCACGATCTGACCGCTGGCCACCAGCAGCGTCAACAGCAGCCCTTTTTCCTTGGGTGGCAGATGCACGGCGCGACCGTCATAGCTCAACCCGGCATGTGCATCAAAGCAGTAATTGGCGAATTTGTAGAGAGTGGTCATCAATCCATGAAGCGCTTGCGCTTCCCCCGTGAGCAGCCGCTTGGCAGGCCGTGCAGGGCACGGAACGTCCACGGCCAGGTGTTCTGTCCGCGTGCAGCGACTATGGATTTCTTCTAGAGTTCAGGATGTCGAATTTGTCCATTTCTGGACATTTTTCGAAAATTTATGTACAGGGACCATCAGATAGTTGCCAAGATCAAGTTTGGACAGGCGCCCACGCGTCCATTTGCAGGACGTGCAATGGGACTGTGAAGGGGGGATGGTGTGCCCGGAGGGGATCGAACCCCCGACCCACGCCTTAGAAGGGCGTTGCTCTATCCAACTGAGCTACGGGCACTTTGCTGTGAATCCAGCGCCGTTGCGTGCCTTGCAAGGCCTAGGCGCACAATGCCTCGGCCGCACTGCATGGCAAGCCCCCCATCATATCGCCATCGCGCAGCCCGCTTCGCCCCACGCCCTGTTTTCTGGGCGCCACAGGCGCCCGCCTAGCGCCAGTGGCGACCACCGCCCCAGTAGCCGAAGTCCAGATTGACGCCAACCGGCGGATAGTAGGGCCTGGCGTAATAAGGTTGGTACACCGGTTGGGTTTGAACGATGACGGGAGCTTGCTGGTACACCGGTGCGGATGAGGCCCCGTCGCCCTGGTAGGCTTGACCCTGCGCGCCCACCGGCGACACGCTGAGCTGGATGCTCGGGCCCGGGTCCTGCGGCATTTGCACGGAATACTGCTTGCCGCCAAATTCATAGGTCACGTTGTAGCCTACCGTCCTGTTTTCCACGAAGTTCTGCGTGCTGCAGTTCTGCACGGTTTGCACTTGGGGCGGCGGTGCACCCTCGATGCGGTCCCCGACAATGGCGCCGCCCACGATGCCCAACATGGTGGCTGCCGCATTGCCCGAACCCCGGCCCACCGCGTTGCCCATGGCACCGCCGGCCAGGGCGCCCATCACCGCTCCGGCGCCAGACTTCTGCTGCTGCACGGCCACTTGCTGTTGCGAGCAGACCTGGTGCGGAACCGCCACCTGCTGGATGATGGGTTGCGAGGACAGCACCCGTCCCACGTCTTGAGCGCTGGCCGCGCAGCAAGCGGAAACCGCAACGAAAAGTAGGAGAAATTTGTACGAGCTCATGGTTTTACCTTGTTGGAGCCCCGACTATGCACCCCGTACGCAAATTCAGTAGCTCGTTCTGTAAATGCCAGGTAAATCTGGAAACCTACGGTAACAGCAGCATACAAGCAAGAGCCGAGGCGGTGGGCGCAAGCGGCCATCGTCTCCATGGGCTCGCTGAGCCCCCTGCTCACTGCATCTTCATGCCTTCATGGTGCATGTGCCCCTCCATCGCATCCTTGCCGTGGTCCGACAACTGCGCGTCAAACCACTTATGCAAAGCCGTCACCATCTTCGCGTCCGTTGTCGTATAGGTCAATTCGGCGCCGTCTTTGATGTCGCGAAACTCGATCGCGATCTGTCCCGGCTGGGCGGCCTTGAGCTCTGCCAGTCCCAGCATCGCCTGACCATGGATATGGGTCGGACCGGAAAAGTCGCCCTTCAAAAACTGCTCCTGAATATCCCGCAAGTGCTGGCGTATCAGCTTGATTTGGACATCGTCGCCTGTGATCTTGGCCACCACCTGCTGCGTACCGCCGGTTTCGCTTTTAGCGAAGATGTGGGTCGTCGCGGCCAGCGTGAATGGCATGACATCCTTGCCAAGCTTTGAGACCTCCGCTTGCCGCTGGGCTTCGGCCATCATCTTCATGTGCGCGGCGTGGTCCATGGTTTGTGCGTTTGCTGCGCCGGCCAAAACTACAGCAGCCATGGCGATCACGTTTAAAAACTTCATTCTTGTCTCCTGGCTCAACACGACTTGCAGCCCGATCCCACGCTCTTGTGGTGGCGGGCGAGGATCATCTTCACCAGCTTTAACGGCAGATTTCTGATCGCAGCAGGCAAGAGCCCCTCCGTCTTGAACG
>CAIMZI010000063.1 GCA_903845935.1 uncultured beta proteobacterium | reverse complement strand
GTGTGGCCATGCACGCATGATAGTCCCTGATCAGCGCTTGGCGGCTTCCTTGAGCGCCTGTCTATAGGCTTCGGTCGCTGCCGCGGCATCTTGGCGCTGCTCGGCCATTTCTGCCAGTGCGCGCCAGGCGTCGCGCTTGAGGCCAGAGTCCTGCAGCAGCGCCAACGACTGCTTGAGCATTTGCTGCGCCTTGCCCCACAGGCGCAATCGCATGCACACCACACCGGCCAGATATTGCAGGGCCGCGTCGCGCGGATTGGCGATTTGTGCCGACTCGATGCGCGACAGCCATTGCGCATCGACCGGCTGGCCGTTGCTGCCAAAACCGGTTTCCAGTATGCGCACCAGGCGCACCTTCTGCCCCAAATTGAGCGCGTCCGGGTGCTCCAGCAACCCGGTCCATACCGGCATCAGCCACTGGCGCGAAGTGCTACCCTCACCGCCCTGCTCCAGCAGACGCTGCGCCGCCTGCATCGCCACATCCGGCATTTCGCGCTCGCTGGGCTCCAGCCCGTCCCAGGCGCGTTGCAACTGCACCGGATCGTGCGCTGCGTCAAT
This sequence comes from uncultured beta proteobacterium, assembly GCA_903845935.1. Taxonomy (GTDB): domain Bacteria; phylum Pseudomonadota; class Gammaproteobacteria; order Burkholderiales; family Burkholderiaceae_C; genus Allorhodoferax. Next base: position 1,476 of record CAIMZI010000063.1, on the reverse strand, counting down.
CAGTTCTATGGCCAGGCCCTGCGCAATGCTCTTGCCGGCCACCTCTGAAAATGCACGGTGCTTGGTCAACAAGCGCGCCATCTCAAGCGCCTGCAAAGGGCGGCCCGCCATGCGCGCGGACTTGAAGCGCAAGCGCAGTGCCAGGGTGCGGCGTGATGCGCCTTGGGGCATCAGGTCCAGCCACTCCATGGCCTTGGCGGCATCCCGGTCATCCAGCGCCCAGCGCGCCGCACGCAATTGCACGCCATCGCGCGTTTCCTGCGCATCACGCGCCAGCGCATGCTCCATCGCCAGGCGAAAGTGCTCTTCCCGCAATTTTCTATCCTGCACCGCATGGGCACTTTCGGCGGCCAGCAAATGCGACAGGGTGCGCAGGCGCTCGGCATAGCTGAGCAGCTCGCCGCCCTGCGCCACCGATTCCTCAAGCGACAGCACCAGCTCAGCCGCCTTGCGGGCACGGATATAGCGCCCCCCCATCCAATGCGACAGCGAGTCCAGCAGGGCCGACTGAATGGCGCGCTCACGCTGTTGCAGCCGCCAGCGCCGTGCCTGCTGGGGAATGCCAAAAAATGCTGCCAAGGTACGCAGGGCCAGATGCAAGGTGACAAAGACCAGGGCCAGCAACAACAGGAAAAGATTGAGCGAGATGTCCACCCGGTGCGGCGGCCAATACAAGGTGACGGTGCCAGGGTCATTGCCGGCAAACAAGGCCAGGGCCACGGCCACGCCAAACAAGCCCATTAACCACAACGCGGTGCGCATACTAACGCCCCGCCGCAGCGGTGGACAGCGCCGCCAGCGTCTCGTCCACGCGGGGAATCTCAAGAGCCCGCATCTGCCCCTGCACCTGCTGCAACAAGGCCAGCGTCGTCTGCGTCTTGCGCGAACCCTGATCGAAATACCGGCTCATGGCCAGAGCGGCCGTACCCAGGTCGCCACGCGCAGACTCGATTTGGCGCGACAACAGACCCAGCCGGGCATTGAGTAGGCGCAGCTTCAGGTTTTCACGCAAAAAGAAAGATTGCTCCGGTGTCAGCAGTGCGGCGTCCGGGTCTTCAATGCGGCTGACACGCACCAGGCCGCGCAGCTCATCCTGTATCAGCAAACCGACGCGGGCCCACCAGGACAACACGCTTTCATAGTCCCGGCGTTTGGAACTCTCGGGTACCTTGGCAGCCAGCGCACCTGCACTGCTGGCCGCGCCCACCGCATTGGCTATCGGCAGCTCGTCGGCCAGCGTGACCAGTTCGTCCAGTTTGACCAGCAAGGAGGGCGTGTCGGAGAGAGCGGTCGCCTTGATTCGCGCCACATCGCGGGCAATGGCGCGCTGCAACTGGGCGAGGCGGGGTTGGGCGGCGCGGGTCACTCGCAAATCGGCGCTCTTGAGCGCGGCCAAGAGCGGCTCAATGCTGCCGGTGAGTTGGGACTGCTGCTGCGCCAGACGCACGGCCGAATCGATATCCACCACCAGGTTCT
>CAIMZI010000062.1 GCA_903845935.1 uncultured beta proteobacterium | reverse complement strand
AATGCCAGCATTGGCACCGGCCTGCTGGAAAGCAACACCACGCTGGATGCAGGCAAAACACTGAACGTAGCCAAGGAGCTCAGCATTACCTCGGGCAATAGCTTGGCGGTTCAGGGCGGCAGCGTCACTGCCGGGATGCTGACGCTGAACGGTGGCACCCTGCAAAGCAGCGGCGGCTTCACCGCAGGGGGCCTGTTCAACTGGATCAAGGGCACTCTGGGTTTCACCGGCGATGCAGCCGTTGGCACCGGCCTGCTGGACAGCACGACCACCCTGAGCACGGGAAAGACGCTCACGGTCGAAAACCATCTGAGCATTGGCAATGGCAATACCCTGGCGATACGGGGAGGCACGCTCAGCGCAAAAAGCCTGAACCTCAATGGCGGCACGCTGCAGACCAGCGGCTCCTACGGCAGCGACGGCGCCTTTCAATGGACCCAAGGCACGCTGGACCTGTCGGGCGATGCCAGCCTGGGCACCGGCCTGCTGGAAAGCAACACCAAGCTGGGCGCTGGGCAAACGCTGCGGATACAAAATGCACTCACGGTGGGCAGTGACAAGCGGCTGGAATTCAACGGTGGGCAATTGGCTACAAAAACCCTGCTGCTCCAAGGCGGTACCCTGGCCAGCAACGGCACCATAGACCTGCACAACACCGGCAGCGTGGTTGGCTTCGGCTCGGTGCTGGGCAATGTCAGCGGTGGGGTTGACAACAGCATCAGCGCCAGCGGCGGCGCCTTGGCGTTGGGCAATGCAAATGCCAACGGCGGCTATGCCTTTGGCGGCACGCTGAAGGTAGGAAATCAGAACGTACAGCTGCTTTCGGCAGATCAGGCGCAACTCGGACTGCTCACCAAAATAGGTGCGGGTGGCACACTGAGCAGCATCAACGGCATCAACCTGGCCAAAGGCAATACCCTGAGCTTCAGCGGCAACAGCAGCATCAAGGGCAGCTTTAGCAACAATGGCAGCGTCAGCGGCACAGGTGGCACCCTGAGCTTTATGGACAATGTGAACGGCATTGGCAGCTACGCCGGAAATGTTGCTTTCAGCGCCGGCCTGCAAGCCGGCAACAGCCCGGCAGCGCTGCAATTTAACGACGGCAACGTGTCGTTCCTGAAGGGCTCCACCCTGACCCTGCAACTGTCTGGCGGCACGACTGGCAGGCAGTACGACCAGTTGCTGGGCGTCAACACCCTGAACTTCCACGGCACATTAGATCTGGTGTTTCTCAGCGGTTTTGCGCCCTTGCAGGGAAGCAGCTTTGCGCTGTTTGGTTTTGACAGCTTCAAGGGATCGTTCGGCAACGCGAAAAACGGCTACGACATGATCAGCGTCACCGGCATTGACCGCAGTCTGCTGGACTTCTCCCATCTGGCCACCGATGGCCGCCTGAGCATGACCGTCTCTGCGGTCCCCGAGCCCGAGAGCTGGGCCTTGATGCTGGCAGGGCTGGCGCTGGTCGCTGGTGCCGCCGGACGCAGACGTTCTGCTGCCAAGCCAGTCCAACGCAAGGCATGAAACGGCTGCAGCGGTCTTTCTAGGGCAGCAAACGCCCAAGCTGTTCCTCATACTCGCGCCGTTTGATGTCCAGGTAGTGCGAACGCTCCATCTCATGTAATTGCCGCGGGTAGCGCTCGGCCAGATCAAACCAGCGTTCACTGGCATGCGCAAACTGCTGTGCCGGTGGCAGATCCTGCGACTCCATAAAGGCCTGCAGTGCAAAGTAATAGCGCAGCACATTGCGCTCGATCACGCCCCGCATGCCGCGTATGTAATCCGGACTGCCATCGGGCAGGCTGCCCACCACGGTGAAACCAAGCTTGTCGCGGCCCAGCGTGGACAAATAGATTTGGGTCGCCAACCGACTCACCGTTGACGATCGGAAGGCGTAACTCATGCGCAAAAAGCTGCCCTGTGGCACCGGAATGGCAGCCAACGTAATGCGGTAGTCGCTGGTGCCAAACGGGCCTGAGTCGGACTGCAGCAGCAGCTGGACATAGTCGCTGCGGGCCTGCAATTTCTGAAAGTCAAACTGCAGCGCATAGGAGCGTTCAGGTGTGGCATAGGATTTTCCGGCGCTATAAAAAGTAATCCAATCCTGCGCCGAGACCTGCGTGTGGGTGCAGGCCGAAATGTCGATATGCAGCAAGGCCAGTTCACACCAGGGCTGAGGCAGCGTGATGCGGGATTGCAGCTCGCCAAAGGGCCGCTCCAGCAGGGCATAGACCTCGCCCTGAACCAGGTCGCCCTGCTCGCGCGATTCAATCCGCAGCGGCAGGCCCAGCGCATTGGAGGCCAGTTCAGCGCGCAGGGTCTGGTAGCGGCTTGCCAGCGACTGCGGGCTGTCCTCCTGGCCAATGGCCTGGGCACTCATTGCGCCCAGCAACAGGAAGACGGTCACGCGCACCTGGTACGAACACTGGTGGCAAAGTCTGCGTAGCGCCAGCCAAACACCTAATTTCATAGAGCACACCGAGGGCGTTGAAAATGCCTGATTATCTGACCCTCAATGTTCCGGCGCTTTGCGTTCTCTGGACTTAAGGCGTGCCCGCCCCGACCCAGCTCACGAAGGCGCAGTCATGCGCGCTGGCAACGCGTGCAATGGCAGTGGACGATCCATTTGCTGGGAAATTGCAAGCGGAACGTAATCGATTCACTCTGCAGAATGAATTTTGTGTTCCTATCAAGGACTTTGTATGCGACGTTTGAGATCCTGCTGGCCGCCGATGACGAGACCCCGGCTAGGCTGGTGAAGGAAGCCGTGGGACAGAGTGGCTGGCGCCCTATGGCGCGGCCGGCATTGAAACGCTCAAGGCCATCGGTGCGTATGAAGCAGTGCAGCCCAAGATCGTGACGGCCGAAAACATTACCCAGGCCTACCAGTTCATCAGCAGCGGCAATGCCGAGCTGGGCTTTGTGGCGCTGTCGCAGGTGCTCAAGGACGGCAAAATCGACGGCTCCTCCTGGCTGGTACCCGCCAAGCTCTACACGTCCATCCGTCAGGACGCCGTCGTCTTGACACCGGGCAAGGGCAAGCCCGCGGTCGACGCGCTGATGAAGTACCTCAAGGGCGACAAGGCCAAAGCCATCATCAAATCCTTCGGCTACGAATTGCCGTAAAGGCTAGCGCCCAGCACCGGTGCAGCGGGCGCGGAACTGGCTCGCATCCTTGCTAAAGCATGAGTCAAGAGTTTGATTGGAACCCATCACACAAGTGCCGCGAGCCACTGCGCCACCTGCAGACCTCGATGCGCTGTGGCTGGCGCACATCGTGGCCTATGGCTGCTGTGGGCGAAACCATTTATGTCTGCCCGGCACCGTCCTGCGGTGAGTGCAGCGACTACAGCGACTACAGTCAATGCTTTGCCAAAGAAAATTAGCCTGCCGCTTCCATGTCCCCAGACGATTTCACCGCCATTGCGCTGACCGCCAAGCTCGCCGCGCTGTCCACCCTGCTGCTGCTCATTCTGGGCACTCCCATTGCGTGGTGGCTGGCGCGCAGCCGCTCTTCGCTGCGCAGCGTGGTGGGCGCAGTCGTCACCCTGCCGCTGGTACTGCCACCGGCCGTGCTGGGCTTTTACCTGCTGGTGCTGATGGGGCCGCAGGGCCCGGTGGGCCATTTCACCCGGTGGCTGGGCCTTGGCCTGCTGCCCTTCACCTTCCCTGGCCTGGTCGTGGCCTCCGTCATCTACTCCATGCCGTTTGTCGTGCAACCCCTGCAACAAGCCTTTAGCGCCCTGGGCGAGCGCCCGCTGGAGGCAGCTGCCACGCTGCGCGCATCGCCCTGGGATGCCTTTGTGACGGTGGCCCTGCCGCTGGCTCGGCCCGGCTTTGTCACCGCCGCCGTGCTCGGCTTTGCGCACACCGTCGGTGAGTTCGGCGTGGTGCTGATGATTGGCGGCAACATCCCGGGCAAGACCCAGGTGCTGTCCATGGCGATTTACAACCATGTAGAGGCGCTGGAATACGCCAACGCGCACTGGCTAGCCAGTGGCATGCTGGTGTTCTCGTTTGCCGTCCTGCTGCTGCTCTACAGCCGCGGCTGGAACCGCCAGCCATGAGCGAAGAAATCCAGGCGCGCTTTCACCACCGCTACGCCGGCTTCACTCTGGACGTGGATCTGCAGCTCCCGGGCAAGGGCGTCACAGCCCTGTTCGGCCCCTCGGGCTGCGGCAAGACCACGCTGTTGCGCTGCATGGCCGGGCTCACGCGCGCTGACCAAGGCCAGCTGACGGTGAACGGCGAAGTCTGGCAAGACGACGAGCACTGCAGGCCCACGCACCAGCGCCCGCTGGGCTATGTGTTTCAGGAGGCCAGCCTGTTTGCGCACCTGAACGTGCGGCGCAACCTGCAGTACGGCCAGGCGCGCGTGCAGAAGACCGAGCGACGCATCGAACTGGGTAGCGTGGTCGAGCTGCTGGGCATCGCCCATCTGCTGGAGCGTATGCCGCAAGGCCTGTCGGGTGGCGAGCGCCAGCGCGTGGCGATTGCCCGCGCCCTGCTGACCAGCCCGCGCCTGTTGCTGATGGACGAGCCGCTGGCTGCGCTCGACATTGCTCGCAAAATGGAATTTCTGCCCTATCTGGAGCGCCTGCACGACGAGCTGGATATTCCGGTGGTCTATGTCAGCCACGCACCGGACGAGGTGGCGCGCCTGGCCGACCACATTGTGCTGATGCAGGAGGGCCGCACTGTTGCCGCCGGACCGCTGACCGAAACACTGGCGCGCCTGGACCTGCCCATACACCTGGGCGAAGACGCCGGTGTGGTGCTGCGCGCCGTGGTGGTGGAGCGTGACACCGCCTGGCATCTGGCGCGCGTGGAGTTTCCCGGCGGCAGCCTGTGGGTGCGCGACGGCGGCCATGCAGTAGGCCACGCGGTGCGGGTGCGCATACTGGCGCGCGATGTCAGTATTGCGCTGGCCCCGGTGGTTGGCACCAGCATCCAGAACTGCCTGCCGGCCACGGTGGAGCAGATGGCCGGTGACTACCACCCGGCTCTGTCGCTGCTGCGCCTGCGCCTGGGCCAATCGCCCCTGCTGGCGCGCCTGACGCGGCGCTCGGCTGCGGCACTGGAATTGGAGTCCGGCAAACTTGTGTGGGTTCAGATCAAGGCAGTGGCGCTGATTGGCTAGCTGATACCGAACGAGAGGCGCTCGCTGCGCCATGGTCCTGCATCCAGCACCTGCCCACTGGAATACATCAGCCCCAGCGTGGCCTGAGCGGCGGCAAAGCCCTGCTCGGCCCTGGTGTACCAGACGCACCAGGGCAGTTTCGAGCGAGCCTTGGTGTTCCGGCGGCTCGCGCCCGATCAGCAAACCAGATCCACCGCGCCTTCGTCCGGTGTCTGCGTCGCTGCGGTAGGCCGCGCAGGCCAACCGGTCCTGCCATCTGCGCGTCGCGCAGGCTTGCTAAGCTCCGGGTATGAAAAATAGAAATCGATTGACCTGCGTTGAGCTGCGCGCCGCACTGCTGGCGTTCAAGAGGGCACAGCCCTGGCTTCCTAGCGGTCTGAAAAAATGGATATTCGGACTGTTGCTTGTACCTGGCCTGGCGCTGGCAGCGCCAGATACCGTCTTCACGGTACAGGCCTGGAAAAATCAGACCCTGGTTCGCGCCCTGACGCAAGACGCGGCATGCCCTGGCATTCGGTTCGATCAGCACGCCGAGCGCCCGATGCGCTTGCGCGTGGCGCCGCAAAGCCTGGCAGCCCGCCCAGACCAGGCCAAGACCGATGCAGGCCCGGTAGAGTTCAAGGAGCGCGTGTGCGAGGCGCGCTGGCCCAAGGGCGCAAAAACGGCGCGCGTGGCCGGCCAGCCGGTGCCGGCGCCGCACGCCCACATCCACCGCATCGTGCTGATAGGCGACACCGGTTGCCGCATGAAGGCGGCCGAACAGGCGTTTCAGGACTGCAACGACGCCGTGGCCTGGCCCCTGGCCCAAGTGGCAATGAGCGCCGCCGCCCTAAAGCCCGACCTGGTGGTGCACGTGGGCGACCTCCATTACCGCGAAAGCCCATGCCCCGAGGGCAACGCGGGCTGCGCGGGTGCGGCCTGGGGCTATGGTGACGGCGCCTGGCGCGAGGACTTTTTTATACCGGCCAGCCCCTTGTTGCGTGCCGCGCCCTGGGTGTTTGTGCGGGGCAACCATGAGTCCTGCTGGCGTGCCGGTCAGGGCTGGTTCCGGTTTATGGATCCATCGCCCTGGAGCGAGCTGCGTTCCTGTGATGATCCGGCCAACGATGCCGACGCCGACTTCTCAGAGCCCTATGCGGTGGCGCTGAGCAAACACACGCAGCTGATCGTGTTTGATTCGTCCAAAACCGCTGGCAAGCCCTATGCAGAGACGGATCTCGCATTCCAGAAATACGCCGACGCGCTGGCCCTAGCGCGCCAACTGATGCGAAAGGCTCCTGCCAATTTTTTTGTCAGCCACCATCCGCTGCTGGCGCTGTCCTCGGGCTGGCGCTCAGGCAAGGCGGCGGCCGCGGGCAACCAGGGCCTGCAATCGGTGTTTGAGGCCAGCTTTCCGCAACGCCTGTTTCCCCAAGGTGTGCAGCTGACGCTGGCCGGACATATTCACGCCTTTGAGGCCATCAACTTTGTCAGCGACCATCCGACTTCGCTGGTGCTGGGCAATTCGGGCTCCAGCACCGACACCCAGCTGCCCCTGAGCTACCCCGAGGGACTGAGCCTGTATCCGGGCGTGCAGGTCGGTGACTATGTGGCCAGCGCCGATTTTGGCTTCGCCACCCTGGACCGCAGACCCGCGGGCGCCAAGGATGCGTGGTTGCTCACGGAATACAACACCCAGGGCCGACCGGTGTTCCATTGCCGGGTGGGTCAGGGCAAAAGCCATTGCGCCAAGGCGGAGGATGGCCTGGAGTGAGCCACCTAGGCCACAGCTTTTGCTTGCCATCAAACTGTCACGCCGTTTACTTGCCGTTTGCTTAAATTACGACGCTTGTATGAAAAGCTTTCGGAGAATCAGGTTTGAGAAAAATTGTCGCGCCCGCTGCTGCCCAGCTCTATTTGCTCAGCCTGTATTTGTTCCTGCCGCTGATGCCCTTGCTGGCATCGCTTCTGTTCCTGCGCAGCAAATATGTGCGGAACTACGCTGAGACCTTGCGCAAGGTGCGCATCCACATCGCCGCGCTCAAGGAAGGCCCGGCGCAACACTACTTTGATGACGTGATGGGCCGCGCCTCCGAGGTACCCCAGGAAATCCACGGTGAGTGCGTGCAATGCGGCAACTGCTGCATGGATCGCCGCTGCGTTTTTCTCGAGCCCATCGGCAACGACAAATACCAGTGCGGCATCTACCACTCGCCGTTTCGCAAGCTCTCCAATTGCGGCTCCTTCCCCTTGAACCAGTGGGACATAGACCGCTACGCCTGCCCCAGTTACACCGCATCGGCGGTGATACCGATTCACGTGTACCCGTCCGTGCGCGCGCCGCAGGCCTGAAGCGCCAAGGCGCGGCTGCGATTACCAGAGGCAAGAGCTTGCTGGCCCGAACTGCAGTTAGTCCCCGGCCCTTTCAAAGCGCGCAGTAAACCAGAAGCTGCTGCCCACCTGCAACTCACTGCTGACACCGATGGAGCCGCCCAGCATCTCGACCAGACGCTGGCACAGGCTGAGGCCCAGTCCCGTTCCTCCATGCTTTCGACTTGGCGAACTGTCTAGCTGTTCAAAGAGCGCAAATATCCGGCTTTCATGTTCGGCAGAGATGCCTATTCCAGTGTCCGTGATCTCAAAGCGAAGTAGCACATCGGATGGATTATTTTCGATGACACTGGCGCTCAAAGCGACCGAGCCATTGTCGGTAAATTTGACTGCATTATTGGCAAGCTGCAGCAACACCATCATCAGACGCTGCTGATCGCCCCGCAAACGAAGCGAAGACAGTTCAGGGGAAATATCAACGCTGGCGCTCAAACCCTTTTTTACCGCATTTTGTTCCAAGTGGTTTTGCATGTGCGAACGCACCGGCTCCAGGGTGAATACTAGCTTTTCCAGCACCAATTGCGAAGACTCCATTCCGGAGATCTCGAGCAAATCATCCACCAGCACCTGCAGTCTTTCGGCCGACACCATGGCCTGGCCCAAATACCCCGACAAGGTCGGGTCAGCCACCTTGTGCTGAACCAAGCCAATCATGCCAAAGATGCCGGTTAAGGGCGTTCGCAATTCGTGGCTTATAGTGCGCAGGAACACGGTCTTGGCCCGACTGGCCGCATCGGCAGCGTCCTTGGCCACAGAAAGCGCCTCAGAACGCTCTTCCACCAGATTCTCCAGGTGATTGCGGTATTTAGACAACTCCGCTTCGGCACGCTTGCGCTCGGTGATGTCTTCAATGATCCCCCAGACCACCTTGCGGCCATCGACGTTGGTCATGATGGAGCCGCTGATTTTGATCGGGTAACGCGTGCCATCCTTTCGGATGTATTCCTTTTCATTGGGCCCGAATTGCCCCACACGATTGAGCTCTTTGATTTGCGCGATTTCCTGTTCCGCATACTGCTGGGGCGTGATTTGCCAAAAGCTCAGTTGAAGAAATTCTTCGCGGGTATATCCGGTGGATTGCAGAACCGACCGATTGACTTCCAAAAATTCTCCGGTGGCGTGATCGACCATCGCCATGCCAACCGGCGAATCTTCAAACAACACCCTGAACTTCTCCTCGGCACGGGAATGCATCTGTGTTTCGCTAGGATCGCCGTCTGATACCGTCATTGCATGGGGGTTGCGTGCATTCATTTCGACTCCGTCTTCAAGCATGTTTCCCTCGTGCGCGAGTTCACCCAGAGCGCATGCACGGACCACCATGCAAGGAATAGTTCATTTTTATCGACTTTTTATCTACGGTCTATCCCCCATTCGGGTGATTTACACGCATTTCGCCTAAAACTTGAACGCCACCTGTAGGGCGCGGGGCGGGGCCGGTGGCAAGGGCGAGACGCTATCCCGGATCACTTCACTTTCAGTGGCGTAATCGCTAGGAGCGGCCTTTGATTTCACGAGCCCCGCCATTTCGGAGGCTAAGGTAATGCCGAATTGCTGGGTGGTTCGCTTGGTTGGCATTCTTGTGGAATGGGTCCGGTTGAATCCTACCCGTGGTGTGGGTAGCGGTCTGCTTGAAGATGGAAGCCGAAGTTAAGGCTTTTGATTTACCTACTCCAAACCGGTCACTGTCCCAATCCAGATGCCCTGCACGGTCGGCCCATACCCCCTATGGGCATGTGTGTTTGATACCGCACGCAAGGCTGTGCCGTCTTGCTTTTCGGATAACGTAAAGCTGAATATGGATTGCCTTGGTGATTGAGGCATCTTCCTAAAAAGCAATATACGAGGGCAAAGCCGATGCAACATCCCAGCCAAACCATGCGGGCCATGCTGGCCATGCTGGCTTTTACGCCTGCCTTCCGGCATTGAATATGACAACCAGCGCTGATCGGTCGTTCTACGCAGTCGTCGAGGATGATCCGTACATGGCGGAACTGGTGAGAGACATGCTCTCCTCCTGTGACCTGGGTGTTGAGGTCTTCAACCTTGGCGCTGAACTCTTTGAAAGTCCACGCCTGCTGAGCTTCAAGGCCATCGTACTAGACCTGTCCCTGCCGGACATTGAGGGCTTTGACATCATGGACAAGTTGGCGGCCATTGGAAGCAGTAGCTCCATACTGGTAACCAGCGGGCACGACTCGTCCATCGTATTGGCCGCCAAGATCTACGGCAGCGGCATCGGTTTGAACATGCGTGGAGCCCTGACTAAGCCATTCACCAGAGAGGATTTGCTGTCTGGCCTGGGGCTGACTGCATGAGTCCGACTTCAAACAGGCTGCTCCGCTGGTTCAAGGGCCTCGGTCACTCCGGTCAGATGATCTGGGCGATCACGGTGGGGGCGGCCCTGATCCTGGCCGCTGTATTCGGCTTGGTGCAGCAAATCGTCAGTCAAGAGCGTGCAAACACATTTGCGAGCATCCAAGACATCAACAGCAAGATTGTGCTTTCGGACGTGGTGCGCATTCGCAGCCTGCTAGCGTCTCTGGACAAGGTATTGCTGGTCGTTCGCAAGGACTTTGTAGAGAAACCTGGACTAACCCAGCAAGAATTGCTACGCCGCCTGGATGAAATGAAGGTGGACCATGAACTCAGCCCCCGCGTGTCCATGGTGGACGTGTCTGGCTACATCGTTTTGTCGTCTGCACGCAATGTCAATGATGCGCAACCCAGAATCAACGTTGCGGATCGGGAGTTTTTTCAAGCGCATAAGACCGACCCAAATGATCAATTGCATGTGGGTGCCCCCATTCAGAGTCGTGCAACCGGCAAATGGGTGCTGCCGCTGACCAGGCGCATCACCAAGCAGGACGGCTCTTTTGGCGGCGTCCTGAACATGACGGTGGACCCCGACCTTTTCACAGACCCGTTTGCCAAGACCAGCATGGGGCCCGATGCCACGCGTGCCATCATGGGGCGCAACGGCTACACGCTCTTGCGGCTCAACGGCGGCAATCTGGTGTATGGCGGCGATACCCGCAAGTCGCAGTTGTTCACGGAACTGAAGAAGGCTGCGGTGGGGTGCTACACGGCTGTCGCTGCCTCCGATGGAATACAGCGCTCCGTGTGCTACCGCACCATTGACCCTTACGACATCATCATCCTGGCGGGTTCCTCGGTCGCCGGCATGGAGGGGGAAGTCCACGCAAAAGTACGTGGCTACATCGGGGCGGCTGCCTTGGTAGGCGTGCTGATCGTGGTGCTTTCCTGCTTGTTGATTTTTGGTGTCCTGCGGCAGCGCAAGCTGCTGGCGAGCCAGCGGAGCTTCAATCAACTCATTGAAATGGTGCCCCAATCGATCGCACGCATCGATGCGCAGGGCAACATCATCTGGACCAACCGCCGCACCATTGAATACGCCGGTCCCAGCGCGGTAGATCAAGCCAAGGGCTTTGATTGGGTGCTGGCCGCCATACATCCGGACGACCGAGACCGTGTGAAAGAACTTGTTACCCATGCAATATTTGGGGGGCAATGTGAAGATTCCTGCGAATACCGCAAACGCAGGTCCGATGGCGCTTACCTATGGTATTCGTCGCAGATTACGCGGGTGGAAGACCCGGCCGATGGTGGCGTTTACTTTCTGCAAACCGGCACTGACATCCACGATCGCAAGATGGCCGAGGAGCGTGCGCGAGTGGCGCAGAAGCTCGAATCCATCGGGCAACTCACGGGCGGGATGGCGCACGACTTCAACAATCTGCTGGCCATCATTTGTTGGCAACCAGGAGCTTTTAAAGTCGGAAGGTCTCAGTGAAGCTGGATTCAAAAGGCTGGAGGTTGCCTCCGGGGCTGCACAGCGCGGAGTGGGCCTAGTGACGTCATTGTTGGCCTTTGCCAGCAAGCAGCCCTTGTTGCCCGCAACGATTGATCTCTGGGCCCTGATTGAGCGCATTTCGCCCTTGCTGCGTCATGCTTTGGGTCAGCGCATCGACTTTGAAATGAAGCCTCCAAGTACCATCGTCCATGTTGAAGTCGATGAAGCGGGGCTGGAGGCGGTGCTTCTGAATCTGATTGTGAACGCCAAAGACGCCATGCCACAGGGCGGCGCCCTCACGCTGGGTCTGGACATCGCGGACGGCAGAGCCGTGCTGGCGGTCAAGGACACTGGGGCAGGAATGCCGGAGGCGGTTCGCAAGCGTGCCACCGAACCATTTTTCACTACCAAAGAGCGCGGCCTTGGCACCGGTCTGGGCCTGTCTATGGTGGCGGGCTTTGCCAAGCAATCCGGCGGCACCATGAAGATTGAAAGCGAAGAGGGCAAAGGTACGACCATTGAAATGGTCCTGCCACTGGCAAACCCCTTGATCGCGTCTAAAGTGATGACCGCGTCCTCTGCCATACCCATCCAGCGCAACGCAGCCAATGGCAAGCTCAGAATTCTGATTGTCGATGATGAACCGGCCCTGGCGGAAATAGTCCGGGAATGGGCCAAGGCAGAAGAGCACACTGCTGTGCTGGCGAATTCCGCACAAGATGCGCTCACGCTGCTGGGGGTCAGGTCTTTTGATGTCCTGCTCACCGACATCATCATGCCCGGAGAGTCGGACGGACTTGGCCTGGCCGAAAAAGCCAGCGTCCTGTACCCGAAGATGAAGATCCTGCTGATGTCCGGCTTTTCCAGAGAGACCGCCACCAACCGAGGCGATGTGCCATGGCCCTTGCTAGTCAAACCGTTTCACAGGGATACGTTAATAGCGGCGCTGGGCTGAACTGCCACGTCCGCGCACTGCGTGGCGCTCGCTGGGGCACAATGTGCGAATGGAACATCAGGAACTCGCAGACTGGCTGCAGCTGTTGCTAACGCCCGGCATCGGCAACTCCAGCGCCCGCAAATTACTGGCGGCCTTGGGCCTGCCCGGTAACGTCTTTTCGCAAAGCCATGCCGCACTCTGCACCCTGGTCGGTCCGGCTCAGGCGGCGGCGCTGCAAAGCGAACCCGAAGGCCTGGCGGCCCTGCTGGAGTACACCTGGAACTGGCTCAACGCCGATCCGCTACGTCGACGCATACTGACACTGGGTGACGCGCTCTATCCGCAAAGCCTGCTCCAGACCGAAGACCCACCCCTGCTGCTCTACGCCATGGGAATGGCCTCGGCCTGGAGCGAAAATCTGCTCAATGCCGCATCCTGCCTTGCCGTGGTCGGCAGCCGCAATCCGAGTCCGCAGGGCCTGGCCAATAGCCGGGAATTTGCCAGGGCGCTGTCCGAGGCTGGGCTGACCATTGTCTCCGGCATGGCCTTGGGCGTGGACGGTGCCGCCCATGAGGGCGCACTAGACGGCGCGCCAGCAGGCAGCCTGGCCACGGTGGCAGTGGTGGGCACCGGTCTGGACCGGGTCTATCCCACCCGGCACCGCGAGTTGGCGCAACGCATCGCAGAGCGCGGCCTGCTGCTGAGCGAATTCCCTCTGGGCACGCCGCCCCTGGCGCAAAACTTTCCGATGCGCAACCGCATCATTTCGGGCCTGTCGCGCGGCACCCTGGTGGTGGAGGCGGCCCTGCAATCGGGTTCGCTGATTACCGCCCGACTGGCGGCCGAGCAGGGGCGCGAGGTGTTTGCCGTTCCGGGCTCGATCCACTCGACCCAGTCCCACGGTTGCCATACCCTGCTCAAGCAGGGTGCCAAGCTGGTGGAGAGTGCGCAAGATGTGCTCGAAGAGTTGGGGCCGGACAGTGCCCCTGAGCGCGTACCTGCCTATGCCACTTTGACAGCCGATGCGGACGAGCCCGTGCTGCTGCAGGCTCTGGGTCACGACCCTGTCGGCCTGGATGCCTTGCAGGCCCGCACCGGCCTGCCCACGCCGGAGCTGTTGGCAGGCCTGATGACGCTGGAATTGCAGGGGCTGGTGGCGCGGCGTCCTGGAGGGCTGTTTCAGCGCATGGTGCGGGCCTGAACCGGCCTTGCAAGCCGCACTGAACGCCAGATAAAGGGGGCAAGTCCGGCGATCCCGAATCAGACATTTTTTAAGCGCTATAGTGGGCTCATGTTTGAAGTTCTTGCCTTTGTGTATGAAAACTATGACCCCGGAGAATCCTGCCCAGAGCCGGCGCATCTGCAGCGAAAACTCAGCGCGGTGGGCTTTGAATCGGACGAAATCGGAGAGGCTCTTACCTGGCTCGAGGGCTTGGATGGGGCCGCCCATGCTTCGCCGCTGCTGCCATGGTTGATGCAGCCGCGGCCGGAGAGCGTGCGCATTTATCCGCGCCACGAACAAAACCACCTGGGCCTGCAGTCGCTGGGTTTCCTGAGCTTTCTGGAAAGCGCCTGCCAAATGTCAGCCGAGCTGCGTGAGGTGGTGATCGAACGTGCCATGGCCGCACCCGGTGGCCCGGTGGCGCTGGATGACCTGAAGATCATTGTGCTGCTGGTGTACTGGCGCTTTGGTCAGGAACCCGATGCCCTGCTGCTGGACGAACTCTGCAGCGACAACACCGACCGCGTGATCCACTGACCCCCACGCTTGCCCACTACGTGGGATCACAGTTACTCTATGAGTCGCTCGGGGTTGGCTTCGATTTTGGCTAGCGCATCGCGCGTGGCACGCACCGTCAGGGCCTCTTCCTCATGGGGCAACAGCAGGCCGGCCTGCAAATAAGCCGCCAGGCGACCGGCCTGAATCAGGAAACTTTTTCCGTTGGTGGCGGCAAACAGATTCAAATGCTTACGCTCGCTGCGCCAGACATATTGAATCTGGGTAATCTGGGTGTGGTGGTCCAGCGTAAACCAGGACCCCAACTGCAACTCCGATGCCCAAGCCAGCATCGCAGCCACGGGCTTGGAGCCACCGGCTGACACCACCTCGATCGAGGAGGCATCGATGCCCAACATCATCTCCAGGCTTTCCGAATCCAGCGGCACGTCCCCCATGACGTCGTCACTGACAAAATCCTCGAGGTTACCAAGGCGCTGTGCCATGGCATCGATCTTGTCCTGGGGAATGGCCTGTGTCTTGGACAAAAAGGCATCGGCCAGGGTATCGCTGATGGTATTGACATGGGCCTCCTGCTCATCCGGCGTCAAGGCCAGCAGCGTCATGCCAGAGCGCAGGCGCAGCAGCAGATTGGGCAGGTCCTGTATCACCCTTGCGCGCTCGGCGCGGCCAGGCTTGGCGCTCGCCGCCCAGATCAGGTCGGTGGCGCTTTTTTTCAGCAACAAGGTGTCCTCGTGCCGGGGGCCTTTGCGCAGCGCAGACACTGCCATCACCTCGGCCCAGACCTTGAACAGGAAGTCGCGGATCTCGTCGCGCACCGGCATGTCCTTGAGCATGTCGCGCATCTCGATGGTGTACTGAATCGCCAGCGTTTCCTTTTGTTCCACCTGCTGCGCCACGCTGACGACCTTTTGCGTGGCCTGCGTTTCGGTCAGAAATTTGGCGAGGAAGCGCTGGAATTCTTCGTAAACGATCTTGTAGACCTTCTTGCCGGTTTCCGGGTACTGCTCGATCACCTGCACAATGCGCTTGACCTCGGTCTCCATGGCAGAGACCTGCACGCCAGTGCCGTCAAAGCCCATGACGCAGGAGCCCATGCGGTCAATCAGCAGGCGCGTCGGGTGGTCGGCACTTCCCAGAAAGTCGACATCGCCCAAGGCCACGCGCAATACCGGCATTTGCAGGCGCGCAAACCAAACGCGGACACCGGGCGGAATGCGCTCCTCGGCCAGAATCGCCTGAAACATCAGTGCGACAATTTCAATGGTCGCCTTCTCGCTCTTGGATTCCGCTTTTTTCTTGAGTTCGGCGGTCTTTTCAAGCAGATCGACGGCGACCCGTGCCACACCGGCGGCGCTGTAGTCCTGGTACAGCGAGCCTCCCGCAGCAAGCTGGGCGGCGACGGCCTGCGGCGAAATCGCCGCACTCAGTACGGGTGAGGGCCGGTAGGGCTGCGTTGCGGAAAAGTCGGTGCCAGCAGCGCTGACAAAAATGCCCTTGACCTGTGCGGCAAGTCCCTGTGCCCGCTGCCTGGCGCGCGCCAAGGGCGTGCCGGCCGTGAGCAAACGGGTTTCCTCGGCTGCGGAATGCGTTGGAACGGCTTCAATCGGCCTGCTCGGGCTTACGGTACTGGCACGCAAGGTCCGGCGTCCACCCGAAAATCCGCTGCTGCGGCCAGCCGCCGACAGGCCAGATGCAGGCTGGGCATGATCGCCTTCCTGCACCAGGTCCGCGCCATCGTATTCATCAGACGGTTGCGTGAACAAGCGCTGCGCCGCGCTGGCTAACACGCGTGGCGCACTGACGCGGTCCTTCAGGCCAATGACTGGCAGGATGCCGTGATCTATCAGCGTGCTGTTGGCCAGTCTATAGGCCGGCTTCATGCGGGCTACCAAAACGGCTTGCACCACCTCGCTGACACGGCCCCAGTAATCGGGTGACATGCCGGAGCGAGGCCACTGCTCCACCATCAACAGCACCAGCACCTCGGGGCGCAGCAAATCGCGGCTATCCAGATCTTTCAGGCCTTCCATGTGCTTGATGCGCACACGCAGGTCGTCGAGTTCGCCAATGACCGCATCGTTGACGGCCAGCACCATGCGCGAGGCCAGGATCTTGTTTTCCATGACATCGGTGCCCACCAGTTCCAGGCCGGCAAAATCCTGGAGTGTGACTTCCGGCTTTTCTTGGACGGGATCTAGGCAGGCTCGCCATTCCTTCAGCGTGCGCTCGACCCAGAGCGGCTGCGCTGACTTATAAGCCGTCCAGGCATCACGGCGCAGCTGGGATTCGCGACTCAGGCAGACTTCGGACACCAGTTCTGTCCAGCGCCCCTGCACGGCATCGCCAATCTCGACCATGGCGCCACTGACATCGGCCAGATAACGCTCGCGCACTGCCCTGCCGAGAGCTATGCGCGAGGCCAAACTGGACGATGACGTTAGCATATTGAACGGAATATTAAACCGTTGCTCCGGCGTTGGGGTCGTTAGGGTCTTCTTCTTTTTTGGCCGGTCCCTTGATCAGATCTTCGCGCTTGATACCCAGCCACATGGCAATGGCTGCGGCCACAAACACCGAGGAGTAAATGCCGAACAAAATACCAATCGTCAGCGCCAGCGCAAAGTAATGCAGGGTGGCACCGCCAAACAGCAGCATGGACAACACCATGAGCTGGGTGCAGCCGTGGGTGATGATGGTGCGGCTGATGGTCGAGGTGATGGCGTTGTCGATGATCTCCTGCGTATTCATCTTGCGGTAACGGCGGAAGTTTTCGCGGATCCGGTCAAAAATCACCACCGATTCGTTCACCGAATAGCCCAGCACGGCCAACACCGCGGCCAGCACCGGCAGCGAAAATTCCCACTGAAAAAAGGCGAAGAAGCCCAGGATGATGACCACGTCGTGCAGGTTGGCGATGATCGCCGCCACGGCAAACTTCCACTCAAAGCGAATCGCCAAGTACAGCATGATGCCGGCCACCACGCAGGCCAGGGCCTTGAGGCCATCGGCCGCTAGCTCGTCGCCCACCTGCGGGCCGACAAACTCGGTGCGGCGCAGCGTGACGGACGCATCCGCAGCCTTGAGTGCGACCAGCACCTTGTCGCTTTGCTGTGCCGAGCTATTGCCCTTTTGCACCGGCATGCGGATCAGCACATCCTGCGCGGTGCCGAAGTTCTGTACCTGCACGTCGTTGATGCCCAGGGCGTCCACCGTGCTGCGGATGGTGTTGAGGTCGGCGGGCTGGGAGTAGCTCACTTCCATCAGCGTGCCGCCGGTGAATTCCACCGACAAATGCAGGCCGCGCGAGAACAGGAAAAAGACGGCGGCCAGAAAGGTCAGACCGGAGATGGCGTTGAACACCAACGCATTCCGCATAAACGGAATGTCGCGGCGGATCTTGAAAAATTCCATTTTTTACTTTCCCTTTTGAACCGCTGGAGCCTGCGCTTCAGATGCCGGGCGCCAGACCGTACCAATCGACACGCTTTTGAGCTTTTTCTGCCGTCCGTACCAGAGGTTGACCACGCCGCGCGAGAAAAACACACCGGAGAACATGCTGGTCAGAATGCCCAGGCAGTGCACCACGGCAAAGCCGCGCACCGGACCGGAACCAAAGGCCAGCAGGGCCAGACCGGCAATCAGGGTGGTGACGTTGGAGTCGATGATGGTGGCCCAGGCGCGGTCGTAACCGGCGTGGATGGCGGCCTGCGGCGAGGCTCCATTGCGCAGCTCCTCACGCACACGCTCGTTGATCAGCACGTTGGCGTCAATCGCCATACCCAGCACCAGCGCCATCGCGGCCATACCGGGCAGCGTCAGCGTCGCCTGCAGCATGGACAGCACCGCCACCAGCAGCAGCAAATTGAAGGCCAGGGCAATGCTGGAGATCACGCCAAACAGCATGTAGTACATGCACATGAACAGGGTCACACCGACAAAGCCCCAGGTCACGCTATTGAAGCCCTTGGCAATGTTCTCGGCACCCAGCGATGGGCCAATGGTGCGCTCTTCGATGATTTCCATAGGCGCAGCGAGTGATCCGGCGCGCAGCAACAGCGCCGTGTCGGCCGCCTCCATGGTCGTCATGCGACCGGAAATCTGCACCCGTCCGCCGCCAATTTCAGAACGGATCACCGGCGCGGTAACGACCTCGCCCTTGCCTTTTTCAAACAGCAGGATGGCCATGCGCTTGCCAATGCTTTCGCGCGTGACATCGCGGAAGATGCGCGAACCCTTGGCATCCAGCGTCAGGTGCACGGCGGCCTCCTGGGTCTGGCTGTCAAAACCGGGCTGGGCGTCAGTGAGGTTGTCGCCGGTCAGGATGACCTGCTTCTTGACGATGACCGGCTGGCCGGTGCGTTCCAGAAAACGCTCATCACCAAAGGGCACCGGGCCGGAGCCGCTTTCTGCGGCGCGCGCCTCGGCGCTCTCGTCCACCATGCGGATTTCCAGTGTGGCGGTGCGACCCAGAATGTCCTTGGCCTTGGCGGTGTCCTGCACGCCGGGCAGTTGCACCACGATGCGGTCCAGGCCCTGCTGCTGAATCACCGGCTCGGCCACGCCCAGCTCATTGATCCGGTTATGCAGGGTGGTGATGTTCTGCTTGAGCGCCTGCTCCTGGATCTTGCGTCCTGCCACCGGGTTGATGCTGGCCACCAGCTTGAAGCCGGTACCGTCGGGCGACTCGGCGCTGGCCAACTCCGGGAACTGGTCCTGGATGATGGCCTTGGCCGCATCCATGGCGGCGCTGTCACTGAACTTGATTTCTACCGTCTGGTCATTGCGCGCGATGCCGCTGTGGCGCACATTCTTTTCGCGCAGCGTGGTGCGGATGTCACCAGCCAGCGACTCGGCGCGCTTGGAGAGAGCCGCCTGCATGTCCACCTGCAACATGAAGTGCACACCACCGCGCAGATCCAGACCCAGATACATGGGAGATGCGTGCAGCGCAGACAGCCAGGCCGGCGAGCGGCTCAGCAGATTCAGCGCGACGACATAGGCCGGATCGTTGGCATCCGGATTCAGCGCCTTCTGGATCGCGTCCTTGGCCTTGAGCTGGATGTCGGTATTGGAAAAACGCGCCTTGATGGAGGCACCATCCAGAGCCAGGGCATCGGGCGTCAGACTGGCCGCCTTGAGGGCCTCCTCGACCCGACCCAGCGCGGCAGTATCCAGCCGCATGCCGGTCTTGGCCACCGAAACCTGGACGGCAGGGGCTTCACCAAACAGATTGGGCAGGGCGTAAAGCCCACCCACCAAGAGCGCGATCAAGAGGATCGCGTACTTCCACACCGGATAACGGTTCATGATCGCGCCAGAAAGTGTTGCTAAGAATTACTTGACCGAGCCCTTGGGCAGCACCTGGACCACCGCACCGCGCTGGATTTGCACCTCGACGCCAGCGGCGATTTCCAGGCTCAGGCTGTTGTCGCTGATCTTGCTGATCTTGCCCAGCATGCCGCCCACGGTGACCACTTCGTCACCCTTGGCCAGCGCGTCGATCATGGCCTTGGCATCCTTTTGTTTTTTCATCTGGGGCCGGATCATGACGAAATACAGCACCACAAACATCAGCACCAGAGGCAGCATGCTCATCAGGGTGGATTGCATGTCGCCACCAGCGGCAGCAGCGGGGGCGGTTTGGGCAAAGGCAGAAGAAATGAACACAGGCAAACTCCAGAATGAGGGGAAACGAGGCTAAACCCACCCTGCCAGTGGCCCACGACGGAGCACACCCGGGGGTGAGGGGTCAACCTGCCATTGTACGGGGGCGGCGTTAAACACCTGCGGCCAACTGGTGGTACCGGTCCAGCAGCACCTTCCACTGCAGGCGCGCCGCTTCCAGATGCCGGGCCTTGACGTGGCCAAAGCCGCGGATTTGCTCGGGAACCCGGGCAAAGGCGGCGGCGGCATCGCGGTTGGCGGCGGTGAGCGTGGGCAGCATGGCTTCAATCGCCGTGCGGTATTCGGTGATCAGTGCACGCTCGGCCCGGCGCTCTTCGCTGCGGCCAAAAACGTCCAAGGCGGTGCCGCGCAGGAATTTGCATCTGGCCAGCAGCTTCATGACACTGCCCATCCAGGCGCCGAACGGCTGCTTTTGCAGCTCGCCCTTGTCATTGCGTTTGGCGAAAAGCGGTGGCGCCAGGTGGTACTTGATCTTGAAATCGCCTTCAAACTTGGCCTGTACCTGTGCCGCAAAGCCGGCATCGCTGTGCAGGCGCGCCACCTCGTACTCGTCCTTAAAGGCCATCAGCTTGAACAGATAGCGGGCCACGGCCTCGCTCAGTGGAAAAGCCTCGCCGGAACCAAGGGCGGCTTCGGCTGCGAGCACCTTGGCGAAGAAGGCACTGTATTGCCCGGCGTAGGCGGCGTTCTGGTACTTCGTCAAGAAGTCCATGCGGAACGCCACCATCGCGTCCAGCGCGGCCTTGCCCGTCTTGGGGCGCGGGGTGAAGGCAATCACCTGGGACGGCTTTAACAGGCGCTGCACCGCAGCCGGATCTACAGCGGCGCGGCAGCCCCAGTCAAAGGCGGTTTTGTTGTTGTCCACCGCCACGGCGTTGAGCTCCATGGCGCGCATGAGGGACGCACGCTGCAGCGGAATCCAGCCCTTTTGCCAAGCGTAGCCCAGCATCATCGGATTGGTATAGATGGCGTCGCCCAGCACCTGCACGGCCAGGGCATCGGCGTCAAAAGTGCCGAGGCGGTCCGCGCCCACCACCGTGGCGATGTCGCTCAGACACTGCTCTCCGGGATTCACCCAGTCGGCGTTCTTCACGAAACCGGCGGTCGGCGTGCTGTTGGAATTCAGCGCCACATGGGTGCGGCCGCTGCGCATACGCGTCAGCGTTTCCTTGCCCGCTACCACGATGGGATCGCAGCCGATGATCAGGTCCGCGCTGGCCATGCCCACACGCGTGGTGCGGATGCTGTCCTGCGTGGCGCCGATCAGCACATGGCTCCAGGTGGCGCCCCCCTTTTGCGCCAGGCCACCGGCATCCTGGGTGACGATGCCCTTGGCCTCCAGATGCGCCGCCATGCCGAGCAACTGACCGATGGTAATGACGCCGGTGCCGCCGACACCGGCCACTACCATGCCCCAGACGCCGCCGGGGGCGTTCGCCACATCGGGGATGGCCGGTGTGGGCAAGTCGGGCAGTGCAGAAGCCTGCGCGGTGCTGCCATTCGCCGCCGCAGCGCCCTTGGGCTTTTTCAGCTTGCCGCCCTCCACCGTCAAAAAGCTGGGGCAAAAACCCTTCAGACAGGAAAAATCCTTGTTGCAGCTGCTCTGGTTGATCTGGCGCTTGCGGCCCAACTCGGTCTCCAACGGCTCCACGCTGATGCAGTTGCTTTGCACGCCGCAGTCGCCACAGCCCTCGCAAACCAGCTCGTTGATCACCACACGGCGGGCCGGATCGACCAGGGTGCCGCGCTTGCGGCGGCGGCGCTT